>CAZGUT010000004.1:0-104349 GCA_964529435.1 uncultured Candidatus Peribacteria bacterium | reverse complement strand
TCCCATGAGTTATGGCCGGGATTACGATTTTGATCGGCCGTTTTTTGAGCAGTTTGCTGAATTGATGCTTGATGTGCCGCGTCTTAGTCTTCATAATCGTGCGAATGAAAATAGTGAATACTGCAACAGCACGAATAATCTGAAAAACTGTTACCTTTGCTTTAACACTGGGCATGGAGAAGATTATTATTATTGCAATGCGTCTGGTTATGGTCGTGATTGTATGGATTTGTTTTGGAGTCTTCAGGACGAACTTTGTTACGAATGTATAAAAGTACATAAGTCTTATCATTCGTTTTGGTGTTTCAATGGGCAAAATCTGACCGATTGCTATTTCTGTGAGGATTGTCGGAGTTGCACCAATTGTTTTGGATGTGTTGGATTGAGACAGAAAGAATATTGTGTTTTTAATAAGCAGATGAGTAGAGAGAAATATGAAGCGTTTATGAGTGATTTTGAGTTCACGGCGGCGAATATTCAAGAGGCACAGGAAAAGGTTGTAGCTTTGAGATTAGCTTCTCCGCATAGGAATTTAGAAATTCACAAAAGTGAGGAGTCGATTGGAGATTATATTGAGAATTCTAAGAACTGCCGGGCATGTTTTGATGTTATGGATTCTGAGAATTGCAAATTTATTTGGGATGGGATTGTGAATAATAGTTACGATTGTTTTAATACGGGAATAGACACGAATTTTGTTTATTACAGTTTGGCGATTTATAATTCAACTAATGTTCGGTTCTCTAATAAGTGCGCTTTTGTTTCGGATATTGATTATTGTGACAGCTGTACTCATGGCGAAAAATTATTTGGATGTGCTGGCCTGACGCGAAAAAAATATTGCATTTTGAATAAGCAGTATTCGGAGGAGGAATATGGGGTTTTGTTAGAAAAGATTATTGAACATATGAAATCTACTGGCGAGTGGTGTGAGTTTTTTCCTGGTAAAATTGCCCCTGCAGGTTACAACAATACTTTGGCGTATGAATATTTCCCTTTGGAGCGTGAAGAGGCACTGGCAGCTGGGTTTAATTGGAATGATTATGAGAGTCCGCCTGTGAAGGGTGGTGGTGAAAATGTTAAGGATTGTGAGCTTTGCAAAAAGCCATTTAAGATGGTGGCGCAGGAGTTGAAATTTTATGAGAGAGAGGGATTGCCTAGGCCAAATCGGTGTCCAGATTGTAGGCATTGGGCACGGAAATCTCGGATCAATCCGCGGCGGCTTTGGGAGAGATCTTGTGGAAAGTGTGGAGGTGAAGTGAAGAGTACTTATTCGCCAGAGAGGCCGGAGCAGGTATACTGTGAGACGTGTTATTTGGCTGAGGTGTATTAGTTTTTAACTGGTTGACGTAATTGAAATTTGATTGCGAATCTTTCCCCGGGGAAGAATTTACAGGTTGGAAAGTGTCGACGTCGACATATTAAAAGTTAAATAGAAATTATGGCAAAAGTTTGCGGGAATTGTAGTGGGAAGTTTGAAGTTACTGATGGGGATCGGGCGTTTTATGAAAGGATTGGGGTGCCGGAGCCGGTGAAGTGTCCGCGGTGTCGGTTGGTGCGGAGGCTTGCCGAGAGAAATGCTAAGACTTTGTATACACGGAAGTGTGATTTTTCTGGAAAGACGATTATTTCGCAGTATAGGCCGGATGTCCCGTTCCCTGTTTATGAGCAGAATATTTGGTGGGGTGATGATTGGGATCCGATGGAGTATGGGAGGGATTACAATTTTGAACGTGGGTTTTTTGAGCAGTTTGAGGAGTTACGGAATAGCGTGCCTCATATGTCGCTTTTAGTTACCGGTGGAACTTTGGAAAATAGTGAGTATGTAAATTGTGCCGGGTACGTGAAGAATTGTTATCTTATTGGCGAGGCTGATTATGATGAGGATTGCTATTATTCAAATCGGGTTTTTCATTCAAAAAATGTTGTGGACTGCTCCACGAGTTATGATAATGAATTTTGTTATGAGTGCATTGAGTGTATGAACTGTCAGCGTCTTTTTTATTCGCAAGACTCAAAGAATTGTCATGACAGTTATTTCTTGATGAATTGTGCTGGATGCCAAGATTGTATTGGCTGCATTAATCAGAGGCATAAGAAGTATATGATTTTTAATAAGCAATATCCCAAGGAGGAATATGAGGCACACAAGGCCGCGTTTGAACTGGATACAAACGAAGGTGTTAAACGATTGCGTCAGCAAACTGAAGATTTTTTTAAAACACAAGTTCATCGTGATGTTTTTGAGGAGCAGAATCAAAATTGTATTGGCGACCATCTTTATAATTCCAAGAATAGTTCTTATTGTTTTGACTGTAAGGATTTGGAGGACTGCAAATATTGTGTGCGTCTTTTTGGTGGCATTAAGGACTGTATGGATTATTCTTCCTGGGGGGACAAGGCGGAGTTGATTTATCATAGTGTTTCCTGTGGAGATAATGCTTTTAATCTGAAATTCTGCATTCATTGTTTTGGAAATGTTACAAATTTGGAATATTGTTATCACGTTGTGAGAAGTTCTGATTGTTTTGGCTGTGTTGGGCTGAAACGGAAAAAATTCTGCATCTTTAATAAACAATATTCGGAGGAGGAATATTATGTTTTGAAAGATAAAATTATTGAGCATATGAAAATTACCGGCGAATATGGGAAGTTTCACCCTAAGGGTTTTTGCGCTCACGGCTACAATGTGACTTTGGCTATGGATGAGTTTCCATTGAGCAAGGAAGAGGCTACAGCGGAGGGGTATAAATGGAGTGAGTCTGTTGTGGGTGAAGGTGGTGGCGACTTGGTTTGCGAGTGTGGGAAGAGTTTTAAATTGATTCCGCAGGAGATGGCTTTTTATGAACGGTTGGGGATCCCGAGACCGGAGAAATGTCAGCTTTGCAGGCATAAGGCGCGGCAGAAGAACCGAAATCCTGTTGAGTTGTGGGAGCGGGATTGTGGGCGTTGTGGGGAGAAGATGATGAGTAGTGTTGGTACAGATAGACCGGAGATTGTATACTGCAAACAGTGTTATTTGGCTGAGGTGTATTAGAGCAGATCTAGGTCTTTCAAAGCTTGTTTTATGATTTTTGGATGTAAAATTTTGGCAGTGTGAAAAGGGATGGTGATACGTTTGCCTTCTTTATTTTTATAGATTTTGTGACTGCCACTTTGTCTGGCTAGATGAAAACCTTGCTTTTCTGCAAGACGAATAAGTTCTTTTGCTGTGAGGCGTGGCAATTTAGGCATATTTTACAAACTGAGCTCAAGGGAAGTAACTTTCACCCATTCTGGCTCCCTCCACTTTTCACCGTCTGCTTTCTTATCTTCAACGTGAAGACGAATTGCATCTTCGATGTTTTGGAGAGCTTTTTCGTGACTTTCCCCTTGGCTGTAGCAGCCTTGTAATTGGGGACAATAGGCGTAAAAGCCATTTTTGTCCTTTTCAATCACAATTGTGAAAATATGCTTTTTTTGCATGATTTTTATAAGTTCTTTCATGGAAAAGTATATTGAAAAATAGGTTTATAGGAAAGCTAACATATTTGTTTTATTCTTGTCCTGAAATTTTCCTGAATTTTTTGTGGAAAACTTTTGAGGTATACTTGCGATATGGCTGCGATTACAAAAACATGTCGGGTGAGTGGGAAGAGTTTTGTTGTCACGGAATGGGAGCAGGAATTTCTGAAGAAATTTGATGCGCCCTTGCCGACGCTTTGTATTGAAGAGCGACACAGGAGGAGGTTGGCGCACAGGAATGAGCGGAAGATTTATAATGATGTGTGTGATTTGACCGGCAAGCCGATGATTTCAATTTATTCTCCGGACAAGGATTTTGCAGTTTATTCGCCAGAGGTTTGGTGGGGAGATGATTGGGATGCGCGGGATTATGGGATGGATTATGACTTTAATCGTCCTTTTTTTGAACAGTTTGCGGAGTTGGTGCAGAAAGTGCCGAGGTTGGCTTTGATGAATGTAAATGGAGAAAACAGTGATTATTGTAATATCACAACGGACAATAAAAATTGTTATTTGGTTTTTGGTGGAGATTTCAATGAAGACTGTAGTTATTCGCTTTTTTGTTTTCATTCGCGAGATTTGATGGATGTTTATTGGGTGACAAAATCTGAGCTTTGTTATGACGGCGTGGATTGTTTGCGTTGTTATAATTTGAAGTATTCGCAGAATTCTCGGGGTTGTAGTGACAGTTCGTTTTTATTTGAATGCCGGAATTGCAAAAATTGTTTTGGATGTGTGGGCTTGAATGGCAAGGAATATCATATTTTTAACAGGCTGTGTTCGCCGGAGGAATATGAGCGGCGAGTGAAGGAGTATCGTTTAGATACATGGAGTGGTGTGCAGCGAATGAAGGAGGAGTTTGGAAAGTTTGTGCTGCAGTTTCCACATAAATTTGCGAATATTATAAATTGTGAAAATTCGACTGGAGATATTTTAACCGAGGCAAAGAACTGCACGAATTGTTTTAGTGCGGAGGGGCCGGTTGAGGACTTAAAGGATGTGTTTTTGACTGTTTCACCTGTTAAAGACGTTGTCAGTTCTGATCATATTGGACATGAGGTTGAACTTTTCTATGAAGTGATGGGTTCTTGTAGTGGGCATCATTGTGCATTTTGTCCTCACACGTGGGATTCTAGTGATACTTTTTATTGTCATATAGTGACTGCATGTCATGATCTGTTTGGATGCAGCAATATGCAAAGAGCTGAGTACTGCATTTTGAATAAGCAGTACACAAAAGAGGAGTATGAAGATATGAGAGCTAGGATTGTTGAACATATGAAGTCGACTGGTGAATGGGGTGAGTTTTTTCCGATTGAGATTTCGTCGTTTGCATATAATGAAAGTGTTGCGCAGGATTATTTTCCGATGACGAAGGATGAGGTGCTTGCGAAGGGGTGGAAGTGGTTAGATGAAGAGAGAGAAGTTGGAAGTGGGGTGGATGTGGCGGATTCGATTCATGATGTTGAGGATGAGATTTGTGAGAAGACGCTGGTTTGTGAAAAGACTGGGCGGCCGTATCGAATCATCCCGAGTGAGCTTCAGTTTTACAGAAAGATGGAAGTGCCTGTGCCGCGGTATGCGCCGGAAACGCGGCATGAGATGCGGATTAAAATGAGGAATCCAATTCAAACTTGGGCACGGAAATGTGCGAAGTGTGGGGTTGGGATTGAGACGAGTTATTCGCCGGAGAAGCCGGAGATAGTATATTGTGAGAAGTGTTATTTGGCTGAGGTGTATTAGGTTTCAGGTTAGAGTTTTGGACTTGATGCTTTTTTGTTATCCTGCTATACTTATACTGTTACATGTAACAGTACTGTTATGAAAACATTCCCTACAAAAAAGAAAACTCAAGCTGCTCAAGTTTATTTCCCCGCCGACCTTTATTTGGAGATTAAGTTGGTATCGAATAAAGAGGGGAAAGCTATGGCATCATGGATAAGAGAAGTTGTCACAAAAGAAGTGAAAAAACACCGAAAAAAGAAGATGCAGTTTAGTGATTTGCCAACATTTTCCCATAAAGATGTTGACCCTTATTTATCAGAAAAAATTGATGAAGTAGTTTATGATAATTCTTGATACATCCTTTTTATATTCTTATTTTGAGAAAACTGATGTTCACCATCGGAAGGCCTTAAGCATGGCAAAAAAATTAACCGATAAAAGCGTTATAGTCCCCATTGAAGTATTTGAAGAGCTTATGACTGTTGTCACAAGAAAAATTTCTAGTGAAGATGCGATTATTTGGGGGAAGATTTTGCTTGACCCTAGAAGCCCAATGGAGCTGCTGAAAACTGCCGATAATGTTTTTCGGAATGCTTGGGCTAATTTTCAAACTTTAAATCCGCATAGCTTCTCATTTGTTGATTGCATTTTAATTGCTTTGTCTAAAGAGCTTTCTTGCCCTATATTTACTTTTGACGAGGCTCTTAAACAGGTTGCTGATGGGGAAAGTCTGTAAAAATTGTGGTGGGGAGTTTGAAATCACAGAGCGTGATCGGGAATTCTATGCAAAGTTGAAGGTGCCGGAGGCTAGTCATTGTTCGGCTTGTCGGACGCAGAGGCGTTTTGCGGCGCGGAATGAGCGGGCACTTTATCCGGATAAATGTGATATGTGTGATAAGGCTATGATTTCGGCGTATTCGCCAGATAAGCCTTTTACGGTTTATTGTTTTGATTGTTGGTTTTCAGATAAATGGGATCGATTTGATTATGGGCAGGATTACAATTTTGAGCGGCCGTTTTTTGAGCAATTTAGGGAATTGATGGAAAAAGTTCCGCGGCTTTGTTTATATGAGATGTTCAATGAAAATTGCGACTACACAAATTACGTTGGTTACAGCAAAAATTGTTATCTTTGTTTCGGTTCAATCTATGCTGAGGACTGCATGTATGGGACTCCTTATGAATCCAAAAATTGTGTGGATAGTCTTTTGGTGCGTGAGGGAGAGCTTTGTTACGAATGTGTCGATTGTGAGAAGGTTTATAACTGCGTGCATTGCCAGCAATGCGTTGACAATTATGATCTTTATTTCTGTTACGACTGTCGGGGGTGCAAGAACTGTATTGGATGTGTTGGGCTACGAAACAAGGAATTTTGTGTCTTAAATGAGCAGTATTCGAAAGAGAAATTTGAAGCGAAGAAGCAGGAATTGCAGTTTGGGAAGCGATCTGGATTAGATGCATTTGAAAAGAAGTTCAGAGAGTTTTCGTTGAAATTTCCGCGAAAAGCGGTGCATAATCCCAAGAGTGAAAATTGTGTTGGGAACTTTATTGTGGAGTCACGGAATTGTGAACAGTGTTTTGATATTAAGCGATGTGAGGATTGTGTTTATTGTACGCAGCCTACAGATGCAAAAGATTGTTATGATTGTGATTATTGTGAAGAGCCGGAACTGACTTATGAGCATATTGGTTTTGCGATGAATAACACTGTGAAATTTTGCAATACAGTTGGAAAATCTTATGAAGTTCACTATTCGGATTTTTGTAATAGCTGTAAGTACAATTTTGGATGTCTTGGGTTACAGCACAAGGATTACTGCATTTTGAACAAGCAATACACCAAGGAGGAGTATGAGGCTTTGTTTGAAAAAATTGTTGAACATATGAAGTCGACTGGTGAATGGGGTGAGTTTTTCCCGATTGGGGTTTCGCCGTTTGCTTATAATGAGACTGTTGCGCAGGAATATTTCCCGATAAGTAGGGATGAGGTACTTGAGAAGGGATGGCAGTGGAAAGAAAAAGATGAAAAGGAGTTTAGGCCGCAGAGCTGTGACGTACCAGATGAGATTGGAGATGTGGATGATGGAATTTGCGATGAAGTTTTAGCTTGTGAAGTAACTGGGAAAAATTATCGGATTATTCCGCAGGAGTTGGCTTTTTACAAAAAGATGGGCTTGCCTGTGCCACGGAAATGTCCGGATCAGAGACATTTTGATCGGTTGGCAAAGAGGCCTGAGCGGAGATTATGGGCACGGAAATGTGCGAAGTGTGGGGTTGGGATTGAGACTAGTTATTCGCCGGAGAAGCCGGAGATCGTGTATTGTGAGCAGTGTTATTTAAAAGAAGTTTATTAGATGAAAAATTGTGAAAATTGTGGTGGGGAGTTTGAGGTCACGGAGCGTGATCGGGAGTACTATGTGAAGTTGAAGGTGCCGGAAGCTGTGTGTTGTCATCCGTGTCGGAGTCAGAGAAGGCTGGCATGGCGAAATGAGAGGAATTTATATGGTCGGAAATGTGATCTGACGGGGAAAGATATTATTTCCATTTATCCGGCTGAGGCCCCCTTCCCTGTTTATGAACCGGAGGCGTGGTTTGGGGATGGGTGGGATGGAATGGATTATGGGATGGATTGTGATTTTGATCGGCCGTTTTTTGAGCAGTTTAGGGAGCTTCTTAATAAAACGCCCAAGATGGCACTGCATGTGATGAATTTGGAGAATTCGCCTTATGTGAATCAGTGTTGGTACACAAAAAATTCTTATCTTTGTTTTGATATGGGATTTTCTGAGAATAATCTTTATTGCCATGTAACTTACCATTCGAAGAGTGTGATGGATTGTTCTTTTACGCGGAATTGTGAACTTTCCTATGGCTTGGTGGACTGCCAAAAGTGTTATAACTCTGTGCATTTGCAGGATTGTAACGGTTGTTATGATGCGTTTTTTAGTTATGACTGCCGCGGGTGCAATAACGTGGCTTTTTGCTGGAATTTGCGGAACAAGGAGTATCATATTTTCAACAAACCGGTTTCAAAAGAAGAGTTTGAGGCTTTTGTGCGGGAGTTTAAGGAAGGATCGTATGAGAAGTTTTTGGAGTATGAACGAGATTTTCATGAGCAAGTTTTGGCGAAGGCGGTGCGGAGGGCGAATCACAATATTAACGTTGAGAATTGTGTCGGGGATTATTTGGTGAACGATAAAAATTGTTCGAATTGTTATGATTGCGCAGATAGTGAAGATCTGAATTTATGTACGCGGATGGATGAGCAAGGCAAGGATTGTATGGACATAGATCATGGTTCGATAATAGAGCTTGGATACGAAAGCATGTCTGTGGCTGGTCACAATATGAGGTTTGGGCTGATGAGCTTGCATTGTAATGACACTACTTATTTTCATACGCTTAAGGCTTGTAAGGATTGTTTTGGATGTTCGGCGATTAAAAATAAGCAGTATTGCATTTTGAATAAGCAGTATTCGCGGGAGGAGTATGAGGCAATGGTGCCACGGATTATTGAACATATGAAAACGACTGGCGAGTGGGGGCAGTTTTTTCCGGCTGAGGATTCCATACATGCTTACAATGAAACTTGTGCGCAGGATCGGTTTCCGTTGAGTCGGGAAGAGGTTTTGACAAAAGGGTATAAGTGGCGAGATAAGGATTCAACGGAATATCAGAGACAGAGTTATGAGATGCCGGATAAGATTGTGGATGTGAATGAGGGGATTTGTAGTGAGATTTTGGCTTGTGAGGTGACTGGGAAGAATTTTCGGATTATTCCGCAGGAGTTGGCATTTTATAAAAAGATAGGACTGCCTGTGCCGCGAAGATGTCCGGAGCAGAGGATTTCTGATCGCTTGAAATTAAGAACGCCTTATAAAACTTGGCGGCGTGGATGTACGAAGTGTGGGGTTGAAATTGAGACCAGTTATGCACCCGAAAGGCCGGAGATTGTTTATTGTGAGCAGTGTTATTTGGGGGTGGTGTACTAGAATCGGATTTAGCCCATTGCAGCTGCATCTTCATCTGACCTACGATTCTCAGCTTGTTCTTTTGAGTAACCTCTGCTACCCATTCTTCCCTTTAATTGAGCTCGAGTTGTATGATCCATCATCTCGCTGTCAGCTGCAGCTTCGGCTGCAATTTGTGCAGCTTGTTTTCTAATTCTTGCTGAGGCAGCAAAGACAATGTCACTGGAGGCCCCCTTTTCTTGACTCAACCTCCTGACTGCATTTTCGTATAGCCATATGAGCGTATTCTCAACTTGATAATCATCTCCATTTATAACTGCTACAACTAGACTCTTGAGCATTTCTGTGTTTGTTTGTAAAAAGGTGCGAATTTTAGTAACGACAGCTCTTTGCGAATCTGGATCAGTTACTTCATTGTATGCCAATATGGGCTCAAAAACTGACAGCAAATATTCATCTGACAAGAGGTTATTCAGCAGTGCTTCCTTAATGCTCAAAGAGCTTTCCACAGCATTTTTTTCATCACCGCCTAGCCCTCTGAGAGCTTTTTTCCCTATCCTAAGGTTTGCTCTTTCTAAGGTTGCTACATCTAAATGTAATGAACCTATCACCTCATTAATTGGTTCCGTGAAAGCATCCTTCATTGCAGTCACGGTCGAATTGTCAGTGAGTTTATTCCTCACACGTGCAATGTCGTCTAAGTCGGGTTTTTTCATTACAGGAATTGTTTAAGAATAAACTTCATCTGATTATTATAACACATATGCGGTACTGCTGCAAGGGGAAGGTCTGGGTGTTGGGTGGGCAGCCCTTTACAGGTCTTCACTCTGTGTTATAATCAATTCCTTAGATATATTTTCACCTAATTTATGTCGAAAGAACTGTGTATTACCCCTGATGCTCTTAGAGAATTTATTGAATGTTTTGCTGACCCTAGTGATATCGATGAGTTAAGTGGCAGACTTAATGATGGTGCTATTCAAATTCTTAATCCTGCTGTTACACAAGATCATGATAGGGTATTTACTAGATTGGGAAGAAATTTTCAGGCTACTGTTAAATTTTCAGAGAATCCGCTGGCTTTGGCTTTGAGGGATTTCCAGCGCGGAGATTCCAATGCAGATGAGAGGGCAGGAAAAGCATTGGCTAGTGCTAATACATGCCACATCGACAGCTGCGTATTTATAACATATGAAGATGTGACTGATGTCGTGAGTAACGTAGTATTTGGTCATAATACTGATTCCGTTGAAGAAGTGAGAAGATCTTTTGCGGAGCTTTGGGAAGAATAGCTACTGCGCCACAAAGGCTGTGGCGCCGAGCCATGACAGGTTGAAGATGGCTTTTTGGGTGCGGGCGTAGACTTCAGATTCCATGATTACACCTACAAGTTCGTTTGGGTTGAGGGACACAATGGAGACGGAGTTGTCGTAGATGGCGATTTGGTTCTCAAAATTGAATTCATTTGGGTTTACGAAGAGGATTTCGATGAGTTCTTCAGGGTAATCTTTGGGGTAGAATTTTTTAACAAATTCGCGGCTTTTTTTGGAGGATGGGGAGAGAAGCCGGGTTTTGAGTTTGTTTTGGACGAGTTTTTTTGTGTATTTGGGGAGGTAATCAGGAAGGAGTTTATCTAGTGCCTCTAGGTTTGTGTATCCAAAGATTTCGGATTTGGCATTAAGTGTTTGGTCGAAGATGGCTTTGATTCCTTCAATTCCGTCATATGAGCGCATAACAGGTTTGAAATCGCTGACTTTTGTAAGTGCGATTAGTTCTGGGAGTAGGTTTTGAGCTTGTTGATAACGCTCTTCGATCTGGTTCACGAGGACTTGTGGAGGTTCTGCTACGAAGAATTTTGTGTTTCCTTTTAGGTTTGTAGTGATGAGATTTTTCTTTTTGAGAGTGTCTAAGATGTAATAACAATTTACCCGAGGGATTCCGGCTTTATTTGCAATTGTACTGGCAAAAGAACCACCGAGTTCGAGTACTGTGAGATAAACTTTGGCTTCTTCTGTCGAGAGGCCGAGTTGTGATAAGTCGTCTGTGAGCATGTGTTGTAAAAATGTTTCTACACTTATTTTAACCTGATATCTAGTGAAAGGCAAGAGCTGAGTATAGACTTTTTTACAAAATCTGCTATACTTGCGTAAGTTTAGAAATTATTGCATAATATATGACGCCAATTACAAAAACATGTCCAGCAAGTGGGAGGCAATTCGTTATTAGTGATGAGGATCAGACAATGCTAAAAAAGCTTGGTATGCCCACCCC
The DNA here is from genome assembly GCA_964529435.1 of uncultured Candidatus Peribacteria bacterium. GTDB lineage: Bacteria > Patescibacteriota > Gracilibacteria > UBA1369 > 2-02-FULL-48-14 > CAZGUT01. The sequence continues at coordinate 92,878 of CAZGUT010000004.1, read as the reverse complement.
TACCCTTTGCCCTGAAGAGAGGCAACGCAGGCGGATGGCTTTTAGGAATGATCACACCCTTTATCATCGGAAGTGCGATAAGACAGGGAAGCAAATTCTTGCTCTTTATGACTTAGATAGTCCTTTTACCATTTACAATGTAGATCTTTACTGGAGTGATGAGTGGAATGCAAAGGATTACGGTCGGGATTTTGACTTTAACCGGCCGTTTTTTGAACAGTTTGCAGATCTACAGAAAGAAGTGCCACGACTTGCGATTGGCGGAATTGGGAATGAGAATTGTGAATATACGAGTTATGCGGCCTGGAGTCGGCGGTGTTATTTGATGTTTACATCGGATCGGAATGAGGATTGTTATTTTGGGGCTTACACCTTCGACAGCAATGATTGTATGGACATTCTTTTCTGTGAGGATTGTGAGCTTTGTTATGAGTGTACGGATTGTAAAAAATGCTATAACTGCAAATACGGATATAATCTGGAAAATTGTGTCGACTGTACGTTTTGCCGAGACATGATTGGCTGCAATGATTGTTTTGGATGTATTGCTTTGCGGAATAAGAAGTTTTGCTTCTTTAATGAGCAACTTTCAGAGGAGGAATATAAAAAGCGCCTTGCGGAATGGAAATTGGATTCTTGGCAAGTTAGAAAGGAAGCCAGAAAGCAAGTAGCTGAATTTTTCTTGAAATCTCCGCGGCGAGCATTGGATGTTAAAGGCTCGGAAAATGTGACTGGGGATCATATTAAATTTTCGCAAAATGTTCATCATGGGTATGACATTAATAGTTGTCAGGATTGTCGTTATGTATCGCATCTTATTAATTCCAAGGATTGTATGGATTGGGATTATTATGGCGATGGCAGTGAGATGTGTTATGAGAATTGTAGTGCTACGGAATTGAAGTTTTGTTCGTTTACGACAAATTCTTGGGGGAGCAATAGCGGTTTATTGTATTGCGATTCAATGATGAATGGCTGCCAAGATTGTTTTGGATGCGTTGGGATGAAGGGTGCTAAATATTGCATTTTGAATAAAGAATACACGCAAGAAGAGTATGAAGCGTTGAAGATAAAGATTATTGAGCACATGAAAAAAACGGGTGAATGGGGTGAATTTTTTCCGATGACTATGAGCCCGTACGCCTACAATGAGACCGTGGCTCAGGATTATTTGCCACTTAGCGAAGAAGAAGTGAAGGCGCGTGGATTAAAGTGGAAGGATCCAAAAGGCAAAGCTTCATATCAAGGACCGGCGATAGAGCTGCCGGATACGGCGATGGGAGCGGATGATTCGATATGTAAGCAGATTTTCACCTGTGAGGTGAGCGGTGAACATTACAAGATTATTCCTCAGGAATTGGCGTTTTATAAGAAGCACGGTATTCCTTTGCCGCGGAGATCGCCGAATCAGCGATATTTGGATCGGATGGAGCTCAGGAATCCGCGATTTGGCTGGGAACGTGATTGCGCGAAATGCGGCACGAAGATGTACACAAGTTTTTCGCCGGAGAAGCCGGAGATTGTGTATTGTGAGGAGTGTTATTTAAAGGAAGTTTATTGAAATTTTTTGTAGACATTTTTGCGATAATCTGCCGCAATTATTACACCTCGTTTGTTTTTTTCGTCTTTAAAAAAGATGATTCTTGTTTTGTTTAACTTCACTCTATAAAGCCCTTTATAACCTGTTAAGGCTTTCACGTCTAAACCTTGTAAATTTAAATTTTTTATTTTTGGGAAAATTTTTTCTTTTAAAAATTTTCGTTTTTTCTTTTGCAGTTGTTTTAAAAATTTCCCTATTTTATCCATCGATTTCGTCTATTTTATCAATTAAAACTTGCGGATCTACTCCTTTGGGAAAAAATAAGCCACAACTTTCATCATTTTCGTAATAAACCACTTCTTCTTCTGGAAGGATTGGTTTGATGAGAAGTCCTTTGTCCGTTTGTTCGGCGATGAAATGTTTGGTCTTGAATTTTTCACGCCATGCTTTGGGTAAAGTGATTTGACCTGTGTTAAACATTTTCAGAGTATAAGTATTCATAAATTTAGTTAAATTAATTAAATTCATAAATATTGTATCATGGAATAGATCAATAAACAAGATAGCAGAGAAGACTTACGCTTGTCCTGAATTTTTCCTGAATTTTTTATGGAAAGGCTCGTGTGTGTTGTGGAAAACTTTTTAGGGTATACTGTGAGCAATGTTATTTAGAGGAGAAATATTAGCATTCAGGTTAAAGAAAAACGCCGGCGTCATATCAAAAGACAAATAACATCTAACGCAAATCTATCGGGATTAATTTATGGCAGATATAAAACAAAAATGTCGGCGGTCTGGAGTGGAGTTTATGGTTGATGAGCGAGATCAGAAGTTTTATGAGGAAAATGGTTTGTCGCTGCCGAGTCTTTGTCCGGATGAGAGGCAGCTGAGGCGGATGAGTTGGCGGAATGAGCGGAATTTTTATCATAGAAAGTGTGATGCGTGCGGGAAGCAGATTATTTCAATTTATCATGCGGATTCATCGTATACGGTTTACTGCAATGATTGTTGGTGGAGTGATAAGTGGAATGCGCTGGATTTTGGGTTGGATGTGGATCTTGGGAAGTCGTTTTTTGAGCAGATGCATGAGCTCCAGCTGAAGGTTCCGCGTTTGGCGCTTTATCAAAAAAATAGTCAGAATAGTGACTACACCAATCATTCGGAAAATAATAAGGATTGTTATATGACTGTGGATACGGCGAGGGGGCAGGATATTTTTTATTCGAAATGGATGATTAATTGTCAGGACTGTGTGGACTGTTACAACATTGAGGATTGTCAGCTTTGTTACGAGGATCAGTATCAGGTGACGGGCTTTAGAAATATTTATAATTTCTTTTCAGATTTTTCCACGGAGTCTGCGTTTTTGTACGGCTGCACGAATTGTACGAGTTGTTTTATGTGCAGTAATTTGCAGCGAAAGGAATATTGTGTGCGGAATGAACAGATGACACGTGAACAGTACGCGGAGTTTATGGGTGAGATTGATTTGGGATCTTATGAAGTTTTGATGGGGTTTTTGCGAGAATATAAAGAGATGATCAAGAATGCACCTAAAAGAGCTGGTCTGTTGATTATGTGTGAGGATTGTGAGGGTGACTGCATGATGAAATGCAAGAATGTTCTGGATAGTTTTGATGTGATTGAGTCGCGGGATTGCCGGTATTGTTATGAGGCTGGGCATATGAACGACTGTTATGACGTTTATGAATCGGCGTTTGAGTGTGAACGGCAGTATGAGTGCCATGGATGTAATCGAGGGAAATTTTTGAAGTTTGCGAGTGTTTCATATGACATGAATAGTTCGGACTATGTTGATATTTGCCACAACAGTCATGACTTGTTTGGATGTGTTGGACTACGACACAAGAAATTTTGTGTTTTGAATAAGCAATATTCGGAGGAAGAGTATGAGGAGTTGAGGGCTAAGTTAATTGAACATATGGGTGACGAATGGGGTGAGTTTTTTCCGGCTCGGTTTTCGCCATTTGCGTATAACGAGACGATTGCGCAGGAATATTATCCGTTGAGTCAGGAGCAAGCTGAAGCGCGGGGTTATGGGTGGAAGGAGGAAAATGAGGATCAGGGTTTTCAAGGTGAGGCTTATGAGTTGCCGGACCATGTTAAAGATACGCCGAATGATGTTTGTGAGAAAATTTTGAAGTGTGAGCAAACTGGCAAGTTTTATAAAATTGTTCCGCGGGAGCTTGCGATTTACAGGAAATTGGGGGTTGCGCTGCCAAGGACTTGTTTGGATCAGAGATATTTGGATCGTTTGGCCTTACGGAATTATCGGCGGCTTTGGGACTGGCAGTGTACAAAATGTTCTAAAGACATAAGAGCTCCTTATGTTCCTGGATCAGGTCAAACTGTGTATTGCCAGGAGTGTTTCAGAGATTTGAAATATGCATAAATAGGGCTTAGAATTACTCTCCTGCGAAAGATGTTGTTTGCAGGTTGGCTAATCTGTAAAAATATGTTAAAATGTAATGATGGAAATGGACTTTCTACAAGTCGTAATTGAGCAGGGTACGCCTGACGACCCAAAAAAAGAGCATTTGTTCCTACAGTTTTTGGATAATTTGCATAATACCTCTAAGGGGAAGAAGCTTTCTTTTGAGTTTTTTGGGTATAGCCAATACACCTATTTTTTCATTGGTTGTGAACCGGAGATTACTAAGCTTGTTGAAGGTTTGATTTATGCGACTTTCCCAGATTGTGAGATTAGGCCGAGGAAGGATTATACGAACTTTTTTGATCCGGAGAATCAGGTTCTTTTGGGGACTTCTGCGCATTTGGCGCGAAGTGATATTTATCCGTTGAAAAATTATGAAGAGTTTGAAGTTGATTCTCTTTCCGGTGTCTTTTCTGTGATCTCTAAGCTTGGCCCTAAAGATCAGGCTTGGGTGCAAATTTTGGTTTCACCACGGAAAGACAACTGGCTTTATCATTTTGGTCGCCGAGTAAAAATGCGGCTTAACAGTATTTTTAGACTATTTAGAATTAAGAATTATGTGCGATTGAAGTCGAAGAAATTATTTTTTACTGAGGAAGATGCGCATTTTGTTGGGAAGACAGAACACAATCCGTTTCGCATTCAGGTGAAGGTTGGGGCGGTTGCTGAAAATGCTGAGGATGCGGAGAAAAATCTTTTGGCGATGGCAAAGGCTCTTTATCAATTCAACAAGACTGACTACAACGAATTTGTGATGGAGCGGATCAAAAGTGGGAAGTCGTTTTTGAAAGAATATCGTTCACGGAAAATGAAGAAACCAGTAACAATTGGAGCACATGAACTGGCTACGCTTTATCATTTCCCGAACGCGGATCATGTGCCGCATATTGTGCATATTTTGGCAAAGAAGCATGAGCCGCCGAAGAATTTACCGACAAGAAAAGAGCGTGAGATTTCGATGTTTGGAATCACGAATTACCACAATAATTACCAGGATTTTGGAATTAAGCGTGAGGATCGGAGACGGCATCTTTATGTTGTTGGGAAGAGTGGTACAGGTAAATCCAAGCTGTTGGAGCTGCTTGTGAAGAAGGATATTTTGGCGGGGAAAGGTATTGCTGTGTTGGATCCGCATGGAGATCTTGTTGATAATATATTGCGTGCAGTCCCGCCGGAGCGAATGAAGGATGTGGTTTATTTTGACCCGGGAGATGTGGATTTTCCAATCGCTTTTAACCCACTGGAAAAGGTAGATGAGAAATTTAAAATGCAGATTACGATTGGATTTATTGATATCTTTAAAAAATTGTTTGGTGGGAACTGGTCGGATCGTTTGGAGCATGTACTGAGGTATACGACACTGGCGCTTTTGGATTCGCCGAATACGACTGTGCTTTCGATTTTGAAGATGTTGTCTGACAAGAATTATAGGCAGACGATTATTGCGCGGATTCAGGATTCTGTGGTGAAGAATTTTTGGGTGAATGAGTTTGCAGGTTGGAGTGAGAAGTTTGATGCTGAGGCGATTACGCCGCTGCTAAATAAAGTTGGGCAGCTTGTTTCTACGAATATGATTCGGAATATTATTGGACAGCCGATAAATACCTTCAATATTCGGGATATTATGGATAACGAGAAGATTCTACTGATGAAAGTTTCAAAGGGGCTTTTGGGTGAGGAAAATTCTCAGTTGATTGGATCTATGATTGTGACGAAGATTTATCAAGCCGCGATGGCTAGGGCGGATATGCGTGAGGAGGACAGGAAGGATTTCTATTTTTACGTGGATGAGTTTCAGAATTTTGCGACTGACACTTTTGAGGAGATTTTGTCTGAGGCGAGGAAGTATCATCTTTGTTTGACGATTGCTCATCAGTTTGTTGGGCAGCTAAGTGAGGAGGTTAGAAAAACGGTGTTTGGTAATGTTGGTTCCATGGTTAGTTTCCGCGTTGGTGCTGAAGATGCGGTGATTTTGGCGGAGGAATACACTCCGATTTTCCATGTTCGTGACATTATTAATTTGGGTGTACGAGAGTTCTACACAAAGATGTCTATTGATGGTGAGCTGACTGAGGCATTTTCTGGACGGACTATGGATATGTTTTACGAGGAAAAAGATGATCATAGTAAGAAGATTATTGATTTATCGCGAGAAAAGTATTGTACGCCGAAAGACGAGGTGGAAGCGAATTTGCGGAAATGGGATGAGGCGTCTGAAGAAGCGCCGGCTGAGGGTGAAGGAAATACTGTTATTCAGCAGGCTGAGGATTTTGATATGCCACTGATTTAAGAAGAAAGAAAGGAGGTTCGACTAACTGGTTTAAATTCCCCCTCATCATGATTCGGGGAAATTTAACCTATCAACATCTTATGTTAGTCTCCCCTCCTTTCTTTCTTCTTGGGATTTGTAGAATATTTCAGAATGCATTTCAGGTTGAAGTTTTGTGAATCATGCATGAACAAAACTGAAACCCAGTGAGGAAATGTTCTATAAATCCCAAGATTAAGAGGCGGATTTGAAGACGGAGTCTAGGGTACTGAGAAGTTCTAGTCTTTCTGCGCGGACGTTTTTAAAAATACGCATTCTTGCAACTGCTTTTGGTGTTTTTGCAGCTATTTTTACGGCACCTTTTACCGTGTTTAACTTGCTGAGTTTTCCTCCGTGTTTACCCACTCTGACTGCACCCTTTGCTAGTTTTGGATGCTTTACAAGGAATTTACTTGTCTTTAGAATTGCTTTTGATGCCTTCCCTCCCCCTTTTGCCATACGCATAAGGGCTGCACCAACTTTCATTGCTTTTGTTACTTTTGCGCCCTTTGCTGCAAGCACTGCACCCTCAACTGCAACCGTTCCTAATCCAGCTGTTTCTGGGGCAGCCAGGATGCCCACAGCGAGTCCTGCTGTGTCAACTACGGTCCAAATTCCTGCCCACGTTGCATGCCAAAATCTTCCTGGAATGCTCAATTTACGCCCTGCCATTGTCTTACCAATGACAGATTCTGCAAGCATCTTTGGACCACTGACCAGAGGAATAAGTTCAAGTAGGACAGAAGTTCCTTCCAAAATGAGATGTGGCTTACCAATTGTTTCTTCGTAGGCTTGGGTATTTGCGTTGATGAAATCTTGGAGTTCATCAGCTGCGTTTAGTATTTCTTCGTCATCCAAGCCGGCTTTCCTCATTCGCTTCATTACTTTGTCCAAATATTTCATTGTTTTTTCCTGGACCTTTTTTGGCTTTTCTTCATCTACCCAATCCTCAATATCTTCAAGAAGTTCAAGTGTGTCCTCATAAATATCTAATTGAAGTTTTGCGCGCTTGCGCTCCTTGCGATTTGGCGCTTCTTTAATCTTTTCCTCCAAAAAACTTATTGTCCCTTCATTAATATCATCGATTTGTTCTAGCATTTCTCCACCTGACATTTTCACAAATTCTTCAGATGCTTCTTCCACGTCTCCTGAATCACTTTCTGCTTCTATTTCTGCATAAAGTTCATCTAGTTGTTCGGCAATGTCTGGGCGATCTTCTAAGCTTGGTTCGTGTTCTATGCTGGCGCTAGCATCCATATTTATTAGGTTAAGATTTCGGGAAGGCGATCTGTGTCGACCGCTTCTTTGATTTCGATTGCGATACGTTCGCCGTAGCTCATGTCATGACCCCAGAGATAACTTGAATATGGGGTGTAGCGGGTGCCGGGTGAGCCGGGAATTCGCATTGAAACGTCAAAGACAACTAATTCTTCTTTACCTTTGGTGGTGGCGATTGCACCTTGTAGTGCAAAGGGGCCGATCATGCCTGGTGGCACTTCTTCTTTCATAATTTTTAGGAATTTTTCTCCTGCGACGAAGGCTTTTTCTATGATTGATTCTTTTGTCGTGCAAGCGATGTGTCCGGTTTCAATCATGCTGGGTTTGTATCCTCCTTCCATGAGCTCCGTTTGGGTTTGAGCGTCTAATCTGAGGAAGCCGTCTAGGCTTGTTTGGCGACGGGTGTCTGTTCCCATGAGCTCGAGTTCGTCATTGAGTGCGGAGTAAAAATAGTTGAAATTGACCTGTGCACCGATCACAAATTCTTCGATTGTGGATTGGTTGAGTGCTTCTTGGGTGATTTCTCCTGCTGCGATTTTTCGTTTTGCTTCATTGAAAAATCCTTCTGTTGTTGTGCAGACAAAGAATGAGCGTTCGTAAGTGCGGGTAGCTTCGTTTACTTTTACGAGGAGTGGGCCACCTTTTGCTTTGAAGTGTTTGTCTAGGATTTTTTTGAAATCTTCGTCACTTTTGAAAGTATCTGTGCCGGATTTTACGATTTTTGGAATGCGGATGCCGGCTTTTTCAAGGAGGTGATATTGATTCAGTGGCTGGTCGCGTTCTTCCAAGCGGACTCCTTTGCGAAGGCCGTAAATTGGAACTTTGGAGCGTTTTTCGATGTCGTCGAAATCGTCGAAGTAGACCCAGAAATACCTGTTGTGGATGAAGATTGTGTTTCGTTTGAGGAGTTCTTCTTGGATTTCTGGCTTTGTGATATCTGAAAACTTGTCGACAAGAATTATGTCATCAATGCAGCCTTTTTCGCCACGAGTTTTGTAATATTTTGCATAGGTTTTTTCACGGCCTTTTTGGCAAACTGCGAGTGTTTTGAATCCGAGCTTTTTAGCTCCTTCGCAAACGTCCAGGGCGCTGTGCCCACCAAGCACACCGATAGTTAAATTTTTGAGATCGTAGCCGTCTAGTAGATTTTGGGTCATATTTGGTTTATGAAATTCTATGGAGATAATATACACGGACAAGAGATTATTTACTATTTCAATCTCGTGGTTCATGTAGAGCGAAAATGCATCTTCTTTGGCATTCGTTTCTTTCCAAGGAACAAGTAGCATCAATACAATTTGTTGCCCACAAGCAAAGTTCTGTACAACCTTCAATAAAGCCATTATGTGCTTTTCGTTCTTTTGAAAGAGGTTTTGATGTCATTGCTACTGGTGTGCGTGTTGTAAATTGCTCTTGTACGCCCGGCAATGCACACGTCGAGGCAAGTAATGCTGGGACTGCTAGGATTAAACTTATTCTTTCTCTGTTCATTTTTTATGGTTTTTAAAATAGATTATTGACATAAATGGAAGCTGTTGAATCCGTGACCGGCGCCGGTCAGCTATAGTATGGATTTGAGTTTTGTCTAACCTAACAGGTCTTCTAGGCGGCCGGCTGAGATCCCTTCTTTGATATCTCGGGCAATTCGGCGGCCGGTGGACATTGGTTCGTCATAACGGAGCCAGGTGTATGGTGAGCCGTGAGTGAACGGGTTTGTTCCGGCTACGATGCGGGCTGAGATTTCGAAAACACGGAAATTGAGTTCAGGATCCATGATTCCTTCCAGGCAGAATGGGCCGTAAAGTCCTTTTGGTACGCCACTAAGTTTTTTGGACTCGCGGACTACGGCTTCACCGATTTCGAAGAACATTGGCATGAGAGATTCGCGGACTACGATGGGCACGTTACCTGTTACGGTGTAGCTGGTGCGGAGGCCAACGTCAATTTGATCTTGAGCTGCAATCCGCCCGATTGAATCTGCGTTTGATTCGTAGCGTTTGTCAAAACTCATGATTTCGATTTTGCCAGTGAGTGCGGATACAAAATAGTGAACGTACATTGGCACACCCACGATGTATTCTTGGATTACGTAACCGTCGTGGTCTGGGAATTCTTTGATTCTTTCGTTGAATTCTTCTGGTGAATTTGCAATGAAATATCCAAATCCGCCTTGCGCGCCGTGGAATTTGATAATTACTGGGCCGTCAATTTCTGCTGGATCTCTGTAAAGTTTTGGCAGATTGAGTCCGGCTGCTTTGAGCCATTCGCGTTCCATCATTCTGTCTGATTCCCACTCCAAAACACCTTTGGATCCGTAATGCATTGCTTTCACGTTGTTGCGCATTTTTTCGTGTCCCAGGTAGCTCACGAAAGAGCCATGTGGGATGATGATGGCGTTTTGGTCTATTAGTTGTTGTTCGATTTTGAAATAATCCTGGTAAGTGTCGACTTCAATGATTTCATCTGCGACTCCGTAACTTTCATAAACGCGGCGGGCTTTTGGCGTGCAGACCGCAATTGCTTTGATTCCTTCGTCTTTTGCGCCCTTGAGAATTTGCAGAGCGGTGTGGCTCCCCAGGGTTGCGATGGCGTAATCTGACGGGTTTTTTGACATTTGGATTTGTTAAAATTGTTTTGGGGATTGTATCAGGATTGGGTGGATTTGTCGAGACGACTTGGATTTTGCTTAGAATATGCTTAGGGCTATTGTTGTTCCGCCGATTAGCAATAAGTAAATCCCAAAGACGCGGAGTGAATGTTTTTTGAGAAATCGCATGAGCCACCAGACTGCGGCGAGGCCGGAGATAAATGCTGCGATGAAGCCTGCAGCGAGTGGTACGTGAAGAACTGTTGTTTCTGTGATATCTATGGCTGTGAGGAGGCCGGCGCCGGCGATTGCAATGGAGCCGAGCATGAATGAGAATCGGGCTGCTTCTTCGCGTTTGAGGCCGAGTGCTGTTCCGGCAAAGATTGTTGAACCGGCACGGGATACGCCTGGAATGAGAGCTATGGATTGGGCGATTCCGATGGCAAGAACTTTTTGCCAGTTGAATTTTTGGGTTTTGGAGATTTTGACTTTAGATTCTGGGATTGTGAAAATTGCACCCATAAGCATCATTACAATTCCGACGGAAAGTGCGCTGCGGAAAAGTGCGTCGATTTGGTCTTCAAGTGTGAAGCCGATGATTACGGCTGGGATGGTTCCGAGGATGAGCCACTTCCAATATTTTGTTTTGAGCAGGTCTCGCCAGAAATAGACCAGGATTGCGAGAAGAGTTGCAACGTGAACTGCAACGTCGAAGTCTTTGAGTTGGCTCACGTCCAGATGAAAAAGTGTTTCGCCAAGAATGAGATGTCCGGATGAAGAGATTGGTAGGAATTCTGTGATTCCTTGGAGAATGCCGAGAATGATGGCTTGTGGGAGAGTCATTGATTAGTGTTTGAATGACCGGATGCCAGTGTGAACCATGGAGAGGCCGAGTTCGTTTGCACGAGCTGTGACTTCGTCGTCACGGATGGATCCGCCGGGTTGGATAATAGCAGAAATCTTTGCGTCACATGCTTCTTCCACGCCGTCTGGGAATGGGAAGAATGCGTCTGATGCCATGACTGAGCCTGGTACATTTTCACCGCCTTTGCGTTTCGCAATGATTACGCTGTCTACGCGAGACATCTGCCCTGCCCCGATTCCGGTTGCAACGCAGCCTCCTTTGTCATGTTTTTTGGCGAAGACCACGGAGTTGGATTTTACGTGTTTCACGAGGATTCTGGCAAAGAGCATCGCTTCAATTTCATCTTGGGATGGAGCTTTTTCTGTTACAACTTTTAGGTCATCTTCTGTGACAACATATTGATCTGAAGTTTGGACTAGCATTCCGCCGGATACATTTCTGATTGCTCGTTGATTTGGGTTTTTTCTGAGAGCGCCGGTTTCTAACAGGCGGAGATTTTTTCGTTTTGAAAGCAGCGCGAGAGCGCTTTCGTCAAAAGAAGGTGCGATGATGATTTCAACGAAGAGTTTCTTGTCTTTGATGTACTGAGCGATTTCTTTTGTGCACGGGCGGTTGAGAGCAATCACACAGCCAAATGCGGACATTGGATCGACTTCGTATGCCAGTGTGAAAGCATCATTGATATTTTCCGCCGTTGCTGCGCCACATGGATTTGTGTGTTTGATGACAGCTGCTGCAGGTCGATTGTAGTCTTTTGCCAATTCAAGTGCACCGTCTGCATCTACAATATTATTGTATGAAAGTTGTTTTCCTTGCAGGACTTTTGCGTTCGCGACATTTGGGAAATGATCTGATGGGTCACGGAAAAATGCTGCCTTCTGATGAGAATTTTCGCCGTAGCGAAGAGACATTACTTTTTCATAATGCAGGTCTAAGAGTTCGACTGATTTTCCTTCGTACATTAAATAGTCTGCGATTGCGCGGTCGTAATTTGCGGTTTTGTCGAAGACGGTGATTGCTAATTTGCGGCGAGTTTTACCTGTGATGCCGCCGAATTTTTCAAGTTCTTCAATGATGAGCGGGTAGTCTTGGATTGCTGTGAGTGGCGTTACGTATTTGTGATTTTTTGCAGCAGAACGGAGCATACCCGGGCCGCCGATGTCGATTTGTTCAATTGCTTCTGGTTCTGTTACGCCTTCTTTGCTGACGGTTTCTTTGAACGGGTAGAGGTTGATTACAACCATATCAATTGCTTTGATGTCGTGCTTGGCTGCAATTTCGTCGTCCTGGCCGCGGCGCATTAATAGTCCTCCGTGAACTTTTGGATGAAGAGTTTTCACGCGGCCGTCCATCATTTCTGGGAAGCCGGTGTAGTCTGAGATGTCTGTGACAGGGATGTTTGCGTCTTTGAGAACTTTTGCTGTTCCGCCGGTTGAGAGGATTTCAGTGCCGTGCTTGTGAAGAGCTTCCGCAAGCGGGATGAGATCAGTTTTGTCAGACACGCTAAGAAGTGCGCGCTGAACTGGACGAACGTCATTTTCATTTTCCATATTTTTCCGAAGGTTAGAGAAACCTTGGGGAGCTTAATGAGAATTTTACGGTAAGTCAATACCTCCTTTACTCCATGGGTTACAGCGGAGAATGCGCCAGATGCTTTTTATAGTGCCGCGGATCAGGCCGTACTTGCCGATTGCTTCGTGGGTGTATGAGGAGCATGAGGGGGTGTAACGGCAAAAGCCGCCGGGGAAAATGTGGCGGAGAGGACCGTGGTCTGGAGAAAGTGTGATTTGATAAAACCGGACTAGGACTTGAGCGAGGCGGTTAGCACACTTCGCTACGCTGCGTGTGTGGTGGAGGAGTTTTTTCATTATTTAAGCTTTTTCTGTTAAATAAACACCTCCTAGAACTAAGCCACTTCCTAGCAAAGCATATGTTGAAACTTCCTCTCCCATAAAAGCCCATCCAATAAAAATTGCTATGACTGGAATTAAATATAAAAATGCAGAAGCTTTGGATGCATCCATTTTACTTAATGCGTAGTTCCATGAGAAAAATGCAATCGCAGAACATGTAATTCCCAGGTACAAAATGATCAGCCAAGACTTTAAGGATAGTTCAGAAAGATCTGCTACTGAGCTGAAAATTAGCACTGCAGGAATCAAGAGAATTGTACCAAAAATATAAGCGATTGATGTTAAGTGGAGTGGAGAATATTTTTTAAAAACTCGTTTGTTTAGAATTGAGTAAATGGCCCAACTTAAAGCTGAGGCAATTATGAGTACGTTACCTAAAAATGTTTCTGAGCTAAAAAGTTCTTTTATGTCGGTACCCACAAAAACAATAAAACACACACCTAAAAACCCCGTGACCAAACCAAGAATTTTATTCTTTGTAATGATTTCCTTTAAAAAGATGCCTGAGAGCACGAGTATGAAAAGTGGATTTGTATTTTGAAGAATTCCTGCCAAAGCTGAAGAAGTATATTTAATCCCCACATTCTGAAGAAGGCCGAAAAGTGTAATACCGATTAAGCCCAATACTAAGAAATATTTCCAATCTGTTTTTACAGCTTTTAAGAATACTTTTTGTTCTCTTCTGAGGAGAATAATGCTCATCAAAAATATAGATGCAAATAAAGCTCGTAAAAGAGTTAGCATTAAGGGTTCTATTTCTTGAAGCCCAATTTTCACCACTGCAAAGCTGCTACCCCAAATCAGAACGGTAAGTAATATTGCCAGTAGACCTTTCTTTTTCATTTAGAGTAAATTAAATTCTGCGACAGTTTAGCACATTGACTTTTGCCCCGCTATAAGCGTACAATTTAGCTACATTCGGGATTCCCCGCGACCCTCCGCCCTGGCGGAGGGAAAATTTTGTAAGTACAGGTCTTTGAATCCTTTCTTCACTTCCATAAAATCATCTGAATCAAGCTCCCCTAATCTTGAATATAAACGTCGATAATCAATAGCTCGAGCATGTTGCAAACAGGCATTTGCGTCGATTCCACCCTGGTGGTACGAGACATACCAAGTCCCAGATTTTGTTTTTGTAGTAGTAGGAATAACAAAATAGTAATCGTGAGCTAATTTCCTGAAGATAATCACTGGTCGCGAAAATAATTTACTTTTCCCATTGATTTCAGACCCAATATTTTCACCAATACTGGCCCACCATATTTCGCCTTCTGAGACACAGGGAGCCTTAGAAAGCTTTTTGTGTAGCTTTTCTTTTAAGCCAATCCATTCTAAAAATCTTTTTACATACATAAAAGAATTATATGCAAAATTATTAGCTTTTGTCCTGACAAAAACCTGAATTTTTTGGTGCTACCAAACACCCATAATACTAGGATTTTGTTTCACACCGTTATAGGTGATTTCAAAATGGAGATGGATTCCGGTGGCTCCGTAAACACGTCCTGTGTTCCCCATTTTTCCAATCAGTTGCCCTTGCTCAACATAGTCGCCAGTATTTACATAAACGGTTTCACAGTGAGCGTATAAGGTTTGGTATCCGTTTCCATGGTCAATAATTACGTGATTTCCGTAACCCCCTCCCCAACCGCCTGAGTATGCTTTACTCACGGTTCCGGATGCTGCGGCAAGAATTGGTGGTTTACTGCGGTCGGCGATGTCGTAGGCGTAATGCCATGAGCGATAACCCTGTGTGATACTCCCTTGAGTTGGGCGGATCCAGCCTTCTGCGTTGGCTGGGATGTCGTAATAAACGGGCGTTGTGTATGTGTAAGCTGGCGCGGTGTATGTTGTAGCTGCTACATAAACGACTTCTGGTTCTCCGTCGATTATGAATAGTTCTTCATCTGCGATTAATTCTGATTCGTCAGTCAGGTTGTTGAAGACCATGGTTTCTTCCAGGTTACCCTTGTATTCTTCCACGAGCTTCACGAGTGAGTCGCCGGAGGAGATATCCACGTAAAGTCCGTCTTTTGGTGGAATTTCTATGATTTGGCCAACCTTGAGATAGTCTGTGTTTGAGATTGAGCTATTGGCGTAACGAATTGAGGCAACGTTCAGGCCGTATCTGTAGGCGATGACTGAGAGGGTTTCCCCGGATTGGACTTCGTGTTGGACAATTTCTATTCGGTCTAGGTCATAAACGGCTTCGCCTTCCAGTGGCATGTTTTTGATCAGATAACCTTCTTCGTCCGTCATGTATGAGCTGTCTGTCAGGTCAAGTGCTAGGAATTCGTATTCGCCGCCAACACCAAGGCCTCCTTGGAAGGCGGCATGAGAGACATTAACAGATGTGAGGATTAATAGGCCAATACTCCAAATACTTAGATGTGTATAGAGCCTTTTGGGTGCGGGCATGTTATCCAGAGGATGCATAAATTCAGGCAGGCTGCGCCGCGATGGTTTTATGAATCTCCAGATTCTCTTCAGTACTCTTTTGGTATGGAACCAAATCTTGCCCAGCCGAGAATGATATTGGCCTTCGTAGAGCTTTTGATGTCGCTCTTTTTTGGCCTCTGTGTTGATTTTGCTCATCCCGGGGATTTTGCCATAGAACGGGTTTGGGGTCAATGGGGTGGAGTGAAAATTTTTAGACGCCGCCGGTTCTGAAAATTGTGGTCTCCCAACTTGCGATTACGCATTCAGCTATTTGTGCACTTGCAACTCCTGTGGTTCTTCGTAATTCTTCGTCTGTTGCACCTCCTAAATGACATTGATCTTCGCAACGGTCATCGCAAACTCCGAATACATTTGCACCACAGGCTGTGCCTTCAACCTGGTATGTTGTTGGATTTTCTGAACGAATATTTCGTCTTGAGCCATCCACATCCATTCGTCCGTGACATTCCCTGGGTTCGCATTCTGTTAGGGCCATATTCACGTGGATTAATTTTTAGTGGGAAATGTTAGCACAGAAAAAAGACTTCAATCAAGTATTGTTATTTGTCGACAATAAGATTTATTCTTCAGGAGCATTTCTGCTCATGGCTAAGGACAAAAGATATTTAAGCCCCATATCTCTACAAAACTCATTTAAATCTCGCAGATCTGCTTTACCATGAATCTCAAAGCCGGATCTGACTTCCAAATATCTTTCCATTTCTATCCACGAATCAAACAAGTTGGTGACAAGACCCATTTGGTCAAGCTCTTCTCCAGTTAGTGTGAATTCAGCATTTGGATGATGTTCAATTGCGTGCAAGGTACGTTCTTTTTCTTCACAATCTTTTGCTGCTTTAAATTGTTTTTTAAGTTTTTCTCTGTATTTTTCATCTGGATCTTCTTCCTCTTTTTCCTCTTCTTCTAGCTCTTTTTCAACTCTTTCCTCTAAGAGTGCCATATTTCCCTCTGTCATCTCAAATGTTGGCTCTCCTATATGCCATAGAGCTATTGTGTCTTTGCAAGCATATTTATTATCACCTACAGACCAAATTTCAGCTCCATTACTTGCAGCAAGCATTGGAGCATAGGTGTCAATCTGCCCGCCATTCCTTTTCCACAAATCAATCGATTTAAGTATTATTTCTGTGGTTCTACCATCTCCACCATTTGTATGTAAAAGTATACTGACATGAACACGCCCATTCATGATTACCTTTAATAATTCTGGTGACAGGTCTACTGCTGATAAGCGTTCTTCCAATATTCTTTCTCTTCTTTCAACCCCTGCGTCTTCCAAAAAAGACCATACCCCCCCTTTACGATCTTGTCGATATCCTTCTAGACGCTCTTTAGACTGCAATGCGATGTGAATTCTTGGCGCAGGAATTAAGCTTTGTGACTCTTCATCAAAAACATAAAAATATGTCTTTTCTACATCTTCCTCGGACTTTGGTATTTGACCACTAACTATACCCACCACTCGGGCATCAAAATTTTCATGTTTAATAGACATGATTTTTGTTAAGAAGTTGGCATTATATCTGTTTTTTGGAATTTGTCAATCTTTGCGGAACTGGCAGTTTCTGCAATAATGCTTGTATGATCAAAGTGCTTCCAGACGCATTAATAAGCCAAATAGCGGCCGGTGAGGTTGTGGAGCGGCCTGCGTCTTGTGTGAAGGAATTGGTGGAGAACAGTGTGGACAGCGGGGCGACTGCTATTGCGATTGAGATCGAGGAGGGTGGGCTGCGAAAGATCCGGGTTGTGGATAATGGATGTGGGATGGGTCGCGAGGATGCGCGGCTGGCTTTTGAGCGTCATGCGACGAGTAAGATTGGTGAGTTGAATGATTTGTTTGCGATTAAGAGTTTGGGATTTCGTGGGGAGGCACTGGCAAGTATTGCGAGTATTTCCCGGGTTGTTTTGAAGACGAGGACGGAGGGAGAACGGATTGGGACGAAAGTAGAGATTGATGGTGGGAAGGAGGTGGCGTTTGAGGAAGAGGCGTGTAAAGTCGGGACGGATATTTCTGTTTTTGGGTTATTTCATCATACGCCGGCGAGGAAGAAATATATGAAAACCGAGAAGACTGAGTATGGGCATATTTTTGAGATGATTTCGCGGATTGCTTTGTCGCATCCGGAGATTGGTTTCCGATTGATGCGGGATGGTGTGGAGGTTTTTGATTTGGCTGCGAGGCAGTCCTTGAAAGAAAGGATTCGGGTGCTGTTTGGTGGGCAGACGGCGGAGGCTTTGGTGCCAGTGAAATATCATCAGTCGAACCTGATTATTGAGGGTTTTGTTGGGAAACCGGAGTTGGCGCGGTCGAGTAAAAAATATCAGTTTGTTTTTGTGAATGGGCGGGCGATTCAGAGTGCGATGATTGGGCATGCGGTGAAGGAGGCCTTTCATTCGCTGCTGATGCATGAGAAGTTTCCGTGGTATTTGCTGGACGTACAGATTGATCCGCAGTTTGTGGATGTGAATGTGCATCCGCGGAAATTGGAAGTGAAGTTTGTGAATCAGCAGGAGGTTTATAAGGCGGTGATGGGCTGCGTGCATCATGCGCTGGAGGGTGAGATGTTGGGGCCGGTTGAGAGCGGTGAGATAAAGCCTGGGGAGACTGTGAAATTGGGTGAACAGGAGCAGGTGAATTTGAGTTGGGGGCCGAGTTTGCCGGAGAGGGATAGGCCTGTTCAGCAAAGAACTTTTGACGTGCAAGGAACGGTGATGCGGCCGATTGCACAGATTGCTGCATCCTATATCATTGCGGAGTCGGAGGATGGGCTTGTGTTGATTGATCAGCATGCGGCTCATGAACGGGTTCGGTATGCTCAGTTGATGGAGGCGTTGGATGGTGAGAAAGTTGCGAGTCAGAAGTTATTGACTCCTCTTGAGATGGATTTGGGTGTGGATAGTGCACGGATTGTTTCAGAGAATATGGCGGATTTTGAGGCGATTGGATTTGAGATTGAGTCATTTGGCGGATCGACTTTTTTGGTGCGCGCGGTGCCATCTGGGATTGAGAAGCGTGAGCCGGAGGCAGTCGTGAAGGAGGTGATTGCGGATGTTGTTAAAGAGTGGGGGTCTGGGAATCGAGTTAAAGATGTGAGGGAAGTGATTTTGACTTATACGGCGTGTCGGGGAGCGGTGAAATTTGGGGATGTGTTGACGATGGCGGAGATGGAGGGGCTTGTGGCAGATATGGAGAAAACTAAGCATTGTACTCATTGTCCGCATGGGCGGCCTGCGATCGTGAAGCTGACTTTTGAGAAGTTGGAGGAGATGTTTAAGAGGCGGAATTTCTAGACAGGTGGTGAGTTTTGGGGTATGTTTCTGGGCCTTAGTTTTTAATTTTGGTTTATGGGAAGTAAAAGAAAGAAAAAGAAAAAACCTCGGTTGTCGTTCGCAGAGCGGCAGGAAAGAGATAAGTGGAGGCAGTCGCAAGTTGATATTCGCGAGGCAGCTGAACGAAGAGATGAGGCTGCTGTTGATGAAATTCTTGGTGGAATGCGGGTTGACCAACAACAAAGTATATTGGGGGCTTTATTGACCTGGCGAAATAAACCTGAATGGACTATTACTGGGCAGAGGTTTTTGAAGGCGAGATTGGAGGCAAGGAAAAGTACGTGGGAGAAGCCTAAGCCAGCTGATGAACCGGATGAGCCGGAGGCAGAGGGTGACGAGCCAAAAAAGAAAGTACCACCTATGGTTCAGTTGGGGCCAGATGGTTTGGCGCTGAAAAGACGTCGTCCTAAGGCAGCTGCAGATGCTGGGCTTGGCGAAAGAGAGGCTGGAGCAGAGCCTTACAAAGCTATTCTTCATGCTCGGGTGCCGAGTGTTATGGGTGACAGAGTTTTTGAACTTTATGAAGAAAATAGTGGTGACAGCCGGGGTGGTGGTTTGAAAGGTGAAATTCAAAGGACTTTATATGGGCATGATTTGCCAAGTGGAGCACAAGGTTTAGGTCAAATTTGGAATCAATTTTTTGGTGGGCTTGGATTAGCTCTTCGGAGTGTGAATGAGCACTCGCCTGAGGGGCACCGACATGGGGATTGGAGATTATCAATGGAAGTTATTGATTGGGTGCAAAATACGCCTGTTATGCGTTTTGAGAATGGCCAAGGTGTGATAATCGATCTCGTTTTTGTTGGACAGGAGGGAGACAAGGTTCGGTTATTGCCTGTTTTGGGTGGTGTGCAGGATGAGGGAGAGGAACCGGCGGGGGAAGACGATGGGCCTAGTGCGTGGGAAGAAAAATGGCAGCTTGGAGGTGGTTATAGTCATATAACTAGGATAACTGGGCACGATGAAAGCCGTCAGCTTTTTAAGTCTGATTCTATTACTTGTGATGCTGCAAATTTGAACCCAAGTGGCTTGATGGAAACTATATCTGCGGCACTTTCGTCCAGATTTAGTGAAGATATTTATAACCATGGTGGTTGGCATGTTCGTGATGCTTCCAGATGGAGGGACGGAGCTGTGATTGGATATCATGATGATGGTTGGCAAGTAGTTCTTAAAGACGAAAAAATTGAAGCTGATACTAGACCTGCGTCACATGGTAGTGCAACTTGTCGTAGTAGAGATGCAACTTTTACAATACGGCGTTTTGCGATTGAGCCGGGGATGGAAAGACGTGATGATGAGCCTGAGCCTGTGGAGGAAGAAGAGGAAACGGCTGTGGAAGATGGTGCTGTGGATTGGGATGAGGCGTTGCGAGATATGGACAGGTATACTCCTGTGGATAGGTTGGCTCGACTTGGATTGGGAAATGGTTATCTTTATGTTCCTGTTGAATTAGACCGTGGGCAAAAAAGGCCTATTCGTGTAGGTCTTGAACATCTAAGATTATGTTTGCAAGCTGCTGGTTCAGACGAAACGAGGACTACTGTTGGTGGATGGACTGTTAGTGTGCCGTCCTCTTGGGAAGAAGGTGGAATAATTGGACGTAATAGTGATACTGGCCTTTGTCTTATTTTTGCTCGCACGAGTGGTGAGTTAAGGAATTTTGTGGTTGTGCCGGAGGAAGAGGATGAAGATGAGTCAACGGAAGGAGATGGTGAGGAGCCTGAATGGTATACGGAGCTTTTGGCTGGTCATGATTGTGCAGGTCAACTTTTTAATGATAGTCGAGAAGGTAATAGTGAGTCTTTTTTAGCTTTTGTGAGAAAAGGTGTCACGTTAAGTGGCGTTGATAGTTCTGTTTTTGACAATCTGTTACATGCCGTGGCAGGACTTACAGACAGGCATTCGAGAACGCCTCCTGATGATTTTAAGACTTTTTACCCGTATCGCGGGTGGAGAGAGAATTTTATAGTGGCCAGCAGTAAGAGATTAAAATTGGCGGTTACCTATTGTGGTTCTACAGGCACATCACCTCATCGGCATTGCTTTACAGTTGGACCTTTGTGTGAATCTGGAGAAACTGCTACTACTGCAATTCCTCAAGTTGAAGCTGAGTTTTGGACACAGTTTGATCATGCAGAAGGTCAAGATGAGGGTCAGACTATTGGAAGAATTGATGATGATGCAGGTGCTTTGGTTATTCGTGTTCATAGTCATGTAGATACTCAAATTGAAGATCCGGATGAGCGTATTTTGCATTTTCGTTGTGGGTATCAGTATGGGGATGAGGGCAGAATTCCACGAAGATTTTTTGCAGAGTTTTTGGATAGACCATTTTCATTTGATCAATTACCCACAGTCGTTCAAAGATTAAGTGCGAATATGAAAGAGGCTGAAGAAGTGGCAAAAAGTCCTTGCCCAATTGCTGGTTCCGGAGGTTATGAGGGAGAAGCTGCTTCGATGACTGCTTGTGCAAGGGGGATTGGTAGACGTTTGAGTCAGTGTTTACATGGGAAAGATTGTCGGGTTAGACGTGAAGCACTCTGATGATGGAGGAGCTGTCAGATCAGCAATGGGTTTTAAAAGGCTTCTACCGCTCCACTGCCAAAAGGTATGAAACAGCCACGTATTAGTTGTTGTCTGGAGATATAACCCCCAGAGGTGTGTGCTTTGTTTAATACGCCCAGGAATGCTCTTTCTTCACCTGGCACAAAATGTGTGCCAAAAATTGGTACAACTATTGGGGAGTGGGATCTATTAGATTTACCACCTTCTTTCATAAATAGATTCCCGTCTTCTCCCCCGAGACTTGTGGAGCTTACTGCATCACTCTCTGTGATTTCTATCAGGCCAGAAGCTTTTAAGTGTGCGTCCCTTCTTATAGGGCTCACAACAGAAAATCTTCCCATCCTATGTGTTCTATTTCCTGTTTCTGACATCTGAATATTTTGTCCTCTTTCGAGGGTAAGTGAGTCAGGTATTGCTTGTTCCCTCCTTCCTGTAAAGGAACCGGGGCCTAGGCCTACATGAGTAAAAATTCCTCGGCTTATTTGGCTTGCCGTTTGATGTACGCCTAAGCCTTTTTGAAGACATCCCCATTCGTCAAAATTTCCGAACCATCTGTCTGATTGTGAGCCTCTTGGATTTTCTGGATAAGGGGCTTTATTTGCCGCTTCTTTTCCTGCGTCAGAGTCTTCAAGTGCTTTTTGAGTTGCGTGCAAAGATGCAATTAATACGCGTCTGAGAGTGTCGTCGCGGGTGTCAACTAGATCTGGTAGGTTTGTTTGCCCACTTAGAAATTCTTTTAAGATATTTGGTAGCTTGGGAAGATCGGGAGTTGCCGGGAATTCGTGTACGCTTAACGTCATGGTGAAATATTTTGCATTTAAGAAGACCGCAGCCTACACCATTTTGGGACACAAAGGCAAATGTTTGCTTAGCGGTAGAGGACTTTGATGTTTACATCCCCACCCAGACTGCCGCTGAGGGTGTAGTCTGTGTTTTCTATGAATTCGGTGGCGAGTGGTTCTGAGGAGAGCATGATGTCATTTGGGGCTGTGACAGTTTTTTCGTAAGTGATGGATTTGAGGCCGGGCTGTTTGAAAAGATCGAATTCGTATTCTTGGAATTCACCCTGGAATTTCCATGGGAGAGAATAGATCACGGTGAAGGACTCCGTGCTGTCTGTTGGGATGATTTGGTCTAAGTAGTAGTAAGAGATGTCTTGTTCTTCGTCGTAAAAGAATTGGAGATCATCACGATGGATGCCGGAGGTTTCAAGGATTTGGCTGCCTTCCGGGATGTAGAGGCGGATGCCTGTGTGGTTGTCGTCGTCGCCGAGGATGCGTTCAAGTTCAGGTGTCCAGTTGGTGAAGCCGTAAGAGGCGGCTGCAGATTTTAGCCATGCGGAGGCAGCTGCGTTGAAGGTGTGCGTGCGGGTCAGTGTGGCTGCGTTGAGGATTGTGCCGTCGGCTAGGA
This sequence comes from uncultured Candidatus Peribacteria bacterium, assembly GCA_964529435.1. Taxonomy (GTDB): domain Bacteria; phylum Patescibacteriota; class Gracilibacteria; order UBA1369; family 2-02-FULL-48-14; genus CAZGUT01. The sequence continues at coordinate 70,164 of CAZGUT010000004.1, read as the reverse complement.
TTTGGGTGTCATGTTGGATTTGGGTCTGGATGTAGCGGTCTGTTTTGTTACCGCCAATGTTCGTGAATGCAGGGAGGAAGAAGTCTGTTTCTACTCCGACGGAGGAGGAGTTTATATTGCCGAGTTGTGGGATTGATGCGTCTAGGCCGAGGGATGTGATGAGGTTTTGGATGGAGTCGTTGCGGTGGTAGATGAGGACTTGTTTTTTATCGATTTCCTCAAGAATGCGCATGCCGATTTTTGCTTTCACTTCCATGCTGTCTAGAGATGCCATGAAGGAGTCGATGAGTTCTGCAAGGATGTCTTTTGGTGTTGTTGTGCCGGAGACTTTTGCTTCGACTAAAGTGCTGAGAACGGCTGGGAGAGTTTCTGCGGTGAGTGCTTTGCTGAGGGATGGAATTGAGACTTCGCCGAGTTCTTCCATCATTGCTTGAGCTGCGGAGAGGTTGATGGCGATTACGCCGTCTACACCTGGGCCACCTTCAAGATCTAAGAAGCGAATTGCGTGCTCGGCTGTTGTTGGGAAGTCTGGTGAAATATTGCTGTCACGCAGGCACCAGTATGGTGCGAGCTGGCGGAGTTCGTGGACTGGGAATTCAATTTTTCCGTGGAATTGGTTGTCGAATTCGTAAACGTCATGGAAGTCTAGTTCTGTGAGACGGCCGTCATTGATTTCAGCGATTGCGAGAGAGCCAATGAATCCTCCGCCGAGACGAATTTCGTCGTTGTTCATCAGAAGTATGAGGTAGTGTTGGGGGTAGCGGTCACCGAGAGCGGAAAAAACGGGGTCTTTTGCAGAAATCCAGAGGTCAAAAAGATCTGAGAGGGTGCTGAGTTTTTCACGATAGTCGTAGAATTTTTCTTCGTAGCCAGTGCCGGAAAGATCTGTTTCATCTAGAAGGGTTTCAATTTGATCGAGTTTTTGTGCTGCGGGTTCAAGCTGTTCGGTTGAGATGGCTTTTAGATATTCTGTGAGGGAACCGTCTGCAGGCATGTCCATCAGTTGGGTTCTGGAATTTGTGATGTGTTGACCTACTTCAGCCATGAGTTCACCGGCATTTAAGATGTTACGGAGGCTGTGAACTTTGCTTGGTTCGGTTAGCCACTTTGATTGATGATTAAGTAGAAATGCACCTTTGGCTTCTGCTTCTTGAAACAATTCTTCTGCGTCGTTAAAAAGTGTGAAGTCGTCTGCGGCGTCACCTTGGAGAAAAGATTGGCTTGCTCCTTGTAGAGACAAAAAGGCTTCACTTGCGAGAGCCAGGGCTTCGCCGCCTTCCTTTTTGCCGAGGAACATCACCTGCCCTGCACTCAGAAGGAGAACTACCAAAAGCGCTGCTAAAATCATCGGAGCGCGGCCGAGGCCTTGCTTCGATCTTGGCAGTTCTCCCACTATGCAAATACGTCCAGCATTTTTGTGTTCGTTTTTGATTTCGTCTTTCAGATTGAGAGAGACGGATTTTTTGGCTGCTTTCTTTTTGCTTTTGTCGGTTTTTTTCAGATTCACCAAATGTGCAGATGACTTTGGGAAGTCATCTGATGGAGTGTCTTCTGGGCCGATGTTTAGATTAATCGGATTCACTTTGCTCGAGCGTGATTGAGTAGCGCGAGTAGACACCGTCGTCAAAAATTTTGCGCGAGGCTGTGATTTTGCCGAAATTGTCTAGCAGCGATCTCAGTATATGCCCTTCTTCAAAAAACTCCAGGTCGAGTGAGGAAATTTCGTCTGCACCGGAAAGGAGCTTACCTAGATCAGACGTGTCACGGAGATTTTGTCCAGTTTGAATTTTGTCTAGTGTGGCGAAAAATTCTTCTTCGGAAGTAGACACAATTGCATGATTTTCTGAAATTGCTATGCGAATGAAAGTTTCTTCATCTGTTCCAAAGCGGAAATAGTTCATGTCATTGTAGCTTGCCGAGGTTCCTTTGAGATCTTTTATTTCCGCACGGATTTCACCATTTTCGGTTTCATAAGTTTTGGTGTGGGTGTAGTTATTTGCGAAATAATCTTTGAGATTTTGAGCTTGGTTGAAAGCAGTTTCGTCTTCAAGTTCTAAGATAAGTAATAGTTTCTCGCTGGGTGTCCATCCCAGATAATATTCTCCGCCGAGGGCTGCGTAGATTTCCTCGAGGGTTAATTCACTGCCAAAAAGAGATGATATGTATTCTTTTACTCCACCATCAAATGCCAAAGAGGCGCTTTCATTCAGAATTGCGAGGAGTTCACTTGTTCTCGTGAGTTGTGCGGCTAAGTCGTGCCCTCCCCATTCAAAGGCATATCCGTTTGAGCTGAGACCTAAGAATTCGTGGCGGTATTTAAGTTTGTGCTTGAAAAATGCTTCACCGTTGAGTTGTGATTTGTCGACAGCCATGAAAACTTCTGCGTCCCATTCGCTGGGGTTCATGTCGATTGAAAGGCCTAGGGCTGGGAAAATATTGAGGATTGTTTCCAGATAGCCGGGCTCGTAAATGCCGACATCTCCCATGAGCCGGACCAAATCCATTCTGGCTGCTTGCAGATCCACATAAGCATAAGCGCTGGAAAAGTATGGGAGGCGGCCGCGGGCATTTTGGTAGGAGTCAGTTTGTTCGACGGTTTGGGTGCTTGAGTCTAGGGCTTCGCGGACAGAAGTGGATGGAGATGTTATGAGGAAATCTTTAAGGAAAATGTAATCTGTTATTAGTGCCGTTTCTAGGAATTCTTTGGCACTACTTTTTGAGTCGACTTCCAAGAGTGGAACTATTTCATCACTTATCAGCGCGAAGGCGATATGGTCGCCAAGAAAAGTTTCGTAGGTCAGGAGTTCACTTATTAGCGGCGATGGCTTGTCGGTAGAAGAGAGGTAGTCGTCCAGGTTGAGAGTGATGAAGGCTGTGGTTTCTTCCGCTGGTAGGATTTCCGCTAGATTCGGAAGGCTGGTCAGTCGCATAAAAGTCACAAAGCTCACCATCACAAAAACCATAACTAGGCTGGTGACGAATATCCCCTCCGAGAGAAGTGCTTGAAAATGTTTGAGCGTTTTTGTCATTGGGATGAAGGGTAGTGTCGGGCAAAAAGCGCGTACGAGTGGGCGTATTGTAGCATAAGTGGAGGGTCGCGTTCAGTGTTAACCACGTCTGTGGTGAGTCACGCTTTGATCAATATGGAATTTTGGATCTTCAATGTTGGGCCTCTCGAGTAGCTTCCAATTTTCTGGTGGACCATCTTCATTTGCTATCAGTCCTGCGTGGGCCAGTTGTTCGTGCCCATCGCAGAGTGGCACGATGTGTTCGTGTTTTGGATATAGTGCAAATCTTTTGGTGTGATGAAGTGATGTTGCCGCATGTTTGCAACCTGGAAAAGCACAGACCCCTTTGTATTTTGCATAAATCATCCGGCGTACGTCTACAGGGATGTGTCGGCTGTTCGTGAGTTTTTCAGCTTTCTTCTCCGCGCAATCTGGACAGACCTGAATTGTTATTTTTGCTTTTTTGTTCTGTTCATTTTTGAGTAGCTTTTGAAGAGCTTCATCTAAAGTCAAACATCCATGTTCTTCCTTAAAAATCCTTAGCATTTGTTTTGTTTCCGGGGATACGTTGAACGTTATTTTCTCCCATTGTTGAATTTGTTCAGGGTTTTCTCTTTCTGATTCTTGCGTGCTTTTTTCTTTGTTTTTTAATATGTCGTCGACGACATTTTTTCTCATTCCCTGCACATAAGCACCCAAAGCGTGTAATGAGAGTATTTCAACTTTTCCCGCCCATTTTTCATCTGTTTCCGGAGTAGCAATACAAGCTACTTTTTCAATTTTTGACCAACCTTGTGCCCCTGTTTCTAGTTGTGCTTTTAAAGCTGGTTTGTCTTTAAGTTTCTTGGAAAGACGTAAAATCCTGTCCACAGAAACTTGGCTCATCCCTGCTAATTTTGCGGCAAATTCGTGAATTGAGGCAATTCCGTGTTTTCGATAAAGACCACGGCTATAAATTTCAGGCAGTAGACCTGTAAATTTGCGTTTCCACATCAATGTGTTTGAGCCGTATTTTTGAGCTTTTCGGTAAAGTTCACTGTCGGAAAGTGTTTTTAATGTGTTTGATGTTTTCATTATTGTGGGGGATTAGGGAGTAGAATTTATACGAAGGTATATGGGGTGAGTGTACGCTTAGATTTTACCCTGTTGGACAGGTTGCGTCCAGGTTGAAACAGGTGAAAATGGCTTGAATAAGCGCTTTTGGCGTGACAGGATTTTTAGAGATGGTGTGGGAGGATTTGATTTTTTCAGCTGTAGTTTTTCGACTGCCGTGCCGCTTGACTGTTTACCGAAATTGTCCTATACTGCGTGCCTTTCTTAAATTTGCTTATGGAATTAGGAAAAACATTTGGGACACTGGTGTGGCTTGGGGCTTGTAATCCTGGGACAGAGGATGTGCCTGCACCTCCCCCTCCACCTGTGGAAGTAGCTGTAGAAGATAAGGTGCCTGTGGAAGATAAAGATGAGGCATTTGTGACACGTGAAGCTCCTGAGGAATTTTCTCAAGAGGAGATTGCAGCTGCCACAGAAAGACGCATTGAAAGAGCATTGGGGTCTTGCCCTCAAGCTGAGGATGGAACACGTGTAGCTGGAAAAAATACCATTGCCCTGGGAGTAGTTGATTGTGAGGACTGGGATCCAAAAGATAAGCGGATAGATGCTGTTCGTCGTGAAGGCGGTTATTATGATTCTTGTGTTAGCATCCCTGATGGAAGATTTATGTGGGTTGATGATGAAACGAGTTGTCAGGAGGCGCTCCAGGCGAGTGGAAATGAGGAGAAGTGACATTAGAAAACTTTACCCTTTTGCCCTGGGCGTGCTAGAATGCTGACCTGGAAATAGCCTTTTTTATGAAAGCTTCTGAACTTCGTCGGCGCTACATTGACTTCTTTGTTGAGAAGCATGGGCATAAGGAAATTTCAGGTGCGAGTTTGTTGCCTGAGAATGATCCGACCGTGCTTTTTACGACGGCGGGGATGCATCCGCTGGTGCCGTATCTTGTAGGTGAGTCTCATCCGATGGGGACGCGGCTTGTGAATGTGCAGAAATGTTTGCGGACGGATGATGTGGATGAGGTTGGCGACGCGACGCATTTGACGTTTTTTGAGATGTTGGGGAATTGGTCGCTTGGGGATTACTTTAAAGAGAAGGCGATTAAGATGAGCTATGAGTTTTTGACGGATAAGGCGTGTGGGCTTGGTTTGGATCCGGAGCGGTTGTGTGTGAGTTGTTTTGCGGGGGATGATGATGCACCGCGAGATGAGGAGTCTGCGCGGGTTTGGAAGGAGCTTGGGTTTGTGTTGGCAGATGAGGCTAAGAATGGGCAGGGGCAGAGAATATTTTTCTACGACAAAAAGGAGAATTGGTGGGGGCCGGCTGGGCAGACTGGGCCGTGTGGGCCGGACACTGAGATGTTTTATTTTACTGGTGAGGATTTGGGCAAGATGTGGGATACGGAGCCGTCGGATGACGACACGCCGTGGGTGGAGATTTGGAATGATGTTTTCATGGAGTATTTCAAGGAGGACGATGGAAGTTATTCGCCATTGGAGCAGAAAAATGTGGATACTGGAATGGGGTTTGAGCGTGTGATGGCGATTTTGAATGGGGCGGAAACGCATTATGAGACCGATCTTTTTGCAGATGTGATGGGGCGGATTCGGGACTTGGCGGTTGGGACGGACGATGCGGAGATGGATAAGATGAGTGAACGGATTATTGCGGATCATTTGCGGGCGGCGACTTTCATTTTGGGTGATGAGCATGGGGTGACACCGTCGAATTGTGATCAGGGGTATGTGCTGCGGAAATTGGTTCGGCGGGCTATCCGGCATGGAAGGAAGCTTGGGATTGACGGTGACTTTACTGTGCAGTTGGCGCGGCTTTTTATTGGGATTTATGGTGATGATTATCCGGAGCTTGTGAAACGTGAAAAGAGAATTGTGGGGGCGTTGGAGACGGAGGAGAAGAAGTTTGGCAAGACACTGGCTAAGGGTGAGGCGGAGATTGCGAAGGATATTGAGCGGGTGCAAGAGGCACTGCAGATTTTGCTTGAAGAGAGTAAAGTGGCGCGGATTGAGATGGCGCTGAATGCGGTGTCGCAGGTTGTGAGTGATAAGGAAGTGCTGGCGTGTTTTAATAAAAATTTGCGGCCGGTGCTTGGAAAGTTGAGGGGGGAATTTAAAGGGAAGGCGGCACAAAAAGATTTGGGTGATACTGAGATGAAAGAGGTACGTGCAAAGGCTGAGAAAATGCTTGAGACTTGTTGGCGGCTGCGTGGGGATCGGGCGTTTTATTATTTTGAGAGTTATGGATTTCCGCTTGAGATGACTGTGGAGATTTTTGGAGAGCGTGGAATTGAAGTCGATGAAGAAGGATTTTGTAAGGCGTTTGAAGCGCATCAGGAGAAGTCACGGGCTGGAAGTGAGCAGAAGTTTGCGGGTGGTTTGGCGGATCATGGAGAAGCAACTAAGAGATTACATACGGCTGCGCATTTGATGTTGGAGGCCTTGCGACAGATTTTGGGTGATCACGTTAAACAGCGTGGGTCGAATATAAATGGTGAGCGGCTGCGGTTTGATTTTTCACATCCGGAGAAAGTTAAGAAGGAGGATCTTGCGAAAGTGGAAGAGCTTGTGAATGAGATGATTGAAGCGGATTTGGAGATTGAGTGGCAGGAGATGACAGTTGAAGATGCAAAGAAGTTAAAAGCGACTGGGATTTTTGTAGACAAGTATGAAAATGATTTGGGTGGCAAAGTTAAGGTCTATTTGATGGGTGATTTTTCAAAAGAGATTTGTGGTGGGCCGCATGCTGAGCGGACTGGAGAGCTTGGAAAATTTAAGATTGTGAAAGAGCAGTCTTCCAGTGCGGGAGTGCGGAGGGTGAAAGCGGTGTTGGCATAAAGGAAGAGGTGTGGTATAAGTGCTTCTTGTTTAATTTTTAGAGTATGCCAGTATCTCCTTTAGATATTTTTCGTGCGAGGCGTTATGCCCACAACCATGATGTTGAGAAAGGCGTTAATACTGGGTTAGTTATTTCTATGCCTGGTGAGTCTAGAACTGTATTGGATCTTATGAAGGCACGTACTTTTTTCAGAGACAAATATGGCGTTGACCCTGAACGGTTTGCACAGTTGTTTGGATATTCTGAACCTACGTATAGTGGACATGAGGTTTTATCTTTTGATGAGGACCCATGTGTGACGCCTGATACGCCGAGTGGTGTTGTGGAGCTTCCTGTTTGGCACCTTACTTCTCAGAAACTTGATGGCCCTAATTTCACAGCAAGTTGGTTTTGTGATGGAAGTTTAGAAGGTGGTAGGCGTGTTAGGGAGCTTACTGGAAGTCTTGAAGATTGTAGAGTGCGGGCCTTTTTTGAAATTCTCCGAGCCACTCCTGCGCTTAACGTGCAAGCATTTTCATCTGGTCCGATTGTGCGGATGAACTTTCCTGGAAAGTCTTGGGAGTATTGTTATGTGACTTTTGGCGAAGGTGGAGAAATGATGGTTAGAGGGAATACACCTGCAGAGATTACGGGGTGTCGTCTTGTGAAACTACCAGAAAATGATCCACGTTTAAGAAACGTTACAGACCTTAGAATTGCAGGAGTTTTGGCTGAGAGAATTATTGTGGAGAGCTAATAAGTTAGCATTACTGCCCCGTGTAGGATTTTGGCTGCTTCGGCACGGGTTATTGCGTTGCCTGGTGCAAAAGTGGTTTCATCGTAGCCGGAGATGATGTCGTTGTTGTAGAAGTAAACGACATAAGGGGCAAACCAGTCATCGTCATTTACGTCATCAAATGGTTCTCCTGCATCCGTTGAGAATTCAAGAGTGTAGTTGTAGGTTTGGATTATGATGCCAAGCATCTTTATATATTCGGCGCGGGTGATGCTTTGGGCTGGTTTGAAAGTTCCGTCTGAGTATCCGCCAACAACTCCAATAGAAACTGCCATATCTACGTAGAATTCATACCAAGCGCCTGACTCAACATCCGTGAGGCCGGAGCTTACAAGGCCGTAATATTCATAGTAGTTACTTGCGTAATCTGAGTCATAACCGGTTGCGCCCATTAAGATTTTGAGTGCTTCTGCGCGGTTGATTTCGTTATCTGGGCGGAAAGTGTTGTCGTCGTAACCTGCGATGATTCCGTAACTCGCGAGGAATTCAATGTATTCTTTTGCCCAGTGGTCTGCGATGTCTGAGAATTCGTATTCTGTGTCGCCTTCGGGTGGGGTACTTGAGTCATCTTCTGCTTCTGGAACTGTAAAGTTTGTTAAATATTCGGTTGTGAAAGAAATTGTGTCTGAGTAGCCGCTGGTGTTGCCAGCCATGTCCACGGCTTTCAATGCCACTTCATAATTGGTGTAGTCGTCCAGGCGGAGTTGGTAATAACTTGTCCCTGCTAAGACTTCAATTGGGGAAGCAAGTTCATCAGTTGCATCTCCGTTCCAGTCGTCTGAGCCTTCTTCACGGTAGTAAATGAGATAGCCTTCCAGGTCTTCTTCTGTGTTTGCATCCCAGTTGATGAAGACTGCTTCGGGCCCATCAATATATTCAAGGCCTTCCGGTTCGTCTGGATCGCCGGCGTCTTCAGCTGTGATTGTGAGTGTGCCGGTGGCTTCTGCGTGTTCACTTGTGACTGTGATTTCCGTGTCCAAGGCGATCCCATTTGTTTGGAATGTGAAACTAAGTTTTCCGTCTTCTGATTCGATTTCATCACCTTCTGTGATGGAACCGTTGCTTGCTGTGATTGTGAAGACTTCATCATCTGCGATTTCTGTGTCGTCGTTGTTATAAATATTTTCGGTTTCTATTTCTACTGATTCTGAGCCATCAAAAGTGAGAGTTATGTCGTCGTCTTCAAAAGTTATCGTTCCAGATGGGACAGCAGGAGCCATTGCGTATTGGCCGGTTTCTGTGATTGTTGCCGTTACTGTGTTTTCGTCTGTATCCACTTCCCCACCGATGTGTTCCCACATTTCGTTGTCAAAGTCATATTTGTAAACGGCTAGGGTGCTTTCGTCGAAGTTAGAGACATCAGAGTTTTCATATGTGAATTGGATTTGGGCTTCTTCCTCCAAGGTTTCGTCTAGTGGGCCTAAGTAAATTTGGTCGACTATGCCGTAAACTGCGTTGTCAGATTCAATTTCAAGTGCGTAAATCTCATCTTCTGAAACGGCTGCGCTGAAAGGGATTACTGCAAGAAGGCAGAGTGAAACTAATTTTATGAGCAGATATGCGTCAATTATTCTTCTGTGTTTCCCGATAAATTTTTTCATTTTTTTCATTCTAGAATGGGCTTAATGAACCTAGGAAACTGACTGTGGCGTTGCCCAGAGAGATAACGCCGTCTTCAACAGTTTGCATTGCTTCACCGAGAACTTCTCCGGCTGCTTCTGCCATTTCTTCACCTTGTTCAAGGGCATACATGAATTCAGGGTTTGCTGTTGCGAAGCTGTTTAGGATTAAGTCTTCCAAGTCGATTGTGATTGAATCTGGTTCGTCATATTCCGCGATCAAAAGTTCCGTGCCGGAAGCGAGAATACTTTCTGAGCTGACGTAAGTTACTTTGGTATCTTCTTTGATTTTGATACCGAGTTCTCCACCAACCCCGAGCAGTTTACCGCTGGCTCCGAGGTTGAAGTTGAGTGAGTCTTTATCAACGTGTTCGCGGACTGTGTATTTGACTTCGGCGTAAGGGTCATTGAGTGCGTAAGAAATGAAGTAGTAAAGGACGCTATTAAATGTGAATCCGCCTTGATCTTCCAAGTCTTCCCAGAGAGTTTCATAACCGCTTGTGCCTGAGAATTTGTATTGGTAGATTGCATCATTTGTTTCTATGCTAAGAACAGTTTCATCTAGATCTCCGTAGCTATCGTAGATTTTTTCTAAGATTCCTGTGCCGGTCACTTCTCCAACGTCTGTTCCAATTCCGAGTGTTGGGTTTCCATCACTCACAATGCCAACTGCTAAGTTTGCGGTGCCGTTCAGCCCAACTTTCACAACGATACTTTCTTTATTGTCCATTGGATAGTCAGTCGCACCGATTGAACCTTCCCCACCAACTCCAAGTTGAGCTATTGCACCAACGGTTGCGCTGTCTCCAACGTCAACTCCAATTCCGCCATCCACTGCTACTTGGCCGTAGCCGCCAATTGCGGTACTTGCTTTGTAAAGATAATCGTCTGCGTCACCTGAAAGGGCGAATGCAGTGTTATCTACTACTCTGCGGAGCAGAGGCGAAATTTGGTGTGCGTAACTGATTGTTAAGAGACGGAACATTTGGAGTGCGCGGTATTGTTCACTTTCTGCGTAGTCGTAGTAGCTTTGGTATTCGTCATAATCAAATTTGTATCCGTCCTCTCCAATTGCAAAAAGCCCGACTGAGCCGCCGCATTCATATCCGGCTTTTCCTTTGATTGGGCCGGCTTCAATTGAGACTCCGGATGAGCCACATTCCAGCCCGACTCCGCCTTTGTATTTTGTGGAAAGGTCGATTAGTGCTTGGTAAAATTCCGGGTAGTATTTTATGGTTCGGCTTGTTTCTTCAGCGCCTTCTGCTTGGAATTCCACGGATGCGGATCCTTGTTTTGTGAAGCTTGAGGAGAAGGCTCTGTAGTAGTTTGGTGTTTTAATGTAGACCTCGAAGCTTTCGTATGAGGGTGAGTCGTTTACCGAGAGGATTCTATATGTGTATGTGGAGTGAACGCTGCGGCTGTCTGTGCTGTAATTTATGTCTACGATTCCGTTTTCATCTGCGTAGAAAGATTTGGAGTTGTCGCTGCCGTCACGGGAAACAACCACTTCAGCGGAGGGGATTGGATCATCTCCGTTTTTGACTGAAAAGTAAGCGTGGAAACGACCGCCATGCATGACATCTAGGCTTTCGCCTTCCGATGGATAAAGTGCGGTGACCGTGACTCCATCTTCACAGGCAGCGTCTGAGCAGCCGTATTTACAGTCTTCAACCAATTGAGAATAGCCGGTTTCTTGGCAGGTGCCGTCATAACAAGCAGAGACGTAAAAATCTTCATAAAGTGAATCGCCCCAACAAGCATATTCTGATGTTGAAGTGCCACAGTCTGAGTCAGTGGAGCATTCAGGTTCTTCACAATCACTATAACAATAACCTCTTGAAGAACTGCTATCGGTGTAGTTGTAACATCCGCATCCATCGCAGTCGTCAGAGAGTTCATCACTAACTGTTCCATAAACGTCATACCAGTAAAGAGCTTCATCATCTACACACCAAACGTCGTAGTAGTCAGTGTAATCATCATCACAGGACCAACCTGAGCAGCCATCATCACAGTATTCGTAAATTTCAGTGTAGTCACCGTTGCTGTCATACCACCAGATGTCTCCGTCAAAACAGTAGTAGTCGTAGTATTCGTAATAGTCACTGTCTGAGTCGTCAGAACAGGAATCACAAGTCCAGCCTGAGCAGCCGCATTCACATTCTTCGTAAATTTCTGTTTGGTCTCCGTTTTGATCTTCCCACCAGACGTCGTCGCCTGCGCAATTGTAATCGTAATAGTCATTTCCTTCTATACAGGCTCCGTCACTGCAGCCGTAATCACATTCTTCTTTTAAGCTAGTGAAGTTTCCGTAGTCGTTTTGCCAATAAACGTGGTCGTTGTCGCAGGCGTAGTCGGCTTGGGAGTCGTAGTCGTCTTCTGGAGCGTCATCACAATAGTAGGACGTGCAGCCGTAGTCACAGTATTCTTTGGCGTAGGTTTCGTTGCCGTAGTTGTCGTAGTAGTAAACGTCATCGCCGTAACAGGCGTAAGTGTATTCCATGTCCCAGGTGTCGTCGGTGTCGTCACTTGGGGGGTCTGTGCCGCCGGAAATGTTTATAACGAGTGTGTCAAAACAGTAGTTTCCGTAGTTGTCGTAAGCGTAGACAGTGAGTGTGTGTGAACCGTTATATGAGAGTGAAAGGTACCCTCCGAAGTCGTCGTTAACTATGCCTTCAATATCAGATTCCACGCCTTCTTCTGCCAGGTATCCTCCTGTTGTATTGGCCATTACGGATCCGTAAATCCAAAAGCCTTCTCCTGCTGTGTAGGAGGTGCCGCTATCTGGGCCTGTAACGCTACAGATTATTTCATCAGAGGCTAGCTGGACTTCTTGGTTTTCTTCTACGTTTAGCGCCGTTCCAGTTAACAGGAGTGGAACGACTAGTAATGCGCCTAGAAGCAGGTGTTTTATTTTCATTGCGCGATTTTTGTTTTAATCTGTTAATTTTAACAGATTTTGGGGTTTTTGGCAAGGGGGTGGGTTGCTAAAAGCCGCGGATAAAGATATAATACGAGTGTCAATTCTAGCGGTAAATTCCCAAGAAAGAGACCCCCCAACGTGGGAGGCCTTTTTCATTAGTCAGGTGGTGGAGACGCCGGGACATTAGGAAATAAATTAGAGATAGAGTAAATGAGGCTTGATCGGTTATTTGATTTTGGTGTAGGTTTATTTCCTGCCTTTTAATGGTTTTGTATGCTTGATAACTCAGCCCCTGTTGAAGATTTGGATAAAGTGCAATTGTGTGATGTTATTGAGTCTGGGATTGAAAGATTAGCCCAAGAACATCCCGATTTTCGTGAACAGTTAACGGATTCTTTAGATGGAGATGGGTGGTGTAATGACATTAAGCGTCATATTTTTTGCGGAGATGATGGTAATGAAGGCGTAAGAGTGTATCGTACATATCCTCATCCGAGAGCATCAGCTAATCCTTCTGTACCAAATAGTTTTTGCATTGACAATGTAAGCCTTGGTGAGCTTTTGAGAAAGCTTGGGCATTCTCCAGAAAAGCATTATTTGGATGATGGTGAGCGGGTTGTTTTGGAAGATTTGGGTGGTAAATGGCTTGTAGTCTTTACTGAGAGATTGTGTGGAGATTTTCAGGTTCTTATCGTGAAAGTTTGTACTCATTTTTCTTTTTTGGTGTATAAAGAAGGCACTCAGCCCGGTGGAATTTTTTCAAGAACAAATCTGGAAGGAAGTCTTATGGGGGGTTATGGTAACCACGGGATTTTCTGGACTTTTTAAGTTGAGATTGGCTCTCCTTCTAGGCACAGAGATTGAGCTTTTGTGATTTTGACCTGGACGAGTTTGCCGAGGACGGGGGTGGTGGATTTGAAGAAGACTTCTTTGGATTCTGGAGTGCGGCCGGAGCATTTGAAAATAGTGCTTCGCTTCGCTGCGCACTGTTCTACCAAGACCTCTACGGTTTTGCCGAGGAAGGCAGCGTGTTTTTTTGCTGCGATTGGAACGAGAAGTTCGTCATTGATTTTGCGCCAGCGGGCGGTTTTGGTTTTTGCTGGGACGTCGTCATGGAGTTTGCGTTCTGAGTAAGTGCCTTTGCGTGGTGAGTATTTTGATACGTAGCATATATCCCATTCCATTTCCTTGTACATGTTGTAAGTGTTTTGGAATTCCTCTTTTGTTTCACCGCAGAAGCCAACAATTATGTCCGTTGAAATTGCGCAGCCGGGAATGGCGTTTTGGATTTTTCGCATGATGGTTTTGTATTCTTCCACGCGGTAATTTCTGTTCATGCGACGAAGGGTTTCGTCGTCACCGGATTGGACTGGCATGTGAATGTAGGGGCAGATGGTTTTGAGGCTGGCTAGAGTTTGGATTAGTTCATCATGGAAATCTCTGGGGTGTGGGGACATGAATCTGAGTCTTCTGAGGCCGGAGGAGTGGAGTTTGTCGATTTCTTTGAGGAGGGCTGAGAAGGGTGTACCAGAGCCGTTTGGGTTAAAGGGGCAAGGGCCCTCTGCTGCGCTACGGGCCTGGTCGTGGTGGCTGAGGCCGTATGAGTTTACGGTTTGACCTATGAGTGTGATTTCAATTGCGCCTTCTTTTACGTGGCGGGTGCATTCTTTGAGGATTTCGTTGAAATCTCTGGATTTTTCACGGCCACGGGCGAAGGGGACAATGCAGTAGCTGCAGAATTTGTCGCAGCCGGTCATGATTGGGACTAGGACTTGGGCGGTGGATTGTTTTTTTGGTGCGATGCGGAAGTAGTTTGTGGGGAGGTCTGCTTGGGTTTGGGTTGGCTGGATGAGTTCTGGGAGGACAGCTAGTTCGTCGATTTTGAAGGCGATGTCTACTTCCGGCATTGTGCGGAGAACCTTGTCTTTTTTTTCTGAGTTTTGGGTTGATGTATTGCGGATCATGCAGCCGGTGATGGCGATTTGAAGATCTTTGTTTGTTGCTTTGAGATTTGCGAGAGAGCGGCGGAGGCCAGTCACGCGGTCTTCAGCTTTTTGTTTAACGCTGCAGGTGTTGAAAATTAGGAGGTCTGCCTTGGATTGGTCTTTGGCTTTGGAATAGCCGAGAGATTCAAGAACAGACGCGATTCGTTCCGAGTCCGAATAATTCATTTGGCAGCCGTAAGTTTGGATGTGATACTTCATATGCTTATGCACGGAGACCGAAGATAGCAGAAGCCATGGAGTAAGGGAATTGTTTTTGCTTTTCAGTGAAGGTTTGAGTGGCGGCTTCGAGTTCTAGTTTTTCTTTTTCGACTAAATCTGTGAGATCTTGGATTGCTTTTTTTGCTTCCAAGAAATTTTGGGTTTTGATGTGGGTGTCGCGCATGAAGTGTGCGAGGTTTTGTTCGAATTCCCATTCTTTTTCTAGGGTTGAGGATTGGTTGAATTCTTTTCGTTGATTGAGGATTTTGTGCCAGGCGTCGTTGGGTTCTTGGGCGGCGCGGAAGCTTTCCAATAAATATGGAACGACGTCTCGGCGTTTGTTGAGATCGAGTTGGAGGATTTGGCGTTTTTGTTCGCTTACTTGGAGTGTGTTTAACAGTGACTGCCTGAGCCAAATTAGCCAGATGAAGGCTATTATAAGAGCTGCGATTATGAGCAAGAAAATGTTTGTCATCAGAGGTTGAAAACGGGTGAAGGTTCTTCTGGTGGGGATTCGAATTTTTCTTTATCCATGTATTTGTCGCGGATGTCTAAGATATCGCGGGCTTTTTGATAAGGCCGATTTGCATGTTTGATTGTGAAAATAATGGCTCTTGCAGCGGTTTGAATTTCAATAGTTCCGTAGTGAAGCATGTTCCCCCAGACTCCTTTTTCCACTCCTTTCACGTCTTGGATTTGTGCGATGTTGGTTTCTGAAATTTGGCGGTGGAAGAGGTCGATTTGGTCGTGAGCCACAACGCGTTCATTTGTTACGATAATGATGTCTAGTTCCTCGTTGAGCCAGGCCATGTATGTGAAAGCCATAATTGCCAGAAGGTAGACCCAGACGCCAAGCGTTATGAGAAGAAACATGTCATTAAAAGTGCCGTCCCAAAAATAGATTGCTGCAACTATTACGAGGGCAAGTGGAAAGATGCCGAGCACTAGAAAAATAAGTGCTACTTTTACGTCGATCATCCAGTGTTTGCGGACCAGAACCATGATTTGTTCTCCTGGTTTTTGGCCGGGGAAACGATTTTGTGCGTATTTGCCTGCGTCAATTGCCATGTTTGAGTTCCTTTAGAAATAATCTTGCGGATTTTGCCCAGGAGTAGGAGCGGGCGGCCTGTTTTTGTTTTTTGATTATTGAGTCGCGTTTTTTTGCGTTGCGAAGCAGTTTTACCTTATCAGAAAGTGAGGTCTTTTTCGAGCTAAGGAATAGTGCTGAGTTTTGAGAGACTTCACGGTTTACTGGAATATCCTTAACTATTGCTGGTGTACCTGCGGCCATTGCTTGGAGAAGAGGGATGTTGAAACCTTCGCTGTCTGAAAAATGCACAAAGGCGAAGGCGGATTTTAGAGTTGCGTAAAGGCGTTTGTCTGTGAGGATTCCGAGTGAGTGGACGCCTTCCGTTTCCGGGATTTCCGAGTAATATTTGGATTTGTGGTGAGGTGCTCCGATGAGAACCAGGCGCATTTCTGGATGTTTTTTGCGGACGTGGGTGAAGGCTTTCACTAGTTCTGGGACGTTTTTGTGGAGCGCGTAGCCGCCGAAATAGACTAAGGTGTTTTCGTAAGAGAGGCGTTTGAGTTTGGTGGGGATTTCTGGAATGGCATTGGGGAGAAGTGTTGCGGCTGGGATCCCGAGTTCCTCGTGGGTACTTTGTGACACGGTGAAAATGTGGTCGACGTTGACTAAGGTGCGGCGTGCGAGGTGGTAGTAATAAGATTTGAGGCGGCCTCCCTTGTACCGTTTGTCGTGCCAGGGGATAAGATCATGGATTGTGACTGAGCGGAGGTTTGGGCTATGACGAGGGAGCGGGCAAGGGTATGGATAATGTTCCCAGTCCGGGTTGATTTTTGCGAAGTAGGATGGGACTTGGACGCGTTCCCAGTACCATTTTTTGAGGCCCGGAATTAGGATCCACCATTTTGGACGGATGATGTGGAGCCAGGATTTTGGGACACCTTTGATTGCGGTTTTTTTGGGGATGGCGACGATGATTTTGGGTGCTTTTTTCTGCTTTGCGATTGCGCGGAGTAGACCGATGCAGTGCTGCCCGATCCCTGTGTAGGGTTGTGGGAGGAACCATCCTTGGAAGGCGATTGTTAGTGGTGTTTTCATATGTTGGATTTATTTTTTGATATGCCGTCGACGACATACTGAAGAGGTTTCTGCGGTTTTGTAAAGGAGGGTGGTGATTTTTTGGACGACTGTGGGGGAAGGGACACTTCGCTTCGCTGCGTGTCTGTTTGGGCGAGGCGGCATTAAGAGAAGTTGGGAGTGGGCTTCTTTGTTTTCGTCTGCGAGTTGGAAGATTTTATACTTTTGAGTCATGGCTTGGGTGTTTGCCATTTGGTCTCCGCGGCTGGCATATCGGCCGAGCGGGTAGAGAAGCGTTGGGATTTGGAGAGCTTCAAGTTCTGCGAGGCTGTTTGCGCCGGCGCGGGAGAGCGCGAGCGAAGCGAGCGCGTAAAGATCTTTTAATTCGTCGTGGATGTAAGGGATTGAGAAGTAAGATTTGGTTTTCTGCTTCCTCCCCTTTCCTTTTCCTGTGATGTGGATGACGTCGAAAATTTCTGTGAGGCGAGCTTTTTCTTTTTTTATTATTTGGTTCAGTTGTTGGGCTCCTGCGCTACCACCCATTATCAAAAGTACTGGTTTTTTACCGTTGAAGCCGGTGAGTCGTTTTGCTTTTGAAATACTGCCTTTTAGAATTTCCGGACGGATTGGATTTCCGATAACTTCGATTTTTGAAGAGTGTTTTTGGAGTTCTAGTTCTGCTTCTTTATAGCCAAGTAGGATTTTTTTTGCGAATGGAGCACAGAGTTTTGTTGCAAGTCCGGGGATTGCATCTGATTCATGAATTATGACTGGGATGCGGCGTAACCAGCCTGCGACTACAACTGGAAATCCAACGAATCCACCTTTGCTGAAAATGATGTTTGGTTTTAGTCGTCCTAGTTTGAAAAATGCTTGGATGATGCCAAGAGGGATGCGGAAGAGGTCTATAAAATTAAGAAGTGAAAAATAACGACGGAGCTTGCCAGTTGCGATGTGTTCGAATGGGATTCCTTTTCGGCGTACGAGTTCACGTTCGATACCTCTTCTTGAGCCGATGTAGGTGATTTTAGTAGCTCCTTTGATAGCGTCTGCGATAGCTAGATTTGGAACGACGTGTCCTGCGGTTCCCCCTCCTGTTAGAACTATATGCATTGAAGGTCGTGTATTTAGAGATATTGAGTAGCACTCCGACTGCCATCAGGGTCATCACCATGGACGAGCCACCGTAGCTCATGAATGGAAGAGTGATTCCTGTGATTGGGAAGAGCGCTGTGTTTACCATGATATTAATGAAGGCTTGCGCCGAAATCCAGGTGCTTATTCCTGCGGCCGTCAGCATGGCGAATTTGTTGGGTGCATGATTTGCGATCTGGAAGCCACGATACGCGATTGTCGTGTAGAGAAGAAGGACCAGTACCGTGCGGAAAAATCCGAGTTCTTCTGCCGAGGCTGCGAATATAAAGTCGTCTGCTGCTTGCGGGAGCCAGTATGATTTTTGGACCCCTTGCGTCAGGCCTTTGCCCCAGATTCCTCCGCTGCCGATTGCGATGTTGGCTTGGCGAGTTTGCCAACAATAATCTTCCACGCATTCTGCGTCAGGGTTGATGAAAGCTGTGACGCGGTTATTGATATAACTCACGTTTGAAATGACGATTAGGCTGACCATCGTGATAAGGATCCCGCCTACTACGAAATGTTTTATGCTGGCGCCGGATAAGAAATAAATTACAACTGCGATTGCTGTGAGCACCATTGCGGATCCGAGGTCGGGTTGCAGGACAATTGGGACTATTACCAGCCCGGCGATTAATGCGAATTTCATAAATCCTTCGTTCCATGTTTGGAGTTTTGTGAGGGAGATTTTTTCTGAAAGGAAGAAGGCTAAATATAAAATGAGACCGATTTTTGCGATTTCAGAGGGTTGGATTGAGTCGATAAATGGGACGGCGGGGATGTTAATCCAGCTGGTTGCAAATGTGTTGTTGTCGTCTCCGGCGACGAGGACGAAAATTAAGAGTAAGACGCCAGCAAGGAAGGCCAGGGGTGAGAGTTTTTTCCAGATTCTGTAGTTGATTTTCCACGCAACAAGCATTGCGGCCAGGCCGATGAGTACGCGGATCACGTGGTTTTTGAGGATGAGGTAACAGTCTACCGCGGCGTCTGCGCAATCTGGGTAGGCTATGTCCGGTGCTGAGATGCGGATGGATTTTGGTACGCCAATGCTCGTGATCATTACAATGCCAATCGCTACGATTGCGAGGACTGCGATCAGGAGAATGTGGTCGTATTTCTTCCGCTTTGCCATGCCGCTAGTTTAGCGGAGAGTTGGGGTGTGGGGAAGAAGTTATGTTTATCTTTTTCTTGTACGTGGTGGTGCCATGAAAGTATTGAAGGTATTTTCGTCTACTAGAGCAAGATTTGCTGCATCAAGTATAACTTGGAAGCTATCTAGTTTTCCTTCGAGTTCAGCATCTGTAGTCGGATCAAGGTTGCCACGTAATCTAGAAATTTGATCTTTAATGTCTGACATTCTATTTACCACATTTCCATATTTTGGCACTTTAGTTACGGTTGTATCATAGCCAAGCATTGCTTTAAATAATCTTGCCATTTTTATTCTTTCGCCATTTCTTCTTTTGTTGGTGGTTAATTCTTTTAGGTCACTTTCAATTACTCCCAAGACCGGTTGTGCTTCCCAGAAATCACTTAAATCAAAAGTAGTGATGAAGCCTTTAAATGTAGATGCGTCCATTTTTACAACTCTAGCTAAAACATTAGTTTTGTAATCCACTTTTTCAGGTTCTGGGCTTAGTGCACTGCTAACAGTCCAGTCAAGTGTTTGTAAGCCAAGGTACCCTAGCATTTCTGATGTTTGGTGGGCGAATGCATGGAATTTACCGTGAGGCATGGCTTCTGCAGTTTTCCTCATAACTTCACTTACTGTTGCCCCTGGGTTTTCTGCAGCAACCTTTTCATAGGCTCCACCTACTTTAGATTCCGCAAGTGCTTTTACCAAGCTAAGCCATTTTTCTTTAGTATATTCGCCTTCTCCCATTACAAGGTCTGGCATTGCTGATCCGATTAGGCCTTGTCCTTTTCTTTGTTTGAGAGCTCCTGCTAATACGCCCCCTTCGAATGTATCTCCAGCACTTATTTTTGTTGTCTCCCAAGTTTTTCCTGCTCCTTCTTTTGCACGTTCAAAACTTGCTTTTGTTCCTTCTTTTGCAGCTTTTAAGCTTGTCATTGTAGCTTTCCCGGCGTCTACTAAACCTCCTCTGTTTTCATCATCTTTTAGCTTCTCTCCAACTGCACCTGTGCCAATAGCACCTCGTGCTACTCCTTCATGTGCTCCTACCACGGCTGCACCAAATGGGACCATTGCATAAGCTCCTGCTTTTTTTGCGAGACCATAAGATGTTTTCCAGAAACCCGTATATTGTTTTGGTCCGCGGACACTTTTTGCGTAATCAGCCCCTTGTTTGAATCTTGCCCATGTACTTTTTATAGTGGTCATTGGCAAGTGCCATGCGGTACGTAAAGTAGTTTTTGTAGCTTCTATTGCTGTTCTTCCAACTGTTTTAGTAGCTTCTACTCCTGTTCTTCCTAGCGTCATAGTAGTCTCCCATCCTGTTCGATAGATGCTCTTCGCTAAGCCAGCACTACCTTTCAGAGCAATTTTACCTAAATTCCACCAAGCAGCTTGTTTCATTAGTGCTTTCATATCTGTCGTAAATTTGCCGGATGTTTTTGGAGTGAAATCCAATCTTTCCTTCAATGTGCGTTTTGATGTTGTTTCTGCATCCGTCCCTTCATTCTCCGTATCTTCTGATGGCGAATCTTCTCCGTTCTCTCCGCCTCCATTTCCATCACCTCCGTTTAAAGGTGCTTCACTTTCTTCTTCTGGCTTTGCTTTTGTTGGTTCTTGTTCTGCTTCTGCCGGTTCTGGCTCTGCTGTTTTTATTGGCGGTGGTGGAGGTGTCCCTGCCGGTGCCGGTGGAGGTGTTTTCCCTGCTGGCGCTGCAGCTTTTACGTCCTTATATAATTTCAAGGCGTCTTTTCCTAGAGTCATCCACTTTTCTAAAGTTTCTGTGCCGCCATCTGCATTTGGGAGTTCTGGTTCTGGTTCAGCTTTTGCTGGTTTTGCTTTTTCTGGTTCTGGTTCTGGTTCCGGCTCAGGTTCTGGTTCTTCTTGCATAGTCTCAAAAACCTCTTCTGCTGTTTGGTCGGTTTCTTCTCCAAGTTCTTCCATTGCTGAAAGTGCAGCTGCCCAATTGGCCTCACCTTCTGAGGCTGGAACTGTTTGTTCAGGCTGTGTGCCTGCCAAAATAGCAACTGGTGGGTCAGTATTGTCGTCTGACACATTTGCGTCTTGCCGACTTTGGAGTTCAAGTGTTGGATCGTTTGCTTGATCATCGCTTGGGTCTCCATTGTCGCGATTAGCCTGATTGTCTGCGGGTAAATTCATGATTTTTGAATTAATGCCTTAAGTCACCTTACACCCAATTTGAAAATTTGTCAAGAGGTCTTGTGTTGCGCTTATTTTGCAGGTTCGATACTTTTGAAACATGGTAATTGCGAGCTTTAAAAAGCTAGATAAAGTTTGGAAGTTTTTTGCGCCGTTTTTTGTGATTTTGTTGGCCGCGGATCAGCTGAGTAAAGCTTGGGCGCTGAAAGCTTTGAGTGTGGGCGAAAAGACGGATTTTGGTTTTTCACTGAGCTACAACGATGGCGTGGTTTTTGGCTTAGACTTGCCAATTTGGGCGATTTACGTCTTGACTTTGATAGTGTTTGGATTGGCGGTCTGGTTGGTAGTTGAAAATAAGCTTTGGCGGGATAAGTGGCATTTGACGGGGCTTGCGCTGCTTTTTTCTGGAGCTATTGGGAATGTAGTGGACAGAGTTAGGTTTGGGTATGTGGTGGACTTCATTAAGGTTTATTGGTGGCCCACGTTTAATTTGGCAGACGTATTTATAGTCGCTGCTGTGATTTTGTTTGCTTGGGAATTTTTGATCCGAGAAGAGGGTGTGAGTAAGATTTGATTATTTGCGGATGATTTTTGCTTCGTGGATGAGCCAGGTGATTAGTTCCATTGGTGCGTCTTGGCCTGTTATGAGTTTGTAGATTGGGAGGAATTGTTTTAAAAACCAGGTTTCACCAGATAAGACGTGTGGGACTTGTGCGGCTTTGGCTTCCTCTAGAAATAGGCTTGTTTTGCCATAAACTGCGTCCATTGCGAGTCTGACGTTTTCCCAGAGTGGGAATGGGACTAGGGTGGATTGTTTTGAGTGACTACTAATAGATGTGGCGTTTATGATGACGTCTGGCTTGCCTTCCCATTTCCGCATGTCTTCTATGAATTCGATGTTTATTTTTTCTGCGAAGTCTTTTGCTCTTTTTGGTGTGCGGTTCCAGATTGAAACGGTGGCTCCTTCCTTTTGGGCTCCGTAAGCTGCTGCTCTTGCTGCGCCTCCTGCACCGAGGACTAAGATGTGGAGTCCTTTCAGAGATTTGAGGTTTTCTTTAAGTGCTTCTACTGCACCGATTCCGTCTGTGTTATAGCCGTGGAGTTTTTTACCTTTGGGAAGGATTAAGTTGCAAGAGTTGATTATTTTTACTTCTTCTTCAGAGCTGTCCAGGTGTTCAATTGATGGGGTTTTGAACGGGAGGGTTGGGATTAAACCGGCGAGTTCTCCTGCTTTTAGTTTTTTAATAGTTTCTTCTAGTTTTTCTGGGGGGAGATCCTTGGTTTCAAATTTAGCGTCAATTTTGAGTTCGTCGAAAGTTCTGTTCATAACGGGGGTCGTCAAACAGAACGACAGTGGATGTCCAACAATCCAATAGATTTTCATTATTTTCTAGATAATGCTTCAAACGCTTCTAGGACTTTGACTGGTAGCATCCAAACTGTTGTATTGGATTGATCTGAAGAGAGGTCATTAACAGATTGCAGGGTTCTCAAGTGAAGTGCACCAGGAGCTTGATTTAAAAGACTTGCTGCTTGCTTCATATTTTCTGCAGCTTCAATTTCACCCTTCGCTTTGATCACAACTGCACGTCTTTCACGTTCAGCTTCAGCCTCCTTTGCAATTGTTCTCTTCATGTTGTCCGGGATAAGGATGTCTTTGAGTTCGACATTCACAACCTTGATCCCCCATTCGTCTGTGAGTTTGTCTACAACTTGACGGATTTTTTCAGAGATTTCTTCACGATTTGAAAGGAGAGAATCCAGAACTACCTCACCTACCGCGTTACGCATTGTTGTCTGCGCAAGTTGGCTAGTCGCGTAATAGAAATTTTCAACATTGATGATGGCTTTGCTGGAATCTGCAACCTGAAAATAAAGAACCGCATTTACACCAACTGGGATGTTATCCTTAGTCAATGATTCTTGAGTTGGAACGTCCACAGTACGGACACGCATGTCCACTTTACTCATGGACTGGAAAATTGGGATGACAATGCGCCAACCTGGGTTTATGACACGGCGGTATTTACCAAGAGTAAAAAGTACACCTCTTTGGTACTCGTTGATTTGGCGAATACTTATCAAAAGGATGATTCCAATGATAATTATCGCTGGGATGGAAAGCTCTATCATGGTTTTGGGGATTAGTTAGGTGACGCTCCGCGTCGAGAATGGCTAGCACACTTCGCTTTGCTCCGTGTGTGCGCGCCTATTCTAGCAAGTTCGACCAATTCTGCCAAAAGACTTTCCTTTGTGCGGATACTGAAAGGTCTAGACCATGGTAAAAAACGCCTTTATCCAGGGCTGATTCAAATTCTCTTTCTGTCATCATCGACAAGTAGTCGCTATAAAGGGAAATGAGCCATTCTTCAGTTTTGTCCTCATAACTGGTTACAACTGTGTCCGTCGCAAAGAGGATTCTGTCTTGATAGTCCTCAAAAAATACTGTGAATTCGTCATGGTTGTCAGTCATTGTTTGGAAGCCTTCACGGGCATAGTCCACGTGGCCGAAGCTTGTATCTACGTACAGATTTGGGAAGGCGTCTAAAAGTTCTCTTACTCTGTCTAGAGATTTGGAAGATAAACAATAATGTGAACAGATAACTTTCAATTCCGGATGGAGGGTAAGAAGGTTTTCTAGTTCAGTTTGGTATTTGCTTGTGTTCATTGGGAGCATCAGGATGCCATCTTTTTCAGCCAATCTTTCATAAAATTCGTTGAGTTCGGGATCGTCCAATGCAATGTTATGGGCGTAAGAGTAACCTGCGTAGAATTTGATACCCAGTGCACCTTCCTCAAAACATTCTTCCAAGAGTTCAAGGCGGTTTTCATCATCAGGATCTACAGCACAGAAGAAAGAAAAATCTTCCGGGTAGACTTTTGCTGCTGCCGCAAGTTCTTCATGATTGTCTTCTACGTCTGAAAGGTCTAGTTCTTTACTTTCGTCATAGTGTAAGAAATCTGCCGGAATGCCGTGGAGTACAGTACTTGTGATACCGAGTTTATCCATCACCCCCTGTAGCTTTGCAGCGTCTGCGATTTTTTCAATAGATTCGTGGACGTTTATGATTTGCGTGCCTTGAGGTACAGCAAGAAAGACCTGGAGAGCTAGGATGAGTGGTGCCATTAAGAGGACGAATTTTTTCATACGTGCGGAGATAGGATGGAGTCAGTATTGCATAGGATTAGGGTTTTGTGAATAGGTGTATTTTTGCTAGGATTGCAGCCTATGAAGACAAAACCACAGATTGATTTCGCCGTAGGTGGGCAGGCCGTTATTGAGGGCGTGATGATGAGGTCGCCGCACTTTTATACAGTGAGTGTGCGTGATCCGAAGGGGAAGATTCAGATGAAGCAGAAGGCGTTTGAGAGTTTGACCAGCAGGGTGAAGATTTTTAATGTGCCGATTTTGCGTGGGATTGTGCATTTGGTGGAATCTATGGCGATTGGATTTCGGGCGCTGAATTATTCTAATTTGGTGTTTTTGGGTGAGGATGAGGAGGACGAAAAAGAGAAGGGCGTTGTGATGAAGATGTTGTGGGGGATTTTGGGTTTTGTTTATGTGGTTGGGGCACTGGCTTTTGCGATTTTTTTGCTGAAGTTTTTGCCGCTTTGGGTTGCTGAGAAAGCGGCTGAGTTTTGGCCTTTTGTTGAGCAGCATTATCTGGTTTTTAATGCGATTGATGGGGTGACTAAGATTTCGATTTTTCTTGGGTATATTTTGGTGATTTCCTTGATTAAAGATATTCGGCGGGTTTTTGAATATCACGGGGCTGAGCATAAGGCGATTTGGGCCTATGAGAAGAAGTTGGATTTGACTGTGAAAAACACGAAAAAACAGAGTAGGTTTCATCCGCGGTGTGGGACGAGTTTTATTTTTATTGTGATACTGATGAGTATTTTGGTTTATACGGCTATTCCGCCGGCGGAGAGTTTTTGGTTAAAGCTTGGGGATAGGCTGGCTGTGATTCCGGTAATTGCTGGGCTTAGTTATGAGCTGCTGAAATTGAGTGCTAAGTTTCAGGGAAACGCGCTGGTGCGCGTATTTACTTGGCCTGGGCTTTGGATCCAAAGATTGACTACTCGTGAACCTGATGACGAACAGCTTGAAATTGCCTTGCATTCCTTGAAAGAGTCCCTCAAAGTGGAGTCATGCAAATAAAGAAAGTCGAAATTAAGAAGCCTCGGGTTGCGCTTTTGATTGACACTTGGTTCCCAGCTTATAGTGGGGAGCAGATTCATGTTGCAAAGCTGGCGGCTGCGCTTGCGGAGGAACATGGTTATGAGGTGGAGATTTTGACTTGTGGTGGCAGTGAAGGGATGAAAAAAGAGGAGAAGGATTTGGAGCGTTTGGCTGGAGTTGAGGTTAAGAGATTTACGAAATGGCGGGGGCTTTATACCATGATTTTGTTTTTTTATTTGGCGCTTTTTGGGCGAAAATATAACCTGATGCATGCGCATACAACATTGAGTGCGATTGCGATGAATATGGCGTCTTGGTTTAATCGTGTGCCGACAATTGTGACCGTGCATAGTAGCCGGATTTTTGAGAAGGCTTGGACCTTGCGGAAACTTTTGGATCGGGTTGTTTTTTTGGAGACAAAATATTCGCAGGAGATTTCAGTTTCTGAGCATTTTTTGAAGGCGCGGAATGTGAATGAGCATGTGTTAGTGATCCCTAATGGAATGGATACTGAGCCTTTTGACGAGGTGAAAATTGATAAGAGCCCGGAGCAGTTTACGGTTCTTTTTGTGGGACGACTGGTTCATGAAAAAGGGGTTGATGTGCTTTTAAAGGCGACTAAGAAATTAATCGAATCAAATGAGTTTATTCATTCACGGAAGGATTTTGTACTGCATCTTGTTGGAGAGGGACATGACAGAGGGGATTTTGAGAAGATGGCGGAGAAATTGGAGATTGGGAAATATGTGAGGTTTCACGGGAAGGTTACGGGGACTGCGTTGGTTGAGCTGTATAAAGGTTCGGATCTGTTTGTATTGCCCTCGCGGTTTGAGGGGCTGCCCTTGACTTTGCTTGAGGCTTGCGCGGCTAAGTTGCCGATTTTGGCGACGAATGTTGGGGACTGCCGGAAATTGGTTTTGGAGAATGTGAATGGGCATTTGATTCAGCCGGATGATGTGGATGAGTTGCTTTATTATTTGGAATATTTTGCTTTGAATCCGGGGCTGGAACAGATGGGTGAGGCGAGTTATGACTTAGTGCAGCAGGAATATAATTGGGATACCACGATCCGGAAAATTATGCGTGTTTATGAGAGTTTGAAAGGGGTGAAGACCAGTGAAGATATTATGCCGTGGGCGCTGCCGGTGGCTTTTTGGAGGGGACGGAATTTGGAGCCTTATCGGGGGAAGAAGCCGCTGAAATTTTGTTTTACTGTGAATGTTGAGCAAGCTTATGCGGCATTGTCCTTGCCTCATGAGGTTGAGCATATTCCTCCGTTTTTGGAGCGGTTTTCTGAGTTTTGTGCAACGCTGGAAATTCCTAGTACGCTGCTTGTGCAGGACGATTTGTTTGAGCCTTATTTTGAGGAGTTACGGGATATGCAGAAGGCTGGGCATGAAATCGGCGTTTTGGGTGAAAAGAAGAATTTGAGGACGGTTAAAGATGGACTAAAAAATTTGGGTTTGAAGAAAGTTCGGATGTTTAGGCCGGTGAAGGAATTTGGAGATGCGGATTTGAAGTACATTCATGAGTTTGGTTTTGATTATTTACCTAGTAGTGAGGATCCAATGCCTCAGATTGTGTTTAAGTTTTTGGTGCCGTTTGGGCGGAGTGTTGTTATGAATTTGAAGAATTTTATAGAGATGGATGAGGAGGAGCTGTTGGGGGCTGTGGATAGGCTTCGGTCGTACCAGAATAAGAATGGCGTACCACCATATTTGATTTTTGAGTGTAGTAGTTGGGAGTTTCAGTCTCGGAAGCATGCGGATTGGGCGAGTGGGGAGAATTTTACGGAGTTATCTAAGAAGATTGCGTTTTTGAAAGAGCATATGGATATTGAGTTCATGGGGTTGAGTGGGTTTTGTAGGTCTGTTGGGGGTTGAGTAAGTATGGTTGTTTGGTAAAACCCAATGGACGCTTGACATAATTGTATTTTTTGCTACAATGACCACCTCGTTATTAACTAAATTATGTTATGTCTGAAAAACTCATAGATTCTGATTTCTCTGAAGAAAAGGGGGCTGGACTGCTTAGTGTGGGGAGATATGATGAAGCTGTAGAGGCTTTCATGTCGACCAAGATAGGTAGGGACTGGATGATTGGCATGCTGTCTAAACAAGGTGTTGAAGTTACTGCTGACAATATCATAAGCATCCTTGAACATTATAAAGCTACTTATAGACATGACCTTGATGAATATCTTCCTGGTTGTCAGGTAGTAGATCGAGAAGCTCTAATAAGCGTACTTACTGATCTTTTGGCTCGCATACATCAAATAGGTGTCCAAGTTGCCAACGTAGTTTTACCAGAGACAGCGTAACTACAAATAAGTACAAGAGATTTAGTACTTGAAAAAATCCTACGGGCTGTAGCCTCGTAGGCAATTGGTCGTGGGTTTTTGATTAGGTCAAGAAAAAAGCTGTCCCTTCTGTTAGAAATAAGTTAAAATCCGGGCAATGAATACTTACTTGTTTACTTCGGAGTCCGTCACTGAGGGGCATCCGGACAAGATTGCTGACCAAATTTCTGACGCGGTGTTGGATGCTATTTTGGCGGATGACCCTGGAGCGCGGGTTGCATGTGAAGTGGTTGTGAATACTGGGTTAGTGCTGATAACAGGTGAGATTCGGACTGAGACTTATGTTGAGATGCAGGATATTGCGCGAGGGGTGATTCGGGATATTGGTTATGATGATGCGGCTTATGGTTTTGATCATCAGGCTTGTGCGGTTTTGGTCGCGATTGATGAGCAGAGTGCGGATATTGCTTTGGGTGTTGATAAAGGAGGTGCTGGGGATCAAGGAATGATGTTTGGGTATGCGGTGGACGAGACGCCTGAATTGATGCCATTGCCGATTTCATTGGCTCATAAATTGACTGAGCGGTTAGCAGTCGTGAGAAAAGATAAAGTGCTTGAGTATTTGCGACCGGATGGCAAAAGCCAAGTGACAGTCGAATATGAAGATGGGGTGCCAAAGAGTGTAAAGGCTGTGGTCTTGTCTACGCAGCATGATCCTGCTGTAGAGAAGGGGCAGATTGAGGAAGATGTGCTTGAGCATGTGATACGGCCGGTTTGTGGGGAACTATTGAGGGATGATACGGTGTTCCATATTAATCCGACTGGGAAATTTATTATTGGTGGGCCTCCTGGGGATAGTGGGCTGACGGGGCGGAAAATTATTGTGGATACTTATGGCGGGGTTTCTCGGCATGGTGGTGGGTGTTTTTCTGGAAAGGATCCTTCAAAAGTAGACAGAAGTGGGGCTTATATGGCGAGGTATGTGGCTAAAAATATTGTGAAGGCTGGCTTGGCTAAGAAGTGTGAGGTGCAGTTTGCGTATGCGATTGGGGTGCATGAGCCGGTGTCGATTTTTGTGGAGACTTTTGGGACTGGAGTTGTGAGTGATGGGGAGTTGATTGACTTGATACGCAAGCATTTTGATCTGACGCCGGAGGGGATGATTAAGCATTTGGATTTGCGGAGGCCGATTTATCGGGAGACGGCTGCTTATGGGCATTTTGGACGTGAGCTGCCGAATTTTACTTGGGAAAAAACTGATAAAGCTGGCGGCTTGCAGTAATTTTTATTAGCCTTTTAATATGTCGTCGACGACATATTAAAAAAATAGATGGAGAACTATGCAAATATGAAATCTCAAATTAAAAATCCGGCGCTTGCTGGGCAGGGCCTGGCGAATATTCAGTTGGCTGAGAGTCAGATGGGGGCGCTTGGGAAAGTGCGGGAGCGATTCCAGAATGAGAGGCCTTTTGAGGGCTTGCGGATTGGGATGGCACTGCATATTACCAAAGAGACAGCTGTGCTTGTTCGGACATTGAGGGCTGGGGGTGCTGAAGTTGCGATTGCGGGGTGTAATCCCTTGTCGACTCAGGATGATGTGGCGGCTGCGATGGCTGAGGAGGATGGTGTTTTGGTTTACGGACACAAGGGTGAGAGTAGTGAGGAGTATTATGAGTTTTTGAAGGCGGTGATTGATTTTGAGCCGCATTTAACGATTGATGATGGGTGTGATTTGGTGACGGCGCTGGTGACAAAATATCCGGAAAAGGCTGGGCAGGTGATTGGTGGGTGTGAGGAGACAACTACTGGTGTGATTCGGCTGAAGGCTATGGAGCGAGATGGGGTGCTCCCCTTCCCTGTCGTGGCTGTGAATGATAATTTGACGAAGCATTTGATGGACAATTATTACGGGACTGGACAGTCTACTTTGGATGGGATTTTGCGTGCGACAAACATGATGTTTGCTGGGAAGACGGCTGTTGTGGCTGGGTATGGTTCTTGTGGAAAAGGTGTTGCGTTGCGGTTGAAAGGCATGGGTGCGCGGGTGATTGTGACGGAGGTGGATCCGTTCCGGGCGCTGCAGGCGCATATGGATGGATTTCGGGTGATGAAGATGGCTGAGGCCACGCCGTCAGGCGATCTTTTTATTACTGTGACAGGAGATATTTCTGTGATCACCGCTGAGCATGTGAGTCGCATGAAAAACGGTGCAATTTTGGCGAATAGTGGGCATTTTGACTGCGAAATAGACGTGGAGGGTATTCGTGGCAGTGCGGAGAAAAGCGAGCTTATACGGCCATTTATGGAAGAATTGCGTTTTGCGGATGGACGGGTGATTTATTTACTCGGTGAAGGGCGATTGATTAATTTGGCGGCAGCGGAGGGGCACCCGAGTGATGTGATGAGTTTGAGCTTTTGCGGTCAGGCATTGGCTTGTGAGTTTTTGGTGAAAAATAAAGGTCTGGAGAAAAAAGTTGTTACTTTGCCGGCGGAAATTGATGAGTCGATTGCTAAATTGCAGTTGGACGTTGAGGGAATTGAAATCGACAAATTAACTCCGGAGCAGGAGGAATATTTAAGAAGTTGGCAGGCTGGGACTTAATGTGATGCTAAAGCTATGGCAAACATCCTGTAAAGAATGGTCGTTGCTTCCGCGCGGGTGATTTTGCTTGATGCTTTGAAGCAAGTTTTGCTACCACATGCGCTTCCCTCTACAAAGTCCAGGGCTGCTGCGTTGGATACTGTTTGTGCATACCAGGCTTCTGTATTTAGATCTGCGTAGGCGTCCGTTATTTCTACGTCTTCTACTTCTCCATAGAAGAATTCGTAAAGATTCATTGCCATCGTGAGGAATTCTGCTCTGTTGATTGGCTCTGATGGCCTGAATGTCCCGTCTGGGTTTCCTGATATAAGTTCAAGTTCAAGAAGCTCTGCGACGTACCCTGCATACCATTGGTCTTTATCCACATCATCAAATGGATCTTCTTCCAGTGCGTCTGGTTCAGCGCTGTAGTCGATGGATCTGTATATCAATGTTGCTGCCTCTGCTCTGTTTAGCTTGTCGTCCGGCCGGAAGTTTCCGCTTGGGTCTCCTTCAACTATTCCTGTTTCTACCATGTATTCGATTTCATCTTTTGCCCAGTGATCTTCAATGTCGTCGAGTTCTATTATTTCGTCGGTTGTGTCGTCGTCATCGTCATCATCGTCATCATTGCCGGAGGGTGTTTCTTCTTCGGTAGTTTCTTCCTCGTCTATTGGTTCTTCGTCTGTTTCGTCGTCATCGTCATCATTACCAGGAAGTGCGTTCCATTGTGAAAAGCCTGCAGGGATTTGAACCTGTAGAGTGTCTCCATCCGCCCAAGTTTCATCTGAGGTATCAACTGTGTATTCGATTTCATATGATTGTGCCACACCTACTGTCGCTGTTGATTGGTCACATGAATAAACACTGGCAGCAAATGTTGTTGCTGCACCGAATAAGAAGAAAAGCGTAACTGCTAGCAAGGCACTTGGAAGTATGTGACGGAGTTTGATCATTTTGGCGTTAGTTATGTGTGATTGTTGGCATTATAGCTTGTTTAAAAGAGCCCGCAAGTTTGCGGGCTCTTTGATTAACACATTATTTTGTTCTTACAATAGAGAAGATAGAACTACAGAGAACATCCTGTAAAGAATGGTTGTTGCTTCTGCACGGGTAATATCATTTCCTGGAGCAAATGTTCCGTCTGAGTATCCTTCAACAAATTCTAGATCTACGGCATTTGCAATTGTTTGTGCATACCAATCGTCATCTTCCACATCATCAAATATGCCGTCTACTTCTACGTCATCTACTTCCCCAAAGAGGAATTCGTAGAGGTTCATTGCCATTGTGAGGAATTCTGCACGGTTAATGGACTCTCCTGGCTCAAAAGTGCCATCTGGATTTCCAGATACAAGTTCTAGATCAAGAAGTTCTGCAATGTATCCAGCGTACCACTCATCTGCGTCTACGTCATCAAATGGATCTTCTGATGGTGTGTCTGGATCACTGTCATAACCAATGGATCTGTAAATCAATGTTGCAGCTTCTGCACGGTTTAGGTTGTCATCTGGACGGAAACTTCCGTCTGGATCTCCTTCCACTACTCCAGTTTCTACCATGAATTCAATTTCTTCTTCTGCCCAGTGGTCTTCCACGTCGCTGAGTTCTGGCTCTTCTTCCTCGTCTTCATCTTCGTCGTCTTCATCATCATCGTCATCGTCGTCATCGTCATCATCGTCATCGTCATCTGCCGTTGTGTCGTCTGTCGTGTCATCCGTTGTATCGTCTGTCGTATCGTCTGTCGTGTCATCTGTTGTATCGTCTGTTGTATCGTCTGTCGTGTCATCTGTCGTGTCGTCTGTTGCTTCTTCAGCATCTGATCCAACTGTGAAAGATACTTCACTTGTTAAATCTCCTGTTTCACTTCCGTCTGTTGCACGGAGTTGGTAGGTAACCACGTCTCCTTCCGATACATCCGTGTCTGTGAAGGTCTCCACTCCAATTTCTACTGTTGTTATCGGTGTTCCATCCACTGGATATGGATCTATTCCTCGGAGGATTTGGATGAGTGTTGAGTCGTCTCCGCTTGGATCTGTCCACGTTAATACTACCCCGTCATCTGCATCTGCTACTGCAAGTCCGCTTGGATCTCCGATTGTTACTGCTGCTACTGAAGAACCGAGGATGTCTGTTGCTGTTACTGTTGCATCTTGATCAATATTTGCAGAACCTGTTGTTGTCGTGATGCTATATGTTCCTTCGCTTTCCGTTGATGCTTGCGTAAGAAGATCCGGCAAGACAAAACTTGTTGCTCCCGCCGCTGTTGCTCCTGTTCCATCTTCCGTTAAAGTAACTGTTTGGCTAGATACCGCGACATCCCAGTTTGCACAGGTCATGTTGGCTGAACAACTTTCTGGATTTATCAGGTTTGCATTTGACACATCCCAACCTGCTGGAAAAACAACTACGATTGTCCCCGATGCTGGGATCAGATAGTTGGTTGTGAATGTGACTGTATGGTCTGAGTACGTTGATGCTGTTGCGGCTCCTGGTACTACGCTGGGGGTGCCGAGGGCTCCTACTGTAGTTGCGTCAATTGCATCATCATTTGCTGTTGATATTATTGCGGCGCTTAAACTCGTGTCCGTTGTTACTACGGTAACCGTTCCCTCGGCAGCAACATACTTAGAGACTATTCCTGCCGGAATCGTTATCACTTTGGCCGATTCTGCCGCGACTACGGCATCTGCCGAGAGTATCAAGTCTTGACTTGAAACCGTGGCCGTAAATGTTGGTGTGGACGTGAAATTGGATGTCACTGCATTTGCGGTGACGTTTGCACCAGAAATGTCGTAGTTAGCCGGGAAAGTTATGGTGATTAGATCTGCACTGGCTAATGCGATTGGAGTGGTTAGAGTTACAGTGATTGCACCTGCCGTTCCCACTACTGCAACATTTGACGCGTCCATTGTTACTGCCGGGTCTGTTGAACTAACAGTTAGAT
Organism: uncultured Candidatus Peribacteria bacterium; assembly: GCA_964529435.1. Taxonomy (GTDB): domain Bacteria; phylum Patescibacteriota; class Gracilibacteria; order UBA1369; family 2-02-FULL-48-14; genus CAZGUT01. Next base: position 37,189 of record CAZGUT010000004.1, on the reverse strand, counting down.
TGGTATTTGCGTCACCCTCTCCATAAGTGGTGTCACCATCAACAGACCACGTTAGAGCTCCTGCTGTAGATGCTGCCTGACCAATAAAAGACAGTCCTGTAATTATGAGAGTTTGGCCATCTGTGAAGTCATCTGTAAGAGTAATTACAAGTGTTTTGTCACTATCTGCGTAAGTAACTGCTGTATCTGCTTTGGCTGATGCCGTCCCGCCGTAAGCTGCGGCTGTCGTGTCTGTTGAGTCCCAGACCGCATTTACATCCGCTGGGATTTTAATATAAAGCTCATTAGCATTTAAAATTTCTGCGCCGGAGTCTGTTACTGTAATAGCATTGATAGCTGTTGTAGTACCAGCTGTTAAGGCCAAGGCGGTACTTGTTAGAGTTCCATTTGGTGCTGCTGCAAAAGCCATCCCTACGCCAAAGACGAAGAAGAGTGTGGTCGCTAGGAAAGCGTTAAAAAGTATGTGTCGGAATTTAAGCATGTTAGGAGGGGCTAAAAAATAAACGTAGCTACGCGGTATTATCCCTAAAATTGGGTGAAACCGCAAAAGCTTAACGGTTATTTCGTTTGACTGAAGTTTTGCTTTGTTTTGTTGTAAGCCTATTCCAGGTATTCATCAATGTCTGCTTGGAGGCCTGCAATCATGGTTTCGTAGTAGGAGTAGGCTTCGCTTTCTGGGTCAGCGAGCATGATGCTTGCAAATTGATCTAAGGCGACTTGTGCGTTTATTGGGTCGTCGGCTTTTAGAAGTATGCGGACGGTGTCGTTAATGGCTTCTTCAGAGTCTTGTCGGACTTCAAAGAGCCGTATTATGTATTCAGCAGCTAAGTCGTATTCTTCTACTTCCTCGTAAATATTAGCTAGGTTGTTGAGAGGTGTTGCGTAATAGACGTTATAATCTAGAGTTTGTTCGTAGTATTCAATTGCTTTTTTGTAGTCACCAAGCTGGTGGTAACGATATGCAACTTCAAAGGAGGATTCTATGCTTTCGTTTTCTTCTAGGAAGGCTAAATGTTCTTCTAGGATTTCTTCGTGTTGTTGTTTGAGCTCTTCAGGCATGTCTGAGATATCTTTTTGCCATTTGTTTGAGCAAGATGTGAGAGTCAGGATAAGGATTGTGATTAGAGCGATTGGGATAAGTCTTTTCATTTGAGTTGGGTTTTTAATAAATGGATTTGGATTTTATAATATGTCACGAATACTTGCAATAACAAAAGCCCCGGCCGAATGGCCGGGGCTTTGATGATTTTCTTAGAGAATCTGCGTGATCATCCGGTTAATCGTGAACCGTAAGGTTTAGTAGTTAACTGTGTTACTTGTAAGCGTAGTGCTGTCTACACGACCGGCCCAACGAACTGTTGTGTAAGTCACTGTACCAGCTGAGCTTTCCATAGTGGACCACCAGTAATCACCTGGAGTAACAGTACCTGCACTTGAAGATCCGAGACTCATTGAGAATGTCAATGGATCGTCCACACCTGAATCTTCATCAAGCAATGTGCCTGAATCTAATTCAACAGTGTATGTGCTTGTTGTACCTGCAGTAATTTCAATTTCTGTATCTGTTCCGTAGATTGGAACGAACATGATACCTGCAGTAGCACCAGTAGTATCTAGCCAACCAACTGCACTTGTTGCAATTGTGTTACCAGATTCCTTCAAGTATGCAGCCAATCCTGCTGTTTCATCAATATTGAAGTCCGTATCAGAAGTGATATCCATGTAGATCATTTCATTGTGTAATACAACTCCGTCAAACCAGAGGTCATCGCCGTTTACCAATGGGGTTGTTTCTCCACCACCGGTTTCTACACTGAATCCAACGTAAGTATTGTTTGCCGTAACTGTGCCTGAAATATCAACGGTTACAAGTACCCATAGATCGTCAGTTCCACCAGCAACAGCACCAGTACCAGCAGTAGCTGTACCATTTACAAGCATAGTGGATGCACCTAGTATAAGTTGATCATCACCACCAGCAGCACATGTATTGTCATTATCAAATGCAATAGCTATTGAATCGTAAGAAGGATCACCATTTTGCATTAGCCAGAATGACATGTAGTCATAGTATCCTAGAGTTCCTTCTGTTGTACCAGCAGTAAATGCCGTATTAAATAAGAAACAGTCTTCGTCAGCAATAGTAGCAGCTGTGTACAAAAGACTAGCTGCACCATCTATAACGTTACCACCAACGGCAGTCGTTTCGATTTCAGCATCATCCATAGTTGCGTGAAGTCCATCTGTGTCATCACTAGGTGCCAAACCTGGTCGGATGAAGATATCATCATTTGAGTCAGCAGTTACTGTGAAGATAAATGCTTCATCTGTAGCACTTACTGAACGTGAACCACTTGGTGAACTAGAAGAAAGTGCCAATACTGGCTTGTTCTCCTGTACGTGCATGTGGTTAGAATTTGACAAGTAACCAGTTCCTGGAAGTGCGTAGTAAATTTGGTTACCATTTGCGTCTGCATCATCATCGTTGAGAATTAATCCAGTCACAGTAAGGTCAGCTTCAGTGTAACCGGTTGTAAGGACCATTAATATATCCTCGGTTTCGTCGTAAGTTGTAGATTCTGCACCAAATTTGAGAAGCGTTCCAATTGGAAGAGTCATAACTAGGTCAGGAACTGTAACTGTATCTGTGGTGTTCAAAACCACAGCATCAGCAGACGCTGCGTGAGCTTTAGTAGTATCTACGAAAGTCATTGTACCAAAGTCTAGGTCTGAACCACCATCAACACCGTCATCAAGTTTAGACGCGTTGTACGTTTCACCACTGCTACCTGCTGTAGCTGAGAAGTTGTTGAATGCAAGGCTTAGATCAATAAATTCAGCGTTTGTTGCACCATTGGAAAGTGTATTGATGTCAGCATAAACAGTCACATAAGCGTCTTCATCCGCACCGACTGCGAAGTCCATACCAGAGAATGTAGCTATACCGTCTGTTAGGTAACCATTTTTCTCTTCTGTAACTCCATCACTGTCAGTGTATGAAAGTGTGATCTTACTTATGTTGTGATCATAATCACCAAGGTCAGCTGTGGCAACACCACTTTGTCTAGCATTTACAGCAAGAGATGTTACTACGAATGCTTCGTCTGTTGCTGTGAACTTGAATTTAGAGATTTCAACGTCAGTATCACCTGCGATAACAATATCTTCGTTTGGTGTGTCACCAGCTACTGCAACTGTAAGAGAACCACCATCAGAAGTACTAGCATATACTGTGATATCCGTAACAAGAGGACCATTAGGTGTTCCTGTCTTGGTACTGATTGAGTTTCCGTCTACGTCTTCTGCAGTTAAGTCGCTTGTAGCCGCGAGGTAGAATGCAATGTCTTCGGCGAAGTCGTTCAAGTAAGAGCTTGTTGAAATATCTCCTACAACATAAATAATTTCTGTATCACCGGCTGAGATTGTCCAGTCCATATTTGTGTAAGCAACTGCACCTGTTGTACTGTTAACACTTTCAGCTGTAGCAATTACGTTAGCTGTCTCTGGATCTGTGCTGTCCCATAGGGCAACACTACCTACAATCTGAGCGACTGTAACGTCTGGTGTTGGCGTAGCATCGACACCAGCTGTAAATCCACCTGTTGAATTTTCATCAATAGCTCCGTAGAGAGTTAGATCTGTAATCTTACAGTCAGATGCGTCTCCACAAGCAAATGTCATTCCAACGAATGGAACGTCAGTTGCACCCTTAACGTAAATGTTCGTCGTAGCAGCAACCGGAGTAGATGCTAAAGACATTGTCAAAGATGGAGATTTAAGTGTCATTGTCTTACCAGCAATGTCTGATGCAGGAACAAGAATGCTTGTATTTGTAAGCTGTTTGTTGTTCACATCTCGGATTTCTGGGTAAGAAGCTACTGTGTGGCCTAGCTCTAGAATTGCTTGCACAGTCATATCAGCAAGTGTAGCTGTATTTGCAATATCTGCTGTAAGAGCAAGACTTAATTCTTCACCAGCCTCCATTGTAAAGTCATCAGTGTAGAGATGGTAAGAAGCACTGTCATCAGTGTCATTTGTTGTGTCATCAATTGCAGTTCCATTAGCAAGGTCCGTTGTCAGTACGTTAGCATCTACAGCTGTCATCAGTTCATCACCTGTCTCTGTGTTAGAGATTTTGATGTCTGTGAGGTTAGATGTAGTACCATCTAGAAGACCTTCTGTGTCGTCAGAAGTGTCTTCTGAAGGTGTAATACTGATTGGGAAATTCTTGAATGTAACTTCTCCAACTGAAGCAATTGTGAAGTCCATAAGAACCACGTCCTTCCCATTAACTGCAACGTCAGTTGCACCAGGACCGCTTGAAGAGATAGTTACGTCACCACCTTCAAGTGTTGAGTAAGAACAGTCATTGTCTGAGGATGCTCCACAAGAGTTAGAGTTACCATCGTAAAGTGTTCGTGTTACTGCCAGACCGTAGCCGTATTTGCCACCAACAGCAGTAATGTCTGTGTCTTCATCGAGGTAAACTTCCACAGTGTCGTCTGTACGACCTGTGTTGAAGTCAGCTTGAACGGTGAATGATTTTGAGCCCCCTGCTGCGATTTCGTAAGGAGTTTCCAGAGCGAATTGAATCAAGTCATTTGAGTCAACTCCTTCAACTGTAGCAAGAGCTTCGTCTTCACCAGAAACGTAGAGTTCGAAGTTTTCTACGTCATCGACGCTAACTGTACCAGTTAGGAGAAGAGCAAGGTTAGTAATTTGAGCTAATTCTGTTGATGAAGCAGAAAGTTTGAGCTTAGCGATAACTACGTCATCTTCACCTACTTTAGGATTAGAAACTGTACCGTTCTTTTCAACAGTAATTGTACCTGCATCGTCCGCAGCAATTGCGAATACTTCACCCTGAAGTGGGTAAGTACTTAGATCTTCAGTAGCGTCTGAAACAACGCTGTCTGCATCTGTAAGCTCGATAGCGAGTTCGTCAGAAGAGTTACCTGTACCAACGTCGATACGTACAGAAAGACTTCGTGTTTCACCATCTTCAACTTCTAGGTTCAAGTTGTTGAACTTAGCATCGTAAGTAGTTGCGTTGATAGTAGTACCTGAAGTTAGACGAATGTCACCTTCGTAAAGGTAAACTTGGTGATCAGTTGCAAGAGCTGAGATACCGTATTGTGTAATGATAACTTCATCTAATTCAACATCTCCATCTTCAGCTGTGAAGTCCCAAGTAGCAACTTCTACTCCTGTACATAGGTCAGGAAGTGTAGATCCTGCTGGAGTGTCTTCACTAACTGTGATTGTTAGTGTTCCTACTTCTGCGTCGTCGTCATCATCGTCGTCGTCATCGTCGTCGCCGATGTAAGTAGGATCTTGAGCAAGAGCTGTCATTTTAGCAGCTTGAGCTCGAGTTACACCGTCACCTGGACCGTAGTCACCGTCTTCGTAACCACTAACAATGCTGTAGAGGTACGCTGTTTCTACGTAATCGTAGTACCAAGCGTCTTCGTCAACATCGTCGAAATGTGGTCCGCCTTCTGATGTAAGTGTTAGGCCTGCAGCCATAACAAGGATCTTAGCAGCAGCTGCTCTGTTAACTTCGTCGTCTGGTCCGAATTCGCCGGTGAGATCACCGTCTTCATCTTCGTAACCACTAACGAGTTCGTAGAGTTCTGCTGTATTGACGTATTCAACGTACCAAGCCCCGTCTTCGAGGTCGGTGAATCCTGCGTCATAATCCTCGTCGACTAGGTCTTCACCTAGGAAAGCGAGAACAGCAACTTTAGCCAGTTGAGCACGTGTAAGTGTGTCATCTGGACCAAAAGTTCCATCTTCATAACCGGTCATCCATCCTTCGTCACTTGCAGTTTCAACATATTCTGCATACCATGCGTCGTCATCGACATCGTCGAAAGCGAGCGCTAGGCCTGCAAAACTGAAGAAACTTGCAAAGATTGCAAGAATAGTGAATCCAGCAATGGATTTTCGGAACTTTCGGAGTGCGAAAGTAATATCCATGATTTTTTGGATTAATTAGAAATAAAAGGGAAAAAAGATTCGAAACAAAAGTTTCGGTTGTCGGAATAAACAACTTTTCTCCTTGGAATAAGCAAAGTAGAAGAGTGTTTGTTTTCTTACTGCTTCGACCCGACATAGCAGTAGATTCATAGATTAAATAATTAGTTTTATTTTTTCTTTTCTGTAGTGAGACCAAGCGCTTTCGCTATTGGTCTGCCCGAATTTTCAACGAGCGAATGTTTTAGAGTTCCGTCTGCTAACCTGTAAAATCGTGGGGAATTGTCTACATGCACTTTTTGCATGCTGTCTATTCTAACGCAACAGGTAGACAGCGTGTTTCAGTTTCTATGTTGACAAGACAGAGTAGACATTATTTGGTTGCGCCTGTCGGCGCGTTAGCCTCGCGTAGTATTCGCTTGGCGACCTTCCGTTTCACTTCAGGTCTGTGGTGATCCCAGGGAGAATCGAACTCCCGTTTCCAGGATGAGAACCTGATGTCCTAACCACTAGACGATGGGACCGTTTCTGGAACTTGGGATAGTTTAGTTAACCCTGTCTACTCTTTCAAGCTAAATGGGATAAAAGTTAGCGTTAGACTTGACAAGAATAATCCACCTATACACTACGGCGTGATAAGTTGCACACATTTTTTTTGACTAATCAAACCCTGTTTTTCGTTATTTGGATGCGGTATTTCTGGGTATTGCCAAATGGCTGTTTGTTTTTTAATGTTGAGTTAGGCGTCTTTTTGACGTACGTCAACTATACAAACTACCCCTTTGACTAGTCAAAAAAGTAGACGGTTTTGCAGGTTTAAATGTATATCCCACGTCGGTCCGCCTATACACGCAAGTATGCAAAAATGTTGATTAATCAACACCCTAAATTCCGACTAATCAAAACTGCTTTTTCAGCTTGTGAAAGCCATATCTTGGCCTATACAAAATTTTGATTGAATTCTCTTGCTGAGTGAGTGAAAATATTGCATTTTATCACTTGATTAAATTTCAGATTTCTATAAAGTTAAAAAGCTAATTTTTTAATATGTCTGATTACTATTCAACCTTAGGTGTAAATAAGGACGCAACAGATACCGAAATAAAACGTGCTTACAGGAAAAAGGCTCAGGAATATCACCCAGATAAGAATCCGGGGGATAAATCTGCTGAGAAGAAGTTTAAGGATGTTCAGGAGTCTTATGAGGTGCTTTCAGATAAGCAGAAGAGGGCTCAGTATGACCAATTTGGCTCTGCGGGGCCTGGAGGCGCTGGTTTTGGTGGGTTTGGTGCTGGAGGTGCGCAAGGCTTTGATCCGAGTCAATTTGGAGGATTTGCGGACATTTTTGAAAGTTTCTTTGGTGGGCAACGTCAGGCAAAGAAGCCTGGACCTGTTCGTGGGAGTGATATTGAGGCTGAGATTCAGATTCAATTTGAAGAGGCGGTCTTTGGTGCTGTGAAGCATTTGGAAATTACCAAACCTGAAGTTTGTGATCATTGTAAAGGGGGTGGAAGTGAGCCTGGAACCGAGGTGAAAAAATGTGATGAATGTGGAGGTAGTGGACAGGTCAGGAAGGCACGTCAAACTATACTTGGACAGGTTAGCAGTGTACACCTGTGTCCACAATGTCAAGGTCATGGCGAGATCCCAGATAAGAAGTGTACAAAATGTAGTGGACAGACCCGTGTGCGCGTGAAGCAGGAGGTTTCCGTGAAAATTCCTAAGGGGATTGAGGATGGTACGACTATCAGATTGAAAGAGAAAGGTGCTGCGGGTGTTAAAGGAGGGAAGCATGGGGATTTGTTTTTACACATCAGAGTCCTCCCCCACCAGAAATTTTCCAGGGGAGGTAAAACAATTTATTCAGCTGAAGAAATTCATCTTTTACAGGCTGTTTTGGGGGTTACAATGAAGGTTGATACGATTCATGGTGCAGAAGAGCTTAAAATCCCTGCAGGTGTACAAAGTGGGACGGAATTTACTCTCAAGGGAAAGGGTGCCCCGAGCTTGCGATCAGATAAATTAGGTGACCACAAAGTTACAGTTCAGGTTAAGGTGCCGGAGAAGTTATCCAAGAGAGAAAAAGAGCTTTATGCAGAGTTGGCTGCAGAGGGGAAGATTGATGTGAAAAGTGGTGGGTTTGGGCTGTTTTAAGCTTGATTTAAAGCCATATTTGCAGATATAATGTAGATGTCAATTTCGGTGGTAACTCCCAAGAAAGAGACCTCCCTAACTAGATAAGGAGGCCTTTTTCTCTGTGTCAGGTGGTGGAGAAGTCGGGAGTCGAACCCGAACCATCCGAGTGTCAATTTCGGTGGTGGAACCTCTCCCTTCCCCACTCTAACGCTGACCAAATTATGCTAACAAAAAGATTTAGATTAATCCTGAAATTTTCCTGAATTGTTTGATGAGGTGAAATTTGGCTTTGCACAGCGACAATGTGGAGCATTTGTGGAAAACTTTTGGGGTGTTTTTTGTAGACATAGTTTTTGGGTTAACCCAAAAATCTAACCTGTAAAAGTGTGTGAGGTTTGCCAAAAAAGGATTGTCTGGTGAGACACTAGGCTTTGTCTGGTTTTGTGGAGAAGTTGGTGGGTCAGGTGGGAATCGAACCCACGACCATCAGCTTAAAAGGCTGTTGCTCTACCCCTGAGCTACTGACCCAGAGGGAGTTTACAGATGAAGATCGCTTAGTGCAAGTGAAATTATGCACTGTAGAGAATTAGCTTTCTCGTGGCTCAAAAAAGCTGATTACCACTATGGAAATAGCAGGTAAAGCAAACCAAATGCTGTAATTATCAATGAGAAGCTGAACTGATTGAGACTCCTGGTAAAGGTTTGTGCTGAGAGCTGAAGACAGTGTTCCTGAAACAAATGATCCACCTGTTAAATAGACCAAGAGAGTGCTAACCATGAGACCTGCGCTGAGGAAGCCAAAGCTAAGATTTGAGAGTAGGCGCAACAGGAGCCGGTCTTCGGGAAGCATATCTACCCTGAAGCCGCCTTTTATTGCTAGAAGGACAATAACCAGAATAAATACGAATATTTTTACAAGAATAAGTGCTTGATCCCCTGCTTCACCTTGGAGTGTTGGAGCTGCAGGCAAGAGATATGTGCTAAAAACGTTCCCTAAACCGTCTGCTGTGAGAATTGCCATGTATGTGGCAATGATCAGTTTTAAGGTCTGATTACGTCCAATAATAAAGCTGTAAGCGATTACAATCCCAAAGAATACGATGATAAATAAATCCCAAGATAGGCGTAGGTCGTCCACAGTTTTAAAAAAAGAGCTACGCGAATCGTATCAAAATTGTGAGGATAAGCAAACTTTTCTCTAAAAACTTGACTGTATAATCGAAGTTGTTGTCTGGTTTTGTCAACTGGTCAGAATTTTTATTTTGACTAGTCAAAGTTACAGGTTGAAAATGCGTTTTGACTAGTCGGATTTAAAATGTTGACTAATCAACATCCGCCTATACAATGTTGTGTGATTTTTGACTAGTCGGATTGCTTTTTTCCTTTACATTAAGCCGTTTTTCGCCTATACACTTGTGATAAGGCGATACTTTGTGTCCTAATCATATTTGGATCATGGATAGAGATTTTCTAACATTGCAGGAGGCGGCGATTCTTCTTGGTAAATCTGTTCAGACCATCCGCAGAATGATAAAAAAGGGAGAATTAAAGTCGCAGAAGATAAAGACCCCACAGGGCTTTCATTATGTTATTAAGAAGGAGGATTTGGGTATACAAATGTTTTCTAATTCGCCTATACAAAATGATGATCCTGCTGAGGAGGAAGCCGTTGAGGAGGATTTGACTAATCAAAACGAAATTTTGACTAATCAAACCGCTGTGGAGGTGCATGTGGAAGCGGATTCTGAGCCTATTGACAAAAATGTGCCTGTTGAGGTGGAGAACCCCTCCCCTAGCCTATGTGAAAAATGTGAGGAGCATGAAAATAAATTGAGTGAGGTTTTGGGTTCGCAGCATAGAGAAAAAATGGCTTTAATCCGGATTTTGGGGAAATTGCAGAGTGAGCTTGATTATGAAAGGCGGAAGCCGCGGTCGTTTATTGGGCATCTTATGGATTGGTTGTTGAAATAATTTTTTAAAATAACTAAACTTTGGCAGATCTTTTACAACAAATTATGAATATACAGGGTGGGCAGAATGGTGATGATTTTGCTTTTTCGGTAGAGCACAGTAATCCGTTTCAAGTTTTTCCGCTTTTGCAGAAAATTGCGTGTGAGCATGTGGGGAAGGATGAAATTGCGGATCTTTCTAGAGGGGATCCAGGTTATGGTTTTGCGCCGGGAATACGGGGTCGGGAATTTTTGTCTTTCCTTTTGTTTTTAGACACAAAACTGAATAAAGACGGGCATCGGTTCATCGAGACAAAAAGGGGGCAGGAGAAGCAAATTCTTGAGGATATTGCCACTTATGCGCGGAGTGCTTATGTGCCAGCGGTGGCTGAGCGGTATTTGAAGGATTTGAGTGAGTTTATTCAGCGTTGTATTAAGATTTGTGGTGAGCAAGGGCTTGGGATGACTGCTTATGATATTTTGAATGAAATTTTCAAATGTGCGACTGTGAGTGGCGGGACTTATCACGATCCGCAGGGCGAAAAATTAGTGCGTGCGATTGTGGCGTGGTGGCATAAGAAGACTGTTGAGACGGAAATTGATTATGAGGATATTATTTTCACATCTGGGGCAAGTCACGCGATTGGAACTTGTTTCAAGCTTTTGGGGCAGGAGGGGATTCAATATTTGACGCCTGGAGATAAGGTTTTGATTTCTTCGCCTGTGTATTCGCCGTATAACACGATTATGGAGCATCGCGGGATTGAGGTTGTGAGTATTTCTGTGGATCCATTTACGGGGCAGATTGAGCCGGAGAGTTTGAAAATGTTGGGGAAATTGAAGGATATTAAGGCGATTTTGTTAATCGATCCGAATAATCCAACTGGTTTTGCGATGGATGAGGGGTCTCTTAGGATTTTGGCGGATTTTGCAAAGAAACAGGATGCGCTTGTGATTACGGATGAGGTTTATAGTTCGTTTTTTGAGGACAGGGTTTCACTGGTGGATTTTTGTCCTGAAAGAACATTGCGAATTCAGGCGAGATCTAAGATTGAGAGGAGTACGGGATTGCGGTTTGGGGATGTGTTAATTAGCAAAGCGGCGAATGATTATTTGACGAAGTATTTGTTCCGTGGAAAATTGCCGGAAGGTTTTGACTTCAAGAAGGCATTTATCTTTGCTAAGGGGCCGGGTGGGATTAATGGTGAGTTTCAGCATACAACTTTTGTACCTGGGCCGGCACAGTTTTTGGGTGCTGCGCATATCGTTCTGGGGTCTGAGGAGAGGCAGGAATACAGAGATTGGATGCTTGAGAATATGAAGATTTTCTGCGAGACGCTTGGGATTCCGTACAAAGGAAATCGTTACTATTTGATTTTTGATATGAATGATGTGCCAGGTTGCACGAAGCAGTCTGTAGCGCCGGAACAGAAAATTACAGATTTGGCGAAGCGGGGCGTGATCTTTTTGCCGGCGAATCAGTTCTTTTCTGAAGAGGATCGTGTGGCGAAAGATAGGCGGAATACTGTTAGGGCTTCATTGGTAAATGCTAGTCCTGAAAAAGTGCGTCGTGCAGCGGAAATTACGCGTGTATACTTGACTAGCTAAATTTTATATATATGTCTCTTTTTGAAAATACTTTGAGTCAGATGGCTGCGGCTGCGAAATTGATGGGTTTGGATCCGAATATTGAGGAGGCGCTGCGGCATCCAGAGCGGATTATTGAGGTTAGTGTGCCGGTAAAAATGGATGACGGGGAGCTTAAGGTTTTCCGTGGATTTCGGGTTCAGCATAACAGTGTGCGTGGACCGTATAAGGGTGGAATTCGTTACCATCCGGAAGTTGATATGGATGAGGTGAAGGCCTTGGCTACTTGGATGACAATCAAGTGTGCTGTTGTTGGCATCCCGCTTGGAGGTGCAAAAGGAGGTATTGTTGTCGACCCTAAAGAGTTATCTGTTAGGGAATTGGAGGAGTTGACTAGGCAGTATACGATTGCCTTGGCTGATTTTATTGGGCCAGAGAAGGACGTGCCTGCACCGGATGTTTATACCAATCCACAGATTATGGCTTGGATTGCGGACGAGTTCTCAAAGATTAAGGGGAAGAATGTGCCGGGTGTTGTGACAGGGAAGGCTTTGGAGATTGGAGGCAGTGAGGGGCGAGAAGATGCAACGAGCCAGGGAGGTGTTTATATTTTGGAGGAGTGGTTGAAGGGGCACGACAAAAAGCCTTCGGAGATGACTGTGGCGGTGCAAGGGTTCGGGAATGCTGGATTTCATGTTGCACGGCTATTGGATGAGGCTGGATTTAAGGTTATTGCGGTGTCGGATTCTAAGGGGGCACTCCATTGTGAAGGTGGTTTGCATCCTGGTGAGGCGATGGATTGTAAGACCGAGAAAGGCGAAGTTGGAGAGTGTTCTCTGGCTGGGCAGAGTTGTGAGCGGATTTCGAATGAGGAGTTATTGGTGCTTGATTGTGACATTTTGGTGCTTGCAGCAATGGAAAATCAGATCACAGCGGAGAATGCTGGGGATGTGAAGGCTAAGTTGATTTTGGAGCTTGCAAATGGGCCTGTGACTCCTGAGGGGGATGAGATTTTGGAGTCGAAGAAGATACGGGTGATTCCTGATATTTTGGCGAATGCTGGGGGAGTGACTGTGAGTTATTTTGAATTGGTACAGAATCAGTCGAATTATTATTGGTCTTCGGAGGAGGTTCAGGAGAAATTGAAGACGATTATGTGTAAGGCCTGGGATGCGGTTTATGAGAATGCCAAGAAATATAAGTGTCCTTACCGGAAGGCGGCGTTTATTACTGCCATGGAGCGGCTTGCAGATGCGATACGGGTGAGGAAGGGGGATTAGATTTTTGCGACGTCGCAAAAAATCCCCGGGGATTTTTTTGACTTTGTGGTGGAAGTCTGGTGTAAAAGTGTGCACGTGCACAGATTTTGGGTCGATTTTTGGCTTGTGCAAGTCATTTGCTTGTCAGAAGCTGCGGTTTGTGTTTTAATGGCCATCCTAGCATTTAACTAAATTGATTATGGGTGGAGAAGGAGGAGAACCAACGGAGCCAGATAGCTTAGTTGTTGATGAGGATTTTGCTCGACGTAGCGATAGGTCTGATATTGGACAGTCTGATTCTTTAACAACTTCGGACGAGAGGTATGCACACTTGAGTGATGATGCTTTATCTGCTGCTCTTGGGCTGGCACTTCAAATAAGAAATTTGCAGGAGGATCATTTAGTGCGTAGACCTGATATGAATCTTGCTGAGGAACAAGTTGATGTTGCATTGGCTAGTATTTCTGAGATGGTTTCACCTGAAAGAGTGGAGACAATTAGAGATGGATTGATGACGTATGTGGGTGTTTTTGTACATCCACAAGAAATTACTGCTAGAATTGATAGGGTTTGTAAAGAAGACGGACATGCGGTTTGTGAAGCTTTGAAAAATGCTTTGGGTCTTGGTCGCCCAGAGGATCCTACAACTGATGATGAATTGTCTGATATGCCAGAAGACGCATAATCCCGACCTGCAAGCCAAAAAGTCGTTGCGTTGGAGAAAAGTTTTCTGTAGATTTGGCGTACATTAATTTCCCCACATGAAATATATATACTCGTTCGCGGAAGGCGATAAGTCTATGCGTGACCTTCTTGGCGGTAAAGGCGCAAATCTTGCTGAAATGACAAGTCTTGGCCTGCCAGTGCCGCCTGGTTTTACGATTACTACTGAGACTTGTAATCAGTATTTGGAGGCTGGTGATTGTCCGCAGGGATTTTTTAAAGAACTGGATGAAAAGCTTGAGGAGCTTGAGAAACTGACCGGGAAGCGGTTTGGAGATGCACATGATCCGCTTTTGATATCTGTTAGATCTGGAGCGCGGGTTTCTATGCCTGGAATGATGGATACGGTTTTGAACTTGGGGTTGAACGATGAAACGGTTGAGGGGCTCGCGGAAAAGACTGGGAATCCGGGATTTGCTTATGACTGTTACAGAAGGTTTATAAATATGTTTGGGAATGTGGTTTTGGGGATTGGGCATGATCATTTTGAAAAGGTATTGGAAGAGGTAAAGGAGGCGAAAAATGTGGAATTGGACACAGATTTGGAGGTGGAAGATTGGAGGGTTGTCGTTGGGAAATATAAAGAGATTGTGAGAGGACGGATTGGGGAAGATTTCCCGCAAGATCCTAAGGAGCAGTTGAGGTTGTCGATTTTGGCGGTGTTTAATTCTTGGAATGTGAAGAGGGCGGTGACTTATCGGAATTTGCATGGGCTGCCGCACGATATGGGGACAGCTGTAAATGTTCAGACAATGGTGTTTGGGAACATGGGTGAGGACAGTGGAACAGGTGTGGCGTTTACTCGGGATCCGTCGACTGGGGAGAACAAATTTTATGGTGAATTTTTGATAAATGCGCAGGGTGAGGATGTGGTTGCTGGGATTCGTACTCCTGAAGAGATTGGTGGTTTGGAGGGGAAGATGTCGAAAGTTTATGAGCAGCTTTTTGGGATTCAGAAGAAGTTGGAGACGCATTATCGGGATATGCAGGATTTGGAGTTCACGATTGAGAAAGGGAAGCTTTGGATTTTGCAGACTAGGAGTGGGAAGAGGACGGCGAAGGCGGCGGTGAAAATTGCTGTGGATATGGTTGATGAGAGTTTGATTTCTCAGGAAGAGGCGATTAAGCGAGTTGATGCGAATGCGCTGAATGCGCTACTGCATCCGTCTATTGATCCAAAGGCTGAGAAGGAGGTTCTGGCTAAGGGCTTGCCGGCTTCACCGGGGGCTGCTGTTGGGAAAGTCGTGTTTACAGCAGATGAGGCTTATCAGTTGAGTGAAGAGGGTGAAAAAGTGGTTTTGGTGCGGAAAGAAACGAGTCCTGAGGATATTCATGGGATGCATGCGGCGCAGGGGATACTGACTTCAACAGGTGGGATGACGAGCCACGCGGCGGTTGTTGCGCGTGGGATGGGGAAACCTTGTGTTGCAGGTTGTAAGGCTGTGCTGGCTAATGAAAAAGATAAGATTTTGCGGATTGGCGAGACGGTTTTCATGGAGGGTGATGTGATTACTTTGGACGGATCTACTGGGGAAGTGATTAAGGGGCATGCGCCTACTATTGAGCCAGAGTTATCTGGAGAGTTTGACAGGTTGATGGCTTGGGCTGATGAGATCAGAAAGATGAAGGTGCGGACAAATGCAGATATGCCGCATGATGCGGAGGTGGCGAGAAAGTTTGGAGCTGAAGGGATTGGGCTTTGTAGGACTGAGCATATGTTCTTTGAAGAGGACAGGATTATGTACGTGAGGCAAATGATTTTGGCTCAGGATAAGGAGGTACGGAAGGCTGCTTTGGAGAGGTTATTGCCGATGCAGCGGGATGATTTTAAAGGGATTTTTAGAGCGATGAATGGCTTTCCGGTTACGATCCGGCTTTTGGATCCGCCATTGCATGAATTTTTGCCGAATACAGATGCAAAGATTAAGGCGGTTGCTCAGGACATGGGAGTTGAGTTTGAGACACTGAAAAAAGTTGTCCAGTCATTGCATGAATTTAACCCGATGCTGGGGCATCGGGGGTGTCGACTTGGGATTACAATGCCGGAGATTTATGAGATGCAGGCGCGGGCGATTTTTGAGGCTGCGCAGACTGTATCGGAGGATGGCGTGAGAGCAATTGTGGAAATTGAAGTGCCGCTTGTTGGGCATGTGAATGAGCTGAAGGTTGTGAGGGAGATTGTTGAGGGTGTGGCTAAAGAGATGGGTGAGCTGAATTTTGAATGGAAAGTAGGGACGATGATTGAGTTGCCACGAGCTTGTGTGACTGCTGATAAGATTGCTGAGGAGGCTGATTTCTTCTCTTTTGGAACGAATGATTTGACCCAGACAGCTTTCGGGATGAGCAGAGATGATGCAGGTTCATTTTTGCCGTTTTACACTGAAAATGATATTTTGGATGATGATCCGACTGAGACGATTGATCAGGATGGTGTTGGACAGCTTATGTTGATTGCGACGAAGCTTGGACGAGGTAAAAAGAAAGATCTTGAGGTTGGGATTTGTGGTGAACACGGAGGTGAACCAAAAAGCGTGATGTTCTGTCACGAACTTGGTCTGGATTATGTAAGTTGTAGTCCTTACCGGGTGCCAGTTGCTAGGTTGGCTGCGGCGCAGGCGGTGTTGGATTAGGTCTTTCTTCCCCAGTTTAGTTTGTCGCGGAGGACGCGGTAATATTTTCCTGTGCTGCTGCTTTGGCGGATGAAGCGGAGTTTGCGGGAGGATTTGCGGATTTTGATCTGGTCACCGTATTCAACTGGGATGACGATTTGGCCGTCAATTGTGAGGCCGATTTTGTTGTCGTCAAAGCGGCGTTCCGTGTCAATTGTGATGGTGATTTGGCGGTTGCAGGGAATTACGACTGGGCGGACTGTCAGGTCTGAGGGGCATATCGGTGTGAAAATCAGGGCATCGACTTGCGGGTGTACGATTGGACCGCCTGCAGATAAGGAATGGCCGGTTGAACCTGTCGGACTAGCGATTATTAGTCCGTCTGCTTTGAAGCGGATCATTTTTCTCTGATTGATTTCAGCGCGAAGAGATATGAGTCGGGCAAAATTGCCTTGGTTGATGGCTGCGTCGTTTAAAGCGGTGTGTGTGGCCATTTTTTTACCTTTTCTATAGATGGTTACACGGAGAATAAGGCGTTCGTCGATATGATATTTGCCACTGAAGATTTCGTTGAGAACCTCGAAGACTTTTTTGGATTTTTTTACTTCTGTGTGAAAGCCGACATTTCCGAGATTGATTCCGAACAGGTAGAGATTTTTTCGTTTTGGAAAATCACGTACGGTTTTGAGAACTGTTCCGTCTCCCCCCAGAGTGATGGCTATATCTGCTTTTTTCAGGATGTAGGCGCGTTTGTGAACATTTTTGTCTCCGTAGACGCAGGATAAATGGTCGTCCCAGATGACTGTGCACTTCTTTTTTTTCTCTAAATATTTCTTTAGTTCCTTCAAGAAAGCTGCGTGTTGCTTCATTCTTGTGCGGCCGAGGAGACCGATAATTAGGTTGTTGCTTTGCAACGTTTTTTGTGAAGAACCCTTCACTTTGTTGCGGGTTTGCTGGAATTTTTCTGGATTTTTTGCTTTCATGATGCGGCGTTAAAGACTTTTCATGAAAAATGTAGCGAAAGCTCGCGTTCTTGTCACTCGATTTCCTTATGAATCTCGGTTTGGGGGGGAGGAAATTCATACAATTAGTCTGATGCAGGGGCTTGATAAAAAAAATTGTGAGGCATTTTTTCTTGGAAGTTGTCCGGTTTTGTTGAAGGAATTTAAGCGAAATGGGTTTGAAACGAAGAAAATGTGGTTTGGGAAACCGCCAGTGACGAAATTGTGGCTGGGATTGTTTACATTATTGAGTCCTTTCTTGTTTTTTTGGGCGGGGTGGCAATTGTGGCGTGCTAGGAGAAGATGGCGGGTGAATGTACTTTATTCCTTGTCGTTGGGAGAGAAATTGATGATGACGCCTTGGGCGCGGATTTTTGGGATGAAGATACTATGGTTGGAGCATGCGCGGCTTGGGGATTGGATGAGGAAAAATCCTTGGAGGCGTGTGTATAAGTTTTGGTCTAGATGGGCTATTGCTATCGTTACTTCAAATGCAATGGTGTCTTGTGCGAAGAGATATGCTGTGCGTGTTGAGGCGATTCCGTGTGGTGTTATTTTGGATAAACCGGTGCCATTGCGTGAGGAAATTGTGAGGTTTTTGAAAAGCGGTTTTGCGGTTGGGACTGTGGCGAGATTGACAGTGGACAAAGGGGTGGACATGATAGCCAGGCTTGTCCACTGCAAACCTGATATGAGACTAATTATTGTTGGCGATGGGCCATTGAAATCGGCGGTGGAAAAAATGAATAATTCTAGGCAGATTTTGATGCTGGATTCTATGCCGCGGGGTGAATTGATGTCGCTTTATAAGGCTTTGGATTTGTTTATTTTGGGATCGACTGAGATGGATCCTTTTGGGATGGTTGCTGCCGAGGCGATGTGGTACAGAACGCCGGTTTTGATGACGGAGAAGTGTGGGATTTCACGCGATTTGCGTAATGGGAAGGAGGCGTGCATCGTTCCGGCGAAGTTTGCGGCCTTAGATAAAGAGTTGAAGAAATTGATGAAGCGTGAGGGGTTGAGAGAAGAGATTGGACGGAGAGGGCAGGAGTTTGTTAGAAAGAATTATAAAATTGGAAGTGTGGTTGACGAATTTGCGGGATTGTTGTAAGATTCGGTCTTCTTAACTTTAAATTATGAAAGAACTTGCATTATTACCTTTGGCGCTCGGTTTAAATGGATGCGGTAGCGTTGATACAAGCGAGTATACAGGTCCCCGATGTATTGGTGAGCTTAAAGAGAGACACGGTGATGATATTCCTATTTGTGATGAGTTTGCGCTTGTCCCTTCCTATAGAGGTGCTGTTTTGTTGGTCGGTGGTGGAGCTGTTGAAGGTTTTGATTGTTATGACCCAGATCGTCCTGATGAAGATATAGATATGGATTGGGCACTTGATGAAAGACTTGTGGCTATTGGTTATGTTCCTGGTGAGGTTAATATTTTGGATTTGGATGAGACGGTAAATACGGACTTTGCATATAGTGTAGAGTTGGAGAAAACTGCAAGTACTTTTGGTGATGAAATAGCTGAAGCGTATAGCGGGGAACCTGCTTTAGGCCTTTTTGCCCTGGTTGATGAGGATGATCTTAATTTGGTTATAACAGATCGGTGCAGATGTCTTATTGCTGTTTTGGGTGATGATGAGGACCCGCAGGTGGTTTTCCCGATGTATTAAGATTTGTTAGATAAGAAAAAGACCGGGCGGATGCCCGGTCTTTTTTGATTTTGATTAGTCTGTTTTTTATCGAAGTTCTTCTGGAAGAATTACCTTTTCGTTTGCTTGGACAAAGCCTCTTGTTGCTTTCGTGAAGGTTTCTATAAGGTCATCAAGAAGTATTTCCACATCAGCAATTTCTTCATCTCGAATTTGTTGACACTCACTGATCGTTCCCCCTGATGATGCTTCTTCTTGAAGAGCTTCTCGAGCTTCTCTTTGTGCTTCAGCTTCTTCTTGAAGACTTTCAACTGTTGATGTAAGTGCTAATGAACCTAATTCAGGATAAGCATCTGCTGAAACTAGACTTGCTATGTTTAAAGCTGTTTGGTCAGCAACAACACAAGCATTTTCAGAAACAGCTTTTAAAGCAGATAACCTGTAGATTTCTTCTAATTGTGTAAATGAATCCCCTGTTGTGTCGACAAGAGTGGTAGCTGCAGGAGGATTATATCCTGGCACTTTTTGGTCGTGTCTTGGAAAACTTAATTTATCTCCATCTTGTGAAGCTATAAACCATGCTAAACTTTCAGGATCAGAACAGGAGAAACCTTCCCCTATAACAGCTGGATCATTAAGTACATCTAGGACCATTAGATAAGTTTGGTGTTGTATTTCTTCATCTATATCTGCCTGAGGATCATCACCTTCAACTGTGATAGGAGTTCCATCTTCATTAGTAAGAGTTGCAAGTATTTCTTTAGCAGCAAGGATTTTTGCTTTAAGTTCTGCCACTGGGATTCTTCCAGCTTCAATTCCCATAGCATCTTCAAATGTAGCATCATTTAGATTTCCTTCTTCAACAATCATGACATCTAAATCTGCTCTTGAAAGGTGCTTTGCAACTCTGTCAAGCATTCCTTGAGCTTTTTCCAGTCTTGAGGCTTCTTTACGCATTTTTGCATCTGCCCTCATTTCTGATTTAGTGGGACTTTCTATGGCCGCTAGTGCTCCTGGCAGAGCTTCTGCACGACGAACACGTGCTGAACGTGAATCTTGAGGTCCAGAACAGTGTTTAGCTATATCTGTAGTGGTAGTAGCTGCTGGCTCTTCAGCATTGACTTCTCCTGCTGCAAGAGCTGCTAGAAGTGGTAAAGTATTTAGTCCCATGGGAAAAATAGTTAGAAATATGATTAAGACGCTGAGTATAATATCTAATTGACATATTGTCAAGTATTTTTTTTAATTTCATGCGCCGAACCTGTCCATGAGAATTTTCGGGCCTGTTTTAAGCCGCGTTTTTTATAAACTTCTCGCATTTTTGGGCCGAGAAGAATTGTGATTGCTTTTGCGAGAGCGTCCGTATTATTAGGATCAATTTTGAGTGCTGCGTCACCAACGACTTCTGGTAGGGAAGAGGTGTCGCTTGTTATTACTGGGCAGGAGCAGGCCATGGCTTCAAGTGGCGGGATGCCGAAGCCCTCGTAAAAGGAAGGGAAGAGGAAGATTTCTGCTCTGGAATAGAGTTCTGGGAGATCACTGTGTGCAACATATCCCAGAAGATGGATGCGTTTTTTGAGATGTGCTGGGATTGCACTGAAGATTTTTGAGCTTTTCCAGCCTTTGCCGCCGGCTATACATAGGTGTAGATCTTTTTGCTTGTCCGTTATTTGTTCAAAAGCTGCGAAGATTGCGGGGAAGTTTTTGCGCGGTTGAACTGTGCCGACTGCAAGGAGGTAACGGGAGGGGAGACTTAGTGTTTTTGAACGTGATAGACGGAATTCTGAGGAGACTGCTGGTGTGGCGATTAGGTGTTTTTTTACTTTGGCTTCAGGTTTGATTTTGATGAGGTCGTGCCAGGTGTTTTCTGAGACTGTAATTAATAAGCTGCTGTTTTTGATTGCTCGGCTTAAGGTTAGTTTTTCGACTAGAGTTGCGAAAAAATGGTTGTTTTCTGGAAAAAGGAAGGCTACTAAGTCGTGTATTACTGTGGCGATTTTCTGGTTTTTTGGAGCAATTGCTGCGGGGATGTAGCTTGTGGGCGAAAGAAAGAGGCTTAAAGGGTGAGATTTGAGGTATTTGCGGAGTTTTAAGTGCCAAAATAGGCCTTTGCCGGGGATTATCACTTGTTTGACTCTATCTGTGCTTGGAAAGGATTTATTTGGCTTCTCAGTGAATAGAAAGAAATTGGCTTTTGGATTCGATTCTATTAGCGCTTTTGTGATCTCTTCACAGTAGCGGCCTTTGCCGGCGCCACCTTCTACTGCTTCGCGGATGTCTATGCCGATGCTTTTTGTTGCCATGTGCCGATTGCTTTGATAGATTATGCCTACATTTCCCAATCATTATGTCGCTAACTCAGCGGGTCAAACAAGGTTTTCTGAGACTTCCGATGGTAAAGAAGGCAATTTTGCTTGCGAGTGGTGTTTTGATGCTGAGTGTTGTTTTACCTTGGTATGATAACAGGAATAGTTTTGGGGTTGGAGAGACTTATTTAGGGATTCAAGGGCCGCTTTTTCTTGTTGGGGTTTTGGTTTTGGCCTTTGGGGCGGTTAGTTTTTTTAATATGTTTTTTCCGTTGATGGGGCGGAATTTTTTTAGATTAAAGAGGAAAGGTGGAGCTACTGCAATGGTTTTGGGCTTGCAATCTTTGTTTTTACTTGTGGTGGCGAATTCTGTGTTCTTTCATCCGAGTTTTGGGACGAATGTGAGTCATAAAGGTACGCGTTTTGGGATGGTGACTGCTTTTGTTGCGATTGCGGTGATGGTGATTGCTGGGTGGATGACTCATCGGAAGGAGAAGGCTGGGAAGTTTGATGATATTGATGATTTTATGATTAATCCGACGACGAGTGCTCCTGTAGAAAGGGCTGTGGTGACACCGACACCAACACCTACGACGGCTCCGCGAACGACAACAGCTAGACCAAGTGCTTCTTCTACGCCTGCATATGGGGCGGGAAGCGGTGTGGATCCTCTGACTTTGGATCCTAAGGCTCGTTATAAAATGATGCGGTCACAGGCGCGGTATAGTCAGGCTGCAAAGAGTAATTTATGGGGTGGCGGACAGGGAAGTGCGTTTTCAGAAAGAAGTGGGACGGATAAACCGGTGGAGACCGCTGCTGAGGTGAATGAAAACATGAAAATTCGAATGGATTTATAATATTTATTTATGGCCGAAGAAGAATCTCAGATTGTTTTTTACTGCAAGGATTGCCAGAAATTGGTGGAGGATCCTGTGCGGAAGGGGAAAAAATATGAATACAACTGTCCAGTGTGCCAAGGTTACAGGGTAAGTTTTGGGACTAAGGAGTCTTTGATGGACTTTTTCCACATTAAAAAGAGGTCGCTTTAAAAAAATTCAGGGAAATGTCAGGTGCTTGTGGGGTAGGCTTTGAGCATGAATGTTCAAAGTTTGAGTATTGACGACCCGAAATATCCGCTTTATTTGCGGGAAATTAGTGATGCGCCAGAGAAAATTTATTATGTGGGGAATTTGGAGATGCTGGACCGGCTTTGTGTGGCGATTGTTGGGACGCGGCGGGCGACGAGTTACGGAGAGAATCAGGCTTTTCAGATTGCGCGGGATCTGAGTCAGCGAGGGATTTGTATTGTGAGTGGACTGGCTTATGGGATTGATAGTGCGGCGCACAAGGGTGCGCTTGAAGGGCATGGCGGCACGATTGCGGTGCTTGCGCAGGGTTTGCCGGAGATTGGGCCGCCGCGGAATAAGGGGCTAGCTAAGCGGATTGTGCAGAGTGGTGGGCTTTTGCTGTCAGAAAATGAGGCTTGGAAGCCGATTTTTAAGAATGAATATTTGTTTAGGAATCGGATTATTTCTGGGGTTTCCCGCGGGGTTTTGGTGGTGGAGGCGGGGTTCCGAAGTGGAGCTGTGAATACGGCAAATCATGCCTTGGATCAGAACCGGGATGTGATGGCTGTACCTGGAAGAGTTACAGATGAGCAGAGTGTTGGGACAAATCGTTTGCTTGTGGACAGAGCTGGTTTGGTGAGATGTGCGGAGGATGTGGCTAATTGTTTGGAGATACCTTGGCCGAAGAAATCTGGGATTGCGCTTGATGGTGCTGAGCAGATTGTTTTTGATATGTTGAAAGGCCGTTCTATGACGGCTGCGGAGCTTGGTGAGCATTTTGAGGGGCAGCTAAAAGAGCTTTACTCCGTGCTTGGACGTTTGGAACTTAAAGGGCTTGTACGCAGGAATTCAGATCTGCGTTATGGGGTTTGTTCAGGCTGAGGAGGAGCTGGCTCAGGTTCAGGATTGACCTCTTCTTCTTTTTCATCTGCTTGGATTTTACTTTGGACTTCATGGGCTGAGATGTTTGTGACACGTTCGATTTCGTCTAGGGTTGTGATTCCGCGAAGGACTTTGAGGATTCCATCTTCACCCATTGTGAGCATGCCATCCGCACGAATGGCTTTGAAAAGCTCGCTTGTTGGGGCACCGGAAAGGATTTTGTCTTTTAATTCGTCGTTGTTTTCAAACATTTCTGCAACTGAGAGTTGGCCGAGATAACCCGTATTGCTGCATTTTTCGCAGCCTTTTCCTCGAGGCAAAGTTGGTGGCAGTGATAAATTTGCTTCTGGATAGATCTTTTTTATTTCTTCAATTGCGGCTGTGAGTGCTTTTCGTTCGCCTTCGTTTACGGGTTCTTGCTGAGCGCAGTATGGGCAGATTTTTCTGACAAGTCGTTGCGCCATTACGATACTTAAAGATGGAGCAATCATGAATGGTTTGAGACCGATGTTGAGCAGCCTTGGAACGGTTTCAATTGCGCTGTTTGTGTGAAGGGTGCTGAGCAGAATGTGACCTGTTAATGCGGCCTGCGCTGCGGTTTCAGCTGTGTCTTCATCGCGGATTTCACCAATCATCACGATGTCCGGATCTTGACGGAGAATTGCGCGAAGACCAGACCCAAATGTGTAGCCTCGTTTTTCATTGATTTGGCTTTGAGTGATACCGGTCATGTGGTATTCGATTGGATCTTCAAGGGTTATAATTTTGTTTTCGGGTTGATTGAATTGGTTCAGAAGTGAATAAAGCGTGGTCGTTTTACCAGAACCAGTTGGCCCCGTCACAAGAACCATTCCGTTTGGAAGAGTCAGGGCTTTGTTGAGAAGTTCAAGGTTGCGGGCTTCAAATCCGAGTTCTTCAAAACCAAGGGATTTCTTTTTGGAGTCTAGAAGACGACAAACGAAACTTTCTCCATATTCGGTTGGGATTGAGGAAACACGAACGTCAATTTTGCGTTCATTTACCGTGAAAAAGTAGCGGCCATCTTGCGGGATTGTATTTACATTCAGCTTCATCCCGGCTTTGTATTTGAGCTGGTTGCTGATGTAGTTGTATGTTCCGCGGTCAATTTGGAGTACTTCTTGGAGGACGCCGTCAATTCTGAAACGAACAACTACAGTGCCTTCTTCAGGTTGGTAGTGGATGTCAGATGCACCGGTTTTTAAGGCCCCGACGTTGATGAAATTCAGAGCTTCTTCCGCAGTTACTGATTGGACTTTTTCACGCAGACTTGTGAGGTTTTCAATTTCTTCTTGGTAGGATGCGATTTTGGATTCATCAATTATATTTTTTGCTTCGATTGGTGTTGGACCTTCGATCTGTTTGTAGGCTGGGAGTGCTTCCCGAAGGCCTGTTTCAGATGCAAGATTCACATTAATTGCGTAACCCTCATCTTTGAGTTTGCGAATGATGGCTTGTGTGCCTGGATTTGTAGGGTGAACAATTGCAAGGCGAAGTTTTTTCCCGAGCTTGAAAAACGGGATGACGAGAGATTGGTTTGCATCTTGGCCAGAGATCACTTTCAGGTGATCTGGGTTGATGCGTACCTTTGCAATATCGATATAATTCATCCCCATTTTCTGGGCGCGTTCTGCTACGGCACGTTCTTCAAATTCGCGGTTGATTGAGCCAACTGGCGATTCACCAGTGGCTTGTGTTGCTTGCACAGTTGCATCCGTTTGGACCTGTGTTGTTGCGTAATCTTTGTCTGCCATACGTTGAGATAAAATCTTGATTCAGTTTTATCTCATGATTATAGCAGATTTTGGGGGATTTTTCCAGAGGTAAACTCCTGAAAAGTTGATGAAGGCTATTTCACTTTATTGATAGCTTCGACGATTTGTCCAGCTTCCTCTTCAGAAATTCCTTCAATTTCCATGAAGTCTTTTACGCTGAGACCTTTGAGCTGGCGAACTTGTTCAAGATTTACTGCTGCTAATTTCTCTTTAATTTCGTCGGAAAGATCAAGATTTTCAACCATCATTACCTCTTCTTTTTCAGTAGTTTCGCCGTCTTCGCCTTGGCCTTCTGCGTCTAGAATGTCTATCTCCCAACCTGTTAAGTTGGATGCAAGACGGACATTTTGTCCATTCTTCCCAATTGCAAGTGCTCGTTGATCTTGAGTCACGTAGACCTTAGCAAGATGTGCATCTTCGTCGAGTTCAACTTTGGTGATTTTTGCAGGTTTGAGAGCCTCAATGATGAACTGTTTTGCGTTTTCATCCCACGGAATAATGTCGATTCTTTCCCCAGAAAGTTCTTGCGTAACGCTTTGTACGCGAACTCCGTTTTGTCCCACACATGCACCGATTGGATCGATTTGTTCGTCGGTTGAATGAACAGCCACTTTACAACGAACTCCAGGTTCACGGGCAACTCCTTTGATTACAACAGTCCCTGCTTTGATTTCAGGGATTTCGAGTTCCATGAGTTTTTCAACGAGTTTTGGGTGTGTTCGTGAAATAAGCAGTTGAGGACCTTTTGTGGTTTTGACTACCTTGTCCAGGTATAGCTTGATGCGTTGACCGCCGTAATATTGCTCCGTTGCAATCTGTTCCCGGTGAGGCAAGAGAGCTGTGACACCCCCGAGCTCAACATAAACACTGTTATTGTCCACGCGGTGGATGAGTGCATTGATAAGTTCGTTTTCTCTGTCTTTAAATGTGTCGTACATGAGGTCTCTTTCTGCCTCCTGAATGCGTTGGATAATCACTTGTTTGGCAGCCTGTGCAGCAATTCTTCCGTAAGACATGGGTGTCACATCCATACGTACTTCTTCTTCAACTTTGATGGCTTTGTTCAGTTTGCGAGCTTCCGAGAGAGAGATTTCAGATTCTTCATTTTCAACTTTGTCGACTACGATTTTCACCAAGAAAACAGATACGTTTTCTGTTTTTGGATCGATTTCGACGTCGATGATTTGGTCTTTGTTACCGTAATCTTTGCGGTACGCAGTACGGATTGCCGCTTCCACTATGTCGAGAATTGTCTCTTCAGGAAGGTTTTTTTCGTTACAGAGTTGGCGGATTGCTGCCATGAATTGTTGGTGCATTTTGAGAGGTTAAGTTCTAAGAAAACCGCAGGATGATATTCCTACTTTGGTTTGTAAATGATGATTTGTGTTTTCATTTTACAACAGAATAGGGAGTCTTTGCAAGTTCAAAGACAACTGATGGTGGGAAGCCTCGGATGGCGAGGAATTGAGCCCTTTTTTGATAAAGTTTTTCTTTTGGTGTTTTGTCGAAACGTTTTTTTGCTTTTTTCAGAGCTTTAATTGCCACTTCTTTTTCTGAGATTTTCATTGTGTCCCAGATTTTTTTCACTTGCTTCTCATGAATTCCTTTGAGCCTGAGTCTTTGAATGACTTTCAGTTGGCCGTGGAAACGGAAATTTACGGCGTCATCAATTGTACGACGAATGAAATCTTCATCATTTAACAGGTTTAAATCTGTGAGACGGCTGATGATCTGATCAACTAGTTTTTCTTTTTTTATTTTTTGGGTTGAGACGCTCCCGCGTCGAGGGTTGGCTAGCACACTCCGCCTCGCTTCGTGTGTGCCTGTGCTGCTTCGCAGCGGTCTGTTTTTCAGTTTTTTTCTGAGTTCATCTTCAGTATGCGCGCGCTGTCCAAGCGCGCGCATAGCATAATCCATCAGTTTTCTGTAAGCAGGATCTTCCATTATTGGTTGGCTAATTCAGCCAACCTATCTCTGATTGATTTTTCAAGCTCAGTTGTCACTTTTGGATTCTCCTCTAAGAATATTTTTGAGTTTTCTCTACCTTGGCCAAGTTTTTTGTCACCATAGCTATAAAATGCGCCTGCTTTACGGACAAATTCGTATTTTGCAGCGAGATCTAGAATATCGCCTTCTCTTGAAATTCCTTTGTTATAGAGAATGTCAAATTCAGCAATTTTGAAGGGAGGTGCAACTTTGTTTTTTACAACTTTTACACGTGTGCGATTACCAATAAGTTCTTTGCCATCTTCACCGCCAGCACTTTCAATCTTCCCAATGCGACGGATTTCCATCCGGACTGAGGAGTAAAATTTGAGTGCTTGACCACCTGTTGTTGTTTCTGGATTCCCAAACATAACCCCAATTTTCATCCGGAGTTGGTTAAGGAAGATCACAGTGCAGTTAGACTTTCCAATTGCAGCTGTAAGCTTTCTGAGTGCCTGACTCATCAAACGAGCTTGGAGTCCCATTTGGGCATCACCCATTTCACCTTCAATTTCAGCGCGTGGGGTAAGAGCTGCGACTGAGTCTACAACAATAATGTCTACCGCACTGGAACGAACTAATGTTTCTGTGATCTCAAGTGCCTGTTCTCCAGTATCGGGTTGGGACAGGAGTAAATCGCCTACATTAACGCCAATTTTGCGTGCATATGCTGGATCCAGTGCATGCTCTGCATCAACAAATGCAGCTTGGCCGCCAAGCTTTTGTACTTCAGCAATCATATGCAAAGTAAGAGTGGTTTTACCGGAACTCTCAGGGCCGTAAATCTCAATCACACGGCCCTTTGGAATTCCGCCGCCTAATGCGAGGTCAAGGGAAATTGAACCTGTTGGAGTTGTTTCAACATTCATATGTTTTGATTCGCCCATTTTCATAATTGAGCCAGATCCAAAGTTCTGCTCAATTTGAGCCATAGCCAAATCTAGAGCTTTCTTTTTTTTGCCATTTTTTGATTGGGCTCCGCTTTGCTTCGCCCTGTTGTTTGCTTCTGCCATTTTTGTGGAGGTTAGAAAAATAGAGTAGTTGTCTGCATGTTAGGTGAGCGTTCACTCACCGTCAAGCGTTTTGATCAAAACAACGCTTTACATATAGCGGTTTTCTTGGCAAAAGTCCTGAACAAAACCTGAATTTTTTAAAAAACCCTTCTTAGTTTTCCACAATTTCTCTGATTTTTTATGCCGCAGCTTCTTTTGCTACTTCATGTGCGTGACCAAGAATGTAAGCCATGTTTTCTTTAGCAGATTTTCGAACATCTACGAATATTGTTCCGTGATCCCCTGTTTGCACCTCGTTATCATTAGACAGGTGTATTGACACAAGAGCTGCGGGTGTTAAATCGCTGACTAGCAACAATCCTCTAAGTTCTTTCGCCCTGTCAACACAGTCGTTTGGAGTTATCTGAGGGCCTTGAGATTGAGAATGTCCGTTTGGATTATAAGTTGGGATGCTAATTTGAAAGTTTGTTTCTTCCAATTCATCATCAAGCAATATGTTTACGCCGAGAAGTTTAATTCTGCTAAAGATTTGACGTGATTCTTCAGCATGTTCTTCCACAAAATCCATGGCTCTTTCTAAATTCCATGGTCCTCGCATAGGGACCATGATTCTCCCCCAATTGTCAAAAGTTGGTTCTTCAAATCTGTCTGCGGCAAAGACATGTATTTCATTTCCAAATTCTGCATTCGTTGCTTCATAAAAAGCTTTTTGGCCTTTGTTTTGAGCTTTAAATCTTGCCTCCCATAATTGGCTTTGTAATCTAAGGAGGTTTTTTAGTTTAGGATTTTTTTTGTAACTTTCAGTGTATCTGGGAAGTGAGGTTTTATAAGCTTTTGTTCCTGCCATTCGTGTTTCAAAGGCAAAGTCACTTTCTGTGTCTTGCCATTCTTGATTTCCAGAATGCATTTCTGCCATTAACTTATTGCGATGAATGTCTTGTATTGCTGTTAGTGGACTTTTATCACCTTCGAACAACTGTTCCATTCGCTGACTCACTACTTCTTCCATTGCTTCAAAATCTCCTGCGCTTTCTAGGTTTAGTATTTCAAGATGGTTAAATTGGCGACCGTCTTTAAGAGCTCTATCTAAAAGAATGTTGAGATCTCTTTCTGACAAATGTTCCGGCTGTTCTGTTGTTTCTGTATTTTCAGACATTTTTGAAGATTAAAAGTCACCAAACACCATACCACAGTTTGTGTGTTTTGGCAAGGGCTTAGCTCGAGATTCGGCCACCGTCGATATGGATCTTTTGTTTGCCGTTTACGAGGGGCAGTAGATTGTGATTATGTGTCGCAAAAATAATTGTGGCGCCGTTTACATTGAGTTTTTCAAATAGGCGGACTATGCCTTCTGCAGTTTTTGGATCCAGGTTCCCGGTTGGTTCATCTGCGATGATAAGGCGGGGTTGGTGAATTAAGGCGCGAGCGATAGCGACGCGCTGTTTTTCACCTCCAGAAAGCATGTGGGGGAAGTGGTGGCGAGCGTTAGCGAGCCCTACTGTCTCCAGAACTTCTGGAACGCGTTTGGCAATTTGTTTTTCGCTATAACCGCAAACCTCCATCGCGTAAGCTACATTTTCATAAGCAGTACGTTTGGGGAGGAGTTTGTAATCTTGAAAAACAATCCCCAGTTTTCGTCGATATTCCTGCAATGCACGGTTATTGAACCTGGTCACATTGTAGCTATCTACAAAAATTGATCCTTTGGTTAGTGGAATTGCACCAATCAGAGCGTGGACCAGCGTGGTTTTTCCGGCACCTGAGGCTCCCATTAACCAGACCCAATCGCCTCCTTGGATTTGTAAATTAACATTGTCCAAGACGATTTGGTTCCCATATTGTTTCGTGGCGTTTTTGAATTCGATCACGGGCATAGTATAATGCCTTTATGAGATTTTCCAAGCTAGTATTAGCGCTTTTCCTTCCCTTGCTTTTCCCTGCGATTGCCCTGGCTGTCGTTGGAGTTACTTCAAGTGAGCTTCAGGATGCTGCGAGTATTATCGTTCCTGATGGTGATGCTCTTGGCGAATTATCTGGTTATAGTGCTTTTTCATTACAGGAGACTTCGACTCTTTCTGGTGGTGTTATTGCAGAGTATGAGGCTCGTTTGCTTTCTGATCCGTGGTCTGATGATGAACTCCCAAAATTGCAGCTTTTGGTTCTTTCTTATAGTGATCAGGATTCTGCCCAGGCGACTTATGACAGAATTTTAAATGCGGGATATTTTTCTGGGACACGTGAGATGTTTTGGCATGATGACCGTACACTTCTTTATGAAAGTGAGACCAGCAGCAGTGCGGATATTTTTGGGACTGTGAGTGCCGAATATCTTTCTCTGCATATGATTCATGTGAATGGGAATTTGCTGTATCAGGCGAGTATTTTCCGTGAAGATGGGACTTTTCATCAGGAGAATTTGCAGACCTATGCAGAGGTGATTGAGGACACGGAATCTTTGACTGTTATTTTGGAAGATGCGATTGAGAACAGTAAGTTGGCACTTGGGATTTTGTTTCCACCAACGGGGACGGATCTTTCGACAAAAAGTGAGAAAAGTTCTTTGGCCTTGAGCGATTTGTATTCGGTGCCGCAGCATGGAACTATTGGCTTTGATCTTTATGTTGGAGAGACTGAGGGAGCTGTTGGGACGATTTTGGATTCGTCTGGGATTGCGGAGGCGGATGAGGGCGATTTGTATTTGTACATCAGTAGTGATGGGACGCTTTATGCTGGAATTTATGCGCCGCTTTTTGATGCGGATTGTACGCAGCAGTCTGGCTGGTATCGGATAAGCACTTTGGGGCCAATTTTTTCTTATGAATGGAATTCTATCGAGTTGCATTATGGGGTTGGGGGTTTTTCGATTAGTTTAAATGGCGAGATTGAGGCGGCTTGCAGTGTGTCTCAGCCTCGGAGTGATAATGAGTTGTTTTTTGGGGACTATCCCTACGATTCGATTGAGGAAAGCATGATTGGATATGTTAATGATTTGGTGATGGATTTCAGTACGACGAGTTCTGGATTGGTTTGGGATGAGGTTTTGTCGGAGCAGTTGTTTTTGGATTTGTACAATAGCGATCCGGATTTGGCGGCCTTCCAGTATTTGAAGGAGGCTGGGATTTTTATGGGTAGTGATGGGATGCTTTATCCGGATAATGATTTGAATCGGGCGGAGATGGTGAAGGTGCTTTTGAAGGCTTATGGGTATGAAGCTGCAGAGAGTGGCAGTGTGACGTTTTGGGATGTTGAGGATGACGCTTGGTATTTGAAATATTTGATTAGTGCGTATGAAATTGGGATGGTTGAAGGAAATCCGGATGGGAGTTTTTCTCCTGGTGGCGGCTTGAATCGGGCTGAATTTTTTACAATGTTGTATAGGATTGCGGATCCCGGGAAAATTTCTTATGAGGACGATTATATAGATGTGGATTCTGAGGATTGGTATGTGGAGGCGGCTGCGTTTGCGGCCGCGTACGGGCTTGTGGACGGGAGTTATTTTGGGGCTAGCAAAACGGTGACTCGGCGTGAGGCGGCAGTAGCACTTTATACTTTGTTAAAATGAATGAAGTGAGCGAATTACAACGGTTGATTACTCGTTTTCTTGAGAATTTGGAGGTGGGGCAGGGGAAATCGCGAAAGACTGTGGAGAATTATCATCATTATTTGCAGCGATGGGTGGATTTTGTGGGGGCGAAAAATCCGGCGGATTTTTCGCTTGATGATGTACACCGTTATCAGATGTTTTTGAATCGCTATAAAGATGAGAGAGACAGGCCGCTTGGTGTAAAGACACAGAATTATCATCTGATTGCGCTGCGTGCGTTCCTGAAATATTTGGTGAAGCAGGATGTGCCGACGCTGGCGCCGGAGAAAATTGACCTTAAAAAAACTGGGGAGCGGATTGTGGATTTTCTGACGCGTGATGAGATGGAGCGGCTTTTTGAGGCGATTGATATTAGTGCGAAGACTGGGCTTCGGGATCGTGCGATTTTGGAGACTTTTTATTCGACTGGGCTGCGGGTGAGTGAGTTGGTTTCGTTGGATAGGAGTCAGGTGGATTTGAAGCGCGGGGAGTTTACGGTGCGGGGAAAGGGTGACAAGCCGCGGATTGTGTTTTTGAGTGAGCGATGTGTGAAGTGGTTGAAGTTGTATTTGGCGGATCGGCAGGATAATTGGGAGCCGCTTTTTATCAGTTACGGGCGGAATCGGGATGATGATGAGCTTTCATTGGGGGAGAAAAGGCGACTGACGGCTTATAGTGTGCAGACGGTTGTGAGGCGTACGGCAAAATTGGCGGGACTTGGGAAAAAGGTGACACCGCATGTGATTCGGCATTCATTTGCGACTGAGCTACTGAACAATGGTGCAGATATCCGTGCTATTCAGGAAATGCTGGGGCATTCTTCAATTACCACCACGCAGATTTATACGCATTCGACGAATCCTAGGTTGCGCGACGTTCACCGGAGGTTTCACCGGTAGTGGTGGTTGGTTGTGCTGCGACTTTGGCTTGTTGAGCTATCATTCTAGATATTGTGGGTAGTGGACAACCGCGTAATTCGGTATGAGGCATATGACATAGCCCTTTTGGACCAGGATATTTCGTATAATTGCTGCAATAATACGGACAGTGTTCTACTCCTTCTCCTGGATAGCCCCCACAATATTTTAGACCTCCCCAACTCATAATTTGTTATTTTAAGAATGTGAGATGATTGTAACATAAAAGACATTTGGCACAAGAAGCTTCGGTGACCTTGGGGTGTTTTTAACCTGTTAATTGTGCTAGAATTCTTTTGAAAGAGTGAGGTGTTGAGAGGGGTTTCGGGCAGAAGGGTAGACAAAAATGGAGGTTTTGTTGTAGGTGACCGGCGCCGGTCAGGTATGGGATAAAGTGGGGGTTTGGCAAGAGGTGTGACGGGCTTGGTTGTCGTGTTAGAATGCAGGTGATGAAGATTCTTAAACATTTGGCGGAGAATGAAGAGAAGGTGTTGAAGCCTTATGCGGTTTTGAGTAGTGAGTCGAAAGGGCGGAGGCATGCGGAGGCGAGGAGTAATAAGAGGAGTGAGTCGCGGCTGTGTTTTCAGAAGGATCGGGATCGGGTGATTCATTCGCGGGCTTTCCGAAGGCTGGAGGATAAGACTCAGGTTTTTGTGGAGCATCATGGGAAGCATTGTAGGAATCGGCTGACGCATACGCTGGAGGTGGCGCAGATTGCGCGGGATTTGGCGAGGATGCTTGGGTTGAACGAGGATTTGGCGGAGGCGATTGCGCTGGCGCATGATCTTGGACATACGCCGTTTGGACATGCTGGAGAGGAGGCATTGGATGAGGTTTTGCAGGAGTTTGAAGGAGAGGATGGGGAGATGTTGCGGTTTGAACATAACGAACAGAGTCGACGGGTGGTTGAGGAATTGGAAGTGGTGTATCCGGATTTTGAGGGTTTGAATTTGAGCATTGAGGTGCTTGAGGGCTTGATGAAACACCAGACTTCCTGGGATGAGCCAGGGGGGGATGAAGATGGGGAGATGCGGTCTTCCTTGGAGGCGCAGATTGTGAACCTGGCAGATGAGATTGCTTATCAAAATCATGATATTGATGATGGGCTCCGGGTGGGACTCTTCACAGAGGAGGACTTGAAGAGGCTTGGGGTTTGGCGTGCGGCAAGTGAGGCGGTTTATCAGCGTTATGGGGGGCTTTATGATGACAAGATTCGGGTGGCGAGGACTGTGAGTAAGATGATTGGATTGATGATTCGGGATGTTTATGCGGAGACTTTGAAGCGATTGGATAGTTTTGCGGTTGAGACTTTGGAGGATGTTTATAAATGCGATGGACAGATTGTGAGGTTTTCACCGAAGATGGCTCAGATGAACCTGGAGCTGAAGGATTTTTTGGCGAAGAAATTGTATTTCAGCGAGGAGGTTTTGAAGCATTCTAAAAAAGGCCAGTGGATTATTAAGGCACTTTTTGTGCACTATGAAAAAGAGCTGGGTGCTGAGGAGGCGCGGGATTTTATTGCTGGGATGACTGATCGGTTTGCTCAGCAGAGGGCGGAGGAACTGCAGTTGGGATTTTAGGGGCGGGTTTTGGAGCTGGTTCTGCAGATTGTGCTGGAGCGGGCTGAGCGGCGGGGGTTTGTTGAGGAGCGGGTTGGGGTTGAGGTGCAGGAGTGGATTGTTTGTCCTTCAGCATTTCCATCAGCACCTTCTGTTTTACCAAGGTGCGGATGCTGCGGTCGCTTTGATTTTCTTCTTCAGATTTGAACAGCGATGTGACGGATTTTTCGAGGCCGGCGAGTTTGGATTTGTCCATGGCTTTGGCCTGGAATAGTTTTACAACTTTGTTGTCGGGGTCACGCATTAATAGGCGTTGGCAAATGTCTACCACGTCTTTGTAGCGGCCTTCCTTTGTCCACATACCAAGAAGTTCTAGGACAACGTCTTGGTCTTTTTTCGCCATTGAAGACTTTTTTCCGGTGCTTGTGAATGCGATTGCTCCGGCTTTGTGTGCGAGGAGGTATAACAGATATGCGAAGCCTCCACCAACGATTATTACAACCGGTGTGAGGTAGCCAAATTCCAGGAAGAAATTGAAGAATGCGTGGAGGATCATTGCTATGAATAAACCTTTGAGCAACATGTATTGGCGAAGGGCTTTGGATTCATCGGTGCCCATAATTTTGGAGAGAAGGCGAATGCCACCAGATCTTTCTCCCATCCAGAGTTTGGTTTCCATAATTGGGCGGCTGAATTTTGCAATTCCGTAAAAGTAGCCGAGGATTCCGGAGAAGACCATGTGGGCACAAACCGTGAAAATTGAGCGGAATATCATTGGGAAAATTAGGCCGGCGAAACCGCTGGATTGCCAGATGTAGTAAAAGTAAAAGATATTTTCTGTGAAGGCGAAGCCGAGGCCAGCGAGGATGGAGAATTTTACGGCGTCGTTGACGGTTTGGATGCCGATTTTGGTTTTGTCGATTATGCGGACTACTCCGGATTTGACGAGTTCTTCAAGGACGGCAACGACTATTAGTGTGACAAGTGCGAGTGCATGAACTTCCGTTATATTTTCTTCGATCACCCTGTAGATGTCGTATTCTGGTTTCCACATCCAAAGATATTCCAGCCCCATGAGTGGTAGAACCGTGAGAGTGCCTAGGAAAAAGGCCAGGAGTAGTGGCCAGCGGGAGCTTTTGCGTCCTTTGAAAATTATGATGAACCAGATGACTGCTGGCGCGGCGGCCAGAGCTGCTGCGATTGCAATTTGCGTGATTTGCTCTTGAGTGAGGCTTTCGAGCATTTTTGTGGATAAGTTTCCCAAGCATGCTATCATAGCTGCAGCCAATTTTAAAAATATGATTTGTCCAAAGTGTAAGAATAAAAATACTCGGGTGGTGGATTCTCGTGATGCGAGTGAGGGGAGATCGATCCGCCGGCGACGGGAATGTGAGGAGTGCGGGCATCGGTTTACAACCTTTGAAAAAGTTGAGACTGCGAATTTTATTGTCGTGAAAAAAGATGGTTCACGGGAGAGTTATGATCGGGACAAGTTGGAGCGGGGAATTTGGAAGGCTTGTGAAAAGCGGCCTGTGACGCAGGATCAGATTGATGAGATGTTGAATAATTTGGAGGAGGTTTGGAGTAGTAGCGGGAAAGAAGTGCCGGCAGATATTGTTGGGCGGGATGTGATGCACGCCTTGAAGGTGATTGATGAGGTTGCGTACATTCGGTTTGCGTCGGTTTACCGGCAGTTTAAGGATGTGGAGACTTTTAAGAAAGAGATGGAGAAGTTGCTGGGTTAGCTGTACGTTTCGGGCAGGTCGGTTTCTGGCTCTTCTTGAGCTGCTAGACCTTCAAATCTTTGTCTTTCTTCTTCAATTTCTCCCCTGTCTGTTTGTATTACAGCGAAAGTGTTAATTTGTTTTAAGTTACATTCCAAGGTTCCTCCTGGCCCAAGGAAAATGATGACTTCATATACTCCATTTGCTGGGACTGTTACTCCTTGGGCTGGTTTACCTGGCGTTTTTCTTTTAGCTGCAACAAAGTTCACGCCTATTTTAAGGCTGTTTTGGCCTCTTCCTTTTTCTGCTCTTTCTCGTTGTAATTGTGGGAAACTTACACCTCCTACGATACGGCCTTCTGGGTCTTGTTCTATGCTGGCTATTAACTTTTCAACGGCATTTTCAATACTTGCTCTTAAACCAGATTTTTCGAATATGTACCATGTGACATTTGTAAGAACGGCTTCATCAATTTCTCCGCCGTATACTCCTGGATTTGCTGCAGCAAATTGCCTTTGTTCTTTTTGTAATGGTCTGTTTTCTTGCGCGGTAAGATCGTACACTGTTTGTTTTGCAGCACTCAAAGCAGGGGTCTCATCAAAGGCTAGTCTTGCTTCGTGGATGATTTTTTGGACAAATCTTTGTTTTACAAGATTTCTTTGTGAAGGTTCTTGTTCTAGGCTTAAGTCATCATTTGTAATTTCAATCATAATGTAGTTGATTAGAGGTAGGTATTAAACTCTTGTACGCAGATCCTGTCAATAGTTGCACTTCACCTTTGACCAGAAGATGGAGAAGTTGCTGGGTTAATCTGTTCGTGGCTCGTGAGATGCGTCTAGGGCTGACAGTATGTCGTCAATTCGGCTGCATCTACCTTGGCAACCTGGAGCGTTATTAACTGCTCTTGCTACTGAGCATAGTCCACGTCTTCCTGTTGAACATATGAGTCCTAATGCACATGCTACTGCAGCTTCATCGACTGTGAGCGGTTGATTTACTGGATGAATCAGTGGTCGTAGTGATTTTGATTTCATAATTTTTATTAAGGAGAGTATTTTATCATTTTTAGGCTTTGACCCGAAGGGCTTTTTCTGCTATAATTACAGGATAAATTCACGTTGGCACATATAAAAACAAAAATAAAATGATCAAACGTCCAATTCTAACTGTATTCCTCGCTGCGCTTACTTTTGTAGTAACTATGACGGCGAGTGTTATGAATGATGACCATATGAAGGCGTCAATTCTTGATGATGTTTTGGATGTTTTTGGAGATAATGTGGAGCCGCTTAAAGGCTCTGTTTTTACGCCACTTTTAAGAGTGGATCCTGAGGATTACGATTTTGATATTGATGAATTGACCTTGGATGAGAATATGATTATGGGGAAGTATGGTGAATGGACTTATTGCCGATACATTCCACCTGCTGAAATGGAGTATGCAGTTGAGCTTGTTGAGGTGAC
>CAZGUT010000003.1:0-104953 GCA_964529435.1 uncultured Candidatus Peribacteria bacterium | reverse complement strand
TGCTCTGCCTCAACCCGCTCTTTACTCATTCTCAGCGCACTGACCAAATTCTCCTCCTGATAATTCGTGTCCATCGGTGCCTTCTCCAAATCCACAATCTCGCGAATCTTCGTCAACATCGTTACCGCATTCAAATCCGCCTTCGCCTTAACTTCTTGAGGAAGTCCATCATAAACTGCAGTATTCAAAAGCGAACTCGGAACATAAAGATTGATCGTCCCATCCTCAACTAACTTCATAATCTGATCCAAAAACGCACGATCCGCTTCAGGAATCTTACCCCCTTCTTGAGGCTTGTTCAGCAATGCCTGAGCATCCTGAGCAATCTCCTGATTATCGGTACTCGGATCAAACAGAGGATTCACGCCTCCACTTGCCGGCTGGGCACCTTGCCCTTGTGTAGCATCTGTATTCATAAAATAGTTAATCTGTTTATTATAGCAAAAATTTGCTAAATTTACAACCGTGAACAAGGAAGAAGCACAGAAGCGAATGGAAAAACTCCGCAAAGAAATTTTGCAGAGAAACTACGAATACTTCGTTCTCGACCAATCCAAAATCCCAGAAGCAGCCCGTGACTCTCTCAAACGAGAACTAATCGAACTCGAAAACCAATTCCCAGACCTGATAACACCGGATTCCCCAACCCAACGAGTAGGAAGCGCCCTCTCCGGCAAATTCGCCAAAATTAAGCACAAAAGTAAGAAATGGAGCCTTGCAGACGTCTTTTCCGTGGAAGAACTTGTAGACTGGGAAGAACGCGTCCTCAAAACTGTAAAAAACGCTGAATTCGTCACAGAACTCAAACTCGACGGCCTCAACATCACACTCCACTATAAAAACGGCGTCCTCAAAAAAGCCCTAACCAGAGGTAATGGTACAGAAGGGGAGGATGTTACGCATTCAATCCGAACCATCAAAAACATCCCTCTTCGCCTCTTCAAAGAAGTCGACATAGAAGTTTCCGGAGAAGTCATTCTTTCGAAGGAAAGCTTTTCAAAAATGGAAGGTTTTGCGAATCCCAGAAACGCAGCTGCAGGAACAGTTCGCCAGCTTGATCCTGCAGTCTCAGCAGAACGTAACCTAGAAATGTATTGTTATTCACTCGGGGAACACAACCTTAAAGATGCCCCCAAAACCCACACAAAAACCCTCGAACTTCTTCGCGATCTCGGTCTACCCGTAAATAGTGAATATGCAGTTCACAAATCAACAGCTGCCAGTATAAATTACCTCGAGAAATGGCAAAAAAATCGCGAAGCGCTCCCTTACGAAATCGACGGCATAGTTTTCAAAGTGAACGACAAATCCCAGCAAGAAGAACTTGGCTACACAGCCAAATCTCCACGTCATTCAATTGCATACAAATTTCCCGCTGAGCAAACCACAACAATTCTTGAAGATATCACAATTCAAATCGGTAGAACCGGTGCAGCTACTCCTGTTGCGGAGCTCAAACCCGTACTCGTGGCAGGCTCAACAGTTTCCCGCGCAACTCTCCACAATGAAGACGAAATCACCCGCAAAGACGTCCGCATTGGTGACACCGTCATCATCCAAAAAGCCGGCGACGTAATCCCAGAAGTAGTCGAAGTTCTCAAAAACCTCCGGCCATCTTCTTCAACTCCTTATGAATTCCCCAAAAACTGCCCTCTCTGCGACACGAAACTCATCCGCACGGAAGGGGAGGCAGCTCACCGCTGTCCCAATAAAGAATGTCCCGGCCGCAAACGCGAATCCTTCATTCACTTCGTTTCCCGCGGCGCACTCGACATCGATTCTCTCGGAGAAAAAGTAGTAGACCAGTTGATCGAATACGGCTTTGTCCATGACGTGGCAGACTTTTTCACGCTCCACAAGGAACAACTACTAGAGCTTCCACTATTCAAAGAAAAACGTGCTGAAAACGTCATCGAAGCCATTGCTGCCCGCAAAGAAGTCGAAATGAGTCGATTTATTTTTGGCCTCGGCATCAGATTCGTTGGCGAACAGGCAGCAAAACTCCTCGTAGAACATCTTCATGAAAAGTCTGAATCCCAGCACCCAACTCCTGTAGTCGTCTTAGACCTACTAGAATCATCCACACAAGAAAGCCTAGAATCCATTGAAGGCTTCGGCGAACGCATAGCTGAAAGCCTTGTGAACTGGATCCAAAATGACCAACACAAAGCCCTCCTCAGAAAACTCACAGATGTCGGTCTCAAACTGAAATGGCCTCCAAAGAAGCAAAATATCGCCGGCCTAGCTGACAAAACCTTCGTCATTACCGGTACTCTGTCCAAGCCTCGCCCTGAATTCAAAAAAATCATCGAGA
This sequence comes from uncultured Candidatus Peribacteria bacterium, assembly GCA_964529435.1. Classification (GTDB taxonomy): domain Bacteria; phylum Patescibacteriota; class Gracilibacteria; order UBA1369; family 2-02-FULL-48-14; genus CAZGUT01. The sequence continues at coordinate 102,639 of CAZGUT010000003.1, read as the reverse complement.
ATGCAGGCGGCAAAGTCAGTTCTTCCGTCAGCGCAAAAACAGATTATCTCCTCGCAGGGGAGAACGCCGGCAGCAAACACGACAAAGCTGTATCTCTCGGCGTAGAAATCCTCAATGAAGCCTCCTTCAACGCTTTACAACACTGACCGGCGCCGGTCAGGGAACAAATATTTTAGTTTTTTAGTAAGAATCTTTGATCACCTCAGTTTACATCTCTTAATATCCCTTTTTGCAATTTTTACTAATACCATTGGTTTTATATAAGATCGATATATGATCACCCCCTAATCCATATAAATCTGATGGTAGTTGTAAGAATGACAGAAAAGGACTTGTTGAGGCCCTTGACATAACACCCCTTTCCTGGTAAGCTCACCTCTTGTTTTAATAAATCTAAAAATATGGCTAACGCACTTACATCTGCTCCAAGTCAATTCGCTAGCGGTGCAAAGGAAGGAATAACAAACGGTACAAAAGGAATTCTTGGAGGATTCCTTGATGCAACACTAGGGACTGTGCATAGAGCTCTCAGGGGAGTGAAAGACGTGGCTAAAAGTGTATGGAACGTTCCTGCTCAGTTAGCGGGAAGGGGTTATTGTGCAGTTGTAGATTTTTTCGCACCAAATGGTGCAGCCATTGTTCATCCATTCAAGGCAGGCGCACACATAGTTCTAGGTGTAGGAAAAGCATGCGAAAGCCTAGTTGAAGCAGGCCGAGATGTTATTGACACGGGTTTTGACTCAGCAATTAATGTAGGTCGTGGTATCACCCGTATGGCTGGAGGTTTACTCCTACATGACACGGCAACACACCCATGCATGCAAGAAGTTACAATGCCAGTGGCAATTGAAGGGCTTCAAAGTGGTGAAGAAAAACTTTTCAATGTCCAAAGATACTTTGCTGATACAGTAAACGGCGTACTAAACGGAAACCAAGGTGCACAACCGGATCCAATTCCAGCCGCTGCCTAACCAAGCTCCTTCTTCACCGCCGCAACCAACCTAAAAGACCCCACAAATACAAACAGTTTGGGCGTTTCTTCATGCCGCAACTGATCAAAAATCTCCGCCACCTGTGCAGACGGCAACACATCCGGCGCATCACCGGCACGTGGATGGTCGAGCTCAACCCAAATCGACCGTTCCCGCGGAAACATTTTCCAAAGATCCTTTTGTTTGTCGCTCAAAAAATGAATCCCCCAAAACGGATCTGCAAGCCCGCGCTCCTGCGCAAACTCCACAACTTTTTCCCGCACATACCGAATACTATTAAAAGTATGCGCACCATCCAAAATCAGCGTGTGCATACCCATCTCCACAACTTCAAAACGGCCCGGAATCTCAAGCTTCTCAAGCCCATGAAGCATCTCGTCATCCATCTTCACGCCCAGCTGCTCAGCCGCTGAAATCGCCAAGCCAACACTCTCCGGATGATGGTGCCCAAGCTCATAAGCCGGTGCAATCTGCGGAGAAAACCCAGCCTCCTCGATGCTGTCCCAAACCTCAGGCCCCTGTGACGCCACAGTAATAAATGGCACCCCAGACCGGCAAATCCCCAACTTCTCCTCAGCAATCTCCTCAACGGTCTCTCCAAGCACATCCGTATGTTCAAGCTCAATATGCGTCAAAATCGTCAGCGCCTTGTCCTGAACCACATTTGTCGCGTCACCAGCACCACCCCATCCACACTCCAAAATCACATAGTCGCATTCCTCTTCCTGAAAATAAAGCAAACAAGCCAGTGTAATCGACTCAAACTCACTCAAATTCTCCCGCAAGGCAGGCACCTGCCGCATATACCCCTGCAAGCGATCCGCCTCAATATGCACCCCATTAATCTGAATCATCTCCTCAATCCCAAAAATCGCAGGCGAACTGAAAACGCCAACCTTCTTCCCAGCCATCTCCAAAATCTTCCCCAGCAAAAACGCAGTCGTCCCTTTCCCCTTTGATCCAGCAATATGAATGACAGGGGAGTCTAGCCCGCCTAGCTCTTCATGAATTTTAATAAGTTTTTGAATCATAGACTTTCTTCTACTGTATCCCAGCCCAAGGTGTCCACGCAGCTCTGCTGCGTTTCTTCTTTCCCCCCCTCTTCACTCATTTCACAAATCACCTTTACATCAGAACCCATCAACTTCTGAAAAGCCTCCTCAATTTCGACAACTGCATTCGCGGCATGCACTTTGTCATAATGGAACTTACTGGTGAATACAAATTTCAATAATTTTCCGTTCATTCGCCTGAGCTTTCCAGTAGCGAAAGACTGCCGCACAGACGCATGCGGAATATTTTCCAAAATCTTGGGTAACTGTTTTTTTATCGAATCAAAATGCAAGAGTCCTTCTTCACGTTTTGGCTGCTCAGATTTAACAATTGGCTCAGCCTTCGGCTTCGCCACAACCCTCTCTGGCTCAGTATGCGTCGCACGGATCACAGCAATTTCCAGCGGTAACTGAGAAATACTAGCCTTTTTTAGTTTCATCCAAGCCTCATCAAAAAGATCAATCCATTTCAAAAGCTTTGGCACCACAGCCCGCTTATCACCACCGAGTGCATCATGTAATTTCCCTCTCAAAAGCCCCAAAAACGCAGTCGTAAACTGTTGCAAATCATATCCATCCTTATGCAGTGCCTCCACAATAGCCAGCCCTTTCTGCGTATCTGCACTACCAAGCGCACCATATAACTCATCACAACTTTGATGACTAGTCAGCCCAAGCCTTTCATTCACCAATTCAACAGTCAGTGCCTCCGTAGAAAACTGCTCCAGAAGCGAAATCGCATCACGCAAACCTCCATCCGCATATTTTGCTAAAAGCTCCAGTGCTCCAATCTCAACCTCCAAATCCTCTTTTTTTGCGATTAACTTTAATCTCTCAACAATATCTCGTGCAGAAATCCGCCTAAAATCATATCTCTGACACCGCGACAAAATCGTCTCCGGAATCTTATGAATTTCCGTCGTAGCTAGAACAAAATAAACATGCGCAGGCGGCTCCTCAAGACTCTTTAAAAGAGCATTAAATGCCTCTTTCGTAAGCATGTGCACCTCATCAATAATATAAACCTTCGCCGCCGCCCTAGTCGGTGCAAAATTAATCTTCTCTCTCAAATCTCGTATCTCATCAATCCCACGATTCGACGCAGCATCAATCTCAATCAAATCAATCAACTCACCCTTCTCATTCATCTGACAAAACTCACACTCACAACACGGCTCACCATCATCTTTTCTATTCTGGCACTGAATTGCCTTTCCAATCAATCTGGCCGTACTCGTTTTACCAGTTCCTCTTGGCCCACCAAAAAGATAAGCATGCACCAAGCGATCCTGCTTCAAAGCCTCAAGCAACGTAACCTGAATTGGCGTTTGCCCAACCAGATCTTCAAACGTCGTCGGCCGATACTTTCTGTAAAACGCAAAACCCATATCTATTTTTACTGAGGCCCCATTCTAGCACGTTCAAGCACAGATTTCATGGCTTTTTTAAAGGCTTTTTCGGAAAACTGTTTTGCATGCTCAGCTATCTCTTTTGTCGAATAATCTTTCTCATTAATCAACATCTGTGTCAGCCCATCTTCCATGGCCTCCACACTCTGTTCATCAAAGAATTGCCCAGTCTTTCCCTCAATCACAGTCTCCATCAATCCACCCTTCCGATACGCCAAAACCGGCTTCCCACACGCCATCGCCTCAATCGGTGCGATCCCAAAATCCTCCTCACCAGGAAAAATAAAAGCCCTACAATTCTCCAAATACTCTTTCACAACCTCATCATCCTTAAACCCAAGAAAATCAATATTCTCAGCTGCCATCCTCTCAAGTCGACTCCTATCTTTTCCGTCCCCAATAATTACCAATCGTTTCCCAAGCCGATTAAACAATTCCACTGCCAAATCAATCTTTTTATAAGGAGTCAGCGTCGATACAATCAAAAAATACCCCTCATGCTTTTCATGCGGCTCAAATCTCTTAATATCAACCGGCGGATAAACCACTTCAGCCTCCTGCCGGTAATATTTCCGCACCCGATTAGCAACATGCTTTGAATTTGCCAATGGCACATCCACCCGATCCGCTGCCATATAATCCCACTGCCGCACCTTATGCAGCATCCGGCTCGCCAAAAGCTCGCCGATCGCACCCAAATTCTGCTCTTTTAAATATTTATGCGTATAATCCCACGCATATCTCATCGGCGAATGATAATAACAGATATGCGCAGTATCCAAATTTGTCACAATCCCATGCGCATAAGCATTACTGCTGCTAATCACAACGTCATATTCACTCAGATCAAAACTCTCAATCGCTCCCGGCATAAACGGAAACATAAACTTATGCATCCCAGGAATAAACCTTGGCCACTTCTGTAAACTACTCGTCCGTACCCTGTCCGCAGGAAACATCTCTCCACACTTTTTTTTGTCATAAAGCAGCGTATAAACCGGTGCCTTCGGATACATATCCATCAAAACCTTCAGCACGCGCTCCGCACCACCCAACCGAAGCAAAAAGTCATGTACAAATGCAATTTTCATCGCCTGCAGTGTAGCCCAAAACAGATGACTAATGAAGAGCGATTACACGGGGGTCTACTAGCTCACAAATTCAATATTTGTAGTTCCTGCACCACGAGCGCCATGTAATGTAGAAGATAATGTTGCCATTAATTGCCCAACTCCTGCTTTGACACAAGCATGCCTGGCTCTTATTATTTCTGGGAAAACACCCGCATCTGCGAGGGCCTCAGTCCTAATTTTGCAATCAGAAAGATCATCAAATGACCCATCACATTCACAGAAATTGCAGGTCCTTCTCGGGTCTTCTGCTGATGAAAGTTTAAGTACTCGAGCTTTTGATAATGTTGGCATTTGTGATTTTATTAAGTTGCAAGTGGTAACAATGACGCAGTTTAGCTCTTTTGTCAAGCAAACTCCCCCCTCAACTTCTTCGCCGCCCGCTCCCAGGAAAACCGGTCCAACCTCTTCTTCCCCTTAGCAACTAATTTCTCCTTCAAACCCGGCTCCTCCATCAAGCGCATAATCTGCTCAGCAAAATCCTCAGCACTCCCCGGATCTGCATACAGCGCAGCATCTCCAGCCACTTCTCTGAGCGGCGCAATATCAGAACAAATCACAGCACAATCCGCCTCAAAAGACTGCAAGACCGGTAGCCCAAATCCCTCTTCCCGCGACGGCATCACAAAAGCCATCGCAGCATTAAAAATCCCAGCCGCATCCGTCTCAGGAATATAACCTGGTGCAATCACAGTTCCACGCAAATCGTCCTCCTCCATGCGATGAAACAACTCATTAAATCCATGCCCATACATGCCACCCAAAAACAGCCGCCCTTCAGCATGTTTCTTCTGCACAATCGCCCACGCATCCAAAAGCACCAGCAGATTTTTCTTGGTCTCAAGCCGCCCAATAAAAAAGAAAATCGGATCATCACTGCACAATTTATAATGATTCATCGCCGCCTCAATCTCTTTTTTAGAAACCTTCTCCAGTGGTAGCCGCCCATGATTCACCACTAATATCCTATCCTCGTCCGCATCATAATATTTCTTCAAATCCTCTTTAACAGATTCAGTCGGCACCACAACTTTCTTAGCCCGCCTCAGTGCCCGCCTAGTGCTCCACTCCAAATAAAAACTCTGAAGCGCACCATAAGCCATCGGATATTTTTCAAAAGCCACATCATGCACAGTCACAAAAGTCTCCTTCGGCGCAAAAAACGGAACCACGTGCGCCGGAATAAAAAGCACATCCGGCTTATGCAGCAGCATCTCCAAACTCAACCTCAAAATCGTCCAAAGCCTCGGCAGCCGAATCCGCCTCTGCAACTTCTTAGGAAATTTATCCAGCCACTTCGGCGTATAAAGCCGCACCTCCATCCCCTCAACCTCATCCAAAAGCGCCTTAATAATTTCATCGCTGTATCTCTCCACGCCAGTCGGCGCATCCCGCGTACTCCGCGACGCATCAATCCCAAGGATTTTCCGGTGTTTTTTCACGATCAGCCAATGTTAATGCAGATATTCTTTTCACCCCACTCGCGACTAAAGCCTCTCGACAAGCAAGTAAAGTAGATCCGGTCGTCACTATATCATCCACCAACACAATCTGGCTATTTTTTTCGATTTCCCCACAAACCCGAAAAGCACCCCTCATATTTTCCCTCCTCTCGGACGCCACAGAAACCTGCGCCTGCGACCCAGTATCTTTGCTGCGCTCCAAAGCCCTCATCCACTGACACCCCAAAGTCTTCGCAACCCACTTGGCCAATAACTCCGCTTGATTATACCCTCGCTCCAACTCTCTCTTTTTATATAGCGGAACCGGCACCAAAACCAAATCCCGCGGCTCCGCCAAAACCCGCAAAGCCTCCACCATATGCGGCACAAAAACCCTAAAAATCTCCGCCTGATGCTTGTATTTGAAGGGATGAATCAGCCTCTCCAAAATCTCCCCAGACTCTGTCCCGATTGTGTAATACATCCCACTACAAACCTTCAGACCAAACACATCCCGGAAATGCGGCGAAAACTTCAATTTCCCAAAACACTTGTCACAAAGCGGCTCACTCAAATATCCACAGGACAGACACGGGCTAGGGAAGAGAATTTTCAGAATCGAATGAAACATAATCACACCCTAACAAAAATCTCCCGGAAAAGTCCTGACAAAAACCTGAATTGTTATATACCTGACTTACCATTGACAAATCTTCAGAAAGGCGCATATAATGCTCATCCATATTAACCTTAATCCAAATAACATGAAACCGATAGCTCCATTATGCCTTTTGGCCCTTGCAACATGTAATGAGCCAGAAGGAACAAATCTATCTTCACTATACGAAACAGAGGCAGTGTGTGTGGAAGGTGAAACGGTACGTTTATCTGATAAACCTCGTGTCGATGAGGGGCAAGCTGAAGTTGCGGCTCAAGTTTATTGTGCTGATGCTTTTGATGCTGAAGCCACTCCAAATCCTACAGATTCTCTCTATGCAGACGGAATAGAAGCGGCCTCAGGAGCCTTTGGTGGTGATTATCAACTTGTAGATAGAAATGAATGTGACCAGGCACCTACAGATATTCCAGCATCTGAAGCTGCTGAAGACCTAGTAGAATTACTACTACATTCTGGAGAACAAGAACTAACAGCGGTATATCAAGGGCAAGACCTTACTGCAAAGCTAGATCGAAATAGTCCACAGCGCCGTGGTCTAGAGATCTATGTTGGTGCTTGGCAATATCCACATAATCATAGGTATAGTACTTTCACATATTTTGATGAATTCTACTTGGATGGAAGTTTCTCATGTGTTGAAGATGAAGAAGGTATCATAAACTATGGACATGACGAATACATTGCTGACGGAAGAGCAGATCATGCAAATGTAAGATGGCTAGGTAGAGACGGTGAAATGCCTGGATGTATAACACATAAAATAAGGACTGGTGATCATCCAAATGCTGGACTAGAGGAACTAGGGGTAGGGGCTGAATGTTTCCCAGGTAGTGGTCAAATTGATGTTGATGTGCAAATGGCCATTCAAGATCGATTCGATACATTGGCAAACGCTTTGGTAGCACAAAACGGATAAAAAACCTGAATTGTGGCAAGCAAACCCACATGCTACAATCCAGTTAAATAAGCCACGCACAATGACTCCAACCAGAGAAGTCCACGAAAAGTCCTGCGGCATAATCGTCTTCAATAAAGAAGGCGACCAACACAAATACTTACTTTTGCATTATCCCGGTGGCCACTGGGATTATCCAAAAGGCCATGTTGAAGAACACGACGACAATGAAATGGCCACGGCCCAACGCGAACTGGAAGAGGAGACCGGCATCTCAGATATCGAATTCATTCCGGACTACCACGAGTCCATGTATTACGAGTTCGACCGTGGCAAAAAAGAACGCGTCAAAAAAACAGTAATATATTTTCTTGCCGAAGCTACCAATAAAGATGTTACAATCTCCCACGAACACAAAAACTTCCTCTGGCTGCCATTCCAGGAGGCAGTCAAAAAACTAACCTTCGAAAACGCCCGCAATCTTCTCAGAATGGCAGAAGAACACATTAACCTCCACGGCTTATGAGTATAAAAGAAATTATCGCAATCATGTCCTTTTTCCCAGTGATGGCCTGGTTTATCGCATCTTTCATAAAACTCCGCAAACTCTACGAGAAAAATGAAGACAAAATCAAAGAAGGCGTCAAAGAAGGAGCTGAAAAAGTAAAAGAAACTGTTGAGAAAGTGGAACCAAAAGATGTCATCAAAAAAGGAGCTGAAAAGCTAAAAGAAACCGTTGAAAAAGCAGAAGCAAAAGTCGAGGAAAAGCTGTATAATGCCAATCCTGAAAATGAACAAAATGATCAAGCTCAATCCACAACAGAAGAAGGCAACAAGCCACATTGAAGGCCCGATGATCGTTCTTGCCGGCCCGGGAACAGGTAAAACCCAAATTATTGCTGCGCGCATCGCGCACATTTTGGAAAACACGCAGATGGATCCGCACAACATTCTCTGCCTCACTTTCACGGAATCTGGCGTCGTGGCAATGCGCAAACGCCTAATCGAGCTCATTGGCACCGCAGCTTATTACGTGCGCATCCACACTTTCCACTCTTTTTGTAACGAAGTCATCAAAGACTACCCTGAAAAATTCCTCCAGGCACGCGAACTTGAATCCCTCACAGATGTAGAACGAATCCAAATTTTCCGCAAAATCCTAGACAGCCTCCCAAGCTCAAATCCAGTCACGCCCTTTGGCGCACCTTATCTTTATCAAAGCGACCTCAGCCATGCCATCCAAAATCTCAAACGTGAAGACATCTCTCCAGAAAAACTAGAATCCGTCCTGGAACAAATCGAATCTTTCATTAAAGCTCACGGCACTGAAATCGAAGACTTCATAAGCACTCACGCCAACTCACTCAAAAACGAAGATTTCGATCGCATCCGTAAAATTTTCCCAGACACTCCAAATAATCTAGAAAAAAAAGAACGTACCGTAGTCAAAAACAAAATCAAAAAAAACTACTTACAACTCAAAAACCAGCTCCCAAAACAAAAAGCTCTCGTACAAGTCTACAGTGCATATCAAGAGGAACTCAGTGCTCGCGGCCGTTACGACTTCGAGGATATGATTCTCTTCGTCGTGCAAAAATTCAAAGAAGATAAAGAATTACTCGCACATTACCAGGAACAATTCCAATACATTTTAGTCGATGAATATCAAGATACAAACGGCGCACAAAATGAAGTCGTGCAGCTCATTGGTGAATTCTTCAGCAACCCAAATATTTTCGTGGTAGGGGACGACAAACAATCAATTTACAGGTTCCAAGGCGCATCTCTTGAAAACATTTTATATTTCTACAAACTATATAAAAATGACGTCCAACTGGTCTCTCTAAAAGAAAATTATCGCAGCCAACAAACAATTCTGGACGCAGCCCACTCACTCATCCAGCAGAATGAACACGGCATTGCTTCATACATCCCAGAACTTAGCGAAGAACTCACTGCAGCAAAAGACATCCCGCTCTCCAAAGTCAAAATCGCAGAATTCAGCACGCCACAGTCTGAACATTATTTTCTAGCGAAAAAAGTCCAAGAACTAATCCAGGCTGGCACTGACCCATCTGAAATCGCAATCCTTTACCGCAACAACTGGGATGCACGTGACCTAATGGATATCTTCATCCGCCTTGAAGTTCCATTCCGCCTCGAAGCAAAAATCAATATTTTAGAAGATCCACAAATCACGAAACTCTTACACCTTTTAGAATACCTCGTAGATCTTGACCAGGATCACTTGCTTTTCCACATCCTGAATTTCGATTTTCTAAATCTCAAGACTCTCGATGTCATCAAACTATCCCGTTACTCTAGGCGCAAAAAGCGCCCCTTCCTCGACATAATGAGTGATATAACCGCACTCGATGATTCCGGCGTTAGCGACCCAATAGCTTTCTTCGCAATTGCAGAAAAATTCCTATCTTGGCAGCGACTCAGCATAAATCGTCCATTAACAGAATTCTTCGATCACGTGATTAAAGAATCCGGCTATCTCGATCACATCATGGCCCAGCCTGACAAAGTCGAGCAACTCAATCGCCTCAACACACTATTTGATGAAATCAAATCTCAAAACCGCAGTAATCACGAACTCACACTAAAAGATTTCCTAGCCCAACTCGACCTCCTAAAAGAAAACAACGTTGCTGTCAAAGAACACGAGCTCAAAACTCAAAAAAATGCAGTCCGCCTAATGACCGCTCACAAATCCAAAGGTCTCGAGTTCGATTACGTTTTCATCATGAAATGCGTGGATAAACACTGGGGTAATAATCCAAATCGTAGCAAAATCCATCTTCCAAAAGGCCTACTGGCACACGATATCTCCACAGAAAAAAATGAGGACGAACGCCGCCTTTTCTACGTTGCAATGACCCGTGCAAAAAAAGAAGTCCACATCTCATACTCCAGCACAAACGAGAATCAACGCCCTCAGGTGCCCTCAATTTTTATCGAAGAGTTAAACCCCGAATACACAGAAAAAATCCCTACCTCATCTATCGAAGAAGAAGCCCTCGACCGTCTCCAAACCATCTTCCTCAAAATCCCAACTCCAGATCACACAGACGAAGAAAAAGCCTACATCCGCAGCCTGCTGGACAACTACACAATGAGCGTCACGCATCTTAATAATTACATCCGCTGCCCACGGCTTTTCTATTATCAAAATCTTCTCCGCGTTCCATCCGCAATGAACAAATTTGCTGCCTTTGGTTCCGCAGTCCACGAAACTCTCAAAGATTTCAACATTGAGCACAAAGAAGATGAAATCCTTCCATCCAAAGAATTCCTCCTGGAAAAATTCGAAAAACACATGCGTCGCCAAGTTATGACAAAACAGGATTTCCGCGGCGGCCTCGATCTCGGCCGTGAAACCCTCTCAAGCTACTACGACGAATACCGCGACAAATTCTCGCCATATTCTGTCTCTGAATACGACTTTGTAAGTCATGGCGTAAATCTAGATGGAATTCCAATAACAGGGAAGGTAGACAAAATAAATCTCATAGACCCCTCAGAAAAAGAAGTCCACGTAATCGACTATAAAACCGGAAATCCGGACACAAAATCCCAAGCCTTAGCAAAAGACGGCGAATACTGGCGCCAAATAGTTTTCTACCAACTTCTCTGTGACCTCTCACCAAAATTTCCATACCGCATGGTCTCCGGCGAAATTAATTTCATCCAGCCAAGCAAACGCAACAATAGCTTCAAGTCTCACAAATATGAAATCACCCACGGAGAAAAAGAATTGCTCAAAACCCAAATCCGTGACGTCTACGACGACATCATGAACCTCAAATTCCTCTCCCCAGACGAATGGACAGCCTGCGGGGAATGTGAATACTGCAAATCCTTTAATTAGTCAAAATCTTCACATACTGCACTTCAATATGAGCAGGATCGTCTTCAGCAAATCCCTCAACCAATCTCGTATCCTCCTGAGCTCCATAAGTGGCTGAAGGAGCCTGATTTTGCATTGGTTTCCCAACTACCATAATTTGATCACCAATCTTAACCTCATTTGCTCCAATTACATTCTTATGCATTCTAGCAATCCTAGTCTCACCATTCTCAAGCTCAAGAGTTAATTCCCTCATGCCGGCAGTAGCCCCCTCTGCAACAGTAATGCTCATAACAGTCCCAAAATTGCTGTACTCATGCTGCCCAACAGTATTAATAACCGGATCAAAAAGCCCCTCTCCAGCCAATTCCTGCATGTCCTCACCACTATTCACACTTATAGCCATTCCAGCCACAAAAGCCCCAGTCACCAAAACAACCGCAAAACTCGACATCACAGTTGCAAAAACATAAGGGCTCTTCCGAATACCTTTGATCGCCAAATGCCTGATCACATAAACCCCAGCCACCAACAAAAGCAAACCAGATAAAAGTGGTAACCTCTCATAAAGCCCAATCAAGCCCTCTGAACTAAAAAACACAGACGGTGCCTCAAACACCGTGGAAAGATATTCCCAAATATGGGCATTCATCAGGTTCACAACAATCCCAGTCAGCGCATAAATCCCAAGCAAAAGCGCAACTGCCACCTTCACACCAGACCAAATCGCCATGCGCCGCTCAAGCACCTTGGCATGCCGCCCAACACTTCTTGAAATTTTTGCAGCCAGATTCTTTGGAACTTTTACGTCCTCATCCATCCCCTTAAGCAATTTTTTTAGTTTTTTATCATCCATGTTCCAAATGTGTTTTTAATTGTTTTTTAGCACGATTCAAATGCACTTTCACAGTATTTATCGGCAGTCCCAGCGTCTCAGCAATCTCATTGTAACTCAGGTCTTCAATGAATCGTAAGTGAATCACAATCTGATACTTTGGCTTCAACTTCTTCACGCCTTTCTTCACCCAGGCGGCCATCTCTTTCTTTAGCACCTTCTTCCTCGGCCCCATCTCCTTGCACTTAACCGTATCCACAAACTGCCTATCATCATCCTCTCTTCCCATATCCGAGAAATTAAAACTCTTCTTTTTCTTAGCCAGATTCCGGCACAAATTCACACAAATCGTCATTAGCCACGGCTTCAACTTTACTTCCTTCGGATACTTCACAAGATTTTCATAAGCACGAAGGAAAGTATCCTGCGTCACGTCCTCAGCATCCTTCCTGTTGTGAGTAAATTTGTACGCAAGCCGATAAACCTGTGTGTGATACTTTTCAATGATCTGATTGAAGGTTTCTTTGTCCCCGTCCAGGAACACCTTCACTATCTTTTTATCGTCACGATTAACCATGACTGCATCATATAATACAATCGAGAATAAGAAAAGTTACAGATTGGCTCCGCGGGGTGGATGTTTTTACCCAAGCCCGTTTAATTCATCTATCAGCTGGTATGCAGCCTCTATTTCATCATCGTTTGAGCTAGTTGATGTGATTCTTTCAAGCTGATCTTTGGGAAGACCTTGCAATGCTTGGTAAAATGTACCTACTTCTGCTGCACGTGCACTGCCGACTTCTGGATTAAGATTCTCCAAAGTTAAAAGATTAAGTGTATCGCATTATTCTACCACAAAAAGCCCTACATGTAAAGTGTGGCTCCGTCCCCTGAATTCAAACTGTCAGTATGTTACCTTGTACACATATACTTATATATGCTATTATATATATACTTTCATATAAAAATCCTATGACCAGTATCATTACCACAACACAGGTTCAAAAGAATATCGGGAAAATTTCCCAATCTATAACCGAGGAAGCCTTTATTGTGACAAGTCACGGAAAAGGGAAAATCGTCATGCTCCCTTATTTTGACGGCTGTGATGAAAACGTTGCCGAATACATAGAAGACTATGAAATGTTCCAAAATCACGAAAACCTCCAAAAACGCTATAAAAAATCCTCTAAATCTGGCGAAAGCTCACTTGTTATATAAATCATGGTTAAATTTATCTTCACTAAAAATGCGGAGAAAAAACTTTTGTCTTTACCGAATGGAATACAAGAACGAATAAAAGAAAAACTAACTCAATTAAAAAAGCACGAAGATATTTTCGCAATTCTAAAACGACTTCACCATTTTGATCCAGCCACACACAGGCTGCGTATAGGGAGTTATCGATTAATCTTAGAAACAAAAAAACAAAGTGCAGACAAAGCTGAATTCTTAGTTTTAGACCTAGGAGATAGAAAGGATATCTATAAATGATCTATCACTCCAACAAGCTCGAAAGCTCAACAGCATTATTTAGATCATTAAACAAAGTAGCCATTTTTACGAACTCTGCATAAGTAACTTCATTAGCTGGTTTGAAAGTGCCATCCCCATATCCGCCAATAACACCATCCACATAAGCTCTCAGCACATAAGCTGCGTACCAAGCTCCCAAATCCACATCACTAAACGGATTTTCACTAAGGCCATAAACTTCCAAATCAACATCCTCATCCACGTCCAGCTCAAGGAAAGTCATAATGAATTTCAGTGTCTCAACCCTGTTCAAAACTTGCTCAGGTTTAAACGTTCCATCCTCATATCCACTTACCAAACCTTCTGCATAAGCAGTCTCAACAAAAGCCGTCACCTCGTCATCCACATCCAAATCCGTAAACGAACTTTCATCAAACTCAGTATCCACATCAAGCTCAGTCAAAGTTACCAAATACTTCACTGCCTCTCCACGATTCATAGTCTTGTCCGGATCTGCAACAATATCTGCCAGCAAATCATCAAACACAGCAAATTCTTCCATCTCCTCAGTCAAGTTTTCCAAATACCCCTTAGACCAGTGCTCTTCTACTACAATCTCCTCTTCTTCTACAAGCTCTTCAACCACCTCTTCTTCAACCTCATATCCCCATGCATCCTTCGCCAAAAGAACAATCTTTATAAAATCATTATATGTCATGGTGTCAGCCGGGTTGAAATTGCCATCACCACGTGCACTAACCAAGCCTTCCTCATAAGCAACTTGGACATATTTTGCATACCAATCATTAGAATCTACATCATTGAAGGGCGTGTCTCCGTCAGTTCCGTCAGTTACTGCTTCAAAAAACACAACAAGTAACTTCATTGCTTCAGCTCTATTTAACAGGTTGTCTGGCTTAAAAGTTTCATCTTCATAACCAATCACCAAACCTTCCTCAAAAGAAACTTGAACAGCCTCATATGCATCATGACTACTGTCTGTATCGCTAAATTCCTGCCTATAAACCCCTTTGAGGTCCATGCCTGTCAAAGTAGCTAAAAGCCATACAGCTCCACCACGACTCACCCCAGTGTCAGAATAGTCAAAAACATATTGTGCAAAACTAATCAAAGCATCATCATCCTCTGCTGCACTGACAATATTTTGGTCCTCAGCAAGCCATCTCAAATATCCCGCAGACCACTCCGTTGGCACATCTACACCTAAGTCTGCCAAAGTCTTTAAAGTTTCTTCTTCCTCTTCTTCTTCAATAACTTCTTCTTCCTCAACAACTTCCTCCACGACCTCTTCTTCAACTATCTCCTCCACAACTTCCTCAACTTCTTCTTCCTCTTCTTCGACAAGCAAACTAGAACCAACCACAAAACTTACCTCATCAGTGAGATCCCCAGTTGCACTTCCGTTTGTAGCACGCAGCTGATATGTGACTGTGTCCCCAAATTCTAAATCAGAATCCGCAAAATATTCAGTCCCAATTTTCACATAAGCTATTGGTGTTCCACTCACCAAACCATTCACACCTCTAAGTATCTGAACATGTGTTGAATCATCATCATCTGGATCTGTCCAAGTAAGTTTCACCCCAGCTCCATAATCTTCAACATCCAATCCAGTTGCTGCCTCTAATTCCGCTGAGCCACCTGTGGAAACTCCTCCTAAATAAATTTCTGTCACTGTTCCTGCATTTCCGTAATCATCTATCGCAAACACTTTGTAATATTTATTTCTTGGGTCAAGAACAATATTTGTAGAAGTTGTTGCTGCAGTAGCTAAATCTGTATCATCACTGTCATCCCACTCTACTGAGGCACCAGTTCTTCCTTGCACATCACTTTGACTCGCCCCATGCCAAACTTCATAATGACTAAAATTCGTATCTATTGCTGCACTCCAACTCAATTCAATATTCCCTACTGAAAACCCATTATAACTGAGCCCCGTAAGTCCGGTCGGAGCTACAACATCTAACTCAAAATTAGAACTCGTACTCGCAGTTCCAGCTACAGTCCCATCATACGGAGTAACCCTAATCTGTGCGTTTGAAATATCCGTATCAACTGCGACATCTGTTGCCGCTTCCCACACTGTTGAAACCGTATTTGCACCGCTCGAGGTGGTAATGTAAGCCCCACTTTGCCCAATTTGATAAGTCTGCGCATTATCAATATCTGGATCTCCATATGTCGCACTTGTTTCAGAACCAGTAGTGCTAATAGTTGGATCTGCCCACGTACTACCTCCATCAAGACTATATTCAATCTTAGCCTGCAAAGTATCGTCGTCATCTAAATCATCCATAATAAAACCAATTGTTACATCACCCGTTCCGTCTGTACTCTGTGCACCTGTAACGCCAGCTACTGTAGGTGCCTGATTGGTTTGAATTACAATATCTTTATTAGTAGATAAGGCAGTTGTGGGCACAAAATTGACCATAACGTTGCTAGATTGATCTGCTATAGTCCCGGAAACCGAAGCATTAAGGTCTAAAGAAGCATCACCAACTTGGACAATATAATTACAAGTGCCGGTCGAAGCATTTGTCACTGTGAAAGTACAAGTTCTATCAGTGTCTCCAGTCTCAAGAGTGACAGTTACATCTCCCGTAGAAGTGACGTTTTCTGAAAAAGTCACATCAATATCAATAACTTCAGTTGCTCCATATGTAGCATTAGCTTTATCAGACGAAATAGAAGTGATAGTAGGAGGGACAGGATCCTTCGGTAAAGAAAAAATAACTCCGTCACCATCATCACCACCTGCTGAGGTTACACCATAAAATATTTCGTTAGATAAAATTAATTCGGAATTTATATAAGGCAATGCTCCATCATTAGCACCCCCAGCAAATTCATGTAGTACAGTGTAATTACTCCCGTCAGTCCCAATGGAAAAAACCACACCTTGATCAGCAGTCCCCCCATTATATGTCATGCCATAAAGTGTAGACCCATCGATCATAAGCCGGCCATAACCTCTATCTCCATCATCACCATTTGCAAATTCTTTTAACACGGTATAGTTGTCACCATCAGTTTCAATAGAATAAATTCCACCAACATCAGCAGTTCCACCACCAAAAGCCAAGCCATAAAGAACACCTCCTGATTCGATTACTCCATAACTACCATAAAGGTCTCCACCAACCGCACCCGAATGCAATACCGTGTAACTGCTGCCGTCAGTTCCAATAGAAAATACACCGCCACCATTCGAAGAGCAACCACCACCAAGAGTGCCATAAAGAGTGCTTCCGGAAAGGGCAAGTTGACCCTGAGGATAAGCTCCCTCCGTTAAAAGATTCCCTGACGTAAACGTTTTTAGTAATCCGAAGTTAGAGCCATCAGTGTCTATTTTATATATATTTCCCATGTTACTACCACCACCGATACCAGCTGTTCCATAAAGCGTAGATCCGGAAAGAACAAGTGCACCTTTTGGATCTTCTCCATTAACAGCACCGCTAAATTCATGCAGTAGGGTGAAGCCAGTTCCGTCAGTCTCTATTTTAAATACAGTCCCTCTTTCACCAACAGCATCTGCTTTCCCTCCCTCGAGTGTAGTGCCATAAAGAGTTGATCCAGAAAGGATAAGTCCATCATAAGGTTTATCTCCATCATTAATTCCACCCACAAATTCGTGCATAACCTCATAATTGGAACCGTCAGTGTCTATTTTATATATTGTTCCCTCATGATCATCACCACCCTCAGAAGATGTTCCATAAAGAGTTGATCCAGAAAGGACAAGCCCACCATAAGCATCTTCTGGATCATCATTAGTCCATCCAGTAAATTCACGCAAAAGAGTAGTGGCGGCAAACGCAACTTGAACCAGCACAACAGCTACAAAGCAAGTAACAAGGGTAACTACAACAAACTTTACGGCGCGTTTTTTCACGAGTCGATTCTACTATACTTTTCCTAAAACTCAATCCCTATATTGATCCCAAAGTGACTAACTGAAAAACGATTAGGCCGGGCAATGAAGCGAGCTAAAAAGTAATCTCTTACATACATTGGCTCCAATGCCTAAATATGTTAGGATAAAATGCCAATATATAACTTTAGATCAATGCCTTTAAAAGTCCCTCTTTTATCAGCTGTGATGTTTCTTGGAGAAAATACTCTGGCTCAAGAACCGCCCTCTGCTGATGTCTCGGAAGTACCACAGAGTACAGTAACAACTGAACAAGACGATTGGCTCTCCAAAATCTCTATAGCCAACTATGGAGAAGGAAATGGTCTTTTCCTAACAGAGCTTTTATGTACTTATAATCAGCATTATGGTCTAGTTGCAGATTGTGATGAGCTTACAGTTGGTCAACCAGTTTTAGTGCCAGATGTTAAAGTTTTAGAATGCATGCTTCCAGAAGAAGCAAGGCTATGGGAATGCAAAAAAGAAGACAGTGTTGCATCAATCCAAGCATCCCTTGCAAAAAATCCAACATATAGAGACTGTGCTCTTGCCATGGAAGCACAAAACCCTGGGATTCCTCCACTTTCTCTTGTAATGCTTGCTAAAGTATATGGTAAAGAATTCCCTTCAGTTTTTCGCACAACACTTGATGAAACGGCTTCCCCTGAAAGAGGAGAGAAAAGGCAATTTATGCATATGTGCAGTCAAAAAATTGATTTAAAACAACCTTTCCCTGGTGGATTCGAGTCACTTCCTGCTGACTGGGCAATGGTGGATGAAAAAGGAAAAATTCATGTTTATGACACTTGGGGTAGTTGGCATAAATGATCAATACTCAATCCCTTCTCCCTCAACCACCTCACCACAAACTTGTGCTTCAATGCCATGCTCTTTTGCGACTGCAATGGCTTCTTCTTCTGCACCTGGTGCAACAATAATCATCATTCCGTTACCCATATTCCAAGTACGATACGCCTCATCAGAATCAACATTCCCAATCCCCATCGCATGAACCATCAATTCACAAGGATCAAATAAATTCTCCAACTTGGCACCCAATCCAGCACGTTTCAAAACCCGTCCCAATTTCCCAGGAATTCCACCACCAGTAACATGTACAACACCGTGCACTTCACACCGCGGCTCTCTATCAAATCCACCGAACATATCACACACAGCAGCACAATAAATCTGTGAAGGCTCCAAGGCCAATTCTCCAATCAACTTTCCGTTCAACTCCTCTCCATGCCACTCAGGTCCATAATGATCTTCCATGATTTTTCTCAACAATGAAAATCCATTAGACCTAAATCCCTTCTCCCGTAAACTAACAATCTTATCTCCAGCTTTAATCTCATCGCCAGTAAATAAGCGATCCTTCTGTGCAAACCAAATCACCGCTGCACCCCAGTTGTAATTAAAATCCCCATACCCAGAAATCCGCCCACCAAGCTCAGCAATCTCACCATTTATAACGGCAACACGCCCAGCATCCGCAGCCGCAACATATCCCGCAGCCAACTGCTTCATAAAATGCTCACCACCGTCCAAAGTATTCACATCCAAAATCGAGCCAACCAAAACCGGCTCACCACCATAAACCACCGCATCATCACAAACCATGGCAAAGAGATCAAACGCCGCAGTGTCATGCTTTTCCAAACGCTCAGCCAACTCAACTTTCGTCCCCACACCATCAAAGCCCATATTCATCACACTCCCTTTGGGTAAACCACCAACATTTACAACTCTAACTCCGGAAAAGTCCTCCTTAGGACTAAACACTTCTCCAAGCAACCCTTCACGATTTTCCCACGTCAACTTCGCCGCCTCATACATAACCTTGGATGCGTCATCTCCAAGCTCTATGTTGACGCCAGCCTCTGCATAAGTAGTCATATTTTTTTAGTTAAAGTACTTAACTGCGTTCTTAAACATCTTAAGCCCATCGCCCTCTTCCGGCAATTCTTTTCCTTCACGTCGCGCCGCCTCCTTCAAAAGCGGCCAGTCATTTTGATTATAGAACGACAAATTCCTCTCTGGATGCGGCATCATTCCCATAATTCGCCCTGACGGATCACAAATCGCAGCAATATCATCAACAGATCCATTCGGATTCACAGGGAATTCCTCATTAGCCGGACTTCCATCCTCATTCACATATCTGTAAGCAACTTGATCCCCATCCTTCACCATCTTAAGCACATCATCTTCCAAAACAAATCGCCCTTCACCATGTGAAACAGGACAGCGAATAATATCAACATCCCGCGTCCAAATACACTTATCACTCGTAACCTTCAAATCCACCCAACGACACTCATACCTTGCAGTGCCATTCCACATCATTCCAATCTGCCTCTTCCCGTACTCAAACCCCGGAATCAGCCCCAAATTTGCCAAAACCTGACATCCATTACAAATCCCAAGCACCAACTTGTCCTCATTCGCAAACTTCTCCACTTCATCCCATAAATTATTTCGCATCTTGTTCGCATAAGCGTTCCCACTACCCGTATCATCTCCATGCGCAAAACCACCTGGGAAAACCAAAACCTGATAATCCCCAAGCTTTTTCTGCCCATCAATAACATCATTGATGTGCACAATCTCAGCCTCAGCTCCGCACTGATCAAACGCAAATTTCGTCTCCATCTCAGAATTAACTCCATACCCCGACATGACAATAACTTTTGGTTTCATAATTTAAAATCCTTTAAATGTTAAACGGTAAGATTTATCGAGCTCCTCAACAGTCGTATCGACCACGCCCTCAATTATAAATTTCTGATCTCCTCGCACTTTTCCAACTAAGCCAATAGCCAAGCCCTCAAACAGCGCCTCAAAGGCCTCTTTTTTCTTAGGATCGACTGTAACAACAAACCGGCTCTGAGTCTCTGAAAACAGTGCATAATCCGGTCTCATATCACCCTCCATAGGCACAGCACTCATATCAATTTCCATTCCAAGCTGTCCAGCAATTGCAACTCTTGCAAATGAAACACCGAGTCCACCCAACACCACACTTTCACAAGACGCTACTAATTCCTCATCAATCGCCTTGCTCAATGCCCTATAAATCTTCATCGCCTTATCTGCATCAACCTTTGGCACCTCATTCCCAATAAATCCTAAATGATCAAAATACTCACTTGCACCCAATTCCTCCTTCGTCTCCCCAAGAACGTAAACCAAATCGCCTTCAAATTTAGCGTCCAAACTCACACTCTTTCTCAAATCATCACTAACCCCAATTGAAGAAACGAGCAGGGTAGGGGGTACAGAAATCTTCAATGCCTCACCATTCTCATCATAACCTTTGAAGTCATTAAACATACTGTCCTTCCCAGAAATAAACGGTGCCTGATATTTCACCGCATAATCATAAGCAGCATGCGCAGCCGCCTTCAATTGCCCCAATCGCTCTTCCTCGTCAGAACTACACCAGCAAAAATTGTCCAGTAACGCTAACTTGTCCAAATTCACTCCAACAGAAACTGCATTCCGAACGGCAGTATCAGTTGCACAAGCAGCCATGTGATAAGTGTCAATATCGCTATATCTCGGATACAAGGATTGAGAAAGTACAACACCTTTCTTGGAATCCAAAACAGCCATGCTCACGGAAGCTCTTCCATTCACACGACCCTTACCATGCAGTGGCCCAATAACATGCACACCCTGCACAACATGATCATACTGATGAGAAATAAAATCAAAACTGGCAATGTTCAGCCTGCTCATCATCGCATTCAGTGTCTCAGTCAAATCAGCCGGACATTCCACGTCTGGCTCATCATATTTCACCTTCGTGTAAGTAGTTTTCAAGCATTTATCAGGCAATCCATCATGCAAGAAATCCAATTCCAAATCCATAATCTTTTCGCCCTTGTACACCACAGTACATTTCCCCGAATCATTAAATTCACCAATCACAGTTGACTCAACACCACGCCTCTCCATCAAACTATTAAACTCATCAACTTTTTCCGGTGGCACAGACAAGGTCATCCTCTCCTGCGACTCCGAAATCCAAGTCTGCCAAGGATCAAGTCCAGGGTATTTCAAAGGCACAACATCCATGTCTACATAACAACCTCCACACTCCTTAGCCATCTCTGCAACACTACAAGAAATTCCACCAGCACCATTATCAGTAATACTATTATAAAGTCCCAAATCTCTAGCCTCCTTCACAACCGCATCACTCAATTTTTTCTGCGTAATCGGATCTCCAATCTGCACAGCTCCCATCGGACTACCACTATCCATTGCCTCAGAAGAGAATGTCGCACCGTGGATGCCATCCAGTCCAACTCGTCCACCAATAACAATCACTTTATCTCCAGGCTGAGCTTTTTTATCCCAACTCGGCTTATCACAAACCTCACGTGGCATAAGTCCAACAGTCCCAACAAAAACAAGCGGTTTCCCTTTGTAACGATGGTCAAAGTACATAAACCCTTGCGGGGTAGCTATTCCACTACAATTTCCACCTTCATTCACACCATCAATCACACCATCCATAATCCTGCGCGGCGGAAGCATTTTCTGTGTCTTTCCCGAGCCTTTATATAGAGGACTACTGTCTTTGGGATCTGCAAAACAAAATCCATATCTGTTCAAAATCGGCTTAGCCGCCATACCAAAACCAATCGTGTCACGATTCACACCAACAATCCCCGTAATTGATCCACCAAAAGGATCCAAAGCGGAAGGACTATTATGGGTTTCAACTTTGTCTGTGATGATATATTCATCATCAAAAATTATCCCACCAGAATTATCTTTAAAGACGGAAACACAAAAATCCTTATCTCCTTTCGCAGCACGAATCTCATTCGTCGCCCGCTTTATGTAATGTTTATAAATCCCATCCTCAATCTCATCCATATGTGCCGCAAAAATCGTATGCTTACAGTGCTCAGACCATGTTTGCGCCAGTGACTCCATCTCAACATCAGTTGGCTTTCTTCCTAATTTTTTAAAATGATCACGAATCACATGCAATGATTCCAAATCCAAAGCTAAAGGCCCACGCCGAGTCCCATCTGCATTCGGCACGCCCTGCTTTCCAATCTTTTGCAACTCTTCATCGTCTGTATCCAAATCCACCTCATCAACCGACGGCTCATGTTCAAGCTTAACCTTCGGCACAAGCACATCCATACCACCGTCCTTTTCAAATTCCTCGGCACTCTTCACACTAATCCTCTGAATCAAGGAATTAGCCATAGATTCACCAGCAGCCTGAGCCTCTTCACGACTCAAATCTCCCTTCACAAAAGTTATCTGAGACGAATAAAGCGCCTCACGTCCCTCAAATTTAATCTTCAAAAGATCCTCAACAATTTCCTGACCTGTATGTCCAACATTGTCAGTCACACCGGGGAGGAACCCAACCTCAATAGCCCAGTCAAACACGCCGCTTTGCGGCGCCTTCCCAACAAAAGATTCTTGTGTAACCGGATTGCACAATGCCTCTCCAGCTTTCTCCAAATCTTCCATCGGAAGTTCCTTGTCGACTGTGTAAACGTCAACAATAGAAACATTTTCTACTTTGTCACCAAAATCAAGCTGTTTAAGTTTTCTTTGCCGAACAAGAGCTCGGGTGTCTGAAACCTTCGAGCCAACTTCAATACGATACGCCATATTTGAGTTTATTAAAGGGAATGCGCACGCACACTACTCATTTTTGCAAAAAATTCCAAGTCAATTTTGCCATTTCACCACGGGTATACCACATCTGATCTGTAAAATTCTCAGTCAAAATATCACTCGCCTGTCGGATATAAGCATCATACCAAGGATCCGTATAAGCCGTCTCAACTCCACCAGCATCCAAAAGCATTCTCAAGGCCTGCAAATTCCGAATCTTCTCCCCAGCATCATACCCAGAAATATAACAATCATTCTCATCACTAGCCACCAACCTACAAAACTCAAAGGCCTCCGCATAAGTAATATTTTTATAACCAGAAAACCTATCCCCATCCCATCCCAAATCCAAACCCAATTTCAACAACTCACTCACAGCCTCCTCGTAACCTTGCCCCACTCGGACATCCACAAACCTCGTGTCCGCAACTTCCTGAGGTTCAACAATCACAAAATCCTTATTGTCATAAGTCGCAATCATATAAATCTCATCACCATCTTCCTGGAACTCAGTCGGCCCAGTCGGCGCCACTACCTCAACTTCAAAATAATTCGCAAATCTCTGCGCAAAAGTATCAGCATCCGGATACCCGTCCGCAACATTACACCCGTTAAATCGTACCCAGCCATACTTGTAAAAAACATCCGCCGGCAAATCGAAAATCGAAGCCGCAACATAATCCTGGCTCTGATCCGGATCATTCGCATAAACACTGCCGTTCACCCCAGGCGCCTGATTCACAAAAAGCGCCACATGATTCCCATGCCCAAAATATTCCAAATGCACAATCTCCCCATAGTTCTCATAAAAATTCCGCACCGCATCCATAAACTCATCACCACTTCTAACCTCGTAAACAACACCCCCTTCCTCTTCTACATAAGTCTCCGCAGCCATAGTAAACAAACTCCCAGACGTTCCACCCTCTCCAACGATTACCAAATTCTCTTCTGCAACCGGCACACTATCCAGCACAGAAACCTGTCCAGTGGAACAGGCCGAAAACAGCAGTAAAAAAACAAAAAGAAGCTTTTTCATTACCCGGATTATAGCGTTTTTTTGCGACGTCGCAAAAAAATCCCCGGGGATTTTTTTGACTTCCGAAAGAAACTCTGGTCTAAAAGTGTGCACGGGCATAGATTTGTCAAATCAAGAAGACTAGTATTTGACTGATCTTCGAGAAATGTGGTAAAAAGCTACCTTAAATGTTAAATTGTCGTTATGGAAACTGATTCTACCGATTTCGATGAGGCGCGAAAACTTGCTGCTGATTTTTTAGATTTGGCTGAACAAACCTCTGAAGAAGGCACGCTGCGTCGAGGGGAGGATTATGAAATGGATGAATTTAGATTTATTGGTGATAGTACGGCTTGGGTTCCTGTCGGAATGTCGAATGAATGGAGTCAGGACGGGGACAGAGCAGAGGGGCGTTTTTGTACTGCGACTGTTGTTAACAGAAAAGGTGTTTTGAGTCATTCCGTTCATACTGTTGTTGATTTGATTGTTCGTCAGGCTACGGGTGGAGATTTGCAGTTATTTGCTGGTGTAAGGCAGGACGGGGAATTGAACTCTTTTGATTTGGATGTTTATAAGCCTGAAGTGCAAAGCGTGATTCCTTTTGTTTCAGAGGCTCTTAGTTTGCAAATTGAGATGATATCCAGACTTCGTGGTCAGTCAAATCTTCGAAGAAAAGTAGATTCTTGTTTAGCGAATTTAAGAGATGTCTTGCAAAGATTGCTTGCCGGTGAATTATTTAGTGGATAGTCAATAACCAACCACCCAACAGACAACCAGCCGTGGGCTATTTCAAGCTAAGCAAACTCACTGCCTTATCATAAGTCCAACATTTGCCATCAACAAACAACTTCTCTTGTTAAGCAGATCCGAAAGATCCAAACCCACACCAGCAGCCTGCTGTTCATACAGCTGCACACTCGTGTCATGAAACTTCCGGCACCCCTCATGCCCCAAAGCACGAGCCAACGCTGCAGCCCTTTGATGCTGCTCTATCAGAACTGCAAAGTCATCTGCACTCCTCTTTTTAGCAGGAATTTTAGTAGCTCCTCCTATCTCATCAAGCAAATCCAAATATTGTTCACGTGTGCCCATAGTCTTTCAGGTTAGGGGGACTTGTCTTTTCCCCGAAAATATGATAGAATCAATAGATTAAAATGTATCAAAATACGTATGGCAATACAAGATGCAGATCTAAAGCAAGCTCTCCTTGAAAAAGGTGCGCTCAACGAAGAAAAATTTCAGAGCATCCTGTCTTACGCAAAAAAGAAAAAAATCCCTCTTGAAGACGCCCTCTACGATCGAGACGTCCTTCCAGAACACGAGCTGGCAAAGCTAATAGCAAGCCTTTACGAAGTTCCATACGTCCAGGTAGCAGATCAGACAATTTCTGAAGTACTGCTCCCAATCGTTCCTCACACAATGGCATCTCACCAATACGTGATGCCTTTCAAGAAAGAAGACGACACTCTGCACCTAGCTCTCAACAACCCGCACAACTTCGAGCTAATAAATTTCCTGGAGAACAAAACCGGACTCACAGTCGTCCCATATTACGCGACAAAAACAGACATCAAAATCTCACTCAAAGTCTACAGCAAGGACGTAAACCAAAAATTCAACAAACTCCTTGAAGGCGCCATGAGTGACCCAGGAAAGATCGAATCTCTCAAGGACGCCTCAAAAATAGTCGACACAATAATCCTCTTTGCATACCAAAATGACGCATCAGATATTCACTTAGAACCGCACAAACAAGCCTTAGTCGTTCGTTACCGAATTGACGGAATCCTAAACACAATCGCAGAACTTCCAATCGAAATCGAAGAACTCGTTGCAACCCGTATCAAGGTTCTCGCAAATCTCAGAACTGACGAGCATCGCGCAGCCCAAGACGGACGTTTTAAAATCGAACTAGAAAAAAATGAAATCACACTCCGTGTTTCTATCTTACCAACCTACGACGGAGAAAAAGTTGTGATGAGGCTGCTGAGTTCAACTCGTCAAGAATTGAACCTTAAATCCCTGGGCTACTCCGGAACAAATCTCGAAAAAATCGAGAAAAATATTATGAAAACCCACGGGATCATCCTCATGACCGGTCCAACTGGATCAGGTAAAACAACCGCACTTTACGCCTTGCTGAAAAAACTCAACTCGCCGGAAGTGAATATCTCAACAATTGAAGATCCAATTGAATACCGTCTGGAAGGAATAAATCAAACCCAGGTAAATGTAAAAACAGAGCTGACCTTTTCCAAAGGACTCCGATCTCTGGTTCGTCAGGATCCGGATATCATTCTGGTTGGTGAAATCCGTGATGCAGAAACGGCAAGTATCGCCATTAACGCGGCACTGACGGGGCATCTTGTCCTGGCAACTCTGCATACCAACAACACGGCAACAACTCTGCCTCGTATGCTGGAAATGGACGTGGAAAGCTTCCTGCTTGCGGCAACGGCACAGATGGTGATTGCTCAACGTCTCGTTAGAACAATTTGCGAAAAATGTAAGCAGTCTTATCAAGTTTCGGTGGATCAACTCGAGGAGCTTGCTAAAAAATTCCAAATTAAGGACGACTTAAAAACTATCTTTTCAGATCTGCAAAAAGACAGCGGTGGCACCTTCACTTTCCACAGAGGCGAAGGCTGTGAAGCTTGTAATGGCTCAGGTTACAAAGGACGAACTTCTATTTCAGAAGTAATGGAAATTTCAGACACGATTCGCAAAAGCATTCTTGCAAACACCCCACCAAAAGAACTCGAAGAAATCGCCATAGGGGAAGGCATGCACACGATGTTTATCGACGGAATGAAAAAAGTCCTTGAAGGTAAAACTACAATTGAAGAAGTACTTCGCGTAATGAGAACTTAAAATTCACCATGAGGAAATTTCACTATGTAATCACGAACGAAAAAGGAGCCCGCAAAAAGGGGCGAATCCATGCATCGAGTAAAGATGACGCGGTTAAAAAACTACAAAACAAAAAGTTTGTAATCATCTCAGTCCGGGAAGACGTCAAAAAGAAACAGTGGTTTTGGCAAAAACCGCATTTGAGCTTTCAAGACAAAATGATGTTCACAAAACACTTATCAACAATGATTCGTGTAGGGATAAGTATCACGGAAGCACTAAAAATCTTAATGGAACAAACCAAGGGTAGAAATAATCGCAAAATGTACGAAAACATTTTGAAGATGGTTGAGTCTGGCCAAACACTCTCAGACAGCCTTCGGAATTATGAAGAGGTTTTTTCTGGGCTGTTCATCAATATGGTCGCAACCGGTGAAGAAGGCGGGACTCTGGATGAGGTTCTAGAATACCTGGATCAACAACTTGAAAAAGAATACGACCTCAGGAAGAAAATCATCTCAGCTTTTATTTATCCAGCCGTGATCATAAGCATCACGCTGATACTTGCTCTTGGAGTCGTGATTTTCATCATCCCAAAAATCTCAGAAATATTCACGTCTTTCAATATGGATCTTCCACTCCCAACAAAAATCCTGATTGGAGTCAGCACATTCATGGTTGAAAAACCACTTCAAACAATAGGGCTTCTTGCAGCACTAATCTTAGTATCTTCATTCTTGTTCAAAACAAAACACTTAAAACCATTCTGGCACCGGATTGTTCTCAGGTTGCCAGTTTTTGGGAAACTCCTTGTCTACGCGAATTTAGCGCGCTTTGCGCGAACACTAAATTCGCTTATGCAAGCCGGTGTCCCAATCACAAAAGCACTACTCGTAGTTGCAAACATGTTCACAAACGACATGTACAAAAAGGCCACAGTAAGGGGGCAGGCCAAAGTGGAAAAAGGTGGACAGCTCGGCCCAGCTTTTGAGGGGAACGGAAAACTTTTCCCACCTCTCGTTACAAAAATGCTTTTCATCGGTGAGAAATCCGGCAGCCTGGAAACAGCAACGGATCACCTCGCAGCACTTTACGAACGAAACGTAGACAGTCTTACAAAAAACCTCTCGGTCCTACTAGAGCCAATTCTTTTAGTCTTTATGGGAGGGCTCATTGGTGGAGTAGCAATCTCAATTATTCTACCAATTTATCAGCTCCCAAACCTTTTAGCATCATGATAAAGAAAGCATTCACATTTTTGGAAATCACAATCGTAATCGGAGTATTGCTAATAAGCTTAGGTCTAATGGGATTATATGCACAAACTTCTCAGGTCCGTGCAGATGTAAATACACAAGCGGCAAGCTTTGTAGCTTATGCTCGTCTAGCATCAAGTGACGCCGCATCTGGCAAAAATGATCAGGATCACGGAATTCACCTGGAGGCCAACTCATATACTTTATTTGAAGGTTCAAGTTACGTCCCCGGCGCAGACACAAATTTCACAATTTCACTTCCCTCCGCAGTCAGTATCCAAAATATATCTCTGGATGGGGGAGGCTCAGACCTAATTTTCACAACTCCATTTGGCTATACAAAAACAAATGGCTCTTTGGATTTCGTCTCATCTCAAATAAGCAAAACTCTATCAATAAGTATCGATGAATATGGCACCGTCCGCTACTAAATCCCGACTAAAACAAAAAGCTTTCTCTCTAGTAGAGCTAATGCTCGCTGTGTTCATTTTTACACTATTCAGCACTGGTGTTCTATATCTGTCCTTAGACGTCATTCAAAGAGATGCAAAATTGCCAGTAAACAACGAAGCCTTACTTTATGCACAGGAAGGTCTAGAAGCTGCCAGAAACATCCGTGACCAAAATTTCTTGCTTCTCACAACTGATGATCACGGTCTCACGCAAACAAGCGGCGTCTGGGCTTTTGATACCGCACCAGAAACAATAGATTCTTATTATCAACGAACAATCACGGTCGCAGATGTTTACCGCGACATATCTGGAGAAATTGCAGAAACCGGCACACTGGATCCAGAAATGAAGAAGATCACGTCCACAGTCACTTGGAACTGGAAGGATGTTTTCCCAAAATCAGTTTCACTAAACACCTACCTTTCCGGCTGGACCGGTACTGAGTGGATCCAAACAACTTGTGACGAATTCGACAGTGGAACTTTCACAGACATGACAAACACAGAAACGGTTTCACCACCCGCAGATAACTGCGCATTGCAATTAGATCTTCTAGAGGAAACAGGTGAATTCTTCGCCTCAGCAGACATTGGAGAACACGGACACGACGTTGTAGCTGACGGGAATTACGCATATCTAGCAACAAATAGATCTTCAGAAGGCCTGGTTGTAGTTGACGTTTCAGACCCAGACAATCCAACCGTTGTTGCTGGACTTGATATTGATGGCAAAGGTCGTCAGCTAACAAAGGACGGCAACTACCTCTACGTGGGGGTTGACGATTATAACGATGGGCTAGCCATTGTAGATGTTTCAACCCCAACTTCCCCATCCCTTGTAACATCAGTTGATCTTGGAGATGACGGAAATGGATCAGCAGTAGATGGGAATTATCTCTATATGACAAGTAATTATGACAGAGAAGCCTTCGCAATTTATGACATCACTAACAAGGCAAGTCCACAAAAACTTGGCACCGTAAATATTGATGAAGATACTGATTATGTGTATCTGCACGGAGATTATGCTTTCTTGGGCGTGGATGAAGGCGACGAAGGATTTCAAGTGATTAATATCGCAGATCCAAATGCACCTTTCCGAGTCACAATCCTTGATGTTAATGATGACGTAAATTCAATAGACGTGAACGGTCCATTTGCATACCTAGGTCTTGACGATAACGATGACGCTCTCACAGTCCTCGACATTTCAGATCCAGAAAACCCAAACATAGTTGCATCCATAGATCTTGAGGATGAAATTGAAGATTTAGAATATCTGGACGGATATATTTACGCAGCCATAGATGATAGCAATGAAGCACTTTCAATCATCAATGTTAGTAATCCACTTTCACCTTTTCTTGCCTTGGCTGTTGATCTAGAAGGGAAGGGGGAGGCTATTGATATAGACGGGGATAAAGTTTACGGAGGTCTATGTACAAATAACCGCGGACTCGTACTCGTAAATACTCTCGCAAAGAAATACGCAACGTATGGAACCTACGTTTCTGATGCCTTAAACACAGGCAGCTCAGATACCAGATACAACTACTTAGAATGGGAAGTACAAGCTTCCTTTGGCACCACAGTTACTTTCCAGATCCGTACAGGTAGTACAGAAGGGAATTTAACGGGCGCCACTTGGGTTGGCCCAGACGGAACAAACGCAACTTATTATGAAACTTCACGAACACAAATTATGGTGGATCCAGGCGCAACCGGCACACAATATTTCCAATTCAAAGCATATCTAACTTCAAACGAGATCAATACACCGGACATTGAAAGCGTAACCGTTAACTACTCGCCATGAGGACAAAAGCAAGCACACTTGTCGAAATAATTTTCTACTTCACCATCCTTGGTGGACTGCTGCTTGCTGCAATGAGTTTTGCGATCCAGATTCTAAACATAAATAGCTTGTCTTCAAACGTACATGAATTGAATTCAAACGCAGATCTGATCACACAACGAATAATTTATTCGATCCAAACCGCGGAATCCGTCAATGATGCAGGCTGTACTTTTGATGATGACAATGGAGTTCTTTCACTCAACACAACGTCTTCTACAACAAACTATTATCTCTCAGACGGTGACCTGTACATACAAGAAGCTAGTTTAGATCCAGTGCAACTAAACACAGAATTAACAACTTTTGACTACCTTCGCTTCAGTCTAATCGAATCAGACAAAACTCCAGATCAAATCACAATCGATGCACAACTCTCTCCCTCAGGGAAAGATCTTTCAAATTTACAAACAACTTACCCAATACAAGTATCAGTATCTCTTAGAAAATGATCTGCATAATCTCAAAAAACCGAAACTCAAAAAAAGGGTCAATCGCATTGATCAGTTTACTGATTATATCTGCCGTCACACTCATGCTCGTTCTAGGGATGTCTGACACAAATATTTCAACCGCATATCAACATGCAAACACACAAGCGAACAAAATCACATATTACGCAGCAGAAGCCTGCATAGAGGAGGCCATGCAAAGACTAGAAGAAGATGTCTCATTCACGAGTACAACTTTACAATTAGACTCAAACACAAGCTGCAGTGTAACGGTATCTGGCAGCGGACCCTACACAATTGCAACAACAGTAACGCTCTTGGATTACACACAGAATTATCAAGCTACTGCTGAAATCACAGCCAGCGGCGAGGCAAACAACATTGACCTACAATCCTGGAAAAAATATTGATAAAGTAACCCCGTCTCCACCCAATGCTAAACATATTCCAAAAGAACGTCGCAGCGATCGATCTACACGACCATGTAGCTCAATTCGTTGAGCTTGGCACGGGGAATGGGAACCCGGAACTTATCTCGTACAACAGAGTCCCAATTCCGGACGGCATAATTGAAGACGGCATAATCAAAAAAGAAAATGAACTGCGAACAATCCTAGTCAGCTTGTTTGAACAAGCCAATCCAAAAGCAGTAAAAGTACGAAATGCAGCACTCATTTTGCCTTCACGTGTGACTTTTGTTCATATCTTTAAATTCCCGGCAGACCTCAAGAAAAAAGACATCAAAAAGGCAATTCCCTTTCAGGCAGAAACCATCATTCCATTCCCAATTGATGACGTTTATTGGGATTTTTCAGTGCTGGGGAAGGACGAAGAGAATGGAGGGAAAGCGCAACAACACGTGCTATTCGCAGCTGTGCCCAAAAAGATTGCAGATCATTATGTGGCGGTACTTGAATCACTCAAAATCACGCCAAATATTTTCGGGGTTCATGCCGAAGCAATTCCTTTGGCACTTAACAGGCAAATTAAGAGTAGCAAAACAACTCTAGTTGTCGAACTCAATGAACTTTCAACGAATTATCTGCTCCTCAAGCGCGGCGAAGTAAAACATTTCTTTAGTTCAAATAAAGGTAGTCAATATCTTATAGAAAAATTGGCTACAGAATTCAATCTCAAACCAGAAGAGCTATTCGAGCATTGGGAAGAAAACAAACTAGAGCGTAAATACATGCCAGTTATCAGGCAATTTATCGAAGAGACCTATGTTCAAGCAAAGAAGTTAATGGATGAAAAGAAAGGCGAGAAACTAGTGAAAAGCGTTGATGAAATTTTCTTAACTGGAGAATTCTCAAACCTTCCAAATTTCTACGACATCGCAAAAAGAAAATTCACAAAACAAACAGTTACGGTTGGGGATCCAAAATTGGGTCTCACAATTGATGATGCCAAATTCATGGCTACACATGAAGGGAAGGGAGCATCTGTGCCTTACTCAATTTACTTCACAGACGCAGTTGGAATAGCGAAAAAAGCAATTGGACACATTACAAACAGCGTAAATCTTCTCCCGGATCGACTGAAGAAAAAATTCTTTGATGAAAAAATTGATCTGATCCTAGCAACAAGTAGCGTCTGTATTTCAATTCTAGCGCTGGCTCTTGCCGGATATTTGCTTTTCAAATACGAAAATCTCAGCTTTGATCGCATAAACTTGGAAATTGGAAAAGCCAATATTGAAAACACACTTTATGGGACAAGATATCAAGATATTCAAGAAGCGCTCACCGCTTTCAATGAAGAAGTTACAATTCTTAGTAGTATCGACAAAAGTCTAGTCTCTGTGCCAGTAGTAATTGATGATGTATACGATCTCGTACCAGACGGAACAATAATCAATGGTGTGAAATTTAATGACATGGATCTGACAATGAGTATTGCAGGTGTGGCAGAAGATCGCGAAGAACTACTAGAACTTCAACAAAATTTCGAAGAAGCATCCTTTGTGAGTGAGGTAGATATCCCACTCTCAAGTTTTGATTCAAGATCTCAAATATCTTTTGCAGCTCAACTTGTTCTGTACTTCCCTGAATTACCAAAATATGGAGAAAGCAACTAATAAAATTCAGCGAGCTCTAAACCTATGCATGATACTGATGCTAATCAGTACCTGCACCACAATTATAATTGGGACAGCTCTTAGCGGCCTCAATAATGAGGTCAAAACTTTGAATCGCTACCTTGAATTGGCAGCAGATATAAAACCGAACTTTGAAGAAAGTCTTTCTCTTTACACAGAAACAACAAAAGAAGCTATTGAATATGTGCACTCGCTGAGGCCAGAAGGCGAAACTGAATATATTGAGTTTATCGCAAGTATCGAAGAAATTGCACAAAATTTCTCTCTAGATATTGATCTTCAAACTGTTGAAAACACAGATACGACAGCAGATACTGATTCAAGCCCAAGTCTTGAATATGAAATTCAATTCTATGGCAGTCGTGCTGACTTAACAAATTTCTTAGAAAAGCTTGAAGATCTAGACTATTACATTCGTATTCTCAATATAGATTTTGAACGAATGTCATACGCAATAGAAAATGAAAGAATCTCTCCAAATATTTCCATCAACCTAAAACTCTATGTTAAATAAGCGCTACTTACCGTTTTTTGCAATCCTTGGGCTCTTCCTCATAGTGCTAATATATTCAGTTGTGCTTTACGCAAAATGGGATAACGAAATCCAAAACGGAGTCTCAGTAGTTGAAATTAGTCTACCCGTAATGGACTGGGATGCTTATTCCGAGTTGTCAAAACAACACGAATAGTCTAAAATCACTACCAGTTTATCTCTTTACCTCCCGCCACATGAATAAACGCTTTCATAAAAAGGCTTTTACTTTGGTAGAAGTCTTGCTTGTAATCGTGATTATCGCGATTCTAGCAGGTATCGTAATCGTTGCGATCAACCCAAGCCGACAAATCTCTCAAGCTAATAATGCAGAGAGAGACAGTGACGTTAAGTCCATTCTCGATGCAGTTCACGAATATGCAATCGACAACAGAGGAACATTACCATCTGCAATTACCACAACTGCTACGATAATTGGAGATGATACAGCTGAAATCGACATTTGCAGCCTTCTTGTTCCTACATATATTGCTGAAATGCCATTTGATCCAACAGCAACAGGTGCTGCCTACACAGATTGTACAACTTATTACACAGGCTACACCATTGCAGCTGACGCAAATGGACGTCTAACAGTCGCAGCTCCAAGTGCAGAACTTTCAGAGACGATTAGTGTGACGCGGTAAAGAATTGGTTTTAGATCAAAAAGAGCCCCGCCATGCGGGGTTCTTTCTTTATTGCATCAAACCTTGGAAAGGTCCATACCAAATTTCGGTGCCATCTTCAGAAGTTTCTTTTAGATAAAAAATCAGATCTAAACTACTGAGTGGTACTTCAGGAGTTGGATTTGGTTCAGTATATTTTTGAATTGTATCATTTTCACTTAGGAAATGATCTGAAATTTCATAGTCTTCTGGTGCAGCTTCAGATAGATATAAGTCTTTAGTTTCTGGGTTTTGTACTAATTTAACGTAGTCATCCATACCTTTTGATTCCACAGTGAAAATGCCATTCGATTCTGTGACGTCGATTTCTCTAACAGTTTCGGTGTCATCCGCTTGCTCATTTACTGGAGCCCAACTTATTTCTTCTGCTTCTTCGACGGGAATAGAGCTAGTACAGGCACTAAGTAATAAAACAAGAGCCAAACTTAATATGTATTTCTTCATGATGTGAAAAGTTAATAAATAGAAATCCATTCTACTATATAACTCAAATTCAACAAATTTATTACACTTGAATAAATTTGGTGGACGATAGGGGACTCGAACCTCTGACCTCCACAATGTCAATGTGGCGCTCTAACCAACTGAGCTAATCGTCCGTAAATGGCTAATCGTCCAAAGCAACAACTCCTGCAAGTTCTCCAATCTCAATCTCCTCAAGACCTCTAGTTAATTTCTCCAAAACATCCTCAAAATCCAAACTCTTACCCAAGCCATAAGAAGCCAAAATCCTAGCAACCTCAGCACTTATGAAAGCGGTTGACTGAGAAGTTCCACTCTTATAACCATAACTGTCATCAGGTATGGAAGACCGTACCCGATACCCCAAAGCCGCTATATCAACCCAATCGCCATAATTGGACTTATCCATCTTCTTTCCATTGGGATATAAACTCGCTACAGCAATAGTATGATCATAAGTCGCAGGATAAAAACCAGAAGAACTATCATCATTCCCAGCTGCGGAAACAATAATAATCCTTTCGTCATAAGCCTCCTCAACTAATTTCTCCAGCGAAGCAGAAGGGGAAAACAGCCCAAAACTAGTATTTATAACATCAACATCATCATCAATTGCCTTTTCAAGCGCCTCAATCACGTTGGAAAGCCGCCCACCTCTTGAATCTACAATCTTATACGGAGCAATCGCGGCACCGAGCATTTCAGACGCAACAATCCCGGCAATATGCGTCCCATGTCCAACATCGTCATACATGCTGGTATCTCCATCAATCGTATTCCAACCAGTTAACATCTCATGGCCATCAAAAATCTCATGATCCACATCAACCCCACTGTCCACAACAGCAACAACAATCGGCTCCAAATACCCCTTCTCAAGCTCCACATCTTCACCACTCAGCTCCACATCTGTTTTGCCCCAATTAATATTGAAAAGCGGCATTCCCAAAAGCTCAACATCCTGATCAATTTCCACACTCAAAAACTCCGGAATAGCCTCCTGATACACATGCGCAATAGTCTCCAGTTCAAGATCAGAAAGCTCATCAGTAGGCTGCAAAAGCAAATACCCTTTCTGCGAAATATCGCCATCCAAACTCACAACCAAACCTCTACTTTCTTTTTCAAGCTCCCCAGTACTTACTAAGGCATTCGCCTTAAACAAATCCGTCATCAGCTGAGACTCCAAAGGTTCAGATAAATCATCCACCATCACTTCATACTGAAAATTCAAGCTTCTAAGCGATTGCAGTGACTCAGCAGAGAAATAATCACTATTGTGCATAGCCCTGTAAGTCTCAATATATCCAAAGACAATTGAAAGCACTAAAGCAAGCCCAATAGGCACAGAAGAAAGCCATTTTGAACGATTGGAGTTGTTTTTTGTCATAATTTTTAAAATAATCTCAAACCTGATACTAACGTTTTTCTGAAGAAAAGACTAGACAAGATTTCAAGAATCGTGTATAAAGAAACCTTTTTGACATAAAGTCAATTAACGAAAATAATAATCTAAATAAAACATTAATTTTACCTACGGTTGGAGAGGGCTCTTATGTGGCGTGGAGGGGGCCCTCTTTTTTTACTCAATTTTTTGCAGCCATATTGCTGAGAAACACCTTTTATGGTAAAATATAAGTGTTAAAGCTTGATTTAAATATCTGCATTCAATAAACTCAGTGACATGACAGATCCAAACAATCAACAAGGAGGGCAATATACAGGTGGTTTTGGTACACAACCAACACCTCCAACACCTCCAACACCTCCAACACCTCCAACACCTCCAACACCGCCGCCAGCACAACAGCCGGCAGCACCAACACCACCACCACCACCACCACCACCACCACCAACAACAACAACACCACCTGCTCAACCAATGGCAGGGGGGATACAGCCTGGTATGCCAGGTGGATACGGCCCACCAGCTCCTCCACCTCCGCCCGTAGACCCAAATTACGTCTTTGCGGCGAAAATGAAGGACTTTAAGACCACAATCAAGCTGCCAGCACACCAACTTGGCTTCGACGAAGATAAATTCATAAACCTCCTTGCTGGATCTATTTCTCTCACCAAGGATGAAAAACGAAAAATCGTCGACTCAATCCCAAAACTCCGCCAAGCACAAGTTGATGAACTAATCCGAATTTTTGAAGAAGAACGTGCAAAATTCATTGAACTATCACCAAAACACGGAGCTCAACTCAAAAAACTAGAAGTTGAACACGCAGCAGACTGGAAAGACCTTGAGCTTGAATATAAATCCGAGAAAAAAGGCAAAGAAGACGACCAAAAAGCAGACGACATCCGCAAACAACTCGGCCTTTAAAAAAATGAATTCAATTACTGCTAAAAGCACAAATCTTCCTTTAAGCTAGCTAAAAAGTCGATCTCGCAAATCATCTAAAAAGGCCAGAACTATCACAGGTCAGAACAGGTTAAATGTCCACTCAAAAGGTGAGCCCCCACTCACCCTTTGTGATATAATTTACTCAGATTGATTTTGGATTTTAACCTCACTCATTATGACAAAAAAAGAACAAGAGAAACTCCACAAACGCTTCAAATTTTGTGGCCAAAAATCTCTAGAATGGCGACGCGAATGCGAACTTATGCTTCCCAAAATAGCAGAAGAGAAAATATGGGAAAGAAAAGGCTTTAACAGTATTTACGAATATGCAGCAAAGCTGGCTGGGATGGGCAAAAGTGCTGTAGATACAACTTTATGGGTCATGCGAAAAATCGAAAACATGCCGGAATTGAAACAAGTAGTTGCAGAGAAAGGAATTGGAAGGGTTAGGCCTGTGGCCAATGTGGCGACCCAAGAAACCGAAAAATTTTGGGCTGAAAAAGCCCGGCAAATGAGCTGCAATACGGTAAGGGTTTTTGTGCGCGAAAAGAAAAGGCATGAGAAGGCTGAAGATTTTTGCGACGTCGCAAAAACTCAATCTGGGGAAGTGGAAATTCTTATGAAACTAAAGCCAGAACTAGCTGAAAAACTCATGAATCTCAAAGCGGGAGCAACTTGGGACGAATTAATAGAATCTTTATTGAAAAATAAGGAGGAGGAAGTAAAAAGAAAAAAACTAAAAAAACCTAAGCCTGTCAAAGCTACATCTAGACACATTCCTGCGGAAATTAAACAATATGTTCTAGAAAAACATCATAAATGTTGTGGATTTCCAGGTTGCGGAAAACCTTACAAAATTTTACATCATACCCAGAGACTTGCTCTGGAAAAAACACATGATCCAGACAAAATTGTTCCTCTTTGCAAAGAACATGAACAAATCTGTCACCATAACTTGGTGGAAAACGAAGAGGAATCACCGGAAACATGGCAGATTCGAGATCATCCAGATCATTGCGATCCAAAATTCTGGATCGATCAAATGGTAGATCTCTATCGGCCTACTTAAGTCAAAAAAATCAACAGAGGAAATAGCTTGTTTTGAAGACCGCAGCTAAGGATAAATTTTCCTGGATCATGCATCCGGGGGAATTTACACCCAGGTCGAAAAAGAAGCTATTTCCTCTTGTTTGTGATTTGTCTTAATAAGCCCTAGCAAAGTACACCAAGGCTTCAGCCTTTTTCCCCGTGAAAATACATTTCTTACCTCCGGGCACTTTCTCTTCCAAAATCACACGAATGGTAGCCTTAGTCTTATCTTGCAAAGTCCGCTCATCCTTCGCATTTCCACCCCATCCAGCTTTCACAAACCCGCCTTTTTCATCCAATATCTTCACCATCTCCTCAATCGAATCTGCCTCAGCAATGTGCTCATCCAAATACTTCTCAGCTTGAGCCAACATATTCTCCTGAATCGTATCCAAAAGATCCACAAGCTCATCCGCCAAGCCCTCGGCCTTCATTGAAATCTTCTCATTTGTATCACGCCTCGCAACAACCGCTTCACTCTTTTTAAGATCCTTCGGTCCCATCTCAATTCGAATAGGCACGCCCTTAAGCTCCCACTCATTAAATTTCCATCCAGGAGTCAAACTCTCCCGGCTATCAAAGAAAACTCTCACGCCTTTTTTAAGCAAATCATCATTCAACTTAGACATCTCAGCCAAAACCGCTTCCTTCTCCTCATCACTTTTCCAAATTGGAACTAAGACCACTTGATAAGGCGCAACATTAGGCGGCAACCGGAGACCCTTCTCATCACCATGACAAACAATAATCGTTCCAACCATCCTGGTCGATACACCCCAAGAGGTCTGCCAAACATATTGCATCTCTCCATTTTCATCCTGAAATCGAATATCAAACGCCTTCGCAAAAGTCTGTCCAAGCAGATGTGAAGTCCCAGCCTGAATAGCCTTTCCATCTTTAGCCAGCGCCTCAGTACACATGGTGTAATCCGCACCCGCAAAAGTCTCCTTCTCAGATTTCTTTCCAGTCAACACAGGCAATGCCAAAAACTCTCTATCAAAATCCGCATACATCTTCAGCGCCCGCGCAACCTCTTCTTCAGCTTCTTCTTTGGTAGCATGAGCCGTATGCCCTTCTTGCCACAAAAATTCAGTCGTCCTCAAAAACGGCCGCGTCCTCATCTCCCAACGAACCACATTTGCCCACTGATTAATCAATAACGGCAAATCCCGATAACTCTGCACCCAATCAGAATACGTGTCGTACATGATAGTCTCAGATGTTGGCCTCACAACAAGCGGCTCAGCCAATTTTTTCCCTCCACCGTGGGTAACGACTGCACACTCAGGCGCAAAACCTTCCACATGATCCTTTTCTCGAGTCAAAAAGCTCTCAGGAATGAAAAGAGGGAAGTAGGCATTTTGCACGCCAGCTTCCTTAATCCGTCTGTCTAATTCTTTCTGAATATTCTCCCAAATTGCATAACCATAAGGTTTAATAATCATGCAGCCCTTGATCTTGCTGTGCGAAGCCAAATCGGCCATCTGTACAACATCCTGGTACCACTTTGGGAAATCCTGAGTTTGTGAAGCTATTTTTGCCATCGGATGGATTTTAACCCAACTCTCTCATTTAGGAAAGTGTAAATAACCTGAGAGAGACAGTAAATGTGCCCTTGTCGAACGAAAAATTACGAAAGGGAGAAGACCCTAAGTGAAACAGTAAGTGCGCCCTTGTTGAACGAAGGGTCTTCTCCCTTACTCAATAGCCTCGCCCTCAGACACAGACTTGATCTTAATATTTTCCGGCAAACTCGGAATCGTCGGTGACCAGCCCGGCCAGAGCTTTATCTCCACACTATTCACCTCTGGCAAGTTCTGCACGTAAGCCTCAGCCTCTTCAACTGTCTTCCCGGCAATGTGCTCTTTTATCTTCTTCGCCAA
This sequence comes from uncultured Candidatus Peribacteria bacterium, assembly GCA_964529435.1. Taxonomy (GTDB): domain Bacteria; phylum Patescibacteriota; class Gracilibacteria; order UBA1369; family 2-02-FULL-48-14; genus CAZGUT01. The sequence continues at coordinate 62,289 of CAZGUT010000003.1, read as the reverse complement.
TTTACTCCCACCTTCAAGCTCCGGATCAATCTCATACTCCTCAATTCCTTGAATCTGCGCCGTAAATTTATAGTAGTCATAAGCAACATTTGCCTCCAACACGTTTGTACTCACAGACTCATCATCAATCCGAATCAACTGCTTGCCAGGCGTCGTCCCAGCCATAATCTCAACCTTCAAAATCGCCAACAGTGCATCTTCATCATAAGCAACCCCCTCAATCGTCATAGATCCCTCCATCTCAAAAGTCTCTGTCTCCTGACCAAGTAACTCATAAGGCATGTCTATATCCGCAATCCCATAGACTAAAACGTCAGAATCTTCCAATAAATCCAAACTCACCCCAGTACTATTAGACTCAGAAAGTGCCTCTTTCCTCAACGCCGACAGCGCCTTCTCCGCAAGCTGCGTCTCCAACTTCTCCTTTGCAGCAACCAAATCATCCTCAGTCACAAGCGCACTGACTACCGTCTCACCACCACTCATAAAATCTGAACTCTGTGCATAAAGCTTGTCCTGACTCGACTCCCGAAGCCCCGGCAATATAAAACTGCTTGGCCCAATATTTCCACGTTCACCAACAGCACCGCCATTTGCGTCCAAGGGATCAGCCACCACATAAGCATCAGCCTCTCCCCAAACTAAGCCTGAAGCCGCAGCCACCGTCACAGCCTCTTGCAACCTGAACACAATCCCATCGTCGGTTTGAAAACGCGTATCAACCACCAGCGGCCATTCTGTCTCAGTCGTATTGATAACCGTCAAATATCCAGCCGCATTTGCACCCTCACTCAAAATCCCACTTGCATGATGAGAAATTGTAAGCTCCGCCTCCGCGTCCAAAGGATAAGCCTTCAAACTATGAGTATCCACTGGGCTAGTCTCCAAAGTAACATTCACCGCCTTGGTCAAAACACTGGAAGCAGGCTCAATATTTACAGTCGCACCCGGAAGAGCCACATAAGCAATCAACGCAAAAATCAAAACACTTACCACAACAAATCCGGTAATAAATTTCCGATTCCCACCCGGCAGATACAAGTGGAAAGACTCCTTCTCTAAACGATTTTTCTTCCTGTCCCGCAAATAAGATCTCAGTGAAAACCCCTCATCCTTACCCCGCAAACTTCGCACCACCTCAAAAATCGAAGACTTCTTTTTGGGAAGCCGAGACGGCGTATTGTCTCGTGTCTCATTCGACGTCGCACTGATCGGCGTAAGCAGCGCCGCATCCGCATTTTTCTTCTTGTCTTTTTTCACTTCCTCATCCGTATTCCAATGATCAAAAATCTTAATCTCTGCCTGATGCGCAAGCTTCATCCCATTTGTATCGCTAGTAATAATCGCCATTTTCTTCCCAATCTCCTCAATCTTCTGCTTCAAAATCTTCAGATTCACAATGCTCTGCAACAAAATCGCCCGCTTTGGCACCACCAAATAAATTTCTTTGTAATTCAGCTTTTCCACCTTCTCAAAAATACTGGTGATCTCTTCATCCAATTCGACGAATAAAATCTTCTTCTTTGATACTTTTTTGACTTTTTTGTTCATGTTTAGGCCCTTTGGGCTCTTACACCTGCATCAGCCGAACGACTTTTTGCAGCATCTTGGTCATGATCTTCTCTTCTGAGATAATCTCCATCCCGATATTCGCAAGCGCCATCGGCGTGATATCAGCGGGAGAAGTGAGCAGCTTGGTTTTGTCTTTTATGTGGGAGACATTCTTCGGTAGCAAATACCTAACTTGCGGCTTGCGTGGGAAGGGAAGTTTCTTGTGCCAGTCAGCTTGTTCCAAAGCTTCCTTCAACGGCGACAATAGAGAACCACCCCCACAAAGATATATGCTTGGAGGTAAGGAATCAATCTCAGAAAGCTCCTGAAGACTGAAAAAGACTCCAGAAAGCCAAACTTCAATATCACTTGAAACCCCTTTTGAAACGATTTTGTACGATTGATGCTCTAATTGTTGATTCGCAAACGCAATTTTCACTTCCTCAGCCTCGTCTAAAGAAATATTCAGAGTCTGTGAAAGCCGCTTGGAAAATGCCCTCCCACCAAGATTAAACATCTTCGTATCGATAACACTTCCATCAACAACCACAGCAATATCAGTAGTTCCACCCCCAACATCAATAAAAATGCCACTGTAGCCCTGCAACTCAGTTCCACCCAAAAGCCGGCCAACTGCATACGGTTCCGCCATAATGGCCAAAAGCTCTCTATCCAATTCCGCAGAAATCGTCTGCAGCGCTCCAAAATGAACCAGCGGCGAAAACGCATTAAACACACTCATCACAACCTCACGGCCCTGAAATCCAACCGGATTTGTCACTTTATATCCATCAATCTGCGTATCCACAATTGCCGCATGTACCAGTTTTACATCAATCTCGTTAAAACCGGTCTCGTAAGCCAAATCACTCCGCACTTTTTCAAAGGCCTTCCACTGAACTTTATGGATAATATTCTTCAATTCTTCCTGATGAATCTTACTGCTCGGATCTCGCCGTTTATATGTGATCATGGATGTAGCCCCCTTAATCAACTCCCCAGCCACTCCCAAAATCAACTTCTGCGGCACAGTTCCAGCCATTCTCTCAGCCTCACGCATTGCTGCATGACAATGCTCAATTACACCTGCAATATCGGTAATCGTGCCACTCTCCATCTCTCCAGTTCTCTGTCGCCTTTTCCCACGTCCTAAAATCACCACTTCTTTCCCTTGCACTTCACACACGAGCGCCTTTACGAACTCTGTCCCAATATCCAGGACAGTGAACAGGCGTTCGCGCTTAGGGGTCACATTTTTCTTTCCTAAACCAAACATGTCGACATTTTAGCAACAGAAAGCCTCTTCTTGAAAGCTTTTCTCAATTTCAGCTTGCATTTCCCCCGTAATCCAGTAGAATCTCCAGGCAATAAATCAAACCAATGGCTAAGCATCCAGTACCAAAGAAGAAAACTTCCAAAGCACGTGGTTCACGTCGTTATAAAGGCTTTCAAAACAGAGCCCGCAAACGACTTACCCAGGCTATCCAACTTGTAGATTGTACAAACTGCAAGGCGAAAACTCGTCTTCACCACGTTTGTCCAGAATGCGGATTTTACAGAGGCAAAGACATGCTTAGTTCCACTTCGAAGCCGCAGGCTGAGAAGCCAAGCAAAAAAGAAGAAGTCACAACAATCAAAGCAGACTAGTTCCTTAAACATACCGAAATGGCCTCAGGTCGCCATACTCTCCGTGCTCTAGTAATTCAAACCCTGTTTGCGTGGGAATTCCGTGGGGGAGATTCGGAGGCGATTTTGTCATATAATCTCTCAAATAGTACTCAGCATATTGAAAAAACCAAATTTGCCTCAGCTCTTCTCAAAAAAACCCTGGCTCACAGGAACGAAATAAAAGAATTTATCAAGAAATACGCACCAGAATGGCCTTTTGAAAAAATCGCACCAATTGACCGCGTAATTTTAGAAGTCGGCATCTGTGAACTTGTCTTCGACAAACAGATCCCAGACTTAGTAGCAATCAATGAAGCAGTGGAATTGGCAAAGGAATTTGGAGTAGAAAGCTCTTCAAAATTTGTGAATGGTGTATTAAGCTCCATATACGATGACCACAAAAAAAATGCCTAAAGCTAAAAAAAATCTCGCCGAACTAGAAAAGGCCATAAACCTAGATTTCAAGGATAAAAAACTTCTAGACCTTGCCTTTGTTCATAAATCTTACGTCAACGAACACGCAGATCACGTCGCGTTCAATGAACGTCTAGAATTCCTTGGTGATGCAGTTTTAGAGCTAGCAGTTACACACTTTCTCTACAACCGTTACCCAGACCAACCAGAAGGAGACCTCACAAACTGGCGCAGCGCCCTGGTGAAAGGGAAAAATCTGGCCAAAGTGGCAAAAGCACTCAAGCTTGGCGATTATCTTCTGCTCAGTCGCGGGGAAGACATGTCTGGCGGTCGTGAGAAGAAATACATCTTGGCAAATACAATGGAAGCCCTGATCGGTGCAATTTACTTGGACAAAGGCTACGACTGTGCCAACGAATTTATCATGACTAACATTGTCTCGCTCCTCGAAGAAATTATCGAGGAAGGACTGCACATTGATGCAAAATCCCGCGTCCAAGAACTCACACAAGAACGACTAAACCTCACTCCACACTACGAATTGATTGAAGAATCTGGTCCAGACCACGACAAACACTTCATCATCGGAGTTTACTTCGGCAAAAAACTCGCCGGCAAAGGGGAGGGGCCTTCTAAGCAAGAAGGAGAGCAAGCAGCTGCCCGCAGCGCCCTGGAAAAAGAAGGTTGGGTCTAGACAAAACCTAATTCCCCAGCATACCTGACCGGCGCCGGTCACATACAAAACAAACAGTCTTTTTGCAAAGGGTCTAATACTGCTTCGGCACAATCACTTCAACTTTTTTCTCAGTCAGCTTCCCAATTCCTACTGGAAACTGACCAAATCTTACCAGAAAAAGCCCTTTTTTACTACTGATATTTTCAATCGGCTGCCTCTCAAAAACCGCCTCAACTCCCTCACGATTTAAATCAAACACGCTCTTCGTCGCTCTCAATCCCAGCCAAAGTGCACCTGCATGCGTTGGCCTCAATTCATCTCTAACTATTTTTAACAACGGAAACCCAAGCGAATACTTCGGTGTCAGCGGAAATTTTTCAATATCCTTACTCACGACAAAAAGATTCTGATTTCGCAGTACAAAACCAGCATCCGGCAGCTCACATCCAAAATTCTTCTCAACATATGCCTCATATCTTCGCACCTGCCTTTCATTCAACACCTTCAATTTCTCCCCTTTACCCTCAGCTTCACCAAGACTTTCACTCTTTCTAATCGCCACACAAAAGAATCCCTTAGTCCCGGTCTTATGCGGCCAAAACCGAATCCCTTTCAAGTCTCCAACTTGCTCAGGCACTCCATCCATCGCCACCTCATCAATCTCAGCTTCCGGAAATTTCTTAAGTAGTCTCTCAACCACTCCATCGTCCTCAACATCATTCAAGGTACAAGTCGAATAAACCAATCGTCCTCCCGGCTTCAACAGGGTAAAAGCACTACAAAGAAGCCCAAACTGCTCAGCAGCGTAACGTTTCAATGATTTCACATTCCAAAACGCTGGCTTCCCATCACGCGTCACCAAAAGCCCCTCACCACTACAAGAAGGATCCAAAAGCACCCGATCAAAAGTCTCACCATAAAACCCGGCAAGCCAATGAGCCTTCGCTCTAATCACAACCGTATTCCACACCCCAAGCCTTTCCAAATTTGAATGGAGGGCCTTCAACCTCCGCGAATCTATATCATTAGCCACAAGCACCCCAGTATTTCTCATCTTTTGTGCAATATGCGTGGTTTTTCCACCTGGCGCCGCCGTCAAATCCAAAACCCATTCACCCGGTTGCGGATCCAAAAGCTCAACAGCAAACATAGACGCCAAATCCTGCGGATAAGTAAACCCAGCGTGATAGGGGAGCTTGAGGGAAAGTCTCTCACCTCGCCCAGAAATCTCAAGCCCCTCTTCAGAAAACTCGCTTTTCTTCACCTCATAACCACATTTCTCCAACCACTCCATCATCACATCCATCCCAACCTTTAGGCTATTAATTCTCAAACCCCGCCTATTGCTCTTACCCTCAATTGCACAAAAAAATTGTTCAGCTTCCGTATCCCCAACCAAGCCCCGAAAATAATCTTGGAATTCAGTCTTCATATGAAAAACTTAACACTGTTGTCACTGCTCTGACAACGCATTTGCTAGATCAAGTATTTTTTCTACACTTTTAATTACGCATACCCGCACGTGCACAAATTTCCCTTCCTCCCAATTTCATCCCCGGGGAAAGATTTACAGGTTAAGAGGTATAAATTTTGTCGTAATTCGTTACGATACTTGTCGTAAAACTTTACCACAAGTGTGGCGAGATTTTATCTTAGCAGTAAATTCTCCATCGACTTTTCCTGTGACCTCATTTGCTTATAAAAGATATTTTCAAACATGCTACAATATGACCACTTCAAAACCTGACACAATGAACATTCTAACAGGAAAATTTAAGGCTAAATGTCTCAAATTGATAGATAAAATTTACCATCAAAAACTAGTCACAAAATCAATTTTTGGATGTATGGAAGGGACGGTTACAATTCATGATGATATCACTAAACCTATCGACACAGAATGGGATGTTCTCAAGTAATAATGCTCAACCCATATTCACTTCCGATAATCTTCAATAGCTTTTTTAAGCGCCTGATCCCCAAGCACACTGCAATGAATTTTCCGCTGAGGTAGCCCACCCAATTTCTCAGTAATCATCTGAGGTGTCATCTCCAAAGCCTCATCCAAATCCATACCAATCGCCAAAGTGCTCATCATTGAAGTTGCAGCAATCGCAGAAGCACACCCAAAAGTCTGCCACTTGCACTCAGCAATCTTATCCCCATCCACTTTTATCCAAACCTTCATAACATCACCACAGGCAGGACTCCCAACCTCACCACAGCCATCATAATCCCCTTCTTCAGGCAATTTCTCTAATAAATTCCTCGGATGAAAGAAATGATCTTTCACCACCTCTGAATACATCCATGCATCTCCGTCACTGGCAATAGGTAAACTCATAAATTTAAAGGTGAAATTCTTCTCAAAACCCCAACAATCTCCGGCAAAACATCAAGCACATCATCCACATCATTTTTAGTCGTCCTCCGCCCCAAAGTAAACCGAATCGACCCATGAGCGCATTCATAAGGCACGCCAGTCGCCGTAATCACATGAGAAGGATCCAAACTTGCAGAAGTACACGCCGACCCCGTCGCCGCATAAATCCCAAGCTCATTCAAAAACAGGATCAAGGATTCTCCCTCAATATCCAAAAAAGTCATATTCACATTATTCGGCAGCCTCTTATCTTTATGCCCATTCAACCTCACTTTCTCCACATTTTTCTCAATCTCCTCAATCATATAATCCCGCAAGCCAACTAATCTCTTATTCTCCTCCTCACGCCCCTCCTGAGCGATCTCCAAAGCTTTTGCAAGACCCACAATCCCAGGCACATTCTCAGTCCCAGCCCGCAATCCCCGCTCCTGATGCCCACCATGAATAATCGGCTGCAACTTCACACCCTTCCGTCTGTACAAAATCCCAACACCTTTCGGCCCATAAATCTTCGAACCATTCAGTGTCATCAAATCCACACCAAGCTTTTCCACATCCAAATCGACTACACCCGCCCCCTGACAAGCATCAGTATGGAAAAAGGCAGAATGCTCTTTCATCAGTGCCCCAATCTCTTCAATAGGCTGCAGCGTCCCAATCTCATTATTGGCCATCATCACTGAAACAAGCACAGTATCCTCCCTCAACGCCCCTTTCAAATCTTCAACACTAACCATCCCAAACTCATCCACAGGCAAATAAGTCACATCAAAACCCTCTTTTTCAAGCATCTTACACGGCCTCTCCACCGCATGATGTTCAATCACACTAGTAATCACATGCCGCCCCACATCCTTATAAGCCCGCGCAACTCCAAATATCGCCATATTATCCGACTCCGTCCCACCCCCCGTAAATATCACTTCTTCCGCCTTACAATTCAGCCACCCCGCAATCCCACTCCTGGCACTATCCATCGCCTCCTTCGCTACCCTCCCAAGCTCATAAAAACTACTCGGATTCCCAAAATTTTCACAAAAATACGGCTCCATCGCCTCTACTACCCGCTCATCCACATAAGTCGTAGCCGCGTGATCCAAATAAATATTTTTTTTATCACGCCCTTCCAATAATTTATTAATTTCTTCCTGGACTGTCATAAGGAGAAAAATAAGGGATTTTAGTCTACCGACTTTGCCTTTTTTTGTAAATCGAGTAAAATCCACACGAAAAGGACCACTGTGGGCCAGTAGCTCAGTGGTTAGAGCAGTCGACTCATAATCGATTGGTCGAAAGTTCAATTCTTTCCTGGCCCACCATTTTCTCACATAAACTCACTAAATCTCACATAACAATTAGGGTGTTGTCACAACTCCGACAACACATTTTTCAAGGATTTTACAGGTTAAAAATTAAAAGCCTCAAATGTGCAAATTTTTAACAAAATTCATTGGAGTCTAAAATAAGATTTCAATGAATCCACACAATAATTCCAGCTCGGCAAATCTTATACCCCCTGAACGCATAGAAAATTCTATTTTCTTTCTCCGAGGTCAAAAAGTAATGTTAGATCATGATCTAGCTGTGCTTTATGGGGTGACGACCAAAAACCTAAACAAGGCAGTAAAAAGAAATATAGAACGTTTCCCAGAAGACTTCATGTTTCAACTCAATCAAAAAGAATGGGAAATCTTGAGGTTCCAATTTGGAACCTCAAAAAACGAAAAGAGAGAAAGTCACCAATTCTTGAGGTCGCAATTTGCGACCTCAAAAGGTAAACATGGTGGTCGAAGATACGCGCCTTATGTATTCACTGAACAAGGTGTAGCAATGCTATCCAGTGTGCTTCGAAGTAAAAGAGCAGTTGTAGTAAATATAGAAATTATACGTGCTTTCGTAAGGCTTCGTAGAATCATTGCATCAAACAAATCTCTAGCAGGAAAACTTGAAAAATTGGAAAAGAAATATGATGCTCAATTTAAAGTTGTTTTTGATGCTATCCGCAAACTTATGATTCCTCCAGAATCAAAACGTTCTCCGATTGGATTTAAGTTAGACAACGACTAAGCCACTCTTTCTCCCGAACACGCAATTGACAAACCCCTCTTTCTCAACCACAATAAAAGTCCCTTTTTAAACGAATGAACACTTTTGTCACAAAACTCGCAGTACTTCTGATAGTCATCGTCGCATTCGTCGACGGCATTCTCGTTGCAAAACACTTTGCAGAGGAAGGGGAGGAGGCAGTAGCAATTGAAGCACCCATCATTGAAGACGTCTTCACAGGCACAAAAACCGCCGAAAACACTGACCTTCTCACTCACGATGTTCCCTTCACAACCCAAGCCATCCTAGGCTGGGGATCCCCCTGGGACAGGTATGCGGAAGAAACCTGCGTCTACATGGCAATGAAATGGGTTCAAGGCCAAACAATCGACTCCGCCAACCAAACCGCAACAGACCTACTGGCTATTGGCACCTGGGAAAACCAAAACTTCGGCCAATCAGGTGACACCACCGCCACAGAAACTCTTCAAATAATCACAAGCTATTACTCACATCTAAACGCTTACCTCCTCAGCCAAGCCACCACAGATGAAATCAAAAACCTCATTCATAGCGGCCACCTAATCCTTCTCACAATCAACGGCCAAGCCCTAGAAAGTCCATATTACGGAAACCCAGCACCAAGCCATCACGCCATCCTCTTAACAGGCTACGATGAAACCCAAAACTCCTTCATCGCAAACGACCCAGGCACCTCCCACGGTGAACAAATTTATTGCTCATACGAAAAAATCCTGGCATCAATCCAGGACTCTCTAATAGTGATTAAGCCTTAACCTCTTTTTTAGCCTTTACCGGCTTTGCTGGCGCAGCCTTCTTTTTATCCGCATCTGCATCCGCAATCATACGAGCCAACTTAGACTTCCTCCGAGCAGCCGTATTAGATTGCAAAATATTTTTCTTGTCCGCAGTGTCAATAATCTTGTATGCAGCAGGAAGCAATTTTTCAGCCTCAGCCTTCTTCCCAGCTTTCACAGCCTCCTCAACAGCTCGAATAGCTTTTTTCATGCTCGTACGCGTGTTGTAGTTACGCTTCTGGCGAACCGCTGTTTGTCTTACCCGTTTCTTTGCAGATTTGATAATTGGCATATCTCTTTTTAAAAAATGCCCGTAGAATATAGAGGCGAAACCTGAACTTGTCAAAGGAAAAATGAAGAAAACTTTCATACTCGCCTCCAGGAGCCCACGCCGCAAAGAACTACTTAGTGCAATCGGCCTCAAATTCACAGTCGATCCACCTCTAGATTACGAAGAAGTTCACCCCAAAAACCGCTCAGCCCACGAGATTGTCAGAATCAACGCAATAGGGAAGGCCGAATCCATTGCAAACAATCACAAAAACGCCATTGTCCTAGGAGTAGACACAATCGGCGCCTTTGAAGATCACATCTTGGAAAAACCAAATGACCACGCAGACGCCCTCCGAATGCTCAAAATGCTCCAAGGTACCACTCATGAAGTTCTCTCTGGCCTTTGTCTCATTGACACTTTCTCTGGCGAAAAACTCACAGCAGTGGAAAGCACCACAATTGAATTCGTCCCAATGACCGACCGCGAAATCAAAAAATACCTCAAAAAAGAAGAATCCATGGACAAAGCCGCAGCATACGCAGCCCAAGGAATTGGCTCTATCTTCGTGAAATCCTTCGACGGCGACTACTTCAATGTTGTCGGCCTGCCAATGTACAGACTCAACCTAATGCTCAAGGAGTTTGACATTAGCCTCATAGATATCGTAGATTGATATCACTATTCACCATTAACCCACCACGCCATGGGAAGAAAAGCTGGAAAAATCGCCCTAGGACTAGGGCTACTTACCGGAGCTGTAGCCGGTCTTTTATTCGCGCCTGAAGAAGGTAAGAAAATTCGAAAGAAAATTGCAGCAGGAGATACAGAAGGACTTTTGGACGACTTGCAATCAATGGGACACGAAATCAAAGATATGGCTGTTGATCTTGCTAGCAAACCATCAGTTCTGGAAGCAGTCGACAGGGCAAAAGACAAAGCAGCAGAAGTCGCAGACATGCAACGTGAAGAATTGGATCAAATCCTAAAAGACGCAAACAAGAAAGCAGAAAAATTCAAAAAAGCAGCAGCAAAATATGTGAAGGAGCAAAAAGCACTTTTAGACAAAAAGTATAAGAAGAAAAAAAAGAAGAAGCCTGCAAAACGCAAAATCGCAAAGAAAAAAGCTGCTCCAAAAAAGAAAACTACGAAGAAAAAAACAACGAAGAAAAAGAAGTAAATTCCTCACGTCCAGGCTGGCTTTACATAAGCCCGTTTAGCTGTATCCCTGACCGGCGCCGGTCACTTATATAATCGTCCTGAGATACGTCAAAGTTTGACAAATCCCAGAACCACGGCCTAAGCCCGCAACTCTTTCATATGATCCAAACGTACCTGAATCAGCGGCTCTGTCCCGATATCCGCGCGGGAAAACACAGGGCCGCTCACGCTGGCAACGGCACTCTGAGCAAGCCGCTCAGCCTCCGCAATAGTGTCCGCAATCCCAACAAAGCCAATCGCACGTGATCCGAGCAAATAAAGTCCATCTTCACGCTGATCAACTGAAGCGTAGTAAGCCTTCACACCCTCAGGCACTTCACCGACTTCAATCTTCACGCCCTTCACAGGCGCATCCGGATATCCTTCCGGTACAACATACTTCACAACAGTAGCCTTCTTTTCGAACTCAATCTCCATCTCGTCCAAAGTTCCCTCAATCATCCTTTCGCAAATCTCAATCAAATCGCTCTTCAAAAGCGGCAATACATTCATAGCCTCCGGATCTCCAAACCGCGCATTGTATTCAATCAGCCGCACACCGTCCTTCACCGCAATAAATCCACCATACATAATCCCAACAAAACCCTTCCCAGTCTCCTCCTTCAAAGCCGCTGCAACAGCTACAGTTATCTCATGTGCAGCCTCAACATCGCCGTCCTCCAAAAACGGCAAACTATGATCAGCATCACTCCACGTTCCCATGCCACCGGTGTTTGGTCCTGTATCGCCCTCATGGGCCCGTTTATGATCCTGCACGGCCGGCATGTCTACAACATGTTCACCATCACAAAAACTCATCAGTGAAAATTCCTGACCAACAAGCTTCTCTTCAATTACCACATGCCCTTGCTTCTCAATACACTCTCGCGCATAAGCCAATCCCTCCTCTGGCGAAGCCAAATGCTCACCAGACAATTTCACACCCTTTCCACCCATCAAGCCATCCGCCTTCACCACATATTCACCAAGCTCTTCAAGCCACTCACGTATCCCGTCCTCCTCCTTGAAAACCTGAAATCCAGGATTTCCAGGAATATCATACTTCCGCAACAAATCTCGCGTAAACGACTTTGAACTTTCCAGTTGAGCCAAAACCATCAGCGGCGCAGCACTCTTAATGCCAACTTCCTCCAATGCATCCACAACTCCATCCGCAAGAGGATTCTCCGGCCCAACAACCACAAAATCCACCCCAAAATCCTTCGCGAACGCCACAATCGCATCCAAATCCTCCAAAGAACCCGTCTCATACCGCTCAGCCAACTCCTCAATCCCAGGATTCACAGCTGTCCCATAAACTGCAAGCTCACACCCCTGCGGACTCCGCTTCAAAGTCTCAGCCAAAACATGCTCACGCGCACCATTCCCAATTAATAAAATTCGTTTCATTTTAAAATCTATAAAAGTGTGCCTTGCCCCTCACTATTATCTCCAGTGCTGCTATACCCACCACCTTCACCGCGATCAGAATCCCTGTCTTTTTCAGCCTTTTCCAAAACTTTTTCACTTACATTCCCAGTCGGGTAGTCGCCATTAAAACACGCCAAACAAAATTCTTCTACACCCGCATATTTAACCGCCGCCACTAAATCTTCAACAGTTTGATAAAACAAGGCGTCCGCCCCAATAGCCTTACAAATCTCCTCTGTACTCAAACCATGTGCCACGTATTCCTTCTGACTCGGGAGGTCAATCCCATACAGACAAGGAAATTTCAACGCCGGCGCAGCAGAAGCAAAATAAACCTTCTTAGCACCAGCATCCCGCACCATCTGAATAATCTGTTTCGACGTATTCCCACGCACAATACTGTCATCCACCAAAAGCACATTTTTCCCCTCAAGCTCCGGCACATTCGGACTCAATTTGTATTTAATCGATTTCTTCCGAACCTTCTGCCCAGGCATAATAAAAGTCCGCCCAATATAACGATTTTTAATCAATCCCTCACGTACTTTTAAATCCATCTGATGCGCCAATGCAATCGCCGTTGAACGAGAAGTCTCTGGCACCGGTACAACAACATCAATATCGAGCTTAGCCTTCTTTACCTGCGAAGCCAACTTTCGCCCCATAAACAAACGCGATTTATAGACGGAAATCCCATCAATGATGGAATCCGGTCGTGAAAAATAAACATACTCAAAAATACAAGGAGTATGCTTTTTCTTAAGAACCTGCTTTCTGTGGACACGCCGTTTGTCATCTATAAAAACCACCTCACCATTCGCAACATCAGAATCTTTGTCATAACCCAAAATTTCCAAGGCAACAGACTCAGACGCAAAAATATAATCCGTTTTTAATTTATTCTCCCGTTTCCCAAAAACCCCAGGCCTTAGTCCATGTGGATCACGGAATGCCACCATACCTTGGCCAGCTATATAAGCAACTACAAAATACCCGCCATCAATTTTTTCATACACCTCTTTCACAGCCTCAAAAACCTGCTCCGGTTTCAAATCCCCATCCGGTTTTTGCCGACGCAGCGCTTTAGCAAAAATATGCATGATAACTTCAGCATCACAAGTGGAATTCACCTGCACCAACTCATTTTCCGCTAATTTCTCCGTAAGCTCTCTGTAGTGCAGCAAGTTACCATTATGTGCAAGAGTTATCCCATAAGGCGCAGAACGAACAAAAGGTTGCGCATCTCTTACTCTACAAACACCAACAGTCGGATATCTCAAATGACCAATCCCAATATTGCCCGGAAGTTGAGCCATAACCTCAGGCGTAAAAATATCCTGTGTCAGTCCCAAATCCTTATGTAAATTAAAGTGCCCCTGATCATAAGTCGTCATTCCAGCCGCATCTTGCCCCCTGTGCTGCAAAATCACCATGGCATCATAAAGTTCAAAAGCAACATTCTCACTGTTATAGATGCCAACAACTCCACACATAAAGGAAGGGGTTAAAGATTATTTTGCTTTTTTGTAGCGGTCACCGTGTTCGCAAGCAAACAAGCCACGGTCATAGGTCCAACACCACCAGGCACCGGCGTAATCAATGAAGCTTTTTTCTCGACTTCATTGTAATCCACATCACCAACCAACTTCCCATCATCTAGCCTATTAATCCCCACATCAATCACAATTGCATCATTTTTCACCATATCAGTAGTAATTAATCCAGCTCTCCCAACGGCGACTATCACCATGTCAGCTCTCTCACAATTCCCCTTCAAATCCTTAGTCCGGCTATGACAAACAGTCACAGTAGCCCCACGATTCATCAGCATCACAGCAATCGGCTTCCCAACAATATTACTCTTCCCAACAACGGTCACATCCATCCCAGACACATCCACATCATAATAATCCAAAATCTCAATAATCCCTTTGGCTGTACACGGCGCCATATCTTCAAAATCCTGACTCAAAAACATCTTCCCAACATTGCAGGCATGGAAACCATCCACGTCCTTCCGCGGGTCAATCGATTTAATAACTTTTCCTTCATTGATGTGCTTCGGCAGTGGCAGCTGAACAATCATCCCATTCACGCTCTTGTCCGCATTCAACTCCTTAACTTTGGCCAACAACTCCTCTTCACTAATATCCGCCGGATAAGAAATCCGTTCACCTTCAATCCCAGTCTTTTCACAAGCTTTCTCTTTGTGCTTAACATAAACCGCACTCGCCGGATCTTCACCAACGACAATAACTACCAGCTTCACAGTCACACTTTTCTCCCTCAGAGACTTCACCTCGTTTGCAACTTTTTTAAGCAGGGAGTCTGAAACTGCGCGGCCATCAAGTAGAGTTGCCATTAAAACTTGGAAGCTAAGGTACTCTGAATTAAGCAGATTTTGGCGAAAGATGCAACCTGACTATTTCCCAAATTCCTTCAGCCGTCCCCTCAATATCACCCGTAATTACAGGTACAACATTCCACCCATACCTCTCAGCCAAATCCAAATGCACTTTTCGCGACTTACTCATAAAGTCATCATTATCTTCATGCGCATGCCCAGTTTCCTTCGCACCAATATTCCTTTTCCCATCTAGCATTATCACCAAATCCTCATCAACCAAATGCGAATTAATCTGCTCCAGCCACTCAGTGTCTGCACCCTTAACCGTGCCCCAAGCAATCCCCGTCCCACGATAATCCTCCGCAACCACAATTTTTCCAGCATCCAAATATTCTTTCAGTTTTGGCTCAAATTGATATCTGTTCAAAGCAAACCACATCTGCAGCTCATCCTCTGTCATTTCCGCATCACCACGCAAATAGTCATTTATGTAATGGCCACTTGGCTCAATGTCATAAACCGGATACTTCACATATTCTACTTCATGCCCCTCATCCTCAAGCATCTCCACCAGCCTTTTCGCCTGCGTGGTCTTCCCAATATTGTTGATGCCGTAAAGCGTAATAAACATGGCTCTAGATTAAAGGAAGGGCAGGGGATGGACAACATCAAATCCTATAGGGTAAAATCAATCTCCTTTAACTAATTTAAATGTGGATCAAAGAAGAAAAATAATGTTAACAGGAGCAGTAGCTGCTACAGCAGCAACAATATTCCTTATGTCTAACAACCACGAAAGTTCGCCCCAAGGAACAGAACAAACGCAAAAAGTACCACAAATACCACCAGACATTGGTGATGTCACCACAAGCACCCGGGAAGATACCGCATCCAACATGGAAGAATTAAGTCCGGTTGAAATGCCACCTTGCGCACAAAACATGGAATTTCCAACAGTCGGCTACCACCCTGAATATTACGACGCTCTAGAAGACTGTAAAGGGGGCCTTACAACTCCAGAACAAATTGCAGAATTTGAAAGACTTTCATCGATTGCTTACGTAAATTATCAAACTGCAGAGGAAGCAGATGAAGCATTTGCCAGAAAGCTGCAGCAAGAACTGCGAAGTGATGTGTTCAAAGAGCTAGAAAAACTAGGCTTCAAAGATGAACATTTCAAGCATGACGAACTATACGAGCTTGCAGGTGAAATAAAAATTATCAATACCCCAGAATCCTTTGGAGGTATTATGTATGGCATCACCATTAGTGTAGGAGTTCCACAGATGACAGAGGATGGTGATATGCATTATAGAGTAAGGATGAGTTATTTTAGTGAAGATGAAGGGCATGCAACTTATGAGAAGCAAACTTACGAAGGTGTAGATAAAAACCAAATCCTACAAGATCTTATGTATGACTTCATGGGGGTCTAACCCGTACTCCCAAACCCACCCCGACTCTCCCCCCGAATCTCATCCACCTCCTCCCACTCAAACTTATCAATCCGCACAAAAACCCCCTGTGCGACCTTTTCACCACGCTCAATCGTCACCGGCTCACCTGAAAAATTATAAACCTGAATCTTAATCTCGTCCTCCGGCCCGCAATAATCGTGATCAATAATCCCAAAGCCATGCGGCGGCGTCAGTCCCTTCTTCCTCGGTGTACTACTCCGCGATGCAACCACAAGCATATATCCCTCCGGTACCTCCACAATCACATTTGCCGGTACCAACTCAATCGTCCCATTCTCAATCACAGTCGTCTCCCGCGCCAAAATATCAAAACCAACACTCCCACCAGTTTCATAAACAGGGAGGGGGAGGTCTTTGTCGATTCTTTGAATTTTAACTTTCACGGACGGATTCTAAAGTAAAAAGTCCAGTGCGTAAACCCTTGACCAAAACAGGCCAAAGTGCTTTAGTTAAAGCTATTCTTAATTAATCAAATTGAAAAAGAGACACCTACTTATACCTGCCGGATTACTTGCAATTGGTCTAGTTGCTTCTCAAAATTGTGAAGACGGTGAAGAAACAATTGTACCCAAATCTCCTGAACCCGCCGAACCCATAACGACACGAACAAATGGAGGCGATCTGGATATCGATACAGGTGAAGAAGAACAAGATGAATATCCATGCTTTCAGGTAAGAAAAACAAATGAAGAAGTTTGGGCGCAGGTCAGGGCAGGCGAATTAGAAGTAGACAGTGAGGAAGTTGATGATGCACATTGGGCTTTAATAGCCTGCCAAAGTACTTTATCAGAAGAGGAATGGGCTCTAATGGATGAAGTTGTAATCGAAACTGGAAACCTAACACGTTATAAAAATCGCTGTGGTTCTACGCCTGAAGATTGTGAAGAGGAAGAAGATATTCTAGCAAACGAATTAATGGATCTCTTTGAGATATGTGGCTTAGATCACCAATTAGATTACACACACAATCACACCTGGGTTTACCACCCAGAATATGGAACTATAGAAAATCACGCAGCATATCCAGGCTGGCAATTTTTTATTCCAGCAGAGGGTGAGAGGTTGGAGTATCTTGAAGCAGCAGGTGATTCTTTGGGAGGTAGTTATGTGAGTTACATGGTATCCGTAGACGAAGATGATAATTTCAGTTACTCAATGGTTAGTACATATACTTTTCCAGATGATTATTCTGAAGAAGGATTCCACACATCAGTTGGAACATCATATAAAAACCATGCCGCAGATGTATTGCAAGAAACAGCATTATACTTCGTGCCAGCAATGGCAGAAGGGGATAGAGATCCGGATTGTACTGAATTGCTAGGAAGTTACGCAGAATAATTAAAGCGCCCCCATAACTCCACCCACATCTAATTTAATCCCAGGCCCCATCGTTGTTGTCAGGGTAATGCTATTTATATAGTTCCCCTTCATCCCAGAAGGCTTCTTATCCTGCACGGCCTTCAAATAAGTCTGAAGATTCTCCAAAAGTTCTTTCTCTCCAAATGAAGCTTTCCCAACAACATTATGCAAATTCGCAAGCTTGTCATTCCGGTACTCAACTTGTCCTTTCATCACATCCCCAACAACTTTCCCAACGTCCGGCGTAACCGTCCCAGCCTTTGGGTTTGGCATTAATCCAGCCTGTCCAAGCTGACGTGCAATCTTTGCCAAATCTTTCATCATATCCGGTGTCGCCACAGCCGTGTCAAACTCCATCCATCCTTTTTCAACTTTTTCAATCAGGTCAGCACCGCCAGCTTCAATTGCGCCAGCATCCTTAGCCTCTTTAACTTTATCATCGCTAACAAAAGCCACCACACGAACCGTTTTACCAGTCCCATGGGGAAGAGCAACAGTCGCACGAATTGCCTGTTCAGCATTCTTTGGGTCCACGCCAAGATTCAAATGAATCTCAACACTGCTATCAAACTTAGTAGTTGCAGTTTCCTTAACAAGTTTAATTGCGTCCTCAAGGCTGTAAAGTGCCTCCGGATCGATTTTTGCTTGTGCAGCAAGATATTTCTTACCTCTCATGGTTTTGGGGTTATGTGGTCAAACAGCTTTCGCCTCCCACCAGACGCTTTAGCGTCCCTTAATAAAAAGAGTTACCATTCAACCGTGACGCCCATACTCCGAGCAGTCCCAGCCAAAATTTTCATTGCAGCCTCAATATCATTCGCATTCAAATCCTCCATTTTAATTTTCGCGATTTCCTCCAATTGCGCTTTCTTAATCACACCAACTTTCTCCTTATGCGGCACACCAGACCCTTTTGCCAAATTAATCGCTTTTTTAATCAGTACAGCCGCAGGCGGTTGCTTCGTAATAAAAGTGAAAGTTCTATCTTCATAAATCGTAATAACACAAGGAATGATAGTATCACCCTTATCTTGTGTTTGGGCATTAAACTGACTACAGAAGTCCTGCATATTTACACCGTGCGGTCCGAGAGCGGTACCAACAGGTGGAGCTGGATTAGCTTTCCCAGCAGGGATCTGAAGTTTTACGATTGTCATTATTGGTTTGTCCGACATAGGTTTTCTTTAAAAGCTCGAAAAATCTACAGAAGAAACGCCCTGAAGTCAAAGGGAAATTGTGAAACTTGCCATTGTTCAGGAAATATCCTATAATTCCACACTAAAAACTGTAAACGATCATATATGCCAAGTAGCTCAGAGGGATGGAAAAGTCTCGTTGAACGCAAAGTCCCAGGGGATTGGAGCTTAGGAACTATCACTAATTATGGCGCAAATCCTGATGCTTTTGGACCCTGGATCTTGACACGTTACTTTGCAAAGTTCGGAGTGAACGCAGAAGTTGATGGGGATGGAATTATTGCTTTGATGAAATTAACCGCAGAAGAAATTGCACAAATCCAAGCCGGAGAGCACGAAATTATAAGAAAAGAAGATTTAGGCGAATATGACTGGAGGAAGTTCAAATATTTTTTAGCAGAGTGCCTGCACGTCAAATCCACCTACATCCAAACGGGGCCAGAGATAACAATAGATTTCATTTAAAAAATAAATTCCAGAGAGCTACACACACAAGCTGGTGCAAAGAAGCTCATACCTAAGTTAGGACTCATAAAGGGTGAGCCTTCACTCACCATGCAAGAATTCGATCATTCGTCATCCTAAAATCGCCTAAAATAAGCAACTTTGTATGGATTTAACCTGATGGGCAGGTTAAAATAAAAGTGCACCTTTAACCTGAAATGCCATGAAAAATGCAGAACAAAAAGTCACTGCCGGACAACTGTCTGAACAACTGCACAAACAATTTGTTGAGTACGGCAAAAATGCACGTGAGTGGATGCGAAAATGTGAACTTCTGTTGCCCGAAATTGAACGTAAGAAAATTTGGAAAAGAAAAAATTTCCTTTCAATTTACGAATATGCTGCAAAACTTGCAGGCATGAGTAAACACAAAGTAGATGATTCTCTACGGATTTTAAGAAAAATCGAAGACAAACCGGAACTCATGAAAGTCGCTAAAGAAAAAGGGCTACAACGGGTGAGGCCAGTTGTGACTATCGCTACTAAGGAAACGGCAAAATTTTGGGCAGACAAGGCAAACAACATGAGTAAGAATGTTTTGGTATCTTACCTAAAAGGTTCCAGGGATGAATTTCGTGCTGGCACGAAAACTCAACCTGAAAAACTGTCCACAAAATTGCCTAATAAATCACCTAATAAAACAAACAAAACAAACAAAACAATAGCCATGGAGCTAGATCCAACAATTCTTAGTCAACTAGAGAAACTAAAAGGCGATGGAGGGTGGAACGACTTAATGAAAGAATTCCTCGATCAACGAAAAAATCAACTCGAAAAAGAAAAACCTGAACCCATTAAAACCAAATCACGCCATATACCGAAAAAAATCAAACAACATGTAATAAGAAAAACAAAGGGTAAATGTGCATTTCCAGGCTGCAATAAAAAACACAAGATTTTACACCACACCAAACGCTTTGCTCTCAACAGAATACATGATCCCGATACAATCGTGCCCCTTTGCTGTGAACATGAAAGACTTGCTCACCTGGGATTAATCGAAAACGAAGAACAAATACCGGAAACATGGTGCTTGCGAAAAGAACCAGATAGGACAAAATATAAAAATTATGTTGACCAATATGTTGCTCTGTATAGAAAAACATAACTTTGCAAAAACATCTGCACAAAATTAATTACAACCTCTAACTACAATCCAAACGTAAGCACCTTCTTCATCTTCTCGTGATGAACGTAAGCGTATTCAAAGGCATATAAATTCGCCTCAGCACGAACAACAGTATGCACGGTCTTTGTCTTAGTTGCGTGGTTGAAGTAAAAGGACGCATCCCTATAATTATTCACCTCATTCACAGCACCTAACTCAGGCATGGAATCAGCTCGTCCCCTCAATGCCAAATACCCCTGCAAACTGCCCATCTCGGACGGGTATTTAATCTCATACACGCTACCAATAAAATTCTCACCATCAAACAAATTCCACTGATAAACAAAAGCATCCGTCTGATCCGAAAAGCTAATAAACTGGAACACAAGTCCAGAAAAAATCGTGTCCTTCAATACTGGATCAAAAAACCCAGCCTGAACAAAAACATCCTCAGTCATTCCTGGCTGCAAAACTGTAATCCCGGTCTCTTCAGCAAGCTCAACCCAAGCAGCCTCTTCACTAACTTCTTCCTCAACATCCTCATCCAAATTCTCCTCCAAAACAGGCACCTCCTCTTCAGTAATTTCCTCATCAGCCCCTGCATCAAAAATACTCAAATAGTCATGAAAAACAATGTCTCCCAAAATCAACACAACCGAGATTGAAAGGATAATGGAGAAAACTGTAAATTTATGCATGTGACGCGGTAAATTGCCTCTTTCTTTTTACTACTTTTTCTTCACCTGGTCAAAATCAAGCTCAACCGGTGTCTCCCGCCCAAAGATAGAAATCATCACTTTAACCTTACCTTTTTCATCATCAATTTCATTAACAACACCCTCATAACCCGCAAACGGTCCATCCAAAATCATCACAAGATCCCTAACACTTAGCGTAATCTTAAACTTAGGCTGCGTGTCATCCTCAAGATATCGCTCAATCACACCAAATTCTTCTCCAGAAACCGGCACTGGGATCGTCCCAGAACCAACAAATCCCGTCACATTCGGCGTATTCCGCACGACATACCAAGAATCATCATCCACAATCATATCCACAAGCACATAACCTGGGAAAAGCCGCTTTTTCTCCGCTTTAGGCTTACCCTTTTTAACCACAATCTGCGTCTCTTTTGGCACAATCACATCAAAAATCTTATCCTGCATATTCATAGACTCAATTCTCTGCAATAGCGCCTCACGCACCGCATCTTCATATCCACTATAAGTATGGATTACATACCAGTTACGACCAGTACCTCTTGCCTGTTTTGCCATAGGTTCCTAAAGGTTAAATTTTATCTAAAATGAGTTGGTAGAGTTCTGAGAAACCAAGATCTACCAATCCAAGAAGCATTGCGATTATAATGGAAACAACGGTTACTATCCCTGTTAAAAGGGCAGCCTGCTCCTTTGTTGGCCAAGTAATCTTCCCGAACTCCTCAACCGCACTTTCAAAGTAAACGACGAAGGGATTATCTTTTGCTTTTGATTCAGCCATATATTTTGGGGTGATCATACTTAAAAAGCCTTGCGGCCATTTGTGAATCCATTCTACACCCGCTTCCGGGGAAATTGCAAGACAAAAACAGATCTCAATCCAAACGCGACTCTAGACAAAACCCAACTTTATCCCATACCTGACCGGCGCCGGTCACCTATACTAAAACTCCCATCTTTGTAAAGGCTCTCCACTCCTCCAATTCGACTGTATTCTAACACTTCCAACAGGTTAAATCCAGCAAATCAAAATGACAAATCAACCAGAAGAGTGATCATCACTATTTTTTAGATAATTCTCATCCTTTTTCCACCATCTCCCCCTTCCATTTAAACCTGTTTTCTGCTATAATAATAAGATTAAAAAACACGTATGGACACCTTTGCGAAGAAATTCGGAATAAAAAAGCACTACTTAGGTCTGCTTCTGGCAGCGCTACTCGGTGCGCTTTTTGCATTTCTACCTGAAGCATACGCCGGATTTATCCCACTTCCGGACACAACAAATCTAGATGTTCCAACACCAGAAGGAGATACAGCAATAGAACAGGCGGAAAGCATCCTCGGGCCTCTGGCCAAAGCAATAAGGATAGTTATTGGGACAATTGCAGTCGCCTTGATTGTAGTTGCCGGATTTACGATGATTGTAGGAGGGGATAACGAAGAAACAGTTAAAACCCAGAGAAAAGGAATCACATATGGTGTCATCGGTCTATTGCTAATCAGTGTTGCCGGGCCAATAGCAGAAGTTTTCGACTTCCGAGCAGGAAATTACCTGGAAGATCCAGACATGTTTATCCAGCGCGCAGCACTCTTTGACGACACAACACGCGTCGTGATCACCTTTGTGAAATACTTCTTGGGAAGTCTCGCAGCATTAATGTTTATCAGATCCGGTGCAATGCTAGTCGCTCAAGGTTACAGCGAAGAAACTGTCACTCGTGAAAAGAAGAATCTTATGATTGGAGCAGCAGGTTTGGTCATGGTGATAATGTCTGACCTAATTGTAAGAAGACTCCTTTATGATGCAGAATATAATGATACCGCCTCAGAAACAGTCATAGCCATCAACCAAAATGAACTAGTAACTCAAATTGTTGCGATAACAAACCTGATCATAACTTTTGTTGGCCCACTCATGATGCTTGGAATCATTATTGGTGGTGTCCTTTATGTAACCGCAGGTGGCGACGAAGAAAGAACGGGTCTCGCAAAGAAAATACTATTAAATTCCGTCATTGGAATTGTGATAATTTACGGCGCATTCGCGCTGGTTTCTACTGTTATTAGCGGAGTTTTCTAATGAAAAAACTACTCACAACACTGATCCTCATTCTGAACTTGGCACTACTAGTGCCAACGGTAACCGCTGACAGCAGCTTTGATTTCAGCGAGACTTTGGAAGGTTTCCAGCAAGGTGTTGAAGAGGTCAGTGGAGACCTGGAAGAAGACGCAGAAGGAATCGTGCTTCCAGATTTCCAGGAGACAGGTGAAGAAGACGGAGTAAGTGGAATTGTAGGTGCAATACAAAATTTCTTAGACTTTTTCAAGCTCCTAGTAACTCCACTTGCAGTCTTATTTATTGTAGCAATGGGTATTCGAATGGTTACGGCAGGAAGCGATAATGAAGAAGCAATTACTAAAGCAAAAAACTACATCCGTTATGCAGTGGAAGGTTTAGTTATAATTTTTGTAGCAGACTCCGTTGTAGATGTTTTCTTTGGCGCAGAAGGGGAAGTCCTCCGTGAAGGGGAGGCAGGAGCCCGAGAATTCGGACGACAAACTTCAGAACTTTTCCAAGGAATTTACAGCTTAATCCAAGTGCTTCTTGGCGCAGTTGCAGTATTCGTTCTGGTTGTTAGTGGAATGCGCTTTGTCGGTGGTTCTTATAGTGAAGAACAAATCTCATCCGCCAAAAAACACATCACGTGGGCACTTGTAGGCTTATTTATAGTTGGGATCTCTGAATTCGTTGCAAAAGACATTATTTTCTCAGAGCAAGGAACAGACATCGGCGTAGAGGAAGCAGAACAATTATTCGCACAAGTTACAAACTTCATTGCCGGAACAATCGGAACAATGTCCTTTGCATTTGCACTTTACGCGGGCTACTTATATGTAACTGCACGTGAAACAGAAGACCAAGTTGCCAAAGCAAAAAAGATTTTATTTGGCGCTTTAATAGGGATTGTTCTGGCTGCAGCAGCCTTTGCAATTACAAACACCTTAGTAGAGCTTGATGCAACGAGGTAATTAACACTATAATGCAATGGAAAAAATCCACGTTATGAAAATCCGACAACTTATCGCCACGAGCCTGCTCGTTATACTAACCCTTATAATGACACCTGTCGCAAATGCGGTAACCGTGGATTTTGATTTAGCGACTGGAGACTCAGATGCATCACAAGGGGACGTAACTGATGAAGATTGTGCACAGCTCGACGAAAGTATGGCAGCCGCAATGGGCTGTGATACCAGTGACAAGGTTATTGATTTCACTGAGTACAGCGGTGATTTTGAAGGCCCGGATGAAAGCGGCTATGACGATGCACTGACCCAAAATACAAGTGCACGTGAATTTATTCAGACAATTGTGAACTTTGCCCTGTCTTTCTTAGGACTAATAACGACTGTGATCATTATATATGGAGGTATCATGTATGTGATGAGCCGCGGAGATGAAGAAATGGCATCCAAAGGTAAAAAGACCATTGGTTATGCAGCGATTGGTATTCTGATCATTCTCGGTTCATTTGCGATGGTTAATACTTTGATTGGCGCAGGTGGCGGCGGAGCGAGTGATGAACTTGGCAGCACAACAGACGGCACCACCATCACAGATGCCGGCGCCGGATTTGACGTGGATACTGTCCTGGATGAACTTACTGAAATCGCGGAAGAATACGTGGATGTCTACGAAAGCTATCTTTACGTGAGTCAGGAAGTTGCTTACTTGCAATCTGTTGAGATGCCACTGATTGTAAATGTTGAAGAAGCAGATTGGACGCTTGGAGGCGCAATTGAATATGGGACTGAATGGTTGTCAGGCACAGATGACGACTATCAAGATCAATACTCTTTGATTGATGAGAATGATATCGACGAATATATAGATGACATCCGAGAGGGCATTAGAAATATCCAAGGAGAAGTTGATTCATTAAGTGATACTTATGAGTCAGCTCAGTCTTTGTATGACTACTTGCGAAGCGGTACAACATCATCATTGATGGAGTGGGTTGCACAAAAATTGGCACCAAAAACTGAAGCTATT
Source organism: uncultured Candidatus Peribacteria bacterium (assembly GCA_964529435.1). Classification (GTDB taxonomy): domain Bacteria; phylum Patescibacteriota; class Gracilibacteria; order UBA1369; family 2-02-FULL-48-14; genus CAZGUT01. The sequence goes on along the minus strand of CAZGUT010000003.1, from coordinate 37,060 downwards.
ACTGGAGAGGAATACTGGGAATCATATACAAGCGGAACAAGTACAACAGGGTCTGGTTGTTCAGAAGTATCAACAGACTACAACTACGGATACGGTCTTGGAGTAACAGTCTATGAAACAGAGGTTGAATATATTGATGACAATATTTGTGGATACATTGCGGCTATCCAAACCGCTGTAGACGCAGACTACGTCGAGCAAGTCCAAAATCTCTTAGATCGAATGGAAGAGCTTTATGCAATGTTTGACACTGAAGGCAGTGAAGATACAGGCTCAAGCCTATATGAACTCAAAGACGCCTTTGACAACGCAAGCGACGGTGCAATAACAGTTTTAACGCGAGCACAAGAAACTATTGAGGCAAATAACAAAACAGTACGTGGAGTAGTGACAGCTATCAATGAAGTCTACACCCTTGTCGAAAACATCGAGTTCGTAGCGGTCCAACTTACCGCAAGCACAACAGACGGCAATGCACCTCTAATAGTTCGCTTTGATGTGCTGGGGACTGAAGATCCAAGCGGCTACACAGTTGAAGATAGCCAAATTGAATGGGATCTTTATGGGGATGGTAACTGGGCTTCAAAGGAAGGCGAACTGTCCGGGATGATGAGCATATTTGGTGGCAGTACAAATGATTACATCGGTGATGCCACAAGCGCATATTACGAAGAAGCTGGTACGTATCGTGCAAGAGTAAGAGTTGTTAGCCAATCTGCAAACGTTGCAGCTGGACTCGCAACCATAACAATTGAAGTCGGCCCACAGCAGTCCATATTAATGCTCACAGCTGAAGCCGGTGGGGAAGTAACAACTCTTGCGGATAACAGCACCTTCCCGGCAGTCAACCAAGACACATACAAAGTGACAATGACTGAGGCTGAAGAAGGAATTGTTTTTGATGCATCAGCATCCACTGACGGAGACGGCAATACAGACGGAATAATCTTTGCTGAATGGGACTTTGGTGATAATGAAATTGAATCCGGTACTTGGGAAAACTACAGCACAGTAACTCACCAATACGGTGAAGAAGGCTCATACGACATCTCTCTCACAATAACCGACGAAACCGGAGTCGAAGACCGCAAATACTTCAAATTATATGTGGCCTCTCCAGCAGCCAGACTTTCAGTCTCACCGGAATCAGGCGAGGTTGGAACTACATTCAAATTTGATGGCACGGGCTCATCCGTAGACGTTGGAACAATTGTAAGCTACCAATGGGCGGCAAGTCTTAATAATGAAGATTACGAACTTGATACTACGTCAGGAAGCTCAATGTCAGAAACACTCAGTCAGCCCGGAATTTACACGGTAACTCTAACGGTGACAGATAGCAGTGACAACGATGACTACACGTCGGTAGACGTGCTTGTTGAATCTCAAACACCGGTAGCTACTTATGAATCAGAAATACCAAACTCAAACATGCCAGCAACAGTCGAATTTGATGCAAGTGACAGCTACGATCCCGACGAAGAAGACGAAATTACCTATGAATGGAGTTTTGGTGGTACAGAGGGAGAGGATTATACAATCTTAGAAGGTGATGCAACGAGCGATGAAGCAATCATTCAATACTTAGAAGTTGATGACTACAACGTCACATTGACGGTTTGTGACCAACACGAAGACGAACTCCAAAAATGTGATGAGCAGACGGGCGTCGCTTACATTGATTCAGTGCTTGACGTTGACCTTGAAGTTGAAGGTGAAAACGCGCGCCACCTAAATGATGACGGGGAATCCGAAATCGAATTTACGGCATACAGTGAAACAGCAACTGGTTTTGAAATCGACTACGGAGACGGTGAAACAGACTTCACTGAGACAATTTCACAAGGACAATCAATCTTCACACATACTTACACGTCAGCCGGCGTCTTTTACGCAACACTCACTGCCTATGACGATAATGACAACACAAACTCAATAACCAGGCGCGTCTACATCGCCGCCGGCGACTCACCAATCGCGGTAATAGACGTGACAGCGGATGGAGAAGATATTGGTTTTGGCAGCACACTTACGGGTACTGTGAATACACTCTTCTCATTTGAGGCAACAGGGTCCGTAAACGTGGATGGCTCAAGTGACAACCTGAGCTACAGCTGGAATTTTGGAGACGGCACAACCGCATCTCAAAGCAGCGTGACCCACACTTTTGATGAGCACGCAACTTATGACATCACACTAACTGTTCGTGACAAAGACGAATCCTCAGTCAGCGACGAAACAAGCGTACAAATCACAATTGAAGGCCTTGACCCAGAAATCCACGGAATCACACTCACTCCACAGGCGGACAGCATGGAAACGCCGCTCAAGGTAAATGTAGAAATTGATGCAGCTGATGACGACGGAGAAGTGAATTACGTAAAAGGCTGGTACTACGACTTAAACGACTCAGCGACAGAGCTTGGCACTGTAATAGCACAGACAACAAGCTTCACAATCACGGTTAATACCAAAGGTGAAGAAGGCGACACCAAAGAATACGGTTTCGCAGTTGAAGTCACAGATGACGACAACAATACAGTTTCAAGCTTTGATGAACTGAGCGCGGATGAAATCCCAACCCTGGAAGTAATAAACGGCCCAAATGAAAATCCAGTCGCGGCATTCAACGTAGACCGGACTTCAGTCTACATTGGGGAAGAAATCACTTTCTCAAGCACATCTTATGACCCAGACGGCGAAATCGTTTCGTACTGGTGGGATTTTGACGGAGATGGATTCTATAATAATGAAGAGCAAGAATCAGACTCTTACACTTACGCCTACACCCAAATCCACGTGGATGGCGTAGACGTTCAATTAAAAGTCGAAGACGATACCGGTGCCACAGCAAGCTCAGAGGTGGTCACAATTTATGTAGATGCAATTACTGATCCACCTGTTGCACGGTTCTTGGCTGATGTTACTGGAACGACAGTAAATTTCCGCAACAACTCAGACCTAGATGAAGAAAACGGTGCAGAATTCCAAGGAATTTATTGGGATTTTGATCTCAGCACGGATAGCGACGGAAACGGCACCGCTGATGATGACTTCGATTCTTTTGAGCAAGAAGACGAATACACATACGAGGAATTCGGGACTTATCAGGTAAGTATGACTATTGTGGATAGCACAGGTCAAACAGACACCGTAACTCAAGACATAATTGTTAAGGAAACAGAAGATCCAATCGCAGACTTCACTTATGTTGTTGACGGAAAAGAAGTTGAATTCAAAAACCAAAGTGAAGTAGATGAAGATAATGAAGTGGAGGTACGCGAGTACACATGGGATTTTGATCTAGAAAACGACAGCGATGAAAACAGCTCACAGAAAAATCCAACTTATGAATATGAAGAATACGGTGAATTTGAAGTTACGCTCACAATTACAGACACTTTTGGGAAAACCGATTCAATAACTGACACCGTTGAAGTCCCAGATCCATTTGCGGCAGTTGAAGCGCTACTAACCAGTGTGCCTCAGCCAAATGACCTCGGCCAAGTAGTTGTATCTGAAGATCCTTCAGAAGTAACTTTCTACTTCAGCGCTGAAGGTGGTAGCGAAGACTACACATTTGAAATCGACAAAAACATTTTCTACGACACAGAAGGTGACGGCATCCGTGACAATGACGTCGATTACGAGGACGACCAAGCCGGCTCATGGGAAACCACTTTCTACGAGTCTTACGGCCAAATTGTCGTAAAATTAACGGTAACTGACAATGACACCGGTGAATCAGACATCGCGACCTTGCAGGTTGTATATGAAGGTTCCACTGCAAGCACTAATTTATTCAATACAACGCCAAGTACAATGGCACTATTAATTCTCTGCGCCTTAGCCACAGCGGTCTTTGGCGTTTCTTTAACCTTTAAGTATCAACCCACAAACTATGGAAGAAACTAACCCCACGCCGGTTCCACCGGCGCCTCAACCAACTCCAACTCCAGCTCCCACGCCGGCTCCGCCGGCACCTAAGAAAGAACTCACTCCTGAGGAGAAAAAAGCAAAACGCCAAGCAATGCTTAAACGCTTGGGGATTGTTGGCGGAGTCACTTATCTAGTTGTAATTGTTCTAGTCGTGGCATGGGCCTTCCTAGGCGCTGAAAAAGAAATCGGTGTTTTCGATTACATACCAATGATTTCTCAAGTTGGCTTCAGCAATTTCTTATTCACCTTGTTTAACGTCATGTGGGGACTATTAGTTCTTGGTGGAATGGTAGTTGCTTCTATTGGTTTCATAAAATTCCAGTTTTCAAAAAAAGAAGAAGTAGAAAAGAAACAGAAAGGAAAAAAACTTCTAATATTTGGAGGGTCAGGATTTACGGGGCTTGTAATCCTCTGGATTCTTGCACTTGCTTTCCTCGGGCCTAAACTAGTCTCAGAGGTGCAATCCGGAATAATCACAGATCCAGTTGATACTTTTGGCTTAACAGCACCAATTGAAATCTCATTTGATGCCACTTACGTGCCAATCGACACAAGTACCTACGAAATAATCTCCTACACATGGAACTTCGGTGATGGAGAAACCGCCAATGGTGTAAACGTTTCACATCGCTACACGGAAAAAGGCAGCTCAGACGGGCGCTATACCGTAACACTGGACGTAGACTTTATGGATGGATCAGGCCAGCAATACAGTCAAGAATATTCTCTTGAAGTTTCCATTGATAACGAACAAGTCACAGCCGACTTCACTGCCACACCAGACAGTGGGGAAGTGCCTCTAAGTGTAACTTTTGACGCAAGCGAATCTTTTGATCCAGACGGGGAAATCACAGATTATGACTGGGATCTAACCGGTGACGGCCGCTACGACGACGCAGAAGGAGACATCGTTGAATACGAATTCACTCAAGAAGGAAGCTTTGAAGTTTCACTCCGCGTGACGGATAACAACGGTGAATACGACACTGCCACCATGACTATTGAAGCTGGAAGTGTGAACGGTCTCCGCGCAGTAATTGCAACAGACACAAAAAATGACTTATATTACGTAGATCAAAAGTATGAATTTGATGGAAGCGAATCCACTGTTGAGGAAGGAGAAATCACAACTTACCTCTGGGATTTCGGTGACGGCGACAGTACTCAAAGTAGAACTGCAAGCCACACTTATACGGAGACGGGAACTTATGAAGTCGTACTGACCGTTGAAGATTCTGAAGGGAATGAAGACGAATCCACACTCGAAATTACCGTAACAGAGGAAGGCTCAGAACCAATCGCCAGCTTTGTAACCACACCACAGTCCAAAACAGGGGCAGTACCTTTGACCGTACAATTTGATGGCTCATATTCTTCAGACGCTGATCTAGATATCATCCAATATGAATGGGATTTTGATAGTGATGGCACAATCGACGACACAGGTGATGCTGTAGCATACACTTTTGAAGAAGTAGGAACTTATGAAGTAACACTCACCGTGACAGACTCGACTGGAAACGTGGATTCAGTAACGGAAGAAATTGTAGCAACAGCGCAAGGTATCACAGCTGTGCTCGACGTGGATCTGACAAATGGAGAAGTGCCACTCACAGTGGAATTTGACGCCTCAGGCTCAACTTATAAGGAAGGCAGCATCGTCTCTTATGAATATGACTTTGGCGACGGAAACACTCACATTGGAGGATCTGGATTAACTTACAAATACACGGGCGTTGGCACTTACACCGCCTCAGTAACAGTTATCGGTGACGACGGATCAGCTAGTATAGACACAGTCCAAATTGTTGTTCGGCCAGTAGCACTCACTGCTTGTTTCACAGTTGGCTCAGACAGCGGATCTGCACCATTATTCCTCACTGTTGATGCAACCTGTTCTGAAGGAACAATCAGTAGCTACTCATGGGACTTCGGTGATGGGGAAGTGAGCTTTGACAGAAAACCAGAAACTCACATCTACACCGATCCAGGAACTTACACGGTGACACTTGAAATAACCAGCGACGATGGAATCGTTGATACTTTTGAGAATACCATCACTGTGAAATAGTCTATTCTCTATTAGGCTTAGTAATCGCTTCAGGATCCAAATGTTTCTTGTACTCTTCAGGTACCAAGCTTATTAATGGCACTTTTTTATCAAGTGCCTCCTGCACAATCCTAGCCACCTCCTGATACCCCATATAAGGCACTAACGCAGTTGCAATAGCCGTACTTGAATCCAAAAACTCCTTCATTCTCTCTTCATTTGCTTCAAGCCCCTTCACACATTTTTCGCCAAACATCTTCATCCCATTATTCAAGATTTCAAGCTGATGCAATAAATCCCACATAATCAGCGGAGTATGCCAATTCAATTCAAGCTGCCCCTGCTGCGCACACAAACTAATCGCACTATCCAAGCCAACAACTTGAATGCAAATCATACTCATGCATTCCGGAATGGATGGGTTCACCTTCCCAGGCATAATTGATGACCCAGGCTGAACCTCCGGCAAAATAAGCTCTCCAAGCCCGCCTTTCGGGCCACTCCCCATCAATCTCAAATCATTAGAAATTCTCAACAATTCAACCGCCAAAGATCTCAGTGCTGAAGACGCTGCTAACAAGGCAGCCATGCTATTTGTCGTTTCAAAAGTATTCACAGCTGGTTTCAATTTAATTCCACTTAACTTACAAAGTTCATCACAAATTTTCTCAGAAAACTCAGGATGAGTATTAATCCCAGACCCTGTTGCAGTTCCACCAATACCTAGATACTTAACTTCTTTAAAAGCAATTTCAATCCTCTCAAGACTTCGCCCAATTGCAGTAGAATAACCAAAAAATTCCTGACCCAAGGTAACCGGAACCGCATCTTGTAAATGCGTCCGCCCAACTTTCACAATTTTTTCAAACTCCTCCATTTTCCCCTCAAAAGTCTTCACAAGCTCATAGCCATTTACAAGCATCCTCTCCAAGCCCACAAGCGCCGCAATCCGAGTAGCAGTCGGCGTCACATCATTTGAAGACTGAGCCATATTTACATGATTGTTTGGGTGAATAGGTGAATAATCTCCTTTCTTGCCACCCAAAATCTCATTTGCACGATTAGCCAAAATCTCATTCAAATTCATATTGAATGGAGTTCCAGCACCAGCCTGATAAACATCCAAATCATAATCCTCATCAAAATCCCCACGAATAAATTCCTCACCAGCCTTATGTATTGCCTCCGCAAGCTCCGGCTCCAAATGCCCAAATCCAGCATTCACCTGCGCCGCCGCCATTTTTATCCAAGCAAGCGCAATCTGAAAATCCCGCGGCGCTCTCAATTTAGAATTCTGAAAATTCATCTTTGCACGAGTGTAAAAGCTACCTCCATAGCTTCCTTCCGGGACTTCAACGTCCCCAAGAGCATCATGTTCTTTCCGTGTATTCATAGTCCTTGAAAAACCGAATATACCTGTTGAGATTTATTTTTGCAAGCTGATTCCAACAATATACTTCTCAAAACTCCTATCCCTACACGACGGCGGCTTAAACAACTTCACAGTCTTAAACTTTTTCTTCACACGCCTCAGCAGCCACGGCAAATCCGCACCTTCAAAAACCTTGCCCACAAAATTTCCTCCCGGCTTCAAAATCCGCATTGCCAAATAAAAAGCCTGATCCGTCAGTTCGACTGAAAGCCCCTGATCCACATCCTTAATGCCACTCGTCTTCGGTGCCAAATCACTAGTCACCACATCAATACCCACAAACCCAGTCTCTTCAAAAAGCCCAAGCATCGCATCTGTCTCCATAATATCGCCCTTCACAGTCACAACGTTCGCTATGTCCAAGGGTTCAATATCCTGCAAGTCAACTCCCAAAGCTTTTCCCTCGACTCCCACAATCTCAGCAATCACCTGCAAAAAACTCCCGGGCGCTGCGCCCAAATCCACCACACTGTCCCCACTTCCAAGCACCCTGTACTTCTTCTGTACATCCAAAAGTTTAAACGCGCTCCGCGCCCGATACCCTCGCTCCTTCGCGCGGTGAAAATATTCATCCCGAACTTTAAATGGTTTAGGCATAGTGTATACTTACCACATGCTCTCCGCCTTCTCCAGCCAAGAAATCGTCGAAACCATCACCTCGATGAACTCAAACCTATTAATGGTTTACCTCCTCATCGCCGGACTGATGTTCTTGAACATGGCCATCCTCACACCCCCAAGTGAATTCATCGGCATCGCAATCGGAATCGCGGTTTACCTCACAGACCTCAACTGGATCCTAGCAATCATAATCGCCACAATATTTAACTTCCTCGGCACCCTCACTTGGTACTACGCCGGCATTCTCCGCTCCGGGAAGAAATTCAAATTCAAGCCCCGCAAAGGCCTTCTAGGTAAAGGCATAGCCCTCATGTCCAAAATAGAAAGAGTCGAAGAAACTTATCTCAGCCACGGAAAATTTTTAATACTAGTCCTCCGCCTCGTCCCTTTCATCCGCGCTCTCTGCTCATACCCAGCCGGAAAAATCCGCATGAAATTCCGCGACTTCGCAAAATACTCCATTCCAGGCCTCTGCATCTGGATGGTCATTTGGTCGACTCTCGGCATGTTCATGGGTCAACTCGCAATGAAATATCATCTTTACGTCTCAGTTGCGATGGGTATCTGCGCCTACATCATCATCAAAATCTCTCTAGCCCGCCTAGGTAAAAAATATCTCGCAACTTAAAATCTCGTGCCGGCACGAAAACGACAAAGCCTTGTTCGTCGAATTCAACAATTAAACAATATAGGAGTAAACGCACTGTTAAAAAGTACAGCAAAAAGACAGCAAAAATCACAGTGCTTTCCAAAGGGCTTACACGAAGAAACAATAAATTCCAGTTGTCTCATCAATACGGAAACGGTACCAGTCGATTCCTCACTCCGTACCTAGCCTCAAAAGACGTCCGCGGCAATGCCACACCAAGCTTTTTGTAAAACTTAATCTCATTTTTCTGAAACCTAAACGGCTTATTCTCCACCGAACACCAAAACGCCTTCTCAGCCAACTCCTCATTCACATCACTAATTTTATCCGGCACATGATCAACATGCAGCACTCCAGGATGCTCCTTCATCTCCGCCACAGGCAGCTCGATAGGGAAGTAATCCTGTGCCATAGTGTCCTCATACGGAAACATTGAAAATTTCTCGGGGAAAAACTCACCATATTCTTTCATCTCCTTTTTGATCTTCGCGACTAAAGCATAATATTCCTCTTCAGGATATTTCTTGTTAAAGATGCAAAATTTCCCGTCTTTTAAACCAATACACCCAAAACAATTTTCACATCCCCAGCAAGTATCGCAATACTCAGACAAGCTCGTATGCATGCAGTAAGTACAAAACTTAATGTCGTAACAATACGCAATCGTCACACATTCATAACAAAGCTCCGTCTGCATTCCATAAGCATAAAAATCGTAGGAATCTTTCACATCCACAGAATTCAAAACATAGCGACAGTCCTGTAAATCGCTCACGTTGTAACAGTCATGCGCATTACGGCTATTGTAAATCGACTCCCCAGCACAATTCTCAGAATTCAAAATTATATGCCGCATTTTAGGCCATTTATTCGAAAACTCCTCCCAAATCTGTTTACACTTCTCCACATTTGCATATGAATCCAAAGCATATTCTTTCACTCGCTCCTCATACTGTTCTTTCCCCAACTTCTCATTAAACAAACAGTACTCCTGCCTCTCCATCTCATAACAAAACATGGAATTCTTCATCCCACGACAATTCCGCAAAAACGCAGAATCACTACAGTTATCGCAGTCATCAGAAAACTTCACATTATAACAATTCTTCACATTCACACATTCCAAACAAAGCTCCGAATTCAAAATATTCGTGCTATCCACACAATCCGTGCACTTATCCCCAAACCTCAAATACATACAATCCTCATCCTCCTCGGAATTGAAAATGAAATAACAATTCCGACAATTCCCACAATGATTCGAATATTCAGAATTCTCCTCATTCCCAGCACTAGCCTTATGCATCCGCGGTGCAATTTTCCAAAGCTCCTCAAACTGCTCAAAAAATCCCCTCTCAAAATCATAACTCTCCAACTGCGGCGTCTCAAAATTCTGCTGATGCCACTCATCCACGTGATAAACAGGGAAGGGAGTCCCTTCTCTCACATTCGAAATAATATCCACACCCGTCGCAGACTTCCGCGCATGCAATTTTCTCTCATTCCGGAACGAAAGCCTTTTCTTCAGTCGACACTTCACGCACATCATCGGATGCGGCACCTCACGCTTGGCATAATACGCCTGATCTTTCTCGTCGACTACAAAAGCACTCTGGCACGACCGGCAATTTACTGTAATTGGATTCATAATTTTAATATGTTAATAAAATTGTAATTTAAGATCTTGTTGGAAGGCAACTCTGATCTGCCAATTGGACTTGCCATTTTTTAAAGCCCCAAGGGTATATCATTAACCCCCCACTCTTTCTTTCTTCTTTTATAAATTTGGTTCCATCTCTGAACGCTCTAACCACGCCAACAAGAACAGTTCCCGTAGGTATAGTTTCACCATTCACATAAAGCGGTTCAGGGCAGGTTACCTCTACGTGTGCATTGAGGGGGAAATCTTCATATTCATCAGCTTCTAGGTCTTGGTGTGGTATTTCGCACATAAGTCATAAGTAAGATAGGGTAAAAGCAAGAGCGATATTAGCATCTTTCTGTCAACATGTAAAGCCCCTGTGCCATTTCACCCACAGCACTATTGACAATCTCAACCTGTTAAGCTATACTGATAACGATTCTGACGATAATTTCCCACACATGATTGAACAGCTCCAAAAACTCGGTTTATCACAAAAAGAAGCCTCAGTTTATATTGCAACTTTAGAGCTTGGCGAAGCATCCCCGGTCTCTACAATCGCAAAAAAAGCAGAAGTGAATCGAACTACAACTTATGACATCCTCGAAACTCTCGTGCAGAAGGGAATAGTCATTACTTCAACACATAAGAAATACAAATTCTATCGTGCACAGCCACCTGAAAAATTAATCGCTTACCTCAAAGAACAAAGTGAAAAATATGCCCGGCTTGCTGAAGAAACAGAAGAACTCTTACCAGAATTAAACACTCATTACCGAGCTCTCACCGGTCGTCCAAAGGTTTATTTCTATGAAGGGCTGGAAGGAATTCTCCGAGTATACGAAGAAACACTTAGCTCATCTGAAGAAATCTTGGCCTACGCAAGTGACCAAGCAAATCAAGAAGCAGTCTCTTGGTATTTTCCCAAGTACTACAAACGCCGTGCCGCAAAAGGCATTCCAATCCGCGCACTTTTCCCAGATACACCAAAAGATCGCGAACGCCACAGTTTAGATAAAAAGGAACTGCGTCGCAGCCGACTTCTGCCAAAAGATGTTATGGATTTCACACCGGAAATCAATTTCTTCGACAACAAAATAATGATCGCCGACTGGGAAGAAAAACTCGGAATCATTATTGAAAGTGAAGAAATCGTAAAAGTCTTCAAGCAGTCTTTCGAACTCGCCTGGGAAGCCGCTGAAAAACATCACAAAAAGATTGTGAAGAAAACTAAGAAGAAATAATCCCGGCATCTCTCAAGTAATGCACACGATCTTCTTCTGAATTAGGATGAAAATGCCTATAAACTCCAGTACAAATAATTGTTCCATTACATTCAAATCTAAAGATTACATCTACGGCTTTATACCAATCTGACCCAAACGGTCTTCCTTCCCAGTCTCTGGAAGAGAGTACAAGTTGATCACATGTAGCAAGTTCATTAAGTGTAGGGATGGAGCTGTAATTTACGCTTCCAGCGAACCCACCATTTGGTAGCAATTTTCTAAGACCACGATACCAAGTTCGTATTAATAGCTCATGAGCTGTAGCAAGACCGATATGAGGAGCTTGATCCTCTGTTACTTCAATAGCTCTCATAGGAAATGTTAAAGTGCCATCATCTATTGTGTTGCTTACAAAATCAGCAGATAAAGCAGGTACAAAAGGATTAAATCCAACATGTTGCTCCACAGGCACATCATTTGCTACACCAAGAATATGTACAATAACCCCCGTATTAGTAACAAATCTCCCAGATAATTTTCTTTGTCCACTTAGATCAAGTGCTTTAGGGCTTATGGGGGTTTTTCTTGAAGCATGAAGTTTTAAGTTACTAGTAACGAGACTCCCAAAATTTGCACTATGGACTCTCACAAGCTCTTCTCCTTCCTCAAGACAATGCTCAGCCATTGTAGCTAAGGCCATCAACATTTCAGAACTGTGCATATGTGGCCAGTGGCCAAGATAAAACAAATCCGTATCAGCAATCTTAATAGTATGATGGGGCTTACCCTCCCTCAATTCCACTTGCGATTCACTCACCGGTCCCAAAATATCTCCCGGCGGATATGTTAAACATTTATGCATAAAAAAAATTAGACCCAAACCTAACACCAATTCCCACTTCTGTCGACACCAAAGCTGCAATTTTTCCCGCAAACTCTGCGTAGTATAAAGATATCACTAATCTCCCCAAACCATGTCCAAACTCAAAGCCCTAACTGCAACTCTCCTTTTACTAATCGCCTTCACAGCCTGTGAAGACGACCACGACGACCACGGTCACGCAACTGGCTCAGGCACAGACTTCGAACATACAGCCGTAACAGGCGCCAAAGCAGACGGCCAAGATGCAGAATATTGCGGTACAAACTACCCAGAATTCGATATCGCGACTCAAGACCCATACGCAGAAGAACGCGCCATTGAACCTGCACTAGACACAGTCGCTCCATTTGAAGCTGCCGAACTTGCATATGCAGAAATGATGGCCAGCCGTCCAGCCTGCGACACACTCAGTACATCCACCCTTCTCGTCAGCCAAGAAGGTGAATCCGATCCACGCTGGCAAAGCGAAGAATTTGACGCACTATACGACACCATCCAAAGCGCAATCGATGCTGCCGCTCACTGTGACACAATCATCGTGCGGCCAGGCGTATATCAGGAATATCTCCGAATCGAAGATAAAGACGTCCAAATTTTCTCAGATACATGGAATGAAGACGCAACACTTGAAGACGGAGACGAACGCATAGATTACACAGCGGAACGCATAGATCTACAACACTATTACGAAACCGGCGAACGCATCGTCCTTGAATCACACAAAACCTATCTCCAACCATTAGCCAGAGCGGAAAGAACAATCCTGGAAGGAGGCGGATACGCCGAAGGACTAATACTCGGGAGTGGCTGCGGAAACAGACGCCCAATGGTAGATTTTGTCGCCGGAACAACTCGCAACACAGTTTTTGACGGTTTCACCGTACGCCTAATGCCTGAACAAGATCACACAATTCCAGGGCACGGCCATACACTGCAGGCTAGGGGAGGCTCTCCAGTTATTCGCCACAACATTATTTATAACAACGGATCAACCGGCGTCGGGGCACATGCCAGCTGGAAGGGAACTACTCCATACACACCGACTTGTGAATCTGATCCATCCTTAGAACAAGAAACTTTTACGAACGACGACTACGGAAACGAAAACATCGAATACAGACCCGCACCACTTGTTTATGACAACATCTCTTACCAAAATAATGGGCTCGGACTCGGCAATAACCACTACTCAAACGCCGTGATGATGAGCAATGAGTCTTTCTGGAATCAAGTCCCCGGCGAAGAAGCCGATCACCAATCCCCAGGAATTGGAACCAGACACGGCGCCAAAACTTACATCGCTTACAATATTGTTTATGAAAACGCATGGGTTGGAATCGCAGCACGCCAAGGATATCTCCAGCCAGCAGACGATTGCGCAGAAGACGTCCAAACCTGCAAACACATAGACGAACGCACCCAAGCCGTCATTCTAAACAACATAGTTTTTGACAACGGCTTCGGCGACACTCCAGAAGAAAATATGGGAGGTATTGCCGTAGACGGCGCAGGCCTTCCAGACGAACCAATAATCATTCAGGGGAACATCGTTTATGACTCAAAAGTCTCCGGAATCGCGGTACGCAATGAATACGCAGGGGAGGATCGCGGATACGTCATGGACGACAGCTATGTCACCATCGAAGACAACATAACTTTCAGCAATACAAAACGCGGAATCACTTGTCTCGGCTCAGATTACGGAACCAGCTACTGCACAATCACAGGAAATGAAGTTTATTGGAACAAAAGCGGCGGAATCGACTTTGCAGAAAATGCCACCGGCGAAGCACTTAATAACACAATCGCCTGTAATGAAGAATCAGGACTTGTCTCTCTGTATAGCGAGGACATCTCAATGCTCAACAATATCATTTACTTCAACGTCACATCTGGAATCGTAGACCCTGGCACAAACCACGACTACAACATCCTCAGTGGAAACAACGGCCAAGACGCAGAATGTAATGAGGTCAGAAGAGCACCAGCCTGCCAAAACCCTCAATATAGTAAAAACGAACCTGGTTCCAACGACTTATTCTTAGATCCGCTATTCACAGCTCCTCTCAGCTACGACTACACACTTCAATCTACATCCCCAGCAATTGCTAGCGGGAAAGACGGTGTAAACCGCGGCTGCCATTAAAGGGGTCTTTTCTTTGGCACCCCAGTTCTTCTTGGATATTTCTCATCTGTACCCATAATCTTTTCGAACTCCAAAATCACCCGTCTTTCACCATATTTATAAGCCTTCAAAAACTTCATCCCCAAAACTTTCTCTGCGTTCTCAGCCCGTTCTTCAACACTTTTCCACGCATACAACTTCCCACCTTTTTTCAAAAACCCAACCGCATACTCAAGCAACACAGGCAACTCAGCCACAGCCCTCGCCACCACAACATCAAATCCCCCTCTAAACTCATCCTCCCTCGCTAACTCCTCAAATCGACCAACAACACAATCCACATTCTCAAGCTCCAACTCCTCAGCCACTTCTTTAACCACCTTAATCTTTTTCTCCCGCGCATCCATCAATACAAACTCCATTCCGTCACAAGCCACCGCCAATGCCAAACCCGGCAGTCCACCACCAGTCCCAATATCCAATACGCGCCTTTGGCGCGTGTCCCAAAAATCCAGCACCGCTAAAGAATCCGGAATATGCTTCTCTTCAAGCTTCTCCCGATCCCCAGCTGAAAATAAATTAAGCTTCTGGCTCTTCTTCCGAAGAATCCTCGCTAGGTTCTGTAATTTCTTCATCATCTGAAGGGCAAATAGTACCATCCTCACACACCTCAACTTCCTCTTCCACCACTACTTCTTCCTCTTCAACCTCTTCAGCCGGCATCTCAAGCACGTAAAGCGTAATCGACTCCCGAGAATTCGCAGTAGTCGTATTATCAAGAACCGTCACACCCACTTCACACTCAGTCCCAGCCTCATACACATCCAACAGCTCCAAGGAAAGGTTATGTGCCTTTGTGGCTTCCATCTCATCAGTCAGAACCGGTAAAAGCGCAAGAGCCTCACCCCCACAAGTCACCTCGGAAATGTAGGCGAGGGTAGGCATGTTCACGGCAAGATCCAAAGTATCACTTGCAGGATCTACAACAGACCCATCCGGCGTTGTGAAAGTAACGCTGTATGGCGAAAGAAGCGCGCACCCAGCAAAAACAGAAATTGTAATTAGAGCGAATATAAATTTTTTCATGGCGAATAATTAATTTTAAAGCGCAGAAATCATAGCAAAATCAGCCGAATTGCACTACAGAAAGTGCAGAAATGGCTGCCGTCTCCATACGCAAAACCGTCTCTCCAAGCAAAAACCGCACCCCTCCAATCCTCTTTATTTCCTCCAGCTCCAAATCTGTTAATCCACCCTCCGGCCCAATCACCAAATTCACGTCTCCCTCTATTTTCACCTCACTTAATTTTTTATCAAAAATCCTTGCATCTCCAGCCAAAATCATCCCCTTAGGCCTATTTTCTACAAAATCCCCAAACTTCAAAACCTCATGCAATCTCGGCACAAAACACCGTTCACTCTGTTCACACGCCTCCCGAATTATCATTTCAATCCTCTCCAGTTTCTTCAACATATCCACCTGACATCTTTCTGTAACTAAGGGCACAATATCCGTCACACCAAGCTCAGTCGCCTTCTGACAAATCAATTCAAAAGTCGAAGGTTTTTTAGAAATAGCACAATACAACCTAATCCTCCTCTTCGGCCCAACACACACCTCCCGGCCCTCCAGCCGAATCACGGCACCTTTTTTATGCAACTCCTCAATAACCCCACTTGCCTTGGTTCCAAGCCCATCCATCACCACAATCTTATCGCCCTTCTTGAACCGCAAGACACTCAGCATCTGATGCAGAACGCCTTTGTCCAGAACTCTCAGCTCCTTCCCAGAAATTTCCTGATTTATTATGAAGTGTTGCATGCTAGTATATTAGCACAGCCCACAGCCCTTGACGAAACCCATAAACTCTGGTATAAATACAGCAATGAAAGAAACTACAAAATTACGTTCACTACTCCTTAGAGCCGGTCTCAAACCTGATGAGGCAGACTTCTATCTTTTTGTAC
Organism: uncultured Candidatus Peribacteria bacterium; assembly: GCA_964529435.1. Taxonomy (GTDB): domain Bacteria; phylum Patescibacteriota; class Gracilibacteria; order UBA1369; family 2-02-FULL-48-14; genus CAZGUT01. Next base: position 20,525 of record CAZGUT010000003.1, on the reverse strand, counting down.
TAGAAAATCCAGGCTGTTCTATCTCTGATATTTTCAAGAAATCAGCACTTTCAAAGTCAACTGCGTACCGAACTTTTGAATCACTTAAGGCCTTAGATCTTCTCAAATCCAACTCAGATTCCTGGAAAACCAACCTGGAGATACTGCCATTGGAAGGAATCATTCGTAAACTTGAAAATGAAAATCGCAACAAAAAACGTCTCATCACAGAGCTAAAGATTCTGAATACAGCAAAGACACTTTCTGGCATTTCACATTTACCTGCAATTCAAACCCTGGAAGGCGACGAAATCTTTGAAAAATACATGGAGCTTTCTCAAATGGATTTTGATACAAACCTGGTTTTTGGTAGTTGGGAAGATTTCAGTGAGGATGTCGATCTTGTCTCCATAGAAAAGCAATTCATTCAGAACCGAATGAAGAATGGCGGGAACTCAGTAGTTTTGATCACAAAAGATGGTCCAAATACTCATGAAATTACAGATTACGATGCTAAGGAGGACCGACTTTCAAAGGTGGTTCCATCAGAGTACCGCAAGCCGGTTTGGATCAACGCATTTGAAGGAAATAACCTGGTGTACATTTGGAGTAAGGACGAAAAAGACAAACATTTTGCAACTCTGATCGATTCAAAAACAGTTGCAGATTTCTACAGAAATTTCATCCATATGCACGCTGTTTAGTCCCAATAAGCTGGGAATCTACTAACAGATCAATTTAGCCTCAAAAAGAGACTTTTTTTGTGCAGGGCATTGGAATAAAAACAAGAAAAAAAATAGAATGTGTGCCATTAATCAAAAACATGAACGAACTTCAAAAATCGCAGCAGAAAATGTATGCATACCGCAACGAGAACAGTTATTACACTCGAAGTTGTGATAAATGCGCAAAAACAATCATATCAATTTTCCCACAAGATTCAGGTCAAGTAGCTTATTGCCAAGATTGTTGGTGGGCAGACGATTTTGATCCGCTGGTATACGGTCAGGACTTCGACTTTAATCGCCCATTTTTTGAGCAATACGCCGAACTTCTTGCAAAAACACCACTGATCTCAATGGTAGTAGGGGATTCGGAAAACTCAGACTACACAAATTACGCGATGTGGAACAAGAACTGCTACATGGTTTCAAGTTCTGATTATAATGAAGATTGCCTTTATTCGACTTACATTTTCCGTAGTCGCGACTGCGCTGACTGCACTTTTACAAGTGACTGCGAACTTTGTTATGAAAACGTTGATACTAAAAAATGCTACGGCTCCAGCTTTTTACAGGAGTGCAGTGCTTGTACAAACACACATTTCTCTTACGGTTGCAGAAGCTGCCAAAACTGCATTGGCTGCGTAAACCTTCGAAATAAGGAATATCATTTATTTAATAAACCTTGCAGTAAAGAAGAATTTGAAGAGGCGAAAAAACGGATTTTCGCAAATTATAAAAACCTACTCGACTTCAAAAAAGAATTCCATAAATTTCGCCTTCAATTTGCTCACAAATTCGCAAATTTAGAAAACTGTGAAAACTCAACAGGAGACCACATTGTCGGCTGCAAAAATTGTGAAAATTGCTTTGATCTTGTAGATAGCCAAGATTGTAAAGACGTGATTCTTGGGATCAACGCCAAAGACTGTACAGACAGCATTGGAGTGCCAGATGCAGAACTTTGTCACAAAGTAGTAGGCTGCCCAGGAAATTACGCTGTAAAATATTCAATGCTCATTTGGCCAAAATCATCATATCTTGAATACTGCACGTTCACGCGAGCTAGCCACAACTGCTTCGGCTGCGTTAGCTTAAATAAAAATCAATATTGCATCCTCAACAAACAATACACTCAAGAACAGTACGAACAACTATTACCACGCATCATCGAGCATATGAAAAAAACTGGAGAGTACGATCAATTCTTTCCAATTGAAGTCAGTCCTTTCGCTTATAACGAAACGGCGGCACAGGAGTATTTCCCACTCACAAAAGAACAAGCTCTAGAGCATGGCTACAAATGGGCAGACGAGCCTACCTCTAAAGCCCAATCTGAAAACGCCCAAACTTGTACTGCCTGCCAAAACCAATTCCGTACAATTAGCCATGAACAGGGTCTTTATAAAAAACTTGGCGTTCCAACTCCAACTTGCTGTCCCAAATGTCGCCACGAATCTCGGCTCAGACAACGAAATCCACGCCAAACTTGGCAACGCAACTGCAGCAAATGTTCAAACGAAATCCAAAGCAGCTTTCACCCAAATTCTGAAGAACAAACCCTGTGTGAGGAATGTTATTTGGGGGAGGTTGTGTAAATAAGACTTTCTTCAAAGCTTAAAACCGCCACTGCAGCACAAGTCACTATTTTGACAGGCAAATGGCTTGTGTAAGCCAAAAATCGAAGCAAAATCTGTGCACGTGCACACTCTCCCACCAGGATTCTTGCAAAAAGTCAATAAAATCCCCGAGGATTTTTCATCCCTACTCCCTCTCTTCCGGCTCTGCATAATCCATCCCAAGCTTTTCAAAAATCCCAGCCTCAGTCTCACCAGCAATCTTCTCTTCACCATCAAAAACCCCATACTCATTAATCTTCCAGCCTTTTTTCAGCGCCACAGTCCGCATATCAATATTAAAATGCTTCGGCCCAGTAAAATAGAACAGGGCAGCCCCCCAACTTTCCGGCGTCACAACCCTCAGATCAACCTGCACATCGCCTTCAATAACAACACTAGACTTTGTCTCTCCAGCAGCCAAAACCTGTTTCACTTTTTTATAATCCAAAAACCACTTACTCATCACTTCAGCATCTTTCCCAGTCACCAAAATATCAATATCCCCAACAGTCGCCTTCTTCCGCCTCAAACTCCCAGCCACCTCAGCTTTCGCTAGCCCCTTACATTTCTTCATCCACTTTAAATACTTCTCAGCCTCCACCATCGCCACCTTCAAAGGAGTCCGCCTCTGCGCATGCGTCATCTGATCCAATGCATCCAAAATCCGCGCTTCACTTTTCTCTCCCATCCCAGGTAACCCAGCCAATGCACCACTCTCCGCCGCTCCTCGTAATTTCCCAATCGAATCAATATCTAACTGCTCATAAAAAAGCTTCACTTTCTTAGGCCCAATCCCCCTCACTCGCAAAATCTCCAAAATCCCCGTCCCAAGCTTTTTTGTAAGCCTTTCATGCATCTCACATTTCCCACTCTCAATAATCTCAACTATCTTGGCATGCAAATCCTTCCCAATGCCCGAAACATTCTCAATCGCATCATCCTCCATTTCACTCAAATCCACCGCCAACCCTCGGATCACCTCAGCCGCTCGCCGATACGCCCGCACCCTAAAAACATTCTCACCCAAAACCTCAAGCATATCCGCAATCTCTGAAAAAACCTGGACTACTTTGTTGTTAATCATCACGCAATATAATAACTACCTTCTTCTCTTACAGCAACTAACTATTCTGTCTGTAATTTGGTCTCTGCAATTCTAAGCATAATTTCTCCCAATTGAAGTTGTTTGTGTTCAAGCTCCCTTGTTGCAGTTGCTAATAAGCTTTCTGCCTCAGTAATTTCTTCACGCAGTCCTCTTAATCGCACCTCCGCTTCAGCAATCTCAGCCTCTAAATCTCTTAATTCATCCAATGGTTCTTTTCTTCCCTTTTCCTTTTCCTTTTCCTCATCTATTTCTTCTTCAACCCAAAAATCTCTGTTTATGCTTATGCTACGAAAAGCATCTCTGCCATTACAGTCAGCATTATCTCCGTTTAGAGTAAGGATGGGAGTTTCTCTTGCTATTAATCTTAATGCTCTCAATGCATTAGGATATGTGCGAAATGTCCTAACAAAGTCTGGCAGTTGTCTCGCAGCACGCCAAAAAGCAAGTCCAGGAATGGGAAGCTTATGTCTTCTAGATAAATCTCCTACTGCATCAAGAACTCTTTCGCGAAAAATACTGCGTGAGTTAGTGTGAAAACTTGCAGCACTAAGGGCTTCATCTGCAGCTGCTCTATCCAGTACCCTACGTCTAACTAAATCTCTTTGATCAGGACTCATAAAAACGTGTTAGATAAGCCAAAACCTGGCTATCATAACTACCACGCGATCAAACAACTTGTCAATTACTCAATCCCAATCAACTCAACCTCAAAAATTAAGGTCGAACCAGCAGGAATACTTCCAACAGCACTATCTCCATAAGCCATATCAGCAGGGATTGTTAGCTTCCGCAGCCCACCAATAGCCATTCCCTTCATGCCTTCATCCCAACCTTCAATAACCTGTCCAGCACCAAGAGTAAAACTAAAAGTCGCATCCCGATCCCGTGAACTATCAAACTGAGTCCCATCCGTCAGCGTCCCGACGTAATGAACCTCAAGCTCATTGCCATCTTCAGCAACAGCACCATCTCCAACGGTCAGATCTTCAATAATAAGCTCTGCCGCCTCGTCAACAACAGTGTTGTCAGTGGACTGATCATCATTTGCACAAGCAGTCATAAGTAAAAGTGTAATGGATAACAGGCCAATAGTGAAGCGTTTGGCCCAATTTGAAAAGAGGAATTTTTTCATGACGAAAAGTTAAGATACGTGGGGGAGGATACAAGTTTTAACTCAGTTCTTCAAGACTTATGCTACAATCCCCACATGTTCAAATCCATCGCCGACCTCATCACATACTCCCTTCTCAAATTTGAAGAGGGAACCCAGCAGGCAGAAGCCGTCCACTTTTTCTTCTACGACTCACTCAAAATCCTCGTACTAATTTTCACAGTAGTCTCCATAATCGCCTTCATCAAAACCCTAATCTCACAAAACAAGCTCCAAAAACTCATGTCCAAATCCCGCTTCGGCCTGGGCAACATAGCCGCCTCAACCCTCGGTGCCGTAACCCCGTTTTGCTCCTGTTCCTCAGTCCCGCTCTTCCTCGGCTTCCTCGAAGCCCGAATCCCACTCGGCATCGCACTCTCTTTTCTGATCACATCCCCACTCGTCAATGAAGTAGCCTTTGTAATTATGGGAGGTCTCTTTGGTTGGCGACTAGCATTTATCTACGCTTTAACAGGAATCCTTCTTGGAATTTTCGCAGGAATCTTCATTGGCAGAATGAAAATGGAAAAACACCTAATCTTAGAATCCAAAGCGTCCCAAAAGCTAAAGGATTCCACTCCCAAAACCCTCTCAAAAAAAATCCGCTTTGCCCTGAAAGAAGGCTGGGGCACCTTCAAAAAACTTTATCCATACGTTCTAGGCGGTGTCGCCGTCGGGGCACTAATCCACGGTTTTGTCCCAGAAGACTTTTTCATGAACTACATCGGTAAATACAGCATCCTCTCAGTGCCAATCGCCGTAATTGTCGGCGTGCCAATTTATGCCGGCTGTTCAACAGTCGTCCCACTAATTTTCAGCATAACCGCAAACGGCGTTCCACTCGGTACATCTCTTGCGTTCATGATGTCAATTGCTGGACTTTCTTTGCCAGAAGCAATCATCCTCAAACGAGTAATGAACCTAAAGCTGCTCGCAACATTTTTTGCCACAGTTGCAGTTGGAATTGTACTCATTGGCCTTCTATTCAACCTCCTAGGACAAATGCTCTAACAAAATCTTCACCCCAATCCCAATCAAAATCAGTCCGCCAAGCAGCTCAACTCTTTTGCCAAACAATTTCCCCGCCTTCGCCCCAAGAAAAACACCTCCAAAAGAAAAAACTCCAACCATCAAACCGATAACAACCACCGACAACAAAATCTCAATCTGCAAAAATGCAAAACTCAGGCCAATCGCCAGTGCATCAATACTCGTAGCCACAGCCAATAACAACAAAAATGGCAGCGTAAACTTCTCAATCTTCTTACCCTTTTTAAAGGACTCCAAAATCATTTTCCCACCGACAAAAGCAAGCAGCCAAAACGCAATCCAATGATCAAATCCCGTAATAAAATCCTTCAGCCCAGTCCCAAGCAACCAACCTAATAAGGTCATCAGCACATGAAATCCACCAAAAAGCACAGCCAGCTCAACCGCCACTTTAAGCCGTTTACGCCTGAGCCCAAGCCCACCTGCAACGGATACAGCAAAAGCATCCATTGAAAGTCCCAAGGCCAAAAGTAAAACCGCAATTATATCCATCTAAGCACAAGTTCCGCCACAGCAGCCACCTTCAGGTTTCTCTTCTGTACTACAAACTTTTTCCATCTTAGCGCCGCAACATTCCAATGTGCATTCGCAGCCTTCGCCTTCGCAAACTTCTTCCTTGCCGCAAGCATTACATTTACATTTACAATCACCCATTTTGTGGAGGGTTAAAAAATAGTAGGCCAATTCTAGCATATTTCTCATATTTATCTAACTCAAATAATCAAGTAGAATACAGTCAATTTAAGCCTCACTTATGCGCCAAAAAATCCTGTTTGCATGTATCACCGCACTCCTTTTTGCGAAGCCAGCGCACGCAGTCCCACCACCAGATTTCATATTTAATTTAGGTAGCCAACTGGTCTACGTCTTCTCCGCAGCAGCAGTCATATTCTCCGCCATTTTCAGCATCTCTTATCAATACATCAAAGTCCGCCTTCACTCTTTGACAAAAAAGGCAATCCTCATAACCACAATGATTTTGTTCATAGGCTTTATCTCTTTAGGAGCGACTTACGCTTACAGCCAATACAAACTAAGAGTGGAATATGAAAAATGGCTAATCGAAAGCGAAGAACAAGCAGAATTAGAAGTCGAAGAAGAGGAAGAACCCATAGAAGAAGATCAAGAAGGATATGAACGCCCAGAAGACAATCAATTCTGGGAAGAAAACCAATCTGCAGCCATCAGCATCAGCAATGATGCGTTCAAGGTAGCCGTAGATTCTGGTGAAGATAATTATGTCATCTTGGATACAAGGGAAAACATTGAAAATGAATACGGATACATGCCAGGAAGCACCCACATTCGTTACGCAGATTTATTCAACGGCGACTGGGACGAACTCCCCGAAGACAAATTCGTTTACGTGCTTTGTTGGTCAGGAATCCGCGGACTTGAAATCGCAGAATTTTTACGAGAACAAGAACTTGTAGGAATTTATTTGTCAGATGGTGTAGACGCATGGGTTGAATCCGGAGGCGATTGGGTAGGGGGGATCAAGTTTCTGGATGTTTATGTCGGAGATCATTACTCCATTGTTTTCTCCACAGAAGAGGTCCAATCTCATGTGAACGAAGGAGTAATACTCGTAGACGCCAGAGAACCGAACAAATTTCAAAGTACCAGCCAAAGTTATATAAATATTCCACTGATGCACACGCCAAGCTCAGAGTTGGAAGACGCCTTTGCTCAAGTCCCGGCAGGCAGTACTGTCATAACAATTTGTGACGAATACACAAACTGCTTCATGGCAAAACTGGTAGGCGTGGAGCTGGAACGGCGAGGTCATACTTTCTTAGGTAGATACAACAGGCCATGGAATTATTAGGGAACAAAACCTTAAAACTCAAAGATCTACAAAAACTTGGACTCAAAGTCCCAGCATATTACGGAATCCCAGCAGACCGACTAAAAGAAAACCCAGCAGACCTAGCCAAAGAAATCATGGCCAAATTACCCTGCAAATCTTATGCTGTGCGTTCAAGCGCACTAATTGAGGATGGGGAAGAAAGCTCATATGCAGGGCAATTCATGACGAGAACAAACGTAAGCCCTGAAGAATTGGAATCAGCTCTAAAAGCCGTCTTAAAACACGCAAAAAAATATTTAAATGGACGGCTAGATAAATTCTCCATCCTTGTGCAAGAATTTATTGAAGCAGATTATTCAGGAGTAACTTTTACTCGCAATCCATTTGGCGGCAGAGAAATGACAATTGAATATCACGCTGGCCCCGGCGAAGATCTTGTAAGTGGAAAAGTTAAAGCAAAACAACAATTTAAGGATCTACCCAAAATAGAAGAAGCCATTAAAGCTTTCACAAAAATCGAAGAATTTTACAAATTCCCCCAAGACATCGAATGGTGCATCCGTGGCGGTGAATGGTTCTTTTTACAGGTCAGACCGATAACAAATCTCTCGCAAGAAAGCTACAAGCAAAGTCTATTCCTAGATAAAAATTTACCAAAAAACAAAGACTTCTATTTCGCAAAAACTGAGATTTCAGAAATAGCTCCAAGGCCAGATAAACGAACATTTTCTCTTCTCAAGAAAATATATGCCGCAAACGGTCCCGTCCAAAAAGTTTATAAAAAATACGGGATCGATTACCACCCACAAAATTTCTTACTCCTCTTGGGCGGCGAACTTTACGTTGATAAAGAAAAAGAACTGAAAACCCTACTTCCCGCATACAGCTATTTCAAATCTAAGGATTTAAAGCCACATCTCGCCCAATTAAAAGGTTTATTTGGAACTCTCAAGAACATTTTCTTTTTAAACAGGCTCTCAGCTAAAAACCACGACGAGCTCTTCCTTCGCTTAAAAAATGCTGACTCTAAAAACTTTTTAAAAGATTACGAACTTATTTTCGAAATAAATCTACTAACAGGCATCGCAATCAGCAAATTAGACAAATTTCTCACCAACACGCCACTAGTCTTAAGTAAAGGACTTGCATTATTCCCAGAAATTCTCAAAATCCAAATCCGTTTCGACTCAAAAAATTGGAAAGGAAACTCCTTGGATTTCAGCGACTACAGTAAATTTGAAGGACAGCTCAGCCATAAAATCCCAGATGCGCCAGAACTCAAAAAATGGTGGAACTCACTGCCAGCTTACAAAAGGAAAGTTCTAGAACCTCACATCAAACACGCACTAATTTTCTCCAGACTAAGAGAACTCGGGCGCTGCCTAATCGTCAAACACATCAATTCCGCAAGAAAAACAACCAAACACGCGCCAAAGGCGCGCATCACGCCAAAACTCCCAAACACATTAACCAGCTTTATTCCTCCCGTCGAAGAATCCAAACCGATAGGTGTCTCTTCCGGCACCGCAGAAGGCGTACTGACATCTGAAACAGACCTCAAAACCCAAAGTGGTAAAAAAATCCTCTACACAAAAATAATGTCTCCACATTTGGTGGCCCACTTCGACAAAATTGAAGGAATCCTCTCAGAAGAGGGTGCTTTGCTCTCACATCTTGCTATAATGGCTCGTGAGAAAAACATTCCCGTAGTCAGCCATTTCAATTTGAAGAAATCAGAATTCAAACTGGGTGACCGAATAATATTGAACGGGGACACAGGTAATATTAAACTTTCAACATGATCAAACGCCTCCTTCTCACATTGCTCGTCTTCGCAACATTTATCCCTGCAGCCTCTGCAATTGTAGCTAGAGAAGCAGACGTAAACTTTCCTGAAAGCGAACCCATACCAATATACTTTTTTTACGGCGACGGCTGCCCACACTGTGCAGATGAAGAAGTTTTATTAGATAAAATACAAGAAGATTACCCAAGAAGGGTTGAGGTCTTAAGTTTTGAAGTCTGGTACAACGACGATAACAAAGAATACCTCAGCGAAGTAGCTGACGAACTGGGCATCACTGTTACGAGCGTACCTTTCACAGTGATAGGGCAGTACTATTTCATTGGTTACCAAGATGATGAAAGCACCGGAGCGAATATTGAAAATGCTGTGCAGCAGTGTCTGGATTTTGGATGTGCGGACATTGGCAGCAAAATTTACATAGGCTCTCTTTCTGTACCATTTCTCGGAGACGTAAATCCAGAAAATTTCTCACTCCCAACTTTGACCGTAATCATGGGCCTACTCGACGGCTTTAATCCTTGCGCAATGTGGACGCTACTTTTCTTAATCACCTTACTCTTAGGTATGGAAAACCGGCGCCGCATGTGGGTGCTCGGAATTGCGTTTATAGTCGCCAGTGCCGCAGTCTATTTTCTCTTCATGGCCGCCTGGCTAAACCTCTTAATCTTCCTCGGATTCATTCTCTGGATACGCATCGCAATTGGTCTGGTTGCCCTGGCTGGGGGAGGCTATAACATCAAAGAATTCTTCACTAATAAATCCGGCACCTGCAAAGTCACCAAAAGCGAAAAACGCAAAAAAGTCTTTGATCGCTTACGTGAAATAACCCATGAGAAAAACTTCTTCCTGGCACTTGCCGGAATCATCCTTCTAGCCATTGCCGTAAACCTAGTAGAACTACTCTGCTCAGCCGGCCTCCCAGCCGTCTACACGCAAATCCTCATACTCAATGACCTGGCCGTCTGGCAACACTACTTATACCTCCTGCTCTACATCCTATTCTTCATGCTAGACGACCTCTTCGTCTTCGCCCTGGCAATGATCACCCTCCGAGCCACCGGCCTCACAACAAAATACACTCGCGCCTCCCATCTGATCGGCGGCATCCTCATGCTCATAATCGGAATCCTCCTCATTGCCGCACCCGAGTGGTTGATGTTTGGCTAAAGCCCATACTGATTCTTCTTCTCACCCCCAGCCTTCATTTTTCGCAACTGGGTCAAATTTACCGTGTAATTTTCTCCATCCACAAAAACCTCGTCATAGCCAATATGCCGCTGAACGCCACCACTCAAACTGTCCGCAACCCAAACCCCTTCTTCATCAAAAGAATATGCAACAAGATTATGCCCAATATTCACCTCATTCAGGTAGTAGGGGATGTACAAAATCATCGGCTCACCAAACGCTAATTTCTTAAAAAAGAACTCAGCCGACCCCATATAAGTAAACAAAACATCCACATCATAAATCTCTGCAAATTTCTCAAACTCATCAGAACTCCAAATAAAAGTCCCATCCCATCCAATCGCCGTTTTCACCTCTGATACATCCAAGGTCCAATCATATTTCCAATCCAAAATATTTTTAGTCGCAAAAGCATAACAGCCATATGGGTAAGCAGACTGCGAATACGTAGAAAACTCCATATCTCCAGGGTAGGCGGGCTGAATCCCCGTCGCCAAAACATCTTCATATGAAAGCTCTTTCCCCTCCTCAATCTCCCAAATCTCAACTTCTTCGCCCTCTTCAATCATCAAAACTCTGTAAAGTAGTGTACTCATATTTGCACGGCTAATAAGTTCATGCGGTGAAATGTAGTAATCGATATGATCAAAAACGCCGTGCTCATCCGCAGCTAATAAATAAGGGCTATACCACTCCTCAGAATCAATATCTGAAAAATAAGTCTCAAAATCTTCAGAAGCCTCCCATTCAAGAATAGCGATAACTATTTTTACGGCCTCTGCCCGTGTAATCTCATCAGCCGGACGAAAAGTGTCATCTTCATAACCCTCAATCCATCCGTCCTCTTTTGCAAAACAGACATATTTGGCATACCAGTCCTCTTCAACATCCGGAAAACAGTTTTGATACTCATCTTCATCTGGTGTTTCACCCAAAAACCCTTCCACAATCATTTTTGTGAACTCAGCACGATTAATTAAGTTTAGCGGACGAAAAGTTCCATCACCATAACCTTCAACAATTTCTTCCTCGGCTAAAAAGTCCAGTGCATCCGATACCGGATGACTTTCATAAACATCATCAAAGTCAGCGCTCGCTCCGCTCGCGCCAAGACCCAAAACAACTAGAAAAACCAAAACTTTTAAAAAATTCTTCATCCGCCACATTCTAAAGCTCCAGTCCAACAATGTCTAATCGGCGTAGCTATCTTGACGAAATGATTTATTTCTTGTATAAAACAGGCCTTATAACAAGTACTCCAATGGCTGGAAGAAGATCAAAAAGACGAGGGCCTAACAAACAGGAGAAGGCAGCTGCCAGAATTACCGGGCCAAACCGGGAAAGACAAGATCTCGAAATGGTCATACCAGTGGTTGACAGTATTGGCGGACGGCACATTACTGCCGCACCCAGCTGGATGCCTAAACGTAAACTGCTCCAAAAGTTCAAAGAAGATTTTGCTGGACGTCAAAACGCTGAAGTTCAGGACATGAGGGCTGTGGTTGAAGGTTTTCGTAGAAAATATTCAATTGGCTGTATATTTATAGTTAATTCTGCAGGTGGCGACAAAAAAATTATGGAACAAATAGAAACTCTGATAGACCAACTTGGGCCTGAAATGTCTAGTGTTTACGTACCACATTTTGCGGCTAGTGCAGCTGCACTTTTATCTGCACGCTGTGGATGGCAACTAATGTCTCCACGGACTTTGATAACTCTTCATGCCCCTCAACTCGGCGTTCATCGCTTGGCGCCAGCAGAACTTAGCATCTTAAATGGCTACGTAGATATGGATTATCATGACGAAAGAATGGCTAAAATTGCAGAAACAATGGACCCAGCTGTCAGGGTAAGTTTTATGGCAGCAGTGGAGCGCGCAAAAGAAGAATATCCTCCAAGAGGGGAATTAAGCATTTTTGGCAATACATGGCAGCAATGCAGACCACAAAATACCACACTAATGCCTCCAACAATTATGAAGGCACATCTAACGCGTTTTCTTGGCGTTCAATCACTACACGTCAATAAGGCCTGGAGAGACGCTAAACCTGCAACGCCGCAAGATTCACGCAAAACAATCAACGAATCCCACGTCTTCAAACTATCCTAAAGCAAAAACCCCGGCAGCAAGCCACCGGGGTCTTAAATCATCCTTTGTGTAGGATTAATATCGAGGTTCTCTCGGCCTTGCTTCATTAACCACGATTTCGCGGCCTTTGAATTCAGTTCCGTTCAACTCTTCGACTGCTTTATCAGCATCCTCGTCGTTGACGAAAGTTACAAAACCAAAACCTTTAGATCGACCTGAATCGCGATCTGAGATAATGATTGCCTCTTCTACGTCTCCGTATTGAGCAAATAATTCGCGTAGCTCGTCTTCTGTGGTTCCCCAGTCGAGACTTCCTACAAATAGCTTTTTAGACATATTTTGTACTTAAGGTAATAAAAAGCAGAACAAAAGTTCCGCGAAGACCTTAACAGAGGTCTACAGAAAAGGAAAGGGGATTTTCTAAACACCTCTCTGCATCGAAACATCCCATAGTGATTTATAAAGTCCGTCTTCATTGTTCATCAGCTCACTGTGCCCGCCTTCTTCAACGATTTCTCCATTTTCCAAGACAATAATCCTATCTACATTTGTCACGGTGGAAAGCCGGTGAGCAATCACAATCGTAGTCTTGTTCTTGGTTAAATGCACCAATGCCTCTTGAATCAACTGCTCAGAATGCACATCCAAACTACTGGTCGCCTCATCCAAAATCAAAATCTTCGCATTACTCAAAATTGCACGCGCAATCGCAACTCTCTGCTTCTCACCACCAGAAAGTTTTACACCTCTTTCACCGACAAGAGTCTCATATCCTTTTGAAAAACCCTCAATAAATTCATGACAATGCGCCATTTTAGACGCCGCTAACACTTCCTCATCAGAAGCATCCAGTCGTCCATAACGAATATTCTCCATCAGAGAACGATGAAATAAAATCGGATCCTGCGGCACCAAAGCAATCTGTGCCCGCACACTATCCTGAGTCACTTTGGCAATTTCCTGCCCATCAACCGAAATCTTACCCTTATTGATATCGAACAGACGCAAAAGCAGCCTCACAATTGTACTTTTCCCGCCACCAGACGGCCCAATCAGCGCCACCTTTTCTCCAGGTCTAATAGTAAGATTCAAGCCGCAAATCACACTTTCACTGTCCTCAGCCCCCTCCAAATCGCCGTATGAAAAGTCTACATTTTTGAATTCAACTTTCCCCCTGCGAATAACAAGATCCTTTGCATTTTTCACATCCTTTATCCCAATCGGTGTATTCAAAATCTCAGTCATTTCCTCTGCATCAGCAAATGCCTCATAAAGCCTACGAATATACCGTCCAAAATGCCAAGTGCTCATGAAAATCTCCATCAAATAAGTCTGAACCAAAACAAAACTACCCAGCGACAAACTTCCTTCACCCCAAAGCTTAATTGACATATAAAGCATGAAAATCTCCAACACAATCATTGTGAGGTTTTGAATAAGCTCAGCATGTGCATTAAAACGCCATGCACTTATTGATCGCCTTTTCCACACCCTAAGCACACGTCCAAATCCTCTGTTCTCATGTGCACGATTAGAAAACAATTTGATATTGATATTGTTGGAAATTGTATCCGCCAAATACCCAGTTGCTTCACTTTCAGCCTTAGTTTTTGGCACATCATATTTCTTGAGCTTATATAGTGAAATAAAGTAGTTAAAACTTATGAAAACTGCAGCCCAAACCACCATCGCAATCCCAAAAATCGCATTCAGCCAAAACAAAACAGCAATCCCAAGACTCAATCGAATCACAATTGTAAACATCTCAAACGCAATGACATCAAAAAAGCTTTCAAATGAACGAACCATTCGATTCACGCGTTTCACCAATGATCCCACAAACTCATTATTGAAAAAATTGTAGGAATGTTTATGAACAGATGCAAAACACTCCTTGGAAATCGATTCCATAACTCGCGGTTCAAAAACCACAATACTGTAAATCGCCAATCTCCAGCCACCAGATCCTATAAGGTAAGCAATTGTGAGTGGAATCAGATAAAACAGGATCTTGGAAATTTCTACCGCACCAACTCCCTCCGTCATCAAATCAATCATCTCTTTAATGATCAGTGGGTAAACCATATCGATGGATACTCCAATGAAAATCCCCAGAAACACCAAAACTGCCAGCCATTTTTGCTTTTTTACATGTTCCAGGTAGAACCGGATTGTCTGTCTTGTTGTACTTTTCATAATTTAAATTGCTTTAATCCTCACACCTTGCTTCCGGTACTTCTCACGTCCAAGAAAACGGAGAATCTTGCCGTGATAACTAGCATCCGCCTCAAACTGAGTAGCTCGTGGCTGAACATTGATTCCTCCAATCTCAATGCCTCTCAGGCTTTGATTGTTATTTATCATGTCGAATAAAGCCTTCGGCCCAAACCCATCTTTCTTCCCAAAATTAATCCGATAAGCCTTCAGATCAACATCTTTCTGAATCTGATACCGGTCACCTCCTCTTCGTTTTCGTCCCCGCCCTCGATCCCGTCCACCGCTACGTCCACGCTGAGTCGAAATATCCGCAACATTTGAATAATGTTTTAGAAAACGATTGAACTCCACAGATACAAAATGCTGAATCAACTCCTCATAACTAAGCCCATCCAACTCCTCATAAATCGCAGGAAGATACTTGGCCAAATTCTTCTGATCTACATCCGTTGTTTTCACTCTATGTACAAGACTCATCAGCTGCGCCTCACAAATCGCTTTCCCCTTTGGCACGTCCATTTCACTAAATTTCTTCTTCATCATGCTTTCAATCCGTCTGAGTTTACTGCGCTCCTTCATGTGAATAATTGTAAGAGCGATTCCAGTTTTCCCAGCCCGTCCAGTCCGTCCACTACGATGAACATAAATCTCAGGATTATCCGGTAACTCATAATTAATCACGTGGGTGAGGTCATTTACATCAATTCCACGAGCCGCCACATCCGTAGCCACCAAAATCTGAATCTTCTTATCCCGAAACCGAGCCATTGCCTCAGTCCGTTCACTTTGATCAATATCCCCGTGAATAGCCTCAGCCGAATAATTATGCGCAATCAATTTAGCCGCAATTTCCTTGGTCTGACGCCTTGTCCGGCAAAAAACAATCCCATAAACATCAGGATTCACATCAAGCAGTCGCCGCAGCGCCGCATAACGATCTCGAGCATGCACAGTCACATATTTATGCTCAACATTTTCAGCACCCTGATTCTGCGCCGCAACCCTAACTTCCTGAGGATTATGCATCCGCTGATCAGCCACTTTCCTAATCCACGGAGACATAGTCGCTGAAAAAAGCAGAGTCTGCTTCTCCTCCGGTGTGTCATCCAAAATCGCATCAAGATCCTCTTTAAACCCCTTATCCAGCATGTCATCCGCCTCATCCAAAACCAGCCACTGAACATCGCCAAGCACCAACTTCCCACGATTCACAAGATCCTTCACACGCCCCGGCGTCCCCACAACAATTTGCGCTCCCGCCTTAAGCTTTTTGATCTGATCATACGCACTACTTCCGCCGTAAATAGCCACAGCCTTAACCTGGGGAAGGTATTTAGCAAAAGCAGTAATGTCCCGAGTAATCTGCATGCAAAGCTCACGCGTCGGACAAAGAACAATGGCCTGAACGCCTCTGCGCTTTACATCCACCTGCTGAAGAATCGGCAGACTAAAAGCCGCCGTCTTCCCAGTTCCAGTCTGCGCAAAACCAAGCAGATCATTGTCACTGTTCAAAACAGCAGGAATAGCCTGACTTTGGATAGGAGTTGGAACCTCAAAATTAAGATCCTTTAGCCCATGTAAAATTTCTGGACTAAGCCCCATTGTATCGAATGATTTAAACATTTTGAAAAAATTAGAGAGTGTCATTATCGCGCCTGAGCACTGACTCCCTAACTTATTCCCGTGGAAGCACTTGCGATCCGGTACGTTTTCTAAAAACTACAACAAAAATACGGAGAAGTCAAGGGGGCTATTGAAAAACTAAAAATGATTGAACAAAATAATGAATTTTGTTACAATAAAGCCGCTTTTGGGAATTTCCCACGACCCCGCTAGAAATAGCGGGGGATATTTTTATGAGTAAAGATTCAGAAAACCAGCTTTTATCCGTTTGAAATCTTCAGAATTAAGTTCTCCTAGTTTTGGATGCAGCCGTCTATAATCAATAGTCCTTATTTGACTTAAACAGGCCACCATTTTGACTCCCCTCTGTCTAAATGGCACATACCATGTCCCCGTCTTAGATTTAGTGCTTAATGGGATCACAAGGTAAAAGTTGTGAGTCAATTTTTTGAGTATAATTATGGGTCTAGTAAAATCTTTGCTCTTTCCATTGATCTCGAATCCCACATTCTCTCCTAAGCTTGCCCACCAGATTTCACCTTCATTAACATAAGGTGCCTTGGAAATTTTTGAATCGAGTCTTTCTTTGAGGCCAATCCATTCAAGGAATCTTTTAACATGCATAAGCGTAGGTGAAAAGTCTGAAAATAATACACCCATCTTGGCCGCCTTGTCCTGACAAAAACCTGAATTTTTCAATACTTACTTCACAACCCTCAAATACTCCTCTTCACACAAAATCCTGCCATCATACTCCGCAGGCCAGTTAGTCCGAATGGGCACGCCTGATTTTCCACACACGCCATCTCGCAAAGACCCAATCATTGGCATCCACCTGAAATTGCTCTGCATCCGATTAATATAATAAGTACGCGGCAATGCAATCCCAAGCTTTTTCGCAAACTCAATATCCGCCGTCTGAATCTGAAAAGGCCGTTGATATTCCTCATCCCAAAAAACTTGCTTTACCACCCACTCCTCATCCACATCACCCAATCTATCCGGAATCTCACTCACCTCAGCCGTCTTCACATCAGATTTCTCCAAAAGCTCCGCATCCCGATATTCCCCTTTATCCTCCAAAGGAAAATGAAACCCAGAATAACTCTCGTCATACGGATTCGGCGCAAAATACCCCGGAAAGAACCGATCCCATTCGCCACTCTCTTTCATACAACCCTTAATCTTCTCAACCAACTCCTCATACTCCTCCTCTGAATACTGCTTATTCAACACACAATATTTCCGATTCACCAAGCCACAACATCCAAAACAATACTGGCAGTTCTGCATGTACGCGCAGTACTCCACAAACCGGCAGTGCGAAACACTAAAACAACGCCGCGCCTCATAACAATAAACTGGCAGACTACACATGTAAGCCAGCTCAGCTCCCACGGTGCCGAGCGAATCCAAAATCCCCTTTGCATGAGGCCCAGAAAAACAAACATTGGCACAATTCTCATGGTAGGAAAGCATATAGCAATTTTCACAATCCTTGGAGTGGTGTATATAATTTCCAGTCGAATTTTCACAATGATCCACACACGCCGCCCGATGCCACGCCACCTCCCGCATCATCTCCGCAAAATACTCTTTGGCATGTTCCCAAACCTTATGTGACGAAAAATCCCATTCCCGCTTCTTAGCCTCAAACTCCTCCTGGCTCAGCTGTTCATTTGCAAAACAATATTTTTTATTTCGCAAATTAAAACAAAAAAGACAATCCGAGCAGTCCCGACAATCATACAAAAACCCGCTGTCATGCACGTTTTTACAATTCAGCAGAAAGAAACTGCCATAGCAGTTTGTGCAGTTGATCACGTCCGCACAAACCTCAGAGTTGAAGGAAAACACAGCCGCGTGAAGATCCACAATGCTGTCACAGCCGTAACAATATCGGCAATCCTCATTGCTCTGACCCGAGTGGCAAAGATAACAATTTTTGCTGTAATACCAGTCATCCGTGTACTCGCAGTTTTGATTGTGCGACTGAAACGCATGGGGAATAGGGCAGCGTTGGAAGAGTTCCCAGGCTTGTGCGAAGAAAGGCTTGTCCGGGTCGAATTCTTGTTGGGGAGGATCAGCTTCCGCGAACCAGGTGTCCCGATGCCAGACGGGATATGGGCAGTCTGGGCGAAAGATAGAGATGATGTTTTTTTGTGTCTTATCACATTTACGTTGGTGCAAATTCCACATTGGCCAAAACGCACCGAGGTGCTGAAATCTTTCGATTGCTGTATCAGTTGGGGAGGCTGTTAGGCCGAATTTGGCTCGAAGGGATTGTTCGTGAGATGAGATTTGCATGTTAAAGCTTACTTGAAGTAATTGTACCACTTCCTACCAAACCTCTTGCACTCCAACATTGACAAAACCACCACCAGCAGATTTAATGGTCCCTCTTAACCACCACACATGTTATCTCCAACAGAAGAACCAAAACTTGCGCCAGACGGTGCGGTGATTCGTGAAGCAAGAGAATCATATCTCGCAGACGATGAGCCAATCCAAATCTTAAATCAAGATGTGGATATTTCAGATATAGGCCTATACCACATTGCAATGACATCGGCAGAAGCGCGGGAAAAACTGAGTGGCGTAAAAAAAGTCATCATGTGTGGCACTGCAGATAGAGCCATGCATGTCGCCATGGATCTTCACGATAGACTCGGCCAACCAATTCACGATTTTTCAAAGAGGCCATCCATTCGTGAAGGCCTTAAAAAAGGCGATCTTTCAAAGGTGAGAAATTGGGTTTTGAATAAGGTGAGGAAGGCGATTGAAATCCCGGTTAAAATTACTGATGACAAACGTTATTCAATGTTTCTTGTTGGCGATACTTTGGTTGTGAACCACCACATGGGCCTTGGGACAATGGAAATCCTTGTGACGGAAATTATCATGGCTTTAGCTGCTGCTGGTGCAAGCGGTGTTACCATGTTTCGTATTGGGACTTGTGGGGGTATTGGGGAAGATCCCGGTACGGTTGTTATTGCAGATAAAGTTTGGAGTGAAACTCCTGACAGTGATCTGGAGCATGAGGGTAAAAAATATGTACCGATTGCTGTCAGTGGTGAAAATGAGTGGTGGCCTGGAGATGTTGATCCAACTGTAGGTAAGAAATTATTTAAAATAGCAAAAAAACTTAAACTTCCCACTGCTATGGGCGGGGTTATGTCAAAACTCCGTTTTTATTCTGGAGAAGCGAGAACAGATGGTGCGATTTGTGACCATGGGCATGAAAAAGCGACAGGATTCTTTCAGTTGATGCATGATCTAGGAATAAGAAAATCAGAAATGGAGGCCATGGAGTTGGTTTCAATTGCTGCACGACATGGAATTCATCATGCAATAATTTGTGTAGTTTTGGACAACTGCTTTACCCACGAATCTATCAGTTTCACAGATGCACAGATGAAAGAATTTGCGAGTAGACCTATTGAAGTTGTTCTTCAGTTACTAGCCGAAGAAATGGGCCGCGAACTTAAACCAAAAGAAAAATCATGGGCTAGGAGAATTTTACAGTCTTTGTTTATGTAAAATTTTCTTCCTCCCTAATCCCGATTCATCAGTTTAAACCCAAACCTTGCCAATGCCCACGCTATTGCAACAACAATAACGGAGACAATCCCTGAACCTTCTCCCATCAAACTGATATGAATGCCTCCACATAAGAAGAAAATGTAAGACAGCCTCTGAACAATTTTCCAGCGCTTTTTAAGCAAGAGAATGGAAAACTTATTCGACGTAATTAAAACGAAAAGCGAAAAAGCGATTCCCAAAAGACCCCAAGCAAAAGGCTCACTAAAATCCCAATATTTCCCATCGAGAATTAGCTCGGGAAATATGTTTTCAGTCACAGCATATCCAACAAAATGAGCAATAATAAGAAATGCTGCAAAAATTCCAAACTCTCTTCTAAGCATCACAAGAGTTCTCAAAATCTTAAGCCGGGGGAGGATGTCCGACAGTGGTCTAACCAACATCACAGCCGTAAGCATCATCCAGCCAAGTTCACCGAAAGAGTCAAACTCATCGAGTGACAAAAAGACCGCAAAAGGCGAAACAATCGCAATCCAAAAAAGTAAGCGCTTGATCTGCTCGAAATACGGTATCTGCCCATCAAGGATAATTTTCTTAAGCATAAGATGAGATTTGTTTGGCTG
>CAZGUT010000002.1:0-124368 GCA_964529435.1 uncultured Candidatus Peribacteria bacterium | reverse complement strand
TAGGTTCGAACAACATCCAGGGTGGGGTATCACGGAATTTTAACCTGTAAAAAAGCTCGATTATTAAACTACCACAACACAGTTGACAGAAGCATTACGATGTAGTTGTATATGTCCTAAATTCTTAACTACGACAATCGTGAAAAAAATAGAAGGTGAAGTCATTGGCCCAGACGGAGAAATAGTAGATCTTTCATCTGTCAGAGATCCACAAGCAGTTCTTGACTTAGTAGCGGGCGAAGTGGAAAGGGTTACTGGAATTCTAGTACAACTTCCCAAAATAGATCCAGATACAAGAGAGGGGGCAGCACTGTCGGCAAATTTGGAATATCTAAGAACTGCTATTGAGCGTACTTCATCACACGCACAAGTTATTGAAATGCTACACAGGCGTTCAATAGATAGTGTTTTGAAAGACTATGATGGGAAAATAAAGCGCCCTGAGGCACGCAGAGGAACTGTTTTCCCCGGTAAAATAATTAATGGAATGGCAGCTTACCTTCTTCAAGAAACAGGTAAAAATCTCAGAGAAACTACTACTGTAGGGGAAGTATTAAAAGAGTTCACCAATCGAAGCGGAATATTTGAAATAACTGATGAAGAGCTAGATCAATTACAAGGAATGGGAGATGGAGCTAGGCAATTTCTCTATGCTGCATTGCAAGACATCGAAGTGATTGATGAACAAAGACGAGTGCTAACCAGCAGATCTGCTTGACTCTGCCCAATAGTTGTCTTCATGAAACAAAACCTCTAAGTTAAGTGTAGTAATAAGGGAATAGCTTTTTAAATGGCTGATTTGAAGAAGAAAACCGACACGGAAGTAATCCAGCTTGCCCTCCAAAACCAAGAGGCCTTTGCTGAAATAGTCATTCGCTACGAAAAAAAACTCCTCAGGTACATACGCCGTTTTACAGGTTTGAACAAGGAATCTGCAGAAGATGTTCTCCAGGAGGCATTTATCAAAATCTACAGAAATCTTAACGCCTTTGACCAAAGCCTAAAATTCTCCAGCTGGGCCTACCGCATTACCCATAACGAAGCAGTTAACTACCTTCGCAAAAACAAGAAAAAAGAAACTCTAAGTCTTGAATCTGACAGTGAAGACGAAACAAGCCTTATTGAAGTACTGCGCAGTGATGCCGATGTAAAAGACGAAGTCCTAAAGAAAGAACTGAAAAAGAACGTCCGAAAATTAATACACAGGCTGCCAAATCATTACCGAGAAGTCCTAGTTCTCAGATATCTCGAAGACCTAGATTACGCAGAAATAAGCCATGTCCTCAAGAAGCCAATAGGAACCGTCTCAACACTTCTAAGTCGCGCAAAAGAAAACTTCAAAAAATTAGCAATTAAAAACCATCTAAATGAGTAAATTCAGTAAAGACATTCTCAACAAGATCCAAAAAGGGGAAATTAAACCAAGACCCCGCTGGCATTTTGTGCTGTGGCATGCCTTGCTGTGGAGCAGCTTCGCACTTTCTATTCTTGTAGGTAGCCTTGTAACTGGAATGTTTATATTTGAAGTCAGATCAACGGCATGGGATTTGTTGCCTCATATCGGGTTTCTACACATCTTACCGCTTTTACTGTTACCTCTCTTCTGGCTAGTAATACTTGCACTGATGCTCTTCCTTGGCTACGAGGCTTTCTCAAACACCAAAAAAGGATATAAATACAAGCCGCTCTTGATTATTGGCCTAAGCATCTTAATCTCAATAATTCTAGGTGTAGTTGTTTTTCAGGCTAATTTAGCAAATCGCGTAGATCAAATGGGGAAAGAGCACTTTGGGCCTTACTCAAGATGGAACTCATTTGTGAATGAATCATGGGTGAAACCAAATATGGGCATAATTGCTGGACAAATAATTGAAATCAATACGGAAGAACTTATAACTGTAGTCGACTACACAGGAGAGGAATGGTACGTGAATATTACAGATGCAGATATGTCAGATTTGTCCCTAGAAATCGGCATGGAAATAATGATTCTTGGTAGAGAATCAGAAGATTATAACTTCGAAGCAAAAAGAATAAGAGATGCAGACGCAGGCCCTCCCAAGTTTCTCAATATGGAAGGACGTTTTCATGAAAGAAATCCAAACCATGATGTGTAGTAATTGAGTGAAGGTTTCCATGGACCTATCGCATAATTACTAACCATCTATAAGATGAAAAAAATAACAAAAATCCTAGCATCAGTCCTCGTGACTCTAACTCTAGGAACACTTGTTTTCACATCAGTTGCATCTGCTTGCGACGATGCTGCAGACAAACAAGCTGAACACTTTCAAGCTGTTCAAGAATCTGTTGAAGCAGGCGATTACGATGCTTGGCAAGAACTAATGTCTCAAAGAGGTAAAAACGCTAAGCACAGCAAAATGCTAGAAGTTATCACTGAAGACAACTTCGACCTCTTAGCTGACCTAATGGAAGCTAAGGAAAACAAAGATCCTGAAGCAGCAAAAGAGATCCTAGAAGAGCTAGGTCTTACTCCTCCAGCTCACTTGCAAGACGCAATTGAAAATCGAGGAGAACGCCAAGGATTTGGTGGCGGAAAACACTTCCGCAAATAATAAACATACGAACGCTAAGTAAAACAAGAAAAGGTGGCCACGCTGGGGGGTGTGGTCACTTTTTCATTAGTCATATACAATGGCGACATAATGAACAAATACGCCCACATGGCCGGCCCTCAAGCCCAACTAGACTTTCACGGCCTAGGAGTCCTCACACCTCGTGAAATCACTCAAAAAGTCGACGAATTTATCCAGGCAAGCCAGCATGCCGGCCACAATAAACTCCTCATAATAACAGGGAAGGGCTTACACTCCCAAAACGGAGCAGTCATCAAACCAACAGTCCAAAAACATCTCAGCTCACACCCTGAAGTCAAAAGCGTCCTTACTGCACGACGAGATCGAGGAGGGCAGGGGGCTCTTGAGCTAACTCTTTGCTAGGCATTATCTTAAAAAGCACCCGTCTCAAATCAGCCTCTTGTTCATCTGTCATTTCAACTCGAATGGCATGTGGGGAATCATGCAGTGTTAGTTCTGTTACATCCACATCATTTTTGTTCAAAAAACTAACAAGTTCCCTTGGCATGGATTCAGGGATAATACCTTCATTATCTGCCGTAACAACAAAATCCTGTCTTGTTGCATAGCCATCCATTAAAAGTGCATCACGGAATCTGTGTCTTACCGTGAAAGTGGCGCCGACAAATCGTCTAGCTGAATCTTTAATGCCTTTCTCACAATTTTCCAACGCACTCTTCTCGAATCCACTCATCATTATACGCTGATAATCTTCACAATTGAGAGGGACGTAATCTCTTCCTGTAACAGTCTGTGTTAAAGCGATAGGGACATGTTTCCATACAGCAGAGATGAATCTCCAACGAAACAAACCAAAAGGTTGGTCCGTAGCAGGCATCCAAAGTGATGTAACATCAACATAACCATCTAAATGAGCTAATGAAGTCATTGCTCCAACAAAACCCAAAGAATGTGACATAACTCCTACATTTCCCTGAATTATTCCTTGTTCATCAAGTTTAGAAATGATTTCTCCCACATCCTTTTTCTCATCGCGATTTGTTATTTTTGAAATATTTTGTCCATCTTCAGCATACTCTGCAGTACCTCTTGCAGATGGATTGACCCCCAAATACTGAGGGTTCTCCCATCCTTCCAGGTTAGCTACGCGAAAATGGTTTGGTAAATAAACTCCTCCTTCAAGTGTCGCGGGCATTTCAGCCCATCCCATAAAATGCAGATCAGTACGATCAAAAGCTTCACCTAAATCCGGTGCAACACGCACAATAACACGTTGATTAGTAGGGAAGGAGGAATTTTCAGAAACGTCAATAAGTTGTACGGAAAATTCATACAGCTCGCTATCAACACAAACTTCTCCCTCACCAAGTTTATACATGCCTTCTTCAGCATTCCACATATCGCCCAGCTCAGAAACATCAGTTCCTTCACAAGCTTCATCTTGAGCCCAAACCGGTTCTGCCGCCAAAAGTCCTAAAGTTAAAGCCGCTGCTGTCCCCATATATTTATATAAAAAACAAGACCCACTTATACAAGAAGACTCAGCTCTTGTCAACACTCTGTCTTGCTAAAACCATCTAATATCTTATACCTGACCGGCGCCGGTCACCTATAACAAAAACCAAACTCTTGTAAAGTCCCCACATTCATCCAATCTGTCTGCATTCTAACACTTTTAACAGGTCAAATCCAGTAAATGAAGATGACAGCTTCTAAGCAACACCCCCTTACTCCACATCCATCAAAACAGAATAACTCTCGCCATCGTTCTGCAACACAACAATCAAGCGGTAAATAATCTCAGCAACCTCCAAACGGCTCATCGGCTCCGAAGGCTCAAAATTAGAATCACTAATCGGGAACAAATTCTTCTCTTTTGAGTACTGCACATAAGGCGCATACCAAGATAAATTATTCACATCGTCATAAGGGTCTTCAGTGACAACTGGATCAACAGAAATATCCACAACAGCAAATAACATCTTCAAAAACTCAACTCGATTCACCCCCTGGCTTGGCATGAAACTTCCATCTGAGTACCCTTGCACAATCCCAAGAGAATATGCAGTCGCCAAGTAATCTGAATACCACTCTCCACTCGCTGTATCACTAAAATTCACAACTAATCCATCCACAACGTCCTGATCCATTCCACTGAAAACAAACTTCAATGCCTCCACCCGAGAAACCGTTTGATCAGGTCTAAACGTCCCATCTGGATACCCTTGAACCGTACCCTTTCCAAACAAATAACTGACTGCGTCATAAAATTCATCAGTAGTTTCAAAATCCGTAAACAAATCCGCGTAAATCATCTCACTTTCTACCTCTTTCGTCCCATAAACCACTTTAATCACAACCGCTTCATCCGAATCAGCCACAAAATCAACTTCAGCCACACCAGTTGCAAAATCCTTCTTTGTCAGCTCATTTTTAGATAAGGTCGCAGACCCCTCAACAACACTAAGCTCGACAGTACCATTTCCATTGAAAGTAGGCGTCGGCTCACCACCAAGAGTTAATGTTTGAATCTGAATTATCTCCTCAGTTCCAGGAACAAAAGTCCCATCTGTCGCAACACCAAAACTTCCAAAAGGCTCAATCTCATCAATCAAGTAGATATAGGTTGAATAAAACTCACGTCCAGCAATTTCAAGCTCAAGGAAAATCGTCCCTTCATAATCAGAATAAAGCTCAAAGGCCGCCTCTCCATCCTCAAAATCCACAGCCTCAATATAACTCTTATTTAACTTCGCAAGCGTCTCATCTGAAACACTCACCTCAATCTCTCCATCAAAATCCGGATTCTCAATTTCCTCGCCATTTTCATCCAGCAAACTAACAGTAATTTGTCTCTTATCACCAGTCATTATGAAGTCCGGCGAATCAATTTCAATCCCCGCAAAATCAACAGTTACTACTGCAGGCTCTTCTTCAACAACCTCAATCACCTCCTCCTCAACTACAACTTCCTCTTCTTCAACCACAACTTCTTCTTCAACAGCCTCAATCACCTCGTAATCTCCATCCACATGCTCATACACCCACGCCATTGGGTTATGAGTATATGAATAAAGATTATCCAGTCCGACACCATAGTTCACCGCATCCCAAAAATTATATCCAGCCGCACTAGCCTCACTGGTCGTAAAGGGCCAATATGGATGCCAAGGCGCACTGTCATTATCCAGTTGGAAATGCAGATGATTTGTTGTAGATGTCCCGGTTGAACCGACTTCACCGATAATATCTCCCTTTGTAATTACGTCATCTTCAGTCACAAAATATGTACTCAAATGAGAATAACTCGAATAAAGCGTTGTATTCCCAGTCCCGTTTGGATTAGGCACGTCCATATGTTTCAAAACGATTGTATTTCCAAAGCCACTAGAGCTTCCAGCCTTGGTCACAACTCCATTTGCAATCGCAAATACAGGCGTGCCAGCAGGAACTTTTATATCTACTGCGGGGTGGCTCCCAGCTCCCTCTCCAGAATCATCCAACTCATAATTCCCAGCATATGCCACAGGATATGTGATTTTTGTATTGCGAATCACGTCATGATCGTCATTCCCCCAAACCAAATCCCCAGAAGGGAAGGTGAAATAATCATTTCTGTACTCAGGAATCCCAATTAATTTATCTGGATCCAAATCATGATAATTCTGGTAATACTCATCACTTGTTAGCTCAGTCCAATCTGGCGCCACTTGAATTGGCAATACAGTACCATCAAAAGCCTCATGTTCAGGAGCCTCGTAAATGGCAGTCATCAATAGCTGAGTATTGAAATTCAGGTTCACAGCAAAAACAGAAATCGCAAACAAAACCAGTAACCCGACCCAATGTCGGATGTGTTTATCCCAGTAAAGATCTTTTAATTTTTGCATATCAAGCGATTATAACAGATTTAAATGTTTTTATCAAGGTAGCGCCACTTCTTCCTCCTTAACTGCAGCAAACATTTCTTGAGGCAGCTTCACAACGTGTCGTCCCTGTTCAACTTCTTCACGCTGGTAAGCCAAATAACTTTTCATTTCATACCTGTCCTCAATGATGCCATTCAGTGCACTTCTTGTTGCTGGGCCAACATATCCAGCACCCGCATCATCCATGCTACTTACAAGTCCTTGATTCTGTTGAAATTTAAAAACTGCATGCTCAGTTGTTTCACCAAAATAACCTGTGGGATCCAATCTCAAATACCCCAAATTAACAAGTTCTTCCTGCAGCATAGAAACTGTGTTCCCAGTACTGCCCAATTCCAAAGGAGCTGCGAAAAGCTCTTTCTCCTCATACAAATCTACATATTTAGCCATCAGTACTTCTCCTTTTTGTAGCTTCACAACTTCTTCAGCCCCTTCATCCGCATTTATCAACTGATCAAATTTTGTCCGGGTATTAATTCCAAAATGCCCAGCTCCCATATCTTCCGGATCATCAACTATTCCAAAATCCAACTGAAATTGGAAAATCGCCTGCGCTGTATCACTTCCAAAGAAACCAGTAGCTTCATTTTCGTAATATCCCCAATCTATTAAATACTCCTGCATCTCCTTCACATCATCACCCTCAGCTGCATAATAGATGTCATTCGGAAACTCTAGTGGCGAAAGCACAGTATTCCTAACAAAGGATTCAGCTGAGCTATATCCCTCCAAATAAACACTTTCTTTTATATCCGGGTTAATCCCGTAAACAATCACATCCACCGTCCTCTTACCCCAATTCAGTGCCCGAGTCAGCCCCGCATCTCCATATCCCATCCAAATATCCAAACGATCATATTCATATCCTCTTTCGCCCGCAACTAAAATAGCTCCTCCTCGGTCATGCACTGCAACTGTTCCAACGCCAGGAATCTCCATTTTTGTCCCAAACGCATAAGTTGAAGGTGCAGCAATCATCCCAGGGTAAACTGGCGTTCCATCTGCACTATTAACACCGCTTCCATTCAAGTAAATATCACCCGCCAACGAACCAGTTACATAATAGTCCTGGCCCTCAAGAGGGGAGTAATAAGCCGAAGTTATAAAAGTTTGAACATAGTAATCGTGCTCCTCTTCAACATCCCCAGCCTCTGCCAACTTGGCATCAATCACTGAGAACGGCAGGATTTGTATCCCGAGCAAACATATAGCTGTCGCCAAAGCAAATATTTTTTTCATTTTTGTTTTTATTTTTTCAGATCATTATACCAGAAAACCACTTCTTTTTCGAGTCACTACTCCTTGACCAAACTGTCAATCCTTGTATGGTAGAAGGGTGGGAAACCTCTAACCATCAATCATGCATAAAATACTTTCATTACTCACAATCGTTCTGCTGACAACGGCCTGTATCCAGACAACTCCACCAGGAGAGCCATGTGGCTACGGTGGAACTTCCGATTCAAAAGTAGAATGTGAATGTGACGGAGAACTAACAGCAGAAATCAGTACCGGATCAACAACATATTTCTGTGATGGTCAGTGTGGAGAATGTACATGTTACAAGCAAGACTGGAGTTCAGAAGAAGAACCCACTCTAGAAGAAATAAACTGTGAGGGGCTCACAGAACTTGACTGGGCATTCTAAAACACCGCCCCAAGCCGCCTAAACACCTCTCGCTCCACAAATTCCTTGTCGCGCCCATACTTCAGCCGCGACAGCTGTTTAAATGCCTCTGCCGCCTCAGGATCTCCAGTTTCCGTGTAAGGATTCACCGGCACAATACTGAACGGTCGGGAAGGCTGCGTATCAATGGAAAGTTTCATCACGGCCTTATATTTGTCGATATTAATCAAATCCTGATCGCTAAACACCGGCGCCATCTCTTTGCCCATATACTCAGCATCTTGTGCACCAATTTTATAAGCCATAATTGACCCCACATTACCAAACACCGCATCTTTCAAGCTAACTGCTTTTGACCCCTTTTTGGCAGCATCACCCTCTAGCTGTGCAAGATACTGATGCGCCATATTCAGCCCAAGCCGATACTTCCTCGCCTCAGACAAAATCACCTCAATGGAATCCGTCACGTAATTCTGAAACTCATCAATGTACAGGAAGAAATCCTTTCGCTCCTCCTTGCTCATCTTTTGCCGCCGCAACGCAGCAATCTGCAACTTAGAAACAATCACCATACCAAGCAGCTTGGAATTAATATCTCCAGTCTCACCCTTGGAAAGATTCATCAGCAGGATCTTCCCGTTATTCATCACGTCTGCAAAATCAAAAGCCGACTTAGTCTGCCCAATGATATTTCTCATCATCCCATTAGTCACAAACTGCCCAAATTTTGAAGCAAAATACGGAATCATCTCCTGTTTCTCACGCGCCCCCGTCTTCGCCATTTGATGCTCCCAGAACGATTTAACGATGGGGTTCTGTACATCCTTAGTTTTTTCTCGCTGATATTCATCATCAGTAAACAGCCGAACAATATCAGTCAATGCACCACCAGTTTTAGACTCCATCAACGTCAAACACCCGTTCCTGAAGTAATCCTGAATACGAGGTCCAAATATCTCCTCATCAAAAAGCTTAATCATAATGTTCATTGCATCCAGCGCCACAAGGTCCATTTCCTCAGGGGTTGTCGCCTCAAGCATATTCAAGCCAATTGGTCGCTCAAGATCTCCCGGATTAAAGTAAATCACATCATCAGCTCTATCCCGCGGAATAAAGGGCATAACATCTTCAATCAACTGGCCATGCGGATCAACCACACAAATTCCTTTCCCGTTCGCCAAATCCTGCCGGATAAGCACCTGCAGAGTGGAAGATTTACCAGTACCAGTCTGTCCAATGATGTAGAAGTGCCGGAATCGGTCCTCATTTTTAATCCGCACCTCACGCTTCACTCCACGATAAATATTATGACCAATTAGTATACCTTCTTGCGGCAAATTCGCTGGCGCCTTAGCAATCTTATAATTCTGCCAGTTAATATTTGGAGCTCGGTTGTATCGGATATTCGGCAAATGAAATAAACTAGCCAACTCTTCAGGACACAAAATCATTCTTCTAAGATGCAGCGGCTTCCACATACTCCGCATCAAAAACCAATGCACCAAATTCCCCAAAAACCGTCTCTTAACAGTAATGGCATTATTATCTGTTGTTGCATACTGTGCAAAAGAAGTCTTAACTCCGTCAATCAATGCCTTAGCCTTTGCTTTTGTATCTGAGGAAGCTACAACTCTAATAACCGAATCAAAACCAACTTGAACATTCTTTTCTTCCATCGCCTTAACCTGCTCATCAATCATTGGCGTCGTTCGCCCAGCTGCCTCCGGTTTCTCAGGTGTAGATTCACCTCTGAATAGTATAGAAAGCATATCCCCAATCCAAGAAAAGGGATTCAAATTCCCCAAAAGACCCGTATCCTTATCTTCTAAAATCACCTTTGCCCTCTTTCGCCCTTTCTTTTGCCAATTCCTAGCCCAAGGCCGAATCATAATCTGAATCGCAGCCCCCTCATTTGGCTCCAACTTGGAAAGTGCATTTGTAATGTTATTCAGCGGATCCGAAGTCATCCTTTGATAAGTCCGAATCGGAAACATAAAATGCTTCCCAATATGCATATAATGGAA
Source organism: uncultured Candidatus Peribacteria bacterium (assembly GCA_964529435.1). Classification (GTDB taxonomy): domain Bacteria; phylum Patescibacteriota; class Gracilibacteria; order UBA1369; family 2-02-FULL-48-14; genus CAZGUT01. The sequence continues at coordinate 114,230 of CAZGUT010000002.1, read as the reverse complement.
GGCCACTTTTGCATTCTCCTCAAACAAATTGTAATCCGGCACCTCCTCAATATAACAATCAGGATAAAAAGCCGTAATCTGCTTCTCAATCACCTCCACCAAATGCCTCGGCACCACCGCATAAAAATCAATCAAATTATTTTGAATCACATACTCAAAAGACATAAAATCCTGCCCAAAAACCCACTTCTTCCAGGTCGTTTCTTCAATAGCAAGCAGCGATTCAAAAAACTGCTTCATCACCCCAACCTGATCTTTAAAATCCCGATTCGTCCCCAACGCTTCCCCCTCAGTCTCCTTATCCTCCTTAGACTCTTTTTTAGGTACCTTGATCATCAAAAACGTCATGGACAGCTGACGCTTCCTATTCGTATAGAGACGAATAGAACCAATCACTAGCACCACAAGGGCGATCAAGCCAAGCAATCCCGCCAAAATGTATAAAATTTCCATAGTCGACTGGAGGTCGCGGTTACTTTAGCACAAAACCGCAGAATACTAGAAGACCTAGTTTGTTCTGCAATATTAAGCCAAGTCCGCCCCTATCATTCTACGTAAAATCCCTGGGATTTCGGCAACATTACCAGTCTCAAGACGATTCATTAACACACCAACTACATCTCTAGAACACATAACAATGCGTACTTGTTCATTACGGAGAATTGGCAGAAATTCAGATAGGAATTGAAAAGTATCAATGCTGTCATGATTCAATGCTGCATCAAGTATTTCTTGATACATTCTAGTCCCAGACATGGCGTCATCAGGGAGTAATGCAAGGAAATCTGGATCTTTAAGAGCATGACCTGAAATAAAGCTGGCTACATTTGCATCATCAATCCCCACACATATGTCAGCTTGATTAAGTAACTCCTCAACCAAATCTTGAAATCTATCAAGATTATGTAAAAAATCCCAACCTTGAGCACATGATATATGCCAGGCTAGTACAAACAGACCAGGGGGGCAATGAATACCAAGTTTTTCAATAGCATTTGCAAATTCATTGATCAATACAAATACAAGCCTAGGTATTTGATCTGGATTGAAATTTGCCAGTATGTGTTCAAAAGAGACGCCTTTCGATCTAAACAATCGATCAGCAACAGATCTGAAAAAAGATGCAGGTAATTGGATACGTTCTCTTGAGGCTTCGGGATCTTTCATAGGGGAGATAAAAGGAATATACATTGCTGCCTTTGACAGCAATTAGCGCTCATTATACAATAGAGCTCGCAAAAGTCAACCTCTCTTCAAATTTAGTAATTTTCATGTAATATAACCTCATGAAAGAAGATATTGTTATTTTCCACGGCCTCGGTTGCACAGGCGACAGTGTTTGGATCCCCTGGCTCACTGATCTCCTCGAGAAAAAAGGCCACCGCGTCTGGCACCCATCTCTCCCAAACACAGAAAATCCAAAAGCCGATGAATGGATCTCAGCCGCAGAAAACATCATTTCCCAAACCAAAAATCCTCTTATTTTAATTGGACACAGCCTAGGTGGCACACTCATCCTTCATCTCTTATCCCGCCAAGCCGAATGGCAATCTCGCCTTCAAAAAGCATATCTCTTCGGTGCACCCAGCTTCACCCGCCCGTACACACCACAATTTTATAATGAACCTTTCGACTGGCCATCAATCCAAAAACACGCTTCCAAAATAACCGCAGTCTGGAGCCGCGACGATGACCGTGTTCCAGAAGATCACATCCGCATGATCGCAGAAAACACAGATGCCAAAATCGTCATCACAAATGGCTACGGCCACTTTCGTGAGCTAGAAAACCCCTGGCTTTTAAAGTGCGAATGGCTTTCTTAAGCCAAAAGCCGGAGTAAAATCTGTGCACGTGCACAGATTTTCATTGGCTCAAAACTTCATCTAAAGCTCTACGTAAAACGCACATCATAACTTCAATCATTTGGCCCATATTTTCAATACGTCCTTCAGGGTTTTTTAAAGATTTGAATTCTGACTGTCTCTTTAAAATCATCTCAAGGCCTATTTTAATAGTTTTCCGGCCATCAGAACGATCAAAAGGATCTAACCAGCTTCTTTGCCTCTCAAGACCCTCAATGGAAACTGGTCGTCTGCAAAGATAAATATTACTAATAACCTGAAGATAAGTCCCAAATAATAAGGATCTGCTAAAAGTATTTGGTTCAAGCAAAGCAGCTTTTTCTGCTCCAAGTTCTTCATCTATGTTTTCAGCAATCTGTTTGAATCCGGGGAAAGTACGCATACTTCTAAAAAAGGCGAGTATTCTAAACCAAAATTCAAATTACTCCAAACTCTTAATGTTCATCTCCGTCAGTGTTGCATCCGGCAATTCAGATGGTGCACTTGTCATGAGATCCTTAGCCTTTGAATCCTTAGGAAAGGCAATAACTTCTCGGATATTAGGTTCATCACATAAAATCATAATCAGCCTGTCGAGCCCCCAAGCAATTCCACCATGCGGAGGTGCTCCATATTTAAATGCATCCAACATATGTCCAAATCGCTTCTCAATATCCTCATCGGAAATCCCGAGAGCCTTAAACACTTTGGTCTGCACAACAGGGGAGTGGATCCTAATTGATCCTCCACCAATCTCACTTCCGTTCATCGCAACATCATAAGCCTTGGCTAATGTCTTGGCAGGATCTGTCTCCAGCAATTCCACATCTTCATCTTTCGGCGATGTAAACGGATGATGTGCCGCTGCCAAGCCACCGCTCTCTTCATCATGCTCAAACATAGGAAAGTCCACAATCCAGCAAAGCGCCAATTTATTCTTGTCCCGCAATTCAAATTTATCCCCACAAGCCAATCTAATGTATCCAAGCGACTCACAAGCCACCTCAAATTTATCTGCCGTAAAGAAAATAATATCTCCAACCTTAGCCTCAGCCTTTTTCACAATCTCAGCCAACTCCTTTGGCTCAAAAAACTTCGCAACAGGCCCGGAAGTCTCCTCTTTTGTAACCTTCAAATAAGCCAATCCCTTTGCCCCATAAACCTTTGCCAATTCAGTCAATTCATCAATATCTTTTCTTGAAAACTCTTTCCCATTCGGCACACTCAGTGCCTTCACAACTCCACCATCCTCAACAGCCTGCTTAAACACCTGAAATCCGCAATTCGCCACCACATCAGAAACATCCCGAATCTCCATCTCAAACCGAATATCCGGCTTGTCGCTCCCAAATCGTCCCATCGCTTCATGCCAGGTAAACCGCGGGAAAGGATTGAACATCAGTTCCTTATCCGGAACCAACTCTTTATCCGTCAGCAACTCTATCAAAACCTTCTCATTCACATCCATCACATCCTCCTCAGTCGCAAAAGACATCTCCAAATCCAACTGCGTAAATTCCGGCTGCCGATCCCCACGCGTGTCCTCATCACGGAAACACCGCGCAATCTGAAAATACTTATCCATCCCAGCAACCATGAGTAGTTGTTTCAACTGCTGCGGCGACTGCGGCAATACATAAAAAGTCCCCGGATAAAGCCGCGCCGGCACAATATATTCACGGGAACCTTCCGGCGTCCCTTTCATCAACATCGGCGTCTCCACCTCAATAAAACCAAGCTTATCCATGGCATCCCGCAACTTTTTTATGAATCGATATCGAAAAACCATATTGTTCCTCATTCTGTCTCGTCGCAAATCCAAATATCTGTACTTCAAACGCAAATCTTCACCAGCATCCTGCACATTGTCGATCTCAAACGGGGGAGTCTCAGAACGATTCAAAATCTCCACTTCATTCACGAGCACCTCAACTTCTCCAGTGTCCATGTCTTTATTTTCCTGCCCCTTTGGCCTAGCCCTCACAACTCCCTCAATTTTCACAACGAATTCAGACCTCAAATCCTCTCCAGTTGTATGTGCGTCCTTACTATGTGAAGGATCAATCACACATTGCGTCCGCCCATACCTATCCCGCAAATCAATAAAAATCAAATCACCATGATCACGGCGGCGATTTATCCAGCCACTCAAGGTGACTTTTTTGCCATCGTGCTTTTTGCGGAGTTCACCGCAAGTATGTGTTCGATACATGGTGAGGTGGTTAAGACTGAGGCATTGTAAACTCTTTGAGCTGCTCTTTCAAATCTTTGTCAAGATTCACCCCAAACGGAACCTTCACCCGTTTCAAGCTTTTCCCTGCGGGAATATGGATTTCAACCGGGGTGTCACCCTTTCGACTTTCCAAAATAGGCTTAATTTTATGCAAAATCTCCGGATCACTATTTGCAGGCAGTTCGATTACATAAGGGCCTGCCAAACCCGTGCTCTTAACCTCTTCCTCAAACTCTACAGCAGGAACCCCAATAATTTTCTCATCCGCGTCAAAAGAATTACTTGCCTTAGCCTTTTCAAGCATACTCTCAAGCGACAGAGGTTTTACTGTCTCAACAATTATTTGATATTGGTCAGAACGTTTATCCAATTTTCCTTCAACGCTTACAATCCGATCCGGCTCTACTGCTTCACCAAACTCATCATAAGTTCTTGGGAACAAGACGAAGGAAATTCTTGCACTTGGGTCCTCAATTTCACCAAAACACATATATTTTCCTGCCTTTGTCATAACCCGACGATATTGAGAGATCAAACCTGAAATCTTCACTTTTTTATTCAGAGAGTCCCTGGTCAAATTTCCAATCAACTTCCCTTTAGTAGAAAAATAACTCTTCAAGCCTTGCAGTGGATGCCCACTCACATAAAGCCCTAAAAATTCCTTCTCCCAAGTCAGTCTTTCACTGGCTTCAGCCTTCTCAACGTTTGCCAATTTTAACTTTGGCACATCACTATCATCCATCATACCAAAAATATCGGTCTGGCCATCTGCCACTGAAGCTTGAATGTTTTTGGCATATTTACTTATCTCTTCATAGCTCTCAGCCAATTGCTTTCGTTCACCCAAGTCGCCCATAGCTCCAGAATAAGCAAAAGACTGGATAGCCTTCTTATTCAGAACTTTGGCCGGTACTCTTCGCGCAAAATCCTCCAAATTTTTAAACTTTTCATCCACACACGTAGCGCAGCGAAGTGTGCTAGCCACATCGTCGCGGAGCGACATCTTCTTGCGTGCTTCAATAATCTCATGCACTGGCCCCTCACCAATTCCTTTTATTGCCGTAAGTCCAAATCGAATAGTTTTATCATCTACAACTGTGAAATGAGCCAGCGATTCATTCACATCAGGGGGGAGTACTTCAATCCCCATACTTCTACATTCACTAATTTCAATCACAACACGATCCGTATTATCCGCATCTGCAGTCAAAAGAGCAGCCATAAACTCAGCAGGGAAGTGAGCTTTAAGGTAAGCCGTTTGATAAGCAATCATTGCGTAACAAGCGGCATGCGATTTGTTGAACCCGTATCCTGCAAAAGGCTCAATCACCTCTTCAAACATTTTCACGGCAAGCTTCTCATCATGCCCCAATTTCACAGCACCATTGATAAATTTTTCTCGCTGAGCAGCAAGCTCTTTTGCAATTTTCTTACCAATAGCCCGCCTAAGCAAATCTGCCTCACCAAGCGTAAACCCAGCAAATCGCCGCGCAATTTCCAAAATCTGCTCCTGATAAATCGCAATCCCATAAGTTTCCTGCAAAACATCTTTCAAGGAATCATGCAGATATTTCACCTTCTTTTTTCCATGTTTTCCATCAATATACCTTGAAATAAACTGCATCGGCCCAGGTCTATAAAGTGAAACCATCGCAATGATGTCCCCAAACTCAGTCGGTTTCAAATCACGCAAATATCTCTTCATTCCAGCAGATTCCAGCTGGAAAACACCAGTAGTTTCCCCCTGTTGTAGAAGTTTATAGGATGCGTCGTCTTCAGTGCCAATCACATCAAAATCCACCTTTACTTTTGGCCTAGTCCTCTTAAGAATCCCCAATGTCGTTTCAATAATCGTCAAATTCTTTAGACCTAAGAAGTCCATTTTAAGTAGTCCCAAATCTTCACAAGGTTTCATTGAATATTGAGTCACAATACCCTCTTTGCTGCCCGCAGCCTTCTGCAGAGCTGTGTGTTCAACAAGTGGATCCCTGGAAATGATTACTGCGCAGGCATGCGTCCCAACCTGACGAATCGTCCCTTCAAGCCGCTTTGCAACATCTAAAATTTCCTTTGCCCCTTCATCTTCCTCGTACAACTTGGAAAGCTCAGGATCCTCTTCAATAGAATCAAAAAGAGCTGCATATTTCCCCAAAACCGCATCAGGGACAGTCTTCGCTACCTTATCAACATCAGCATAGGAATAACCTAATGCACGCCCAGCATCTCGGATGGCAGCTTTTGGCGCCAATGTTCCAAAAGTAAGGATTTGCGCCACGTGATCATCACCATATTTTTTAGAGACATAATCCAAAACTTCATCTCGACGAATATCCGCAAAATCAATATCAATATCCGGCATAGATATTCTTTCTGGATTTAAAAACCGCTCAAAAAGCAGCCCGTATTTCAATGGGTCCAGCTCAGTAATCTTCAGGCAGTAAGCAATAATTGAACCGGCAGCACTTCCTCGTCCTGGGCCAACGATAATATCCTTCTTCTTCGCGTAGTCAACAAAATCGTGAACAATCAAGAAATAAGTATCAAAACCCATCTCGTGAATGGTCTTCAATTCAAATTCAAGCCGCTCTTCAGCCTCCTTAGACGGCTTCCCATATCTCTCTTTCAGTCCTTTCTCACAAAGCTCTCTCAGATATTCCGCCGAATCTTTCTTGCCAGTATCAAAGTGCGGAATTTTATGTTCACCAAATTCCAACTCAACGTCACACATATCCGCAATTTTCAAAGTATTCTTAACCGCCTCCGGACAAAATCGAAAAGCCTCAGTCATATCCTCCGGCGACCTGAACGAATAATTCCCAACATACTTAAATCTATGTTCATCACGCACAGTTTTCTGTGACTGTACACAAATAAGAACATCATGCACGTCCGCATCATCAGGGTCCGCATAACGGCAGTCATTCGCCGCCACAAGTGGCGCACCAGTCTCCTTTGATAACTCCAAAAGCTTACTATTCACAATACTCCAGTTCGCCACTTCAGGATGATGCTGCATCTCAAGGAAAAAATATTCTTGCCCAAAAATCTTTTGATACTTCTCCACCTGTTCTTTTGCACTTTTCATGTCATTATCAAGAATATATTTGGCAATAACACCGTTTAAGCCACCGGATAGTGCAACAAGCCCACTCCCATATTTCTCCAAAATCTCATCATCAACCCGCGGCCTGTAATAAAAGCCCTCCAAAGCCGCAATTGTACTCAACTTCAAAAGGTTCTGATACCCTTCATTGTTCCGTGCTAATAACACAAGACTTAAATACCTATTCTCCGGTGTCTTCACTTCCCGTCCCTTAGGCGCTACATAAGCCTCAACACCAATGATAGGCTTCACACCGGCCTCCTTTGCTTTCTTATAAAAATCAACAGCTCCATATATCACTCCACTGTCTGTAATTGCGACAGCAGGCATTTCGTGCTCCTTCGCAAGCTTAATATACTCCCTAGGCTTAGCCAGCGCAGAAAGTATGCTGTAATGCGTATGATTGTGTAGATGTACAAAACTCATTGCTGCGATTCTAGCGTATTCTCAAGCCAAATACTAACCGCGTCAGCAAAATCTGAAAAAAACGGAATATGCCCCAAAACCTTAGCTGTGAAGACCCCGATAAAAGCCAAAAACAGTGCCGTCCCAATTACAAACCCAACACCTTGAAAAGTTCCAACCAGAAAATTTCTCCACATAATGTGCAGCGGATTTGATAAATACTTTACATATTTCACAAAAGTCCGTTCTTTCTCCACAAAAAAATCAACATGAGCAACCCGTGGAGCAGGTTCACTCTTCTTTTTAGTCTTTTTAGGCATAGTAGAGGAGGGATAAAGATCTGGTGCTCGGGGAGAGACTCGAACTCTCACGCCCTAGGGCACTGGTTCCTAAGACCAGCGCGTCTACCAATTCCGCCACCCGAGCATGGCCATATTTAAGCAAGTAAAAAAATAAATTGCAAGGGCTTGACAGGTTTTCCGAAAAGGGCTACAATATCTCCCATTTCGCAATAGTTGACTTATCTCTAATAAATTTTCTATTGACGTTAGGGTCTACGATCAATATCTTAGGTACACGACGCGCCATGCGTACTATTAACCACTAAGAAAACATGACTACTTCTGTAAAAGACACCAATTCGATCCTCAAACTGAACTTAAGCGACATCATTGAAGACATATTCATGGTCCTGACGGAGAAGGAAAGAGAGGTGGTAGTTAAAAGATTTTCCCTCGACAACAAAGAACGAAGAACGCTCGAAAGCATCGGACAAGGTTTTAATGTTACTCGCGAACGCGTTCGTCAAATTGAGAAAATTGCTCTCGGTAAGCTCAAAAGAACGGTTAATAGCACAAAACTTCGCTTTATTCACGATCTCACATGCGCGATTCTTAAAGAAAATGGTGGGATCTTGCTAGAAGATGAGTTGATTGAAGGTGTCCTAGAGGCTATTGAAAAGACTTTTGATGTGGATGCACACATTGTGCGTCTGGCTTTGACCATTTGCCCAGAAATCTCATCAATCGAAAAAAACAATCTTTACAGACTTTCCTGGCATTTAACTGCAATTCCACAGGAAGTCATTCAAGAAGCTCTAGACAAAGCAAATAATGCTCTTAAAGACAATGAAGGAGTAATGGCCTTTGAAGATCTTGCTACAGCAATGGCAACAAGTGATTTAGACGAATTATTCCATAAATCGGCTCTGACTGTTGATCTACGCATCAAAGAGGTGGAAGAAGGTTATGGACTAATGATTTGGAGACACATCAATCCAAAGAGCATTCGTGATAAGTCTCTAATTGTTCTACGCCGAGAAGGAAAACCTATGCATTTTGTAGATATTGCAAACAAAATCACAGACAGCAACTTTGATTCCAAAAAAGTAACTGTCCAAGCAGTTCACAATGAACTCATTCGTTACCCACAATTCGTTCTTGTAGGCCGCGGACTTTACGCACTCAAGGAATGGGGCTACGAAGATGGAACAGTCACAGATATTATCGAATCTCTGCTTGCAAAAAAGAGTCCATTAAGTAAGCAAGATATCATCAAGGGCGTGCTCAAACAGCGCCAAGTTAAGAAGGGAACTATCTCTCTGAACTTGCAAAAGAACCCACAATTTGTACGTGTTGGTCGCGCAGTTTACGCTCTAGATAAGTCTAAAAAATAAGCCTTTCGCCAATGGCTGATGAAAAGACGCTTTTCGAAAAGATTATAGACGGGGAAGTCCCGGCAGATTTCGTGCACAAAGATGATATTTGCGTCGCAATTGTAGATATTGCCCCCAAAGCTCCAATTCACTACTTAATTGTTCCACGCAAACCAGTCCCAGGCGTCCACGACATTGAAGATGGTGACTGGGCCATGGTCACACATCTCTTTCAAGTGGCCAAAAAACTCGCGGAAAAAGAAGGCTGTGAAGGCTATCGCCTCCAATTCAACGTCGGTGAAAAAGGCGGCCAAGTCATTCCACACCTGCACCTACATTTGTTGGGGTGGAAATAGTCTAAGCCAACTTATGCACAACACTCAGCCACATATCTTTGAGTTTTTCATAGCCTGCTTTTGCCAATTCCTCGAGCTGATGAACAACCAAACGGAGCCGCATCACAGCCAAACTCAAAAGATGATAATTCCTCCGCCTCTTATGCTTTTTAATCTGCGATTCCAACTTACTTTTCTTCTTTAACAAAACTTTTTCTACCTGTTTCCGCATCTTTGCTTCCTTAGGTGCTTTTCTCAATAACTTAGCCTTCAAAGCCGCTCTATCATCCTTAACTCCATCATCCTTCTTTGCAGCCTGTTTCCCGTCATCCTGTTGCCCAGTACTAGTACCAAGGTTTTCACCAGCTCCAGTCTTTGCAATCTCTGCCACCTTGCCTTCAATAGCCCCAGCCTCAGACTCCAAAGCTCCATCCGGCATATCAACAGGATTAGCATCCACTTGCTGCTTTTGCATTTCAACTTTGCGACCGCTTTCTTCTCCTTTCGTCATAAGGCGTGTTTAAAACATACTAATTATACCCTAAACCTGTAAAAAGGTCAATTTCACCTTCCTCTTGTCGAACAGATTCCAAATCCCCTATACTGCCCAAGTCATGACACAAATCCCAAAAGCATATAACGCCGGTGATCACGAAGACAAGATTTACCAAATCTGGGAGAAATCTGGTGCATTCAAACCTGATGACGACAAAAAGAAGAAGCCTTACTCAATTATGATGCCGCCTCCAAACGCAACGGGAACTCTGCATCTTGGTCATGCAACAATGCTGGCAATTGAAGATATTTTGATTCGCTACAAACGAATGCAAGGTTACGCAGCACTTTGGCTCCCCGGAACCGATCACGCCGCAATTGCAACGCAAAGCGTAGTCGAAAAGAAACTTCAAGACGGCGGAATGAAAAACCCACGTGAAGAACTTGGCAGGGAAGGTCTACTCGAGAAAATCCGTGAATTTGTAGTCCAAAGTCAAGACACCATCAAGAATCAAATCCGCAAAATGGGTGCTAGCTGTGATTGGACTCGTGAACGCTACACTTTTAGTGACGAAATGAGTAATTCCGTGAACGCATTATTTGAAATGATGTACGAGGATGGGTTGATCTATCGCGGTGGACGAATGGTGAATTGGGATCCAAAAATGCAAAGCACAGTTTCAGACGATGAGCTTGAATATGTTGAAGAAAAAACCAAATTTTATTACTTCAAATACGGCCCGGTCACAATCGGGACGGCACGTCCAGAAACTAAATTCCTAGATAAAGTGATCGTCGTTCATCCAGACGACAAACGCTACAAAGATCTCCATGGAAAAGAATTCGATGTGGAGTGGATTGAAGGCACTATCAAAGCCCGCGTAATTGCAGATGAATGCATTGATCCCGAAATGGGAACTGGTGCAATGACGATAACGCCAGGTCATAGTCTAGTCGACTTCGAACTCGCTGAGAAACACGACTTAGATATAGATCCAATAATTGATTTGGAAGGAAATATCCGCCCTGAAGTCTCTAAAAAATTCGGCGGCATGCCTATTGAGGAAGCCCGTGAAAAAATCGTAAAACTTTTAGATAAAAAAGGCCTTCTAGAGAAAGTCGACGAAGACTATCTTCACAATATCGCAGTTAATTATCGTGGGAAAGGCATCGTCGAACCGCAAGTCATGAAACAGTGGTTTGTAGACGTGAGTAAAAAAGCAATCGACTGGAAAGGAAAGAAGCTCAGCCTCAAGGAAGTGATGCAGGATGTTGTCCGCAGCGAAATGATCCGCATTGTCCCTAACAGATTTGACAAGATCTATTTCCACTGGATTGACAACCTGCGTGACTGGTGCATTTCCCGCCAAATTTGGTGGGGGCACAGGATCCCCGTTTGGTACAAGGATGAAGAAATTAAAGTCAGCACAGAATCACCAGGCAAAGGATGGGAACAAGACGAAGACACCCTCGACACGTGGTTCAGCTCCGGACTTTGGACTTTCTCCACACTTGGCTGGCCAGAAAAGACCCCGGATTTGGAACGCTTTACTCCAAGTAGCGTAATGGAAACCGGCTACGACATCCTATTCTTCTGGATCGCCAGAATGATTTTGCAAACAACTTACGCACTCCGAAAATCCGGCTTCCCAGAAGAAAAATCCATCCCATTCAAAGACGTTTATCTTCATGGAATGATCCGCGACGTCCACGGTAAGAAGATGAGCAAATCCAGCCCAGAAACTTGCATCGACCCACTGGATATGATCAAAAAGTACGGCACTGACGCAATCCGCCTTAGTCTCGTTGTTGGGTCCACACCCGGAAACGACATGCGCCTTTACGAAGAAAAAATCGCAGGCTACCGTAATTTCGTGAATAAAATCTGGAACGGAGCCCGCTTTGTAATGTTAACAGTCACCGAAGGTGACCCTAAAATCGACCTCAAAAACCTATCCAGAGCAGATAAATGGATCCTATCCCGCACAAACGAAATCATTGAAGACGTAAGCGAAAAACTAGAAAAATATCAGCTCTCTGAAGCCGGCCTCACAATCTACGACTTCTTCTGGGGCGAATACTGCGACTGGTACCTAGAAATCAGCAAAATCACCAAAAATCAGGCCGTTCTCAAACACGTGCTCAAAACTTCACTCGCTCTAATGCACCCGTTCATGCCTTTCGTAACAGAAGCAATTTGGAGTGAACTCGGTGAAAAAGAACTTTTAATCTCGACTCCATGGCCAGAACCAAATCCAAAACACAACTTCCCATCAGACAGCGATGAAATGAGCCGCATCATGGCAGTAATCACAGCAATTCGCTCACTCCGCTCAGAATCCAACGTGGACGCAACAAAAAAGATTCATGCAATTATTTACGCCCACGAGGATCTCCAGCTCATTCAGGACAAGACGGAAATCATCAAACGCCTCGCAAATCTCGGTGAGCTTGAAATCATGCAAACAGGTGAAAAAATCGAAAAATCCCTCACAACTTTTGTCGGCGATGTAGAAATCTACCTACCACTCGCAGATCTAATCGACCTCGACGCAGAAAAAGCCCGCATTACAAAGGAAATCGACAATCTCGAATCCTACCTCGAATCCCTCAACAAAAAACTCGGCAATGATAACTTCGTCAAAAATGCACCAGATGAAGTCATCGACGCAGAACGTACCAAACTAGGCGAAGCCACAACCAAGCTAGAAAAACTCAAGATTCAACTCCAGCAACTTGGCGAATAACCTGTTTTCTGGTATAATTACCAGATGGCAGAAGACAAAAAACAAATAATTTCGGAAATCAAAAAAGCCAAATCCGCCAAGGATTATGACGGCATGCTCGCATTAGCTCAAAACGCGACCAAACTTTTCCCGTCTGAGAATAAAATCTTCGGTTTTTTACATGACGCACAGGCTCATTACGTGGACGAAAAACTACACTCAGATGTCGTAAAACAACTAGAGGAAAAAGGCGACTGGAAAACTCTCCAGGCAGTTTATCAAAAATTACTCAATGTTTTCCCAGACTCAAAAAAACTCCATAAGCTTTTAAAGAAGATAAAGAAAAAAATTCGCAAAGGGCAAACAGCAGAAGAAAAAGCCCATTATCTCGAAATCAAAAACCGCATTCTGGAACTAATGAAATCCAAAAAACTCGATGACGCACTCAACGCCTGTTACGAAGTCCTCAGCCATGACCCAGAAGATGAAGAATTCCAGGCTCTCGCAGAAAAAATCCAATCCAAACTCGATAAGCAAGTCGACAAGGATCTAAACACTTATTTCAAAACCGCAGTCCCAGAACTGAAAGAAGAATACAGGTCAGACAAGAAAGCTTTTATTCGCGTGTGATCAGCTGATCTCGCCTCATTCCAACGCCAATATATTTGATCTCCGTACCGATCAATTCTTCAAGACGAAGAACATACTTCTTAGCATTTTCTGGCAACTCATCCCAACTTGTCACATCCTGCAAACTCTGCTTCCAGCCAGGCAGCGTCTCATACTCGACCTCAACACGACCCAAATCCTCAAGCAAGGCAGGCAAGGTCTCAATCTCTTCACCATCCAACTTATATTTAACCGCAACCTGAATCTCATCTAAATCATCCAAAACATCCAATTTCGTCAAATTCACATTAGAAAAACCATTAATCATCATCGAATATTTAGTCAACGGCACATCAAACCATCCACAACGCCGCGGCCGTCCAGTCGTTGAACCATATTCACCACCAACCTCACGAATCTTCTCACCAACTTCATCATGCAGTTCAGTAGGGAATGGCCCCGCACCAACTCGCGTCATATAGGCCTTCACAATTCCAGTCAATTCACCCAAATGTTTCACACTCATCCCAGTCCCCGTAAACACACCTCCAACCGACGGATTTGAGGACGTTACAAAAGGATAAGTCCCATGATCAATATCAAGCAGCGTAGCATTTGCACCTTCCATCAAAACTTTCTTACCAGCCTCCAAAGCCTTATTCAAATACAGTGCCGTATCCGTAATCATCGGCAACAAAGTATCCAAACTTCCCTTCAACATCTCAAGCTCAGCCTCCGCATCATAATCAAAGCCAAAAACCTCCTGATGTCGCGCCAAATTTGCCCGATATTTCTTCTCAAAAACATCCCAATCTCGCAAATCACAAAACCGCAGCCCACGCCTATTAATCTTATCTGCATAACACGGCCCAATCCCACGCTTCGTCGTCCCAACTTTACTGTCTCCCTTCTTATCTTCTTGCACACCATCAATCAACTTATGATACTCAAAAAGCATCGCCGCCCGATTTGAAATCTTCACCCGTCCATCAACGCTATAACCACGGTTCTTCAAATCCTCAAGTTCCTTAAACATGGTTTTAACCTCCACAACAACTCCATTCCCAATCACACAAGTCACGTGTTCATACAAAATCCCACTCGGCAAAAGATGAAAAATAAACTTCTTAGTCTCTTCACCATCTTTCACGTAAACACTATGCCCAGCATTCGCTCCACCCGTAGCCCGCGCAACAATATCAAAATCCGCGCTTTTAATATCGACAAGTTTCCCTTTCCCTTCATCACCCCATTGCGCGCCCAGGATGACGGAAAGATTCGTATTTGACATGTTTTTTAATGTAAAATTCGCACCTATAGTAGCTAAGGAATTGGTACTTTGCCAACAAAAAATGTTATAATCCCGACGAAATTAGCCTCAACGCCATGCAAATCACATCTCCAGCCTTCACCCATAATGATTCCGTCCCATCCAAGTACACTTGTGATGCCGACGACATAAATCCACCTCTTCAAATCTCGGGAATCCCAGAAGGAACCCAATCTTTAGCCCTCATTGTTGACGATCCCGATGCACCCCGCGGAGACTGGGTTCACTGGCTAGTTTGGAATATAGATCCAAGTACAAGCGAAATCCCAGAAAACTCAGTTCCAGCAAATGCAATTCAAGGCCTCACAGATTTCCAACGCAACGACTGGGGAGGCCCCTGCCCACCATCTGGCACCCACCGCTATTTCTTCAAACTTTATGCCTTAGACTCAACCCTAGACATCCCAGCTTCATCCCAGAAAGCAGACCTGGAATCCGCAATGCAAAACCACATTTTATCCCAAGCCGAATTAGTCGGTCTTTACCAACGCAATCAATGAAACATCTAAAACTCCAAATAACCGGAAAAGTCCAAGGAGTCTTCTTTCGTGCTGAAGCCAAAAAAAAAGCCGAAGAACTCGGGCTCAAAGGCTTCGTCCGTAACGAAGATGATGGCTCAGTCTATCTCGAAGCTGAAGGCGAAGAAACTTTTTTAGAGGAACTAATAGCTTGGGTGAAAGCCGGCGGCCCAGAACTTGCTTACGTCGACAAAATCAAAGCAGATTACGACGACGCACTCAAAGCCTTCGATGATTTTTCCATCCGCGCATGAGCTTCACAGAAAAAGTCCTGGAAATCACCTCTCAAATCCCGTCCGGCCAAACTTTAACTTACAAGGAAGTAGCCCGCCTCGCCGGCAACCCAAAAGCCGCTCGCGCAGTAGGCAATATTCTCAATAAAAACTACAACCCAGCCATTCCATGCCACCGCGTCATTCGCTCAGATGGAAAGCCTGGCGGCTATAATCGTGGCTGTGCTGAGAAAATAAAAAAGCTCAAAGAAGAGGATTCTGTTCCTCAGTGTTTTCTTCACCTAAAACACGAGCGTCATACTTTTCAAAAACGTGATGCCATATCCCATTGACAGATATCCTCAGCCGCTCTCTTTCAGCAGTCTTTTCTCTACCATACCCAAACGGGAAATCCGCTCCTGGCACCCATAGACTCCTCCGCTTAAGCCCAGGTTCCTCTTTAGTATCAATACTTCCAACAAAACAATGTTTGCCATCAGAAAAAACGCCACTCCAATCAGCGCAGACATAAATCTCTCCATCAATGTGAGCAGTTTTAACACTGCCAATAAAAAGAAAGGGGTATTCCCCAAAATTTACCACAACACCTTCGAAACTAAACTCTGGACCAAATGCAGCAAGTATAACCGTTTCCAAGTCAACATTGACGATAAAACCGCACTTTAAATAAAATTCCCTCAGTTCGCTATAGGTGAACATTCCCAAATCCATGCGACCTGGGAGTTTAGGATTGAAACCACTGCTGCCTGAAAACATCAAACCTACACCTCTAGCAAGAGTACCTTCTTTTGTTGGACCCCAGAATTGCTGCGTATCAGAGGCGGCATCAGGCACACGTCCAGCTTCTTCCAATCGACTAGAAAAATTAGCACTAAGCTCTAGACCCCATTCTCTTATATGTGCAGCATAAGCATTTGAACTTGCATCTTCTTGCGATAATAAAAACTGATCATCACTTGGAAGGCCTGTTCTGCTACCAAGAGCAGCACGGTAAGCTCTACGTCCATTGTCAGCTCTTGCCAAAACATTCCAATAAGCTTCATATGTATAAAGTAAAGCGTCTGCTATAGCGCCAACACTGTCACGGGGAGGTTTAACATAATCATATCCAGGAAATCCTGCTGGATAACGATTTTGCCACTCACTATTTTGATCTAAAACGCTACTTCTAATAGTTTGATCTCTAATGCAAGCATCCAATCTCGAAGGAATAAAGTGCATAAAACTTTTTAAGGTAAGCGATTCTACCAATCTACCAGATAATTCACAAAGCATTTTCACATTGAATCCACCCCCCAAACCATATAATATAAGCCCACATTTAACCCCTTTCCCCTATGATTGACCCACAAGTCATCGCCTCTCAGATCCAATACGTTCTGAAAGGTACAAATTTCACAAACCTTGGCGAGAGATATGAAGGAAAAGTCCGAGACAATTACACCCAAGGCGACAAAAGAATTTTAATTACGACTGATCGCCTCTCAGCTTTTGACCGAATAATCGCCCTCATCCCATTCAAAGGTCAAGTCCTGAACGCACTCACAAAATTCTGGTTTGAAGAAACAAAGGATATTTGCCCAAACTACGTCGAAGAATACCCAGATCCAAACGTAATAATTGGAAAAGAATGTGAACCCCTCATGGTTGAAATGGTGATCCGCGGATACATCACGGGTTCAACAACTACTTCACTCTGGTATAACTATGAAAAAGGCGACCGAGAAATGGGTGGCAATAAATTGCCAGAAGGTTTGAAGAAGAACCAAAAACTTCCAGAGCCAATTATCACTCCAACAACAAAAGCAGCTCACGGTGATCACGACAAAAACATCACACCAGAAGAAATTGTAGCTCAAGGCCTACTAACTCAAGAGGAATGGGATCAGCTCGCAGATTACACCCGTAAGCTCTTTGCCAAAGGAACAGAGGTAACTGCGAAACAAGGCGTAATCCTTGTAGATACAAAATACGAATTCGGCCGCACAAAAGACGGCGAAATTGTACTGATTGATGAAATCCACACACCAGATTCTTCCAGATTCTGGATCCAAGATACTTATGAAGAAAAACTCGCAGCAGGCGAGGAGCCAGACAACATCAACAAAGAATTTCTCAGACTCAAACTCGCTGAACAAGGTTTCATCGGGGAAGGTGAAGTCCCAGAAATCTCTGAGGAACTCAAAGTCCAAACTGCAGAAAAATACATCCAAGCTTACGAGCTCATCACTGGCCAAAGCTTCACAGCTGAACCAGGTAATGTCCTCGAGCGCATTGAACAAAATCTAACCCCTTATTTCCTATGATTGTCCCATTTATACTCGGATCCAAAGTCGACCTTCCACACGCTGAAAAAATCGCAGCTGTCCTAGACGACTACGGAATCAAATACGCCGTTCATGTGGCCTCAGCCCACAAAGCACCAAAAGTCACTCTCGAAATAATTGAAAAATACAACGAAAAGAAAGAATCAGTAGTCTTTGTCACAATTGCCGGCCGCTCAAACGCACTCTCTGGCCTTGTAACAGGTAGCACACACTTTCCTGTCATCGCATGCCCACCTTTCTCAGACAAATCCGATTACCTCACAAACATCCACTCAACGCTGCAAATGCCAAGCGAAACACCAGCACTAGCCGTAGTCGACCCAAAAAACGCTGGCCAAGCAGTGGCCAGACTACTTTCACTAACAAATAAAGACTTAGCTAAAAAGGTGAAAAACCACATCAAGCTAGTCCAAAAATCTTTTAAAGCCAAACCCCTTAAAAAATGATCACAGCCCTTTCCCCTTTAGACGGACGCTATAACTCAAAGGTAAAAGAACTTGCCGAACTTTTCTCAGAATCCGGTCTCATCCGCGCACGTATTGCGGTTGAAGTTGAATGGCTAATTTTCCTTTGCAACGAACTCAAGCTTGAAGGAACCAAGCCTCTCAATAAAAAAACTATTGAAGCCCTCCGAAAAATCTATTTCAAGTTCAAAACCAGTCTGGCAGAGGAGGTGAAGGAAATCGAAAAAACCACAAATCACGATGTGAAAGCAGTGGAATATTTCCTCCAAAAAGCTCTCAAAATTCTCAAGCGTGAGGAACTAATTCCCTTCATTCACTTTGCATGTACCTCAGAAGACATAACAAATCTTGCTTACGCTCAGATGACGCATGTAGGACTACAAAAAATTATGCTACCAAATCTCAATGAAATCCTTGAATCATTAAAAAAACTCGCAGAAAAATACAAGGACGTACCGATGATGTCTCACACACACGGACAACCTGCTTCACCAACAACGGTGGGGAAGGAATTCAAGAATGTTGGAGCAAGACTTTTCCGCCAAATGCAACAGCTAAAAAAGGCTGAAATCTTCGGGAAGATCAACGGGGCAAGCGGAAATTTCAATGCACACAGAGTCACATATCCAGATGTGAATTGGACTGACGCATCCAAAAAATTCGTCGAATCCCTTGGTCTGACCTGGCAGAAATACACCACTCAGATTGAGCCACACGATTACAACGCAGAAATCTTTGATAATCTCCGCCGCATTAACACAATTCTCTTGGATCTAGACCGCGACATGTGGATGTATATCTCTTACGGCTACTTCAAGCAGAAAGTCAAAAAAGGCGAAGTCGGTTCATCCACAATGCCACACAAGGTAAATCCAATCGATTTTGAAAACAGCGAAGGAAACATAGGCCTCGCAAATGCACTACTCGGCCATATGTCAGAAAAGCTCCCCATCTCACGAATGCAACGTGATCTGTCAGATAGCACTGTGCTTCGTAATCTTGGCTCAGCCCTCGGCTACACCCTAATCGCATACAAAAGCACACTCAAAGGGCTCGGAAAAATTGAAGCAAACGAACAAGCCATGCTAGACGACCTGGAAAATAACTGGGCTCTCCTCGCGGAACCAATTCAAATGATGATGCGCCGTTACGGTATCACAGACGCTTATGAACAGCTCAAAAAGCTAAGTCGTGGCAAAGAGATCGATAAAAAATCCATTCAAGAATTTATCAAAGATCTCGATATCCCTAAAGAAGCCAAAGACCGCCTCTTAGATCTCAGCCCGGCAACTTATATTGGGCTGGCTAAGGCTCTGTAGGTGTGCAAAATCCCCAGGTTAATCATCTCTTAGTATTAGGGTCTTAAAGCAAGATAAATGCAAAAACCCCTCCGAAAGGAAGGGGCTCTGTGATACCGAGAGATGGGCCTTAATCAGGCTTACTCCGAGTCTATGAACATTATACGCTGTGCATAAGCAGAAATCAAGCTGCTTGACACGCTAGTGTTTTCCATGTACAGTTCACGCTAAAATTTTTCACACTCAAATATGTCGGAACCAGAACCAACACCAACCCTAGAAACAAGATTCCAAGAAATCGAAAGAGAACTAAATATACTTATTGTCGCAAAACTTACTCCACTGAGAGCAACTATTGCCTTAGCCGTAAGAGAAGCAATTATTTCAGAATGGGATTTGAACACACGATCTAAAATTACTGGAAGTGAAAACGTAGAAGAAACTGAGAATGATAATGATCAAGAAGTAACCGCTGTTCTCGGAAAAGTAAGAAGCCGTCTAGAACAGGCCATTCAAGCTGGTATTACCTCGTTAAATGCAACAATCACTATACAAATGAATAAAAGTGGAACAGTCAAAAAGGATTGGGGTCTTGAAATAGAATGTAGTTTTCAGTCAGAAACTGGTCAATTTGAAGAGGGATTAGCAGAGCTTCAAGAATTTGCAGAGCTTCACATATCAGGTGAGAAAGAAAGAGCACTTGTAGCAGCTCTTATTGAAGCTGGAGGTAAAGAAGTTTTAGAACCAAGCACATTAATGGCTAAAGCTGACCTTCCAAGCGCACATGCACTTGACTCCGCCTTACAACGTTTACGCAAAACCTTGAAAACTAAGGGTAAGCATCTTAAACTAGAAGAAATCAAAAACATACGAGGGAAAGGTTACATCTTAAGGTTCAAGAAATAATCCTCTACTTCTTCGCAAACCGCATATAAAGCCCCGGCACCACAATCAGCGTCAGTATCGTGGAAAATGCCAACCCACAAATAATCGTAAATCCAAGCGGCCCCCAAGTAGGGTCACTTAGCGTAAGAGGCAAAATCCCGGCAATCGTAGTAATACTCGTCAACAAAATTGGCTGAAATCTCGCACCACCAGCCTCCAAAATCGCTTCTCTTTTCTCCATGCCTCCAGCAATATTTCTATTTATCCTATCAATCAAAATAATAGCATTGTTCACCACAATCCCAGCCAAGGCCACAATCCCCACAAAAACAGGGAAGGAGAACGGATATCCTGCCAAAACTAGTCCAGGAAATACACCAATCAGCGCCAGCGGAATCGTAAATACAACCATTGCAACTTGGCGATAAGAATTAAACTGCAATACCAAAATTACAATAATCAACAAGATCCCAAACAGCATCGATCGTCCCAAACTTTCAAAAGACTCAACCATCTCTTCATATTCACCCCCATACTCAAGCCGATACCCATTATCCATATCGATATCAACACGCTCCTGAAAATCCGCAAGCACGCTGGCAGCTGTATGCCCAGTATCAAGATCTCCAGAAATCGTCACAATCCTATCCCCATCTATATGCAAAATACTACTCGGGGCAGGCTCAAAACTCATATCCACAAAATAGGATAAGGAATGCGTCCCGTAAGCCGTAACAATCGGTAACGCCAAAATCTCCTCAATATCAGTATCCGCACTTGTTCTCAAAATCACATCCGTATCCTCACCATCAACTTTCAGAGTCTGCGCAACCATTCCATTCACGGAAATCCTCGCAATTTGAGACAGCATCAGTGGGGTCAACCCAGCTTCCGCAGCCTTCTGCCTATCCACACTCAACACAAATTCATTCACGGTATTCTCCAAACTAGAACTCAAATTAATCGCACCTGGTACCTGCTCAAGAACCTCAATAGCCTCATCTGCATACTCCTTCAATTTATCCAGGTCAGACCCGACAATCTTAAACTCAATCGGCGCAGCACTAGGCGGCCCATCACTCAAATTGATAACTCTAATATCAGCATTCGCAATCCCTGCAAACTCAGCCCGGAAATCATCCACAATCTCAAGCGAACTCCGCTCTCTATCCTCCTTCAAATTCACAGTCAAATTTGCCAAATGCGCACTGCCACCAACTGCACCAACAAGCCCTCCATCGGCCAAATCAGAGCTCTTTCCAACAGTAGTTACAAAAGACTCAACCTCTGGTGTCTCAAGAATATAACCCTCAATCTCCTCGACAACTGCATTCGTCTCATCAAGCAGTGTCCCTTGCTCAAGCGAAACCTCAATGTAAAAGTAGCGATAATCCTCCTCAGTAAACATCACCGGCTCCAAAATCCCAGTCACAAGTAGTGAACAACTCATACAGAAAAGCAATATCATCCCACCAATCAGCCCATGCTGACGGCGTCTTTTCTCAGTCAGCCAAGCAAGCAAATCACGATGATATTCCTTCACAGAACCAATCGTCCTCTCAATAAAACTCTTCTTCCGCGTCCCATTTGCCTTCAACACCCGCGATCCAATCACAGGCAACAGCCCAAGTCCAACAAAAAGTGACGCCAATAACGTCAATGAAACCGTAATCGGAATATGCCTAACAAAAGAACCAATAATCCCTGTCATCAATAGCATTGGAACAAAGGCCGCAACGGTTGTCATAGTCCCAGAAATCAACGGTAATTGATACTCACGCACGGTCTCCAAAGCTACTTTTTTAGGATCCCCGCCTTTAGCCAATTTCACATGCATCCCCTCTGTAATCACAATCCCGGTATCCACCAGAATCCCCAGCGCCAAAATCAATGAAAAGAGCGACAAGAAATTAATACTCGAACCAAACATGGACATCCCGGTAAACGTAATTAAGAACGTTAAGGGAATAGCTAAACCAGCAACAATTGCCTCACGCACACCAAGAGAAAGAAACAAAATAATAGCCACAAGCAATATCGTCTGCAAGCCACTAAAACTCAAATTCCCAAGCTGTTGCTTGATGTCCTCTGCATAGTCCACACTGGTGAAAAACGTAATATCTGCACCAGATCTCCCTTCCAAATCCTCAACCTTTTCATAAATCTCATCCACCATTTCAATAATATCTCCACCCGTTTTCTTATAAACACTAAGCGAAATCGCATCCTCCGGCACACCACCTTCCAGTGAAATCCGCGAATACTGACTTGCATCCGCAATCTTGTAGTCAACGTCCCCAAGATCACGCATGTAAATCGGTGCCTCGCCAGTCCTAACAATCAAATTCTCAATATCTTCAGGCTCCAAATCAGCCGAAAAACGCAGCGTATACTGCATGTCATTGGACTCAACAGCTCCAAGCGGCATATTACTCTCAGCCCCTTGAATCGCAGCCAAGATCTCCATTATTGAAACCCCATACTGCGCAAGCGCAGTGGGATCAATCTCAATCGTCACTTCTTTATCACGAACCCCAATCAGCTCCACCTCAGATACATTTGAAATCTCCAAAATATCAGACTGCAAATCCTCAGCCAAACCAACCAGCTCCGTATGAGACATATCCGCACTTATCGATGCAATCAAAATCGGCGTATTTGAATAATTCAGCTCACTCACAATTGGATTATCCCCATCCTCCGGCAGTTGCCCCTCAATTCCACTCACTGCATCCTGAAGCGCCCTCACACTGTCTTTAATATCCGCATCTGCCTCAAATTCCACAAAAACCATAGATACTCCCTCGGAAGAAAATGACTGTGTCATCTTCATATCCTCCAAACCAGAAATCCCCTCCTCAATCGGCTCCGTAATCAACTCTTCAACATCAACAGGACTAGCCCCCGCATACATCGTAACTACCGCTGCATACGGAATCTTCACCTCAGGCATTGCCTCCTTTGGCAAAACTACCATCGAAATCAGCCCCATCAACACAATCGTCAATATAAGCAGTGCACTAAACCTAAATCGATTAATCAAAAATGACCACATATCTAGAGGGTAAGGCTAACTTCCTGTCCGCTTCTCAAACCTGCCACATCTTCAACAATATTCGTATGAGGCATATTTAGTATCTCCACATAATTACCCAAAACATCACCAGCATCTATCAAACGCTTATAAACCGCACCATCGTAATAGAAGTAAATGTAAGCATCTTCATCATCAAATAACAAAGCCGTTATTGGAACTAAAGTAACCCCGCTAGTAGTATCCTGCTCAATCTCCAAACTCACAGTGTCTCCACTTGTCAGCTCACCAAGCCCATCCATCTGAACCCGAATCTTTCTCTTCCCAGTATACTCATCCACCCGAGAAGAAATCCCAAGCACATAACCCTCATATTCATCATCAATCATCACGTTATTCCCAACAGAAATACTGTCTGCATCTTCTGACGATAAATAACAAACTGCCTCAATATTTTCCCGATTCACAAGTTTCCCAATTGATACCCCAGCCATAACCATATCGTACTCCTCAAGATCGACTGTAGTAACTTCACCTTCAAAAGGTGCTCGCAAATAAATTGAATCATAAGCAGCATAAGCACTATCCAGTGCCGCCTGAGCCTGTTCAACATAAGCCCATTGAGCATCCAAACTCTCCTCAGAAGGCGACTGCTCAAGCATCCTAATTGCATAATTATATTGGTCTACAACCAGCTCTTGGATCTCAATCTCCACATCAGAAGGTGCCATAAATGACCCTAACAAATCCCCTATATCATCCAAATCATCTATATCTTCCCAATCTGCATCCTCAGCCTCTTCCTGAGCCTCATACATCGCTTCAAGCTGAATCTCAGCCATTTCCAATGCCGCCTCAGCTTGTGCAAAGTCGTAAAAACCAACACTTTCAGCAATAGAACGATAAGAATAATAAACCGCATCATAAGCGGCCTCTGCCTGCGCTACAGCCGCATCCATCGCCTCACTTTCCAACTTAGCCAAAACCATATCTTCTTCCACGTAAGCACCTGGGTGAATATAAACTTCCTCAACAATCCCACTCATTTCAAAATACAAATCCGTATCCTGCGTAGCCCCAGCAGTCCCATAAGCGACTAGGGAAGTGGTATTCTTCTCTAACTCAGAAGGTGTGAGTAGATTCACTTCTGTGACATTTTCAGGCACCTCTTCATCAGCTTCGGTCTCAGAAAAAAGCTGTCCACCAATGATAGCCAATATGAGCCCACCGAGAATCACTCCAATCAGGATATTGCGGAAAATTTTCATAAATATGTTTAAGAGGCGGTATTATACCTCTATCAGGGGAAAAGTCAAGACCTACTTCCAACTTGCTCAACCTGTCAAATTCAAGTAATATCTCCGACGTATTAATCCGCCAACTTTTATGTTCAGACCAGTCGACCCAAAAACGCCGCCAGCTCAAATAGAGCTCAAACACATCGAGTACTGGAAAAAGAAAAACATTTTCGAGCGTTCCGTAAAACAAAGGGAAGGGAAACCCAAATTCGTCTTCTTCGACGGCCCACCATTCGCAAACGGCCTCCCACATTACGGCCACATCATCGCAAACGCACTCAAAGACGCCGTAACCCGTTATTTCACAATGCGCGGCTATTACGTCCCAAGAGTTAACGGGTGGGATTGCCACGGGCTCCCAGTCGAATATGAAGTAGAAAAACAACTCGAACTCTCCGGGAGGAAAGATATAGAAGACCTCGGAATCGAAAAATTCAACACAAAATGCCGCGAAAGCGTCTTCCGCTACACCCAGCAGTGGGAAGAACTCCTAGAACGAATCGCACGCTGGGTAGATATTGAAAACGGTTACGCAACCCTAGACTCCACTTACATGGAATCAATCTGGTGGGTGTTCAAGGAAATCTGGAAAAAAGACATGATCTACCAGGGGCACAAGTCCATGCACATCTGTCCGCGCTGCGTCACACCACTCTCAAATTTTGAAGTATCCCAAGGTTACGCAGATGTCACAGACCTCTCCGTGACCGCAAAATTCCGCTCCGCTGACGACCCAAATCTCTACTTCCTAGCCTGGACAACAACCCCATGGACACTATTTGGAAACGCCGCTTTAGCAGTGGCTCCTGACGTCACTTACGCAAAAGTGACTCACAACGGCCAATCTTACATCCTCGCGGAAGAATTAATTGAAAAACACTTCGACTTAGACGGCCTCACAATTGAAGAAACCATGAAAGGGAAGGAGCTTGCAGGAATGCGCTACGAACCCCTCGCTTCATACTATGAAAACTCAGACCTGGAAGGTCTAGAAAACGCATGGAAAGTTGTCACTGGAGACTTTGTAACAACTGAGGACGGAACTGGGATCGTTCACCTTGCAGGTGCTTACGGTGAGGATGACATGATGGCTGTCCAAGAACATAACATTCCAATGATCCAGCACGTTGCTATGGATGGCTGCTTTAAAGACGAGGTCACAGACTTCGCCGGTAAATTCATCAAAGGTCAGGATCACAACATCGCAGAATATCTGGACAAAAAAGGCCTACTCTTCAAGAAGGAAAATTACCGCCACAGCTATCCGCATTGTTGGCGCTGTGACACTCCACTTTTGAATTATGCAACCGAAGCTTGGTTCATCCGCGTAACAGATATCAAAGATCGACTAATCGCAAATAATAAAAAAATCCACTGGCAACCAGAACACATTCAGGAAGGACGATTTGGTAAGTGGCTGGAAAACGTCCGTGACTGGAATATTTCCAGGAACAGATTTTGGGGCTGCCCAATCCCAATCTGGAAATGTGAAGAATGTGAAGAGATCGAATGTATCGGCAGCGTCGCAGATCTTGAGGAACGCAGCGGCACTCTTCCAAAACGTAACGGTGAACTAGATCTCCACAAACCATACATCGACG
This sequence comes from uncultured Candidatus Peribacteria bacterium, assembly GCA_964529435.1. Classification (GTDB taxonomy): domain Bacteria; phylum Patescibacteriota; class Gracilibacteria; order UBA1369; family 2-02-FULL-48-14; genus CAZGUT01. The sequence goes on along the minus strand of CAZGUT010000002.1, from coordinate 87,841 downwards.
AAATCACAATGCCCTGTACAAAATGTAAAGGGACAATGCACAGAATCCCGGAAGTCCTAGATTGTTGGTTTGAATCTGGCTCAATGCCTTACGCACAACTTCATTATCCATTCGAAAACAAAGAAGAATTTGAAAAAAACTTCCCAGCCCAATTCATTGCAGAAGGCTTAGATCAAACCCGTGGCTGGTTCTACGTACTTCACGTACTTTCAACGATTCTTTTTGATGAACCAGCATTTCACAACGTGATTGTAAACGGAATCCTCCTGGCAGCAGATGGTGAAAAACTTTCAAAGCGAAAAAGGAATTATCCAGATCCAAATGACCTCTTTGCAGAAAAAGGCGTTGATACAACCCGAATGTTTCTCTTCACCTCAACTGCTTCAATCGGGGAAGACGTCCGCTTCTCAGAACAGCACGTTGACGATCTTCTCAAGAAATTCACACTGACAATCTGGAACACATACAGTTTCTTCGTCACTTATGCCAATATCGACGGCTTTCAAGCGGCGGCAAAGCCGCCGTGCCCAAAGCACAAACTTGACCAGTGGATTTTATCTGAACTTCACGCACTAATAAAAGAAGTAACTGAGCAAATGGAAGACTACAATCTGACCCGTGCAAGCCGCCCAATCATCGATTTTGCAGATAATCTTTCAAATTGGTACATACGCCGCAGCCGCCGCCGTTTCTGGAAATCAGAAAATGACGATGACAAGAACGAGGCTTATCAGACACTTCACACTATCTTAGTCGAACTTTCAAAATTACTGGCGCCATTCATGCCATTCCTGGCAGACGAAATATATCGCAACCTGACTCAAGAAGAATCGGTCCATCTAGTAGATTGGCCAGAATGTGAAGAAAATCTAATCAAAAAAGATCTCAACCAAGAAATCGAACTAGCACGTTTGATAGTAAATCTCGGCCATGCAATCCGCGGAAAAGAAAAAATCCGCGTTCGTCAGCCGCTTAATTCTGTTACGGTAGGCTTACCCAAATCCATAGATCCAAAAACAATCCTTCTCCAAAAGGAAGTGATCCTAGAAGAGCTCAACGTGAAAGAGATTAAACTGCTAGATGATCCTGGAGAAATAGCAGAATTTGTAGCTATCCCGAATTCAAAACTTCTCGGGCCAAAATACGGTGCAGATGTACAAAAAATCATCCAGGGGGCAAAAGCTGGCAGCTTTAAAGTCCTGGATTCAGGCCAAGTAAAAATCGGAGATTTCACCCTCGAGCCAGATGAAGTCGAACTCGCGTATAAAGGGAAGGAAGGTGCGCCAGTCGAATCCGAAGATGGAATCGTCGTTTCACTAGATGCTGAAGTCACACCTGAGCTTCGCCGCGAAGGAATGATGCGTGAAGTCGTTCGTTACCTTCAAGAAATGCGCAAAGAAGCCGGATATGAAGTCAGCGACCGAATCCTGATCCTCATCAAATCAGACGGCGAACTTGAACAGGCTGTCACAGAATTTGCCGACACAATAAAGCAAGAAACTCTCGCAGACGAACTCCGCCAAGGCGGTGACCTTGAATGGGACATAGAAAAAGACTTCGAAATTGAAGGAAATCAGGCTACACTGGCGGTAAGAAAAGTCGACTCCTAACCATGCGCCCATGCGATTTATCTACACAATCCTTGTAAATGCACTCGCCTTGTTCATTGTCAGCCAAGTGCTGGAAGGATTTTCTTTTGAAGGCGGTTGGGTCGCACCAATAGTTGTCGGCCTCATACTCACAGTTTTAAATTACCTTGTGAAGCCAGTCCTAAAATTCCTTTCTTTCCCCTTGGTTTTCTTCAGCGCAGGCCTTTTTATAATCGTCATAAACGCCTTCATTCTTTATCTCACAAACTACCTTCTCATCGTGATGGACATCGCTGGCATTGCACTTCACGTTGAAAGCTACTTGACCTATCTCCTTGCAGCCATTATCTTTGGCGTCGCAAACTGGTTCATTCATTGGTTCTTAAAAGATTAATATGCATACAGTACTACTCATCGCACAAATCGTCTCAGCCATTCTCTTAGTCCTAGCAATTCTCATCCAAGAACGCGGAAGCGGAATGGGCGAAGCAATTGGAGGGACAGGAGGCTCAGGCTTTGAAACTACAAAAAGGGGAGCTGAAAGAGTTATCGCCCGCGCAACAGTTGTCATCTTGGGCACTTTCTTGGCCATTTCCTTGATTATAAATTTTGTTTAAATGAATCTCATTTGGCGGACTATTAAGTCTTTTACTCGAAAGGAAAAAATAATTGCCACAGTTTTAACGATTGTGTTTTTGGGCAGTGGATACACAGCCCTCTTGTCCAACTCCGGAACTATCAACCTGGGAGGTACAAACGCATACAGTGAAGGAGTTGTTGGAGAAATCAAGCATTTGAACCCAGTTTTTACTGAATTCAGCGAAGCGGACACGGACGCCTGTTCTCTGATCTTTTCCGGCCTAGCAAAGTACAATTCATCAACTGATCAATTCGAGGAAGATTTGGCTACCCACACCCTCACTGAAGATCAACTGACCTACACTTTTACTCTGAAAAATGATCTTTATTGGCACGACGGAACCGAAGTAACAGGTGAGGATCTTTACTTCACTTTTGCAGAGGTAATTCAGTCTCCGGATTTCGCTAATCCAATCTTGAAATCCAACTTTGAAGGAGTAGAAATTGAACTGGTAGATAGCCGAACAGTTTCTTTCACATTAAATTCCAAAAACTCATTCTTTTTTACAGGAATGACAGTTGGCATTCTCCCAAAACATATCCTTGGAGAAGTAGAAGTCTCAGAACTAGACACTCACGAATTTAACAGACTCCCAATTGGAACTGGGCCATACATGGTCTCAGACGCTTATGAAATGCTCCCAGATGGCAGCACAAGCGTGAATTTGACTATCAATCCACTTTATTACGAGGAAGCATCCACAATAGAGAATATGCGTTTTGTCGCTTATCCAAGCATCACAGAACTTGCAGAAAACCGTTCAAGTTGGCATGGAGCAGCTCGGATCCGCCAATCCCAGTTAGATGAAATTGAGGATCTTGATGAACTAATCAGCTACCAGTATGAACTCCCACAATACACAGCACTTTTCTTCAATACAGATTCCGCATATTTGAGTAAATCCAAAGCCCGTCTTGGACTGTCAAAAGCAATCGACAAAACTGAAATCCTGGATGCAATCGGCTATAAAGTCCAAATCGACACACCGCTATTGGAACTTAACCAGGACGACTGGATCCATCTCTCAGACCAGGAAGAGGCAATGGGTGCACTTTACGACGCAGGCTGGTCACTCGCTGAAGACGCCACTTACCGTACAAATGATGACGGTGAAACTCTAACACTTCGTCTTGTCCGCCGTGACTTTTCAAGCTCAAATGAGCTTCAAGAAGAGACAATTAGCATGACTGCTCACGTAATCCAGCAACAACTCGCGGAAGTCGGCGTTGAGGTTGCAATTGAGGCTTATCCACTGGAAGAACTTCAGGAAGTTATCCAAAGCCGCAATTTTGACATGCTGCTTTACGGCCAAAGCCTCGGATATAATCTGGATACCTTCTCATACTGGCACTCAAGCCAGGCAACAGAAAGCGGACTCAATCTTTCAAATTACCAAAACGCAAAAGCAGATTTCTACATTGAAAACATCCGCGGCACTTTTGATGAAACTGAAAAACAAGAAAATCTAGAAGCTCTAGCTGAAGTCATCGCAAATGACATGCCCGCAGTTTTCCTCTACACGCCCAGCTATTATTACCTTCAGGACATTGGCGTCACCGGCTTCTCTTTTGAAAAGCTCTTGCGTCCTCGCGACCGATTCGCCAATATTGCTGCATGGATTTTCAATTAAACTAACCACAAACAAATGCAAATCGTACTAACCCAAAATTTAAAAGGAGTAGGTCAAAAAGGAGAGGTTAAAGAAGTCTCACCTGGCTACTTTAGAAATTTCCTAGCACCAAAGAACTTAGCTGTAGTAGCGACTGGGAAACAGGTTGCCCACGTCCAAACTCAACAAGCAAAAGCAACTGAAAAGCTTGAAAATATGAAGGAAAGCGCAGAATCTATTAAAAAGAAAATCGACGGAAAAACAATTAATCTTGTAGAAAAAGCCTCAGACAAAGGTAAGCTTTTTGCAGCAGTAAGTAATAAAGAGGTAGCAGAACATCTCAAATCTGAACTTAAAGTTGATGTCCCTGCAAAACAAGTGAAAATGGATACGATTAAAGAAGCTGGAGAATATGAAGCAGAAGTTAAACTCCATAAAGACGTTACTGCCAAAATCACTCTAAATGTCACTGCCGAATAGCGGAAAAATCCTCGCATTAGATCTCGGAACACAGCGAACCGGTGTGGCTATTTCTGATGTGAAGCAAGAAATCGCCTTCCCACGAGATGAGATCCATCACTCCTCCACAGAAGAACTGATCCGTTCTCTCACCACACTCGTAACAAAAGAAGCAATAACCGGCCTTCTCATTGGTCTCCCAATTGATATGCAAGGGGAGGTAACTCGCCAAACAAAGATCACAATGCAAATGATCGACGAAATAAAAGAAGTCATCGACCTTCCAGTAGAACTCATTGATGAACGCCTCAGCAGCCAGGTTGCCCGCCAATCCTCACCAAAAGGCGCGCCTGTAGACAGCCGCGCCGCTCAATTAATGTTGGAGATGTGGATGAATTAAGGAAGCTCTACATCTGGCCCAGGAATTGGACCGTATAACGCCTCATCCCACTCAGGAATTTCCCATACCACTGCACGATCATAAGCAGCTTTTGCCAAGCCCTTCAATTCTTGCTGTGCAGCAAGCAAATCATCACCTCTCTTACAATTAGAAACATCAAGATGAGTTTCAGAGTCAACATCAAGTGCTTCAGCGCCTTCTGCAACTCCTGGAAAGTGAATAACCATGTCGTCATCATCTCCTATGGTAGAAAGCTGAGTGTAGTCACCAGATTCTTCACCAAACATTGCTAAATGAGAAGCTGGAGCCAACGTGGTATCAAAATGGGAATTAACACTTACATTGACTTCAGAATCAGCTTGCACAAGAACGCCGCCCACACTAAGGTGATCACCTCCTATGACAGACATATTCCAATCAGAATCACCATCCTTACACGTGAGATAAACCATGTTAAAAGTAGGGTGTAGAGATAGCTCACTTCCAGCATGCGCCTTCAAGCAAGCAATCTCTTGTCGCAATGCATCATCCAAAAGATCTACAGCTGTACATTCATGACAACCAAAATATGGCTGCCCACGCTCCATTGAGGTCTTAAGTCCACCCTTTAAAACTGGATTAACTCGTACTCCAGAAACTTCAGCAACAGGCACTTGTGGGAATGGTTCAAACCCTTCTGCATCTCCACTACACGTACCGCCTAACAGTAAGAGGGGAGCAATTCTTGAAATTGACATAAGAAAAAGTGATTAAGTAAATTACCCGCATTATACCAATAATTCTTAACTTGTCAATAGCTGAAGCCCCGGCAATTCTTTCCCCTCCAAAAACTCCAACATGGCACCTCCACCAGTAGAAATGTGCGTAAATTCCCCATGATCAATCTCAAAATTATTTATCGCATCAATACTGTCTCCACCTCCAAGCACTGAAACCGCATCAGACTCAGCAATCGCCTCAGCCACAACTTTACTACCTCCCTCAAACTGCGAATACTCATAAAGCCCCATCGGCCCATTCCAAATAATCGTCCCCGCCTCCGCAATGCTTTTTACAAAAGTCTCTCTCGTCAGCACACCCAAGTCTAAAATCCTCATCTCAGATGTCACACCTTCAAGCTTAACATCCAAAGCCTCCGCATCTGCACTAATCTCATCCGCAACCACCACGTCAGTAGGCAAATAAACCAACTTCTCCTTCGCCTCAGCAGACATCAAAAACTCCCTCGCAACATCCAATTTGTCCTCCTGATACAAGGACTTCCCAACCTCATAACCCTCAGCAGCCAGGAACGTATTCGCAAGAGCTCCACCAATCAAAAAGTAGTCCGCTTTATCCACAAATTCCCTCAGAATTCCAATCTTGGTATCAATCTTCGCTCCTCCCATCACCAAACACACCGGCTTCTTAGGCGACTCCAAAATACCACTCAGCACCTCAACCTCTTTCTCAACCAGCAAACCAGCATAAGAGGGAAGGTGCGCAGCAACACCAGCCGTACTAGCATGCGCTCGATGCACCGCTCCAAAAGCATCATTCACAAAAACCTCGCCCAAACCTGCTAATTTCTTCGCAAACCCCTCATCATTCGCTTTCTCCTCCGCATGAAATCGCGTGTTCTCCAACATCACTACCTCTCCATTTTTCATATTTTTAACAAAACTCTCAACCTCGTCACCAACACAATCATCCAGCTTCGCCACATCTTTACCCAGCAAGGCCCCCAAAGCCTTCGTAATCGGATCAACCCTAAGCTCATCCACAACTTTCCCTTTTGGCCTACCAAAATGCACCATAATCACAACACTACAATCCTGCTCCAACAGATAACGTAAGGTCGGCAACACAGCCTGAAGCCGCGTATCATCCTGAATCTCACCGTCCTGCATCGGCACATTCAGATCTGCACGAAGAAGAACACGTTTACCTTTGAGATCAGCATCAGCCAGAATCCGAAGTTTTTTGGGCATGGGGTGGGGTTAAGTCATATGCATTCTAATCAAACCCCTGCCAAATGGTAACGAAGACATCTTTACAAAAAGGGAATAAGTGATAAAGTTAGCCCTTAACCATACAGTTAACACATGAGTTCAGCCGAAGCCTCAGACCAAAGAGAAAAAACCCAAGAGCTTGTCAGGGAACTAATAGACAATCTTCAAATAAACGTAATGCAAACAAAGGCAGTTCCCATGCGAGTTCAATTAATAGAAGAAGGGAGAAACGCCATAATCCAGGTAATCATTCAAATACTCTTGAAATTTGAAATAACTTTAACAAGCTATAATGTGAACTTTACAGTATTTGATTGTGAAGATAATCCAGCGGAAAAAAGATATGACATGAACTCATACATAGATGTAGAAACTGATAGAGTATTGAATGATGGTAAGGTCAGAATTGAAATGCCATTCCAAATCCCCTATCAAATGACAGCTCAAGCTGCCAACGACCTAGAAGCTTAAAGCCACCCCCGCCGCCTCATATCCCTTCTGTATCCGGGCCTCAGCCTTTTGATATGAATCCGTCATCAACACCTCAAAAACAATCGGCACACCTGTCTTAATCATCACATCCATAATCCCACGGCTACACATATCACAAACAGCCCGATAATGATCTGTTTCGCCTTTTATAACACACCCAAGCGCCACAACGGCACTGGCCCCGTCCTCAATCGCCTTTAAGCACGCTAGTGGTACCTCCACAGCCCCCGGCACCTTCACCACCACAGGCTCAATATCTTTCTCGCCAAACCCCCTCAAACACTCCTCAAGCATCCGATCCGTAATCGAATTATTAAACTCCGCAACTACAACTACATATTTCATTTTTGCAATTTTTCAAGATACCTAGCAATCATATCTATTTCGACATTCACTTTTTCAACTACCCCCAAATTCGTCACCTTCATAGTCTCAGGAATAATAGCAATCCTAATCCTGTCATCCAAAACCTCAGCAATCGTCAAACTCACACCATTCAAGCTAACCGAACCCTTCTCAGGCATAAACCTCAAATACTCATCCGGCACAGAAATCTCCAAATCCGGCGCTTTTCGTAAAACCTCTCCAACAAAATCCACATGCCCCAAAACCAAATGCCCTCCAACCGCATCCTGCAAGGTCAGCGGTGACTCCAAATTAACCTCATCGCCAAAAACAACTCTATCCAATGTCTCCTGCACAGCCGTAACCTGCAAAACCCCATTTTTACAACTCTCAACTGTCAAACAAACCCCATCCACCGCAACACTGTCTCCAATTCCAAACTCCAAAGCACTCTCAATGTGCAAAACTAGCCCTTTTTCACTTTTTTCGCGGGATTTTATCCTGCCCAAATCTTTAATTATTCCTGTAAACATAGCAAAATTACAATTCAGGAATATTTAAGACTAATTTCAGGTTTTTATAAAGGTCAATCTGCAAGAATCTAATAACTTACTCCTAACCCCTACGCCATGAAAAGCGTTAACAGAGTGACGTTTCTGGGTCACGTCGTTGCAGACCCAGAGCTCAAAAGCACTAAAAACGGCAAGCCCGTTACAAGTTTTGCAATCGCAACGAATAATGAGTGGTTCGATTCCGAAGGTACATTGCAGAAAAGTGTGGACTTCCACCGCATTGTTGCCTGGGATCATTTGGCAGAACTTTGCACCAAATACCTGTTTAAAGGTAGTCCAGTATACCTGGAAGGACGACTTTCAAACCGTGCCTATGAAGGCAAAGATAAGATCAAAAGGTTTGTCACGGAAGTCATTGCAGGAAGCCTCCATATCCTTAAATGGCAAGAGCAAAAAAAGACCGTTCAGACAAAGGAGCTTGCAGCTGCGTAAAAAGTCGTTAAAGTGTGATCGATGAGACCATACATTACAGTCATAATTCCGACCTACAATCGCAAGAAGCAACTTATAAATTGCCTTGAACGATTGAGAAACCAGTCCTTAGCCCGTACAGCCTATGAAGTCATCGTTGTAGATGATGGCAGTACAGACGGCACAGCGGAATTCCTTGATGAAATACAATGGGATAATCTCAAAACCCTTCACCAGGAAAACGCGGGGCAGGGGAATGCAAGAAACCGAGCCCTTCCTCATGCAGAAGGCCAGATAATCTTGTTTATAGGTGATGACATTTACGCACCACCTTCCTTTCTGGAGACTCACGCTGAATTCCACAAGAAAAATCCAAATCCAGAAGATGCCTGTCTTGGATTTACACTCTGGGATCCAAGCCTAGAAGTAAACCATTACATGCACTGGCTGACTCACGGTGGCCCACAATTTGCTTACGGCAAGTTAAAGCCGGGTGAGGAAGCCAGTTTCTGGTTTTTCTACACCTCAAACATATCCTTAAAAGCTGAACTTCTGCACAAGCAGCCATTTGATCCAGACTTCCACGGCTACGGCTGGGAAGATATTGAACTAGCATACCGCCTCACAAAAGAAGAAGGGCTCAAAATCACATATAATCATGAAGCCCTCGCTTATCACGACCACTTCATGACAGAAGAATCCCTAGAAAATCGTATGCAAAAAGTTGGATCAAATGCACACATTTTTCAAAGAAAACATCCAGAATTAAATGTAATCCCTAGAAAATTCAAATATCTTGCTTTAGCCCTACTTTCCAGCCTCCCGTGCTTAATCGTCCTTGGCACATTCAGAATCCTTTTTCCACCACTTGGACGAAAACTCTACTGGTACGCACTTTCAAAGCGCTATTTTCTTCAAGGCCTGAGCAGTGTATAATTCGCTCGTCTTAAACCACGCCTATGAAGTTTAAACATTTCATCTCCCTCATTCTGATTGGGCTTTTCGTCCTACCAGGCTGTAGTCTTATCCGTACAAAATTTGATAACAACTCTTCAGGTACTACCGAAGAAGTCACACTCACTTTTTACGGCCTTTTTGATAGCGAATCTATTTACGAACCAATAATTCAAGCCTACGAATCCGAAAACCGATATACAGATGTTACTTACAAAAAATTTACTGATCCGGAAGACTACTTAGACTTAATTATTAACGAACTCGCCGAAGGAGAAGGGCCAGACGTCTTTATGATGCATAACACATGGTTTCCAAAACATTATAGGAAACTCACCCCAGCTCCAGACACAATAGTAAATCCAGAAGTTTTCAGCTCACTTTTCGTCGACATCACAAGTGAAGAACTCATCATCCCAGACGACAACGGCATTGAACAAGTTTGGGGTATGCCACTTTACGTAGATACACTCGCGCTTTATTACAACGACGAACACATTGAAGACGCTCTGCCTTCACAAGGAACACCATCTTCAACCTGGAGTGGCATTGCAAATGATGTTGTTCAGCTCAACCGTGAAGATCAAAGTTTCAGCCGTTTTGAAAGAGCAGGAATTGCCCTCGGCCGCCATGACAATATCCTTCGTGCCTTCGACATCCTAATGATGATGATGCTCCAATATAAAGTCGATTTTTATAACGAAGACCTCACACAAACTGCTTTCGGTTCAGACGAAAATGCTGTTTCCGCTCTGGATTTATTCACTAGTTTCGGCCTTCCAAGTCAGCAAAACTATAGCTGGAACAAATACCTATCAGATGAAGACAGTGCTAAAAAAGAAATTACCACCTTCGCCAGCGGGGAAGTCTCAATGATTCTAGGCTATTCATATCTGTACGAGGAGATAATAAATGAAATCGCAGACCTTGAAGGAAGTGGCGATGACGCAATCGACATTAACGATGTGAAAGTCCAGGAAGTGCCACAGGTTTATGATCCAGACAGCTCCGCGGAAACACGTGAAGCCTACGCAAGTTACTTTGTGCCAGTTGTTAGCAGAACCACAGAATATTCAGAGCAAGCCTGGGATTTTCTAGCATATCTCGTCGACTCAGAAAACCAAAGTTACTATAACGAAACAACGCATAGACCAAGTGCCCTCCGCAGCCTCATTGACGCACAAATGGAAGACCCAATTTACGGAACTTTTGCCGCACAAGTCGGCTACGCGGAAAGCCTTCCAATGGCCGACCCAGAAAGATATGAAGAGATTTTCCTCAGCGCAATCGAGCAAATCCTAGACACTGCGCAAACCAGTGTAGTTCTAAGCAATGTCGCCGATGAAATTCAGGCCTTAATCCCAACAGGCGGAGTGAAACCAACTTATGTCACGACTGAATAAACTTACAAAATTCTTCTTTGGACTGGCGATTTTCACCTTGCCACTACAAATCAACCTACTAGTCTTTCAAGCTGAATGGGGTAGGGGTTTCATCAATCCATACACGTCAATTTATTTCTCAATCACGGAATTACTCCTGTTAATCGCAGGAATCTTGTTTTTCATCCATGCAAAACGCCCCCTCAAAACCGGCCACAAAACATTCTTTCTTCTTCTACTCGGGCTAATCTTAATCGCATCAGGATCACTCCTCCTCAGCCCCTACTCAGACCCAACTTTCCACATACTGCTTTTTATCAAACTCTTGGAACTGATGCTTTTTTACTTGCTGATTGTCAACAAAGTTCTCCGCCCCAAAGACATCTTGGAGATTTTAATTGCATCAATGGTTTTCCAAGCCCTCCTCGCAATCTTCCAAGTATCCTTCCAACATTCACTCGGTTTGTCTTTCCTCGGCGAACCAAACCTCTCTACAGAAACAGCACACATTGCAAGACTCACACTCGGTGACCTGACAATAATCCGCGGCTACGGAACATTTTCACACCCAAATATTCTTGGTGGATTCTTAGTGGTCAGCCTTCTCTGTTCTTTACTTTTCTCCCCACACCTCAAACACGAACGAAAAATCTTCATCCTCATCCAATTCTTAGGCTTATTCGCAACTTTTTCACGATCCGCACTTTTTGCATTCATGGTCGCAGTCATCATAATTACAATCTGGTATCTACATAAAATCAAAAGCAAACTCATCCCCATTGGCCTAATCAGTCTCTTTAGTATCGAACTCCTCTTCCTAGCAATCTCACGAGGAATAAATATCTTCCAAGACCCAGCCTTCCTTGAACGCCTTGAAGGCTATAAATCAGCTTTCAATATGTTTCTAGCACACCCATTCGGAGTAGGATTCCAACATTTCACACTTTTCTTAGACGAGGCATCCAGCTCAGCCCTAATGCCTTGGGATTATCAGCCCGTACACAACATCCTCCTCTTAGCTCTAACAGAAGCAGGAATATTGGGCCTAATTCTCGCGATAGCCGGCATCCTCCTCGCAATTACAAAACTCCATAAAAAACGTAAACGCCTTCTCACAAAAGAACGACTTTTCAAAAAACGCATTCTCATGGTAATAGTCCTCGCACTCTTCATAATATCAATGCTCGACCACTATCTCCTCACCCTGGATTGTGGCCGCTACCTCCTAATTATCATTTTCGCAATCATCTCTGTGTTCGCAAAAAACCCCCGCCACGTACTGCCGATTAAAAAGTTTTAAGGAAGTTCGAGTGTAATGCCAAAAACACCTTGCTCAACTCCTTCAGCATATTCGACTACCTTCATGTCCTCAGCACCAAAATTCATAAACACAGAAGCCTTTTTGTAAGCCTCCCATCCTTCAGGCAAAATCTCACTCACAGCACTAGGGTCTTCATCATAATCAGCTTCAGGGTCTAAGACAAAAACAGTCATCATTTCATTAGTTTCATTAAGCTCAGGATCAATACTCCAACGAACAAGATTCCCTGCATCATCAAAAGCAGCTTCTTGATAAACTAGATCATCTTGAGCAAAATAAGATGAAGCTTCACCCAGCACGTCAAAAGCCACCGGTGGCGACTGGTCTATTGCAAATTGCTGCCCATTTACAGTGTAAATGCATAGTGCATGACCAACATCTTCCCCCTCTGGAATAGCTGAAATCAGCCTCGGATCTAAATCAACTCCAATACTTCTACCCAAATGATCAAGAGTTTGCCTGCAAATCTCAGAATAATCATCACAATCACCATCGCCTCTTTCATAAGTATCTATAGGGCTACTTGTTATCGTAAGGTTCTCCTTAGGCAAAATAATACGATGATCAATTATCTCAGAAGTTTCCTCAGGCTCAACAACCGTTTCACGAAGAAAAGTCCAATATTCCTCAGCAGTAGAAACACCTTCTACTTCAGAATACGGTGCAATTTTCACAGCAGGGGAGCCAATACGTAAATCACGTTCAGGAGGGTCATTCTCTCCAGAATAAACACCAATCTTAACTCCCAGCACCCCTTCAAATGCTTGCAACATAGGTGATTCACTCACCACCTTAGCCATCAATGCTCTTTCCTCAGCTTTCCTCTCTTCCTCAGCCTTCTCTAACTGCTTAATAATCGCCCTAACCTTTGAATGTCTCAGCGAATATTTACTGTAATCCACATCCCCACGGGGGATCCTTTTTTCTAACAAACGCTCAGTAACAATTTGACGAGGATCCTTCGCATCTTCCTCATCTGTCCACTCCATAACTTTCTGCACACCTTTAATCCCTACCACAAGAGTCATAATAATTGCTGGAGCAATCAAGAACCCAGGTATCCGCGGAAGCCGCGAGAGAAAACTCCTTTTAAGCTTTATCGGCTGACCAATATATTCAGGAATAGGAATTCTAGCTGGTTCTTCCACTTCCACAACATCAACTGGAACAACCTGCTCCCTCATAGCCTCAGCTTCCAGATCACGCAATCCAGCTTCAAGCCCCTCCAATTCACCCCTAATATCAAAACCCATTGTAAATATTTACGAGATCGCAAATATACCACTAACCCAGGATAAGTCAAGATCTAACCTAGAGTGAAGCATCACAAAAATCAGGCTGCCCAAGAACAAACTGATCTGCATGCAAACACTGTTTTCCTTCAAGTTGCAATTGTTTGACTTTAATAGAGCCATCCGAAGTGCCAATCAGCAGGGAATGGTCTTCAAACTTCACCTCACCAGGCACCAAAATCTCACCACTGACCTCAATATCCACCAGCTTCAACCTCTTCCCTTTATACATAGTCCACAAGCCAGGCCAAGGAGAATAAGCCCTAAACATCCGTAAAATCTCTCCAGCAGACTTCTTAAAGTCCACCTTGCCATCCTCACGACTAATCTTTTTACAATGACTCACTTCACCCTTCTGTTCCACAGCCTCAATCTCCCCATTTTTAATCTTCAAAAGCTCATCTGGAACAAACTCCGCAGCCACGTTCGCAAGCTCATCATGCAATATCCCAGCTGTCATCTCTTCAGGTAACTCAATAACCCTACTGGAAAAAACCGGCCCCGCATCCATCTCCTTAACCATCCTCATCAAACTAATCCCCGTCTCCTTATCCCCATTCAAAATCGCAGCCTGAATAGGGGACGCACCCCTATATTTCGGCAAAAGCGAAGCATGCACATTCAATGCCTCAATCCCAGCCAGCCCAAGCCAATCATTACCCAAAATCTTTCCATACGCAAAAGTCAGCAAAAAATCGACTTCACCCTCAAACTTCTTATCCTGATAAACAGGAATCCCACACCTCTCAGCTATTTCTTTTGTAGCGACTTTCTTCACAATCTGCCCCCTTCCAACAGGTTTATCCGGCTGACACACCAAACCCACCACCTCAAAACGCCCATCTGCATTCAACACCTCAAGCAATGGAATTGAAATTTCGCTACTCGAGAAGAAAAGAACACTGCAAGTTTCCATAAGTATTTGCTAAAATACGCACATGATCATTGTACCTCCCGACTGCCAACTCTGTAAACTCTGCGAATGTAGAACACGGATCGTCCCCGGAACTGGCAACCCAAAAGCCAAAATTCTTCTGATAGGAGAGGGGCCTGGTAAAAACGAAGACGAGCAAGGGAAGCCTTTTGTAGGTGCAGCAGGTAAATTCCTGGATGAAATGCTCGCATCAATCGGCCTCGACAGAACAAAAGTTTTCATCACAAATATCGTAAAATGCCGCCCACCAAATAACCGTGATCCACTCCCCGAAGAAATCACAACCTGCAGCCAAACCTATCTCATCAAACAAATCTATGAAATGAATCCGCTTTTGATAATCACACTCGGCCGCCACGCAATGAATTTCTTTTTCCCAGATAAAAAAATATCCCAAGTCCACGGCAAATGGCTCCAAGCCAAAAGACAAGATGGTCAAATCCAACACTTCATGACCATGTATCACCCTGCTGCTGCCCTCTACAACGGAGGCATGCGCGAGACCCTCAAACATGATATGTTAAAAGTACCTCTCTTAATGAAAGAAATTGAATAGCATCTTCCAAATCCCACATTACAAAATCCTGCTATTAATCGCATTAGCAACAATTTTCAGCTGGGCAGCCTGGACTCTCGTCATCCTCAACCTCGACCCATACGAATCCACAGACCTCGCTCTCTCACTGTTCTTCATCAGCACAGCCCTAGCCCTCACAGGCACTTTCACAATCATTCTCTTCTTCCTTAAGAAATGGAAAGCGGCAGATAACATCTACGTCAAACACGTCACAATTTCCCTACGCCAAGGCATCCTACTCAGCGCCTGCACCACAATCTGCCTCGCACTACTAATGCTCGGCCTACTCCGCGTCTGGAACGGCCTTCTCATCGTCATCACAATGACCCTCATCGAATTTTACCTGAGTAGTAAAGATGAGTTAGGATGATTTCTCCTCCATAAACTCACATCCTCTAGTCTCACAACCTTCACAGGTTTCAGATGCCAAAGCTTTAATGCTTGCAGCTACAGCCAATACTCTCTCTGGCATAGTTGGACTTCTTTCAGTATCAGCAAAAGGTGCCGACATAGCTCCTACTACACCCAAGGTAAGTCCAGCCTGATCCGCATTCATACAAAGCCTTTCAGCACCATCCTTACTAGGTAAAGCCTTCAATACTTCGCCTGCTACAGAGGGTTTATCTCCTCCTCTAAAATCATCAGCTTTTGCAATTCCAGCAAGTTGACTACGAATTTCTATACGTTTCTCCATATTTCTAAAATTAACAAATAAGAGCCTATCTTATACCACCTCCGTCTCACCTCGTCAATAGCTAACCCCTCCCACAAACCTAAAATGACTCAGTGGATAAATCACCACTTTGACTTCGCCTTCAATAAAATCGAAATCTAAATAGGGGGAGCTATCACCAGTGCAGCCCAACTGCTGAAAACATCGTCGAGAATCACTACTCTTTGTCCTGTTATCCCCCAAAACAAAATAAGCCCCCTCATCTACCTCATAAGCCTCAGAATCACTCCGATAAGGATCCGTATTCCCAGCATTGTCCTCATTCAAATACTCCTCAACTAGCTCTTCACCATTCACATAAACCAGCCCATCCTCAATCTCAACCGTATCTCCAGGCAGCCCAATCACACGCTTAATAAAATACTCACCTTTTTCACCATACGGCGCCTGAAAAATCACCACATCACCACGCTGAATCTCAGCCGGACTCCACCCAAAAATATCCCAAACTGAAAGCCGTGAGGTCAGCACATACTCGCCGTCACCACTATGACATTCATCACCATAAACATTAAAAGTATCACACATGGACGGCCCGTGTATCTGAAACGGCGCATACAAATAAGCCCTAAAAATCAGCACCAAAACAATCACAACCGCCACATCCACAAACACATCCAAAATAAATTTCGGCCACGCAAAGTCTTTTATCGTTTTTTTACTCATATTCGTGTAAAATAGCCCCGACAGATTATCAAGGTTTCTTTACACGCACAAATGATAATTGATGAAATCGCCTTCCGGGGCCTACTAAATAAGGGTGAGAAGATACATTACGTCGCCCACGTTCACCCCTTCACCATTTACGGAACACTTTTCAAAGTACTGATTTTTGGAATGCTAGCACCTCTCGGCGCTTATTTTCTGTTTCCATTATTTTATCCAATTTGGCTCGGCTGGGGAGGGCTTGGAGCCTTGCTTTTCGTATACCGCTTAATTCAATGGTATCTCGATGCCTGGATTGTAACCAACATGGGCGTTATTGATCAGGAATGGAACAGCTTTTTTGATAAAGCTACAACCAGAATCGACTACTCTCACATCGAAGGTCTAAGCAACGAAATCAAAGGTTTTTGGGGGACTGTTTTGCGTTATGGAAACATACAAATCGAACATATGAGTGGTCAGCCTGTAGACCTGAAAAACGTTGCTGCACCAAGAAAACTAGAAAGACATATTGTAAAACACCAACAAGATTTCTTACATCAACAAACCTTTTCAGATCACTCAAAACTTCGTGATCTGCTTACAGACTTAGTTCGTAGCTCAAAATAAATGACAGACATCGAAGTCGTAATTGGCCTGGAAATTCACGCACAAATATCCACAAAAACAAAAATGTTCTGTGGCTGTGACAATGATTCTTTTGGGAAACAAGCAAATACAAATGTCTGCCCAATCTGTATGGGCTACCCAGGTGTTCTTCCTGTGCCAAACAAGGAAGCTATAGAAAAAGGAATCAAAGCAGCTCTAGCTCTAAAATGCAAAATCCCATCTTTCTCAAAATTTGACCGCAAAAACTATTTTTATCCAGACCTTCCATACGGCTTCCAAATCTCACAATTTGACGAGCCTGTCTCAGAAAAAGGGGAGGTAAAGATAAAAGATAAAACCATTGGTGTGACCCGCTTACACCTTGAAAATGACGCCGGAAAACTCACACATACAGCAAATGGCACACTCTTAGATTTCAACCGAGCCGGAACACCATTAATGGAAATCGTTTCTGAACCAGACATGCGCAGCGCAAGTGAAGCCCGCGAATATGCAGAAACCGTCCAAAAAATCCTCCGTTATTCCGGCGGCTCAGACTGCGACATGGAAAAGGGAATGATGCGTTTTGACGCCAGTGTTTCCATTCGCAAAAAAGGAGAAAAAGTCTTAAATCCACGTGGGGAAATCAAGAATCTTAATTCATTCCGCTCCCTAGAAGCCGCAATCGAATACGAAATCCAACGACAAATTAAATCTCCACCAAAAAACGATTGTACTCTCGGCTGGGACGACAGCCGTGGCACAACAGAAGTGCTTCGTGAAAAGGAAAGCTCAGCAGATTATCGCTATTTCCCAGAACCAGACATCCCACCAATACTGCGCAGCGAAGCGGAGCAGTCTGAAATAGAACTACCAAGTGAAAAACACCAACGCTTCATCTCAGAATTTGGCATCTCAGAAGCAGAAGCTCTTTTCTACACAGAAAATATCAACCTAGCAAATTACTTTGAAAGTGTTGCCAAGGCCTCAAACCCAAAAATTGCCAGCTCATTTGTAGGAACTATTCTAGTAAAACGCCTAGCAGACGCAAATCTCAAAATAGCAGATTGCCCAATCTCTCCAGAACAAATGATTGAATTAATTCAGCTCGTTGAAAACGATACCGTCTCCAATAACACTGCAAAAACAATAGTTTTTGCAGAAATGTTCAATACCGGCAAAGCCCCCAAACAGATAGTACAAGAACAAAACTTAGTTCAAGTAAGTGACACATCCCAAATCGAAGAACTCTGCCAAAAAGCAATCGATGCAAATCCAGACACAGTCGCAGACGTGAAAGGCGGTAAAGAAAAAGCCATGGGCGCCTTAGTCGGCTTCGTCATGAAGGAAAGCCGCGGCCAAGCAAACCCAAAAATCGTTAATGACATTCTTAAAAAACTTCTGCTATAATCAGGCCAATAGCGAAGCGCTTGGCCCGTTATAAAAACGTTGCGAAGCAACACCCATATCTTTAATCCACGCCTATGGAATCCATCGACATCCTCTATCTCACATTTTCAGTTTGTGCAGCAATTCTGACAATTTTCTTGTCAATCACGCTGATTTACCTGATGTTCATCCTCCGCGATGTAACTAAAACCGCAGACAAAGTTCGCGAACTCGTTGAAAAGGTTGATAAATACATCACAAAGCCAATTCTCATGACAAAAAGCATAATTGAATTTGTTGCACCTTTTATTGAAAGCGCCACAGAAAAAGTTTCTACGAAGAAGAAAAGAAAGAAGTAAGCGGGAATTTCACAAGTGCATTCCAAATTCTCTTTAGGCGTGTTTTTGGATCCTTGCAAAGCCGATAAAACCATTCCAGACCAAGCTTCCTCATCCACTCCGGAGCTCTTTCAACTTTCCCACTCCAAAAATCAAAGGAACCACCAACACCCATAACAATATCCAACTTCGCTAATTTCTGCGCATATTTTGCTATCCACATCTCCTGTTTAGGCGCACCATAAGCCACAAAAAGCACTTCAGCTTTACTATCACGAACCATTTCAAAAGCCTTATGATTCGGATCTAAGGCGGAATAACCAGCTACCTTTAAACCTGAATGCTGAGACTTAAAATAATCTGCCACTTTCTTGGCTACTCCATCTTCAGCCCCCAGAAAAAATACGGATTTCCCATGCACCTCAGCCCAGGAAACGACAGTCGCCATAAAATCCGACCCATGAATAATTTCCGGTATCACACTTTTAAACGGCCTCTTCCAAATCAAAAACAAGAGCAGGGCAGGGAAGTACAAAACAAGACGCCAAAACTTAGATTTCACCTTCAATAACGTAGAAACCAGCAAGAGTCCATGCCCATCAGCAAGCATCAAACTACCTTTTTTTAGTGCCCGCCTAAAACTCTTATTCCTCTTCGCTTCCAAAATAATTTCCGGATTTGGCGTAAAAATCACCTGCCTATTTTCAAGGGCCAAAATAGCATCCTTCTGCGTAACTGGATCGATTTTAACATTAAGAATTTTCATTCCTTGCAATAGTCACAATATTTTTACCCGAGTCCTGAAAGTGGACTTCATAGCCTGTCTTATAAAGTAAACGAGAAAGTCGCCTTTTTGTAAAGGCAAAGTAGTAACGTTTTACCACGCACCTTTGGTGCGAATTTGAAAGAACTTGCGAAGCAAAACCTTTCTTCCATGGAACCAAAAGCCCTCCAAACCCGTAAATAGGAAAGATAAAACTCCTAAATAAAAGAGGCCAATACTTAGACTGATACAAATTCCAATTCGTCATGAATAAGTACCCACCAGGTTTCAAAAACTTCTTCCACGACTTCAAAGTTTCCTCCTGCAATCGGGGAGGAACATGATGAAAAGAAGCAATCGCAAAAATCGCATCATATTTTTTACCCAAATCCAAATTACACATATCTGCACACAAAAACTCCTGATCAGGATGCTCTTTTTCAGCTATCTCCAACAACTTCTCACTCTGATCGACTCCCAAATAAGTTCCAAAACCATGCTTTTTCAAAAACTTCAAAAGCCGCCCATTCCCGCAGCCCAAATCCAGCACATCCTCATCACCATCATAATATTTCAAAAATAACTCAAATTCCTCCCACGGAAACTGCCGCGTCTCCGCAAAAGATTCCGCAATTTTATTGTAATCCTTCTTGACCTTTTTCTGGATTCTTCTAGAGTGCATAAGCTATGGAAATTACCTCTGAAGAGAATATCCTCAAAAAACTCATAAAACAAGCATCTGAGCTTGGCATTTCAGACGAAGAAGAACTTCATAAGCTCAAAAAACGTTTCGCACGGGAACACAAAACCCAATTAGCAAGTAATTTCAAACTACAAAAAGCCTACAAATCCCTTCTGGAAGACGGTTGGGCAGGCGACACAAAGCTCCAAAAACTCATGCGAAAACGCAAAGTCCGAACCTTATCCGGCGTTTCTGTCATAACAGTATTAACAAAGCCTTTCGGCTGCCCAGGCCGCTGCGTTTTCTGCCCATCCGAGCCCAGCATGCCAAAGTCCTATTTATCCAATGAACCAGGCGCAATGCGCGCCGTCCTAGACGATTTCGATCCAAAAGCCCAAGTCTTAACCCGCCTAGACAGTCTCCGTCGCCAAGGCCACGAAACAGATAAAATCGAAATCATCGTACTCGGTGGCACATTCTCATTTTACCCCCGAGACTACCAGGAAGAATTCATCAAATCCGTCTTCGATGCTTGCAACAAAAAAGAATCAAAAAACTTAGAAGAAGCCCAGAAACTAAATGAATCTGCAAAACACAAAATCATCGGCCTCAGCCTGGAAACCCGTTCAGACCACATCACCGAAGAAGAAGTAATCAACATGCGCCGTCTCGGTTGCACCAAAGTCCAAGTAGGAATCCAAGCCACTGACAACAAGATCTTAGCCATCAACAAACGTGATGAAACAACATCTGATCACGCAAAAGCACTAAAACTCCTCAAAGACGCAGGCCTCAAAATCGGAATCCACATCATGCCAAATCTCCCCGGTAGCACCCCAGAAAAAGACATCCAAATGCTCCACGAAGTTTTTGATGACCCAGCATACAAACCTGATTACATCAAAATCTACCCCTGCGTCGTAACTCCATACTCAGAACTCGAACAGTGGTGGAAAGAAGGCAAATATGAAAGCTATTCAGATGAAACCCTCATGCAAATCCTACTCGAAATGAAATCAATCGTCCCAGAATATACCCGCATTGAACGCCTTTACCGCGACATCCCCGGCGAATCAATCCTGGAAGGAAGTCAAAAAACAAACATGCGCCAACTCCTTCATGACCGCGGTATCAAATGCCGCTGCATTCGTTGCCGCGAGATCAAAGACAAATCCTACGATCAAGACTCAATAGATCTTCACATCCTAGAATATGACTCCTCAGACGGAAAAGAATACTTTTTAAGCTATGTCGACGAAGAAAAAGACAAACTCTGTTCCCTGTTACGCCTCAGATTCCCTTCTGTAAATTTCATCCCTGAACTCAAAGATTCAGCCATCATCAGAGAAGTCCATACCTATGGACAACAACTTAAAGTTGGCGAAAAAACAGATAAGGACTCCCAACATGCCGGCTTTGGCCAAAAAATGATCCGAGCAGGGGAGGAATTAGCAAAAAGAGCCGGTTATAAAAAGATCGCCGTAATTGCCTCAATCGGTACACGCAACTATTACCGTAAATGGGGATATGAGTTGGAGGGCACATATATGACAAAATCCCTTCAATAGGAGAGGGGTCTGCCTTCACTTACACTTAATCCCGCACAATATATCTTGTGCGATGTTTACCCTGGATAAGCTTCATATTCTCCAGAGGCACCTTCACCAGGAACAACTATATAAATAATCCCGCCATCAGCACAATCCCACTTGTGATTTGCTAAAATAAGCTCTGTGTCCTCTGGACCACCAAAAGCTTTATCAGTACTAATAAAAAACCCTATTGATGGTTTTGTAGGCACAAACTGCCCATCTCCACCACGATCTCTCTCAGCTAAAGCCCATCGGAACCAAAGTACATTATCTTTTAATGCAGCCCTGGCTTTCTCTACATCTTTATCAGTACCACAAGCGTAAACAAGATTAGCAATCTCATCCATAGCCTGACTCACAGTCAGTAAGGTACGCTGATCAACCTTTGAAAATAGAGCTTCACTCTCAGGAATCAAAGGAAAAGCATCCTCACTGAGCGGTTTAAAAAGCGCAGCATCCATAGGTTCTGGTTTTACACGATTTTTAGTCATAATAAACTTTTAATTAATTAGGCAATACAGCCTAGCTATAAAAGAGCCTGTTGTCAACCCCGTCACCTCAAAAACTCCCTTTCTAAGCCACGCAAATCCCAAAAACGACTTAAGCCACATCCCGCGCAGCAATTTTAGACTCAATTTCCGCAATCTTCGCTGCAAGCCCCGGATTCTGCGTCAACTCACTGTCCATCTCCACAAGTTGCTCAGCACGCGCACGAACACGCGTCAAAAACTCCGCATTCTTCAAATCCGCCATTTTTAAGTCCGGAATTCCACTTTGTCGCACACCAAAAACTTCACCAGGCCCACGCATCATCAAATCAAACTCAGCCAAATCAAAACCTGAGCTACATTTCACCATATATTTCAATCTCCGCAAGGCATCACCCGAATTGGAGTCCGTAAATAAGAAACAATACGACTGATGTTTCCCTCGTCCAACTCTCCCCCGAAATTGATGCAGTTGAGCCAAGCCAAATCGCTCAGCGCCTTCAATCATCATTATTGTCGCATTCGGCACGTCAATTCCAACTTCAACAACAGAAGTAGACACCAAAATATCGACCTCCCCTGCCCCAAATCTCTTCATAACCTCATCCTTCTCCTCAGATTTCATCCGACCATGCAATAACGCAAGCTTGTGTTGCGGAAAAATGGCTTCAGAAAGCCGTTTGTACTCATCCGTAGCAGCCTTTAGCTCAATCACTTCAGACTCCTCAACCAGAGGACAAATGATAAAAACCTGCCGCCCCTTCGCAACCTGATCAGAAATCCAAAAATAAGCATCATCACGCTTTTTCTCCGGCACAATCCGCGTCACAATTTCCTGCCGCCCCGGCGGCATCTCATCCAGTGTAGACAAATCCTGATCTCCATAAATCGTCAGCGCCATCGTCCGCGGAATCGGCGTCGCAGACAAACTCAAAAGATGCGGCGAACCATGCACTTTCAACATATCCCGCTGCTTCACCCCAAAACGATGTTGCTCATCAACCACAGCCAAGCCCAAATTCGCAAAAGTAACCCCTTCCTGAATCAGCGAATGCGTCCCAATCGCAAGATCACAAGTCCCCGTCGCCATCTGCCGCAAAATATCATCCTTATCCTTCCCCATCACGCTGCCCGTCAAAAGCTGAATATTGAAATCGAAATCACCCAAAAACTTCATCAGTCCTTTATAATGCTGCTTAGCCAAAATCTCAGTAGGCGCCATCAATGCCGACTGCATCCCAGCCTTTTTGACAGCGTAAATTGCCGCAGCCGCAACAACAGTTTTCCCGGCACCAACATCCCCCTGCATCAGCCGAAGCATAGGATGACCCTTCTGCAAATCTACCAAAATCTCATCTGTTACACGCTTCTGTGCACCAGTCAGCTCAAAAGGTAAAATATCTAAAAATGGCTGTAAATCCACATCATGTGCCTCCTTTTTTTCTACCTGCCAACGCTTCTTCCTCCTCAAAGCCATGAACAACAAAATAAACAATTCATCAAAAGCCAATCTCTCCCTCGCCTTATTAAGATGCTCCTCATCTTCAGCAAAATGCACATGATAAATTGCATCCGCCAAACCCATCAAGCCTTCCTCTTCACGTATCCACTTCGGCAAATAATCCTCAAAATACTGCGCATACGGCAAAACTTTATGAATCTTCTCTCTCAACCATTTAGATGTAATCTCCTCACTTTCCGGATAAATCGGCACAATCCGCCCCGTATGAAGCAGCGTATCTGACAACTTCTCATATTTTGGACTCATCAACATCGACCTCCCCCGCTCATACTTCAATTTCCCTGTCAAAATAATATCGCTCCCCTTAAAAAACATCTTCTTGATATGCGGCTGATTAAACCACATGATCGGCATTTCACCCGTATCGTCCGCCACCACAGCCTTAGTCATAGTTTTCCCAGTCTTCGTCCTAATATTTGCAATCGACTTAATTCTCCCCTGAATCACATTCACTTCATCCGTCCGCATATCCACAATCTTGGTAAACTCCTGCTCATCCCTATAAGTCCGCGGAAAATACAAAAGCAAATCCGCAAGGGTCAGTATCCCCATTTTGCGGAGCTTTAAAATGTAGGAGTCCAGCGTCCTAAGCATC
Organism: uncultured Candidatus Peribacteria bacterium; assembly: GCA_964529435.1. Classification (GTDB taxonomy): domain Bacteria; phylum Patescibacteriota; class Gracilibacteria; order UBA1369; family 2-02-FULL-48-14; genus CAZGUT01. The sequence continues at coordinate 63,517 of CAZGUT010000002.1, read as the reverse complement.
CGAGGATCTAGCCTGCGATTTATCATTTTTTACGAAAAACACGAATGAATTTCCTTTTCCCAACCTGAATTAATAATTTCTTACCTTTCGGCACCTTAATCACCAAATCGATTTTCCCAACTTTCTTCCCATCAACTTTCACAGCCCCACCCTGAATCAAACGCCTCCCATCACTCTTAGTCCCAGCCAATTTTAGTGCATGCAATAAATCAACAATCCCCTTCCCTTCAGCCACAGCAACTTCCTTAATTTCATCCGGCAAATCCTTTTTTTGAAAAACAGTCTCAAAATGCTTTCGCCCCTTCTTTGCTGCCTTTTCATCGTGATAAAGCGTAACAATCCGTTCAGCAAGTTCCATCTTCAAATCCCGAGGATTTTCCTTTCCACCCTCAAGCCGCTTTTTAAAAGCGTGCCACTCATCGTAAGTCATTCGTCCAGCAAGCTCTGCATAATGCAAAATAACCTCATCTGAAATAGACATTATTTTTCCAAATATTTCCTCAGGAGTATCATCCACACCAATATAATTTCCAGTCGTTTTCCCCATTTTTATTGCACCATCCGTGCCAACCAAAATTGGCAAACTCATAACAGCCTGCGGCTCTTGCCCGTAAGCCTTTTGAATCGTCCGTGCAGCAAGCATATTGAAAGTCTGATCCGTCCCACCAAGCTCAATATCTGCTTTCAACGGCACAGAATCGTACCCCTGCATCAGCGGATACATAAATTCATGAACAGAAATCGGCTTGTTGTCCGCAATTCTCTTCTGGAACATATCTCTTTCAAGCATCTGCGAAACCGTAAACAAGGAAGCCAAGCCAACAACTTCAGAAAAGGTCATCGGTGCAAGCCAATCCGCATTCCAAACCACCTCAAGCTTATCCACATCCAGCACCGGCGCAACCTGCTTCAAATAATGCTTAGCATTTTTCTCAAGCTCAGACTGCGTCTTCATCTCCCTAGCCTTATCCTTCCCTGTTGGATCACCAATCTGCCCCGTAAAATTCCCAAACAAAAGAACAATCTGATGCCCCATATCTTGAAATTCCTTCAATTTATGCACTACAACCATATGCCCCAAATGCAGGTCAAATCCAGTCGGGTCGATTCCAAACTTAACCCTCAACTTCTTGCCACTCAAAAGCTTCTTCTTAATCTCTTCTTTCACAATAACATCAGCAACTCCTAACTTAAGAAGCTGATCAACCGCCTTTTCATCTGTGTTAACTGCCATAGTTTTCTGTTAAAATTACGCCCGACCAGATTATCAAACCTGAACCTCAAATGCAATTTAAAACCCTGAAAGTAACGGATACCGGAGAACGACTAGATACATTTCTTGCAAAAAAACTCAAGCTTTCCCGAAACCAAATTCAGCACTTAATAAAGGAAGATAATATTCATCTCAATGACAAAACCCCGAGAAAAACAGGAGTCAAATTAAAGAAAAACGATAAAATCGCCTACCGCCTCCCAGAAAAAACTTCCACACACAAACCCGAAGACATCCCCTTAGAAATAATTTTTGAAGACAAAAACATCCTCGTAATCAACAAACCAGCCGGAATCGTAGTTCATCCAGACAACTCAGGTCACAGTTCAGGTACTATTCTTAATGCAGCCCTCGCCCACTGTAAAAATGCAAAACCAGTCCACCGACTGGATAAAGACACATCCGGAGTTCTATTAATCGCAAAGAACATCAAAACTCACGAAAAACTCTCAAAACTCTTTAAAGACCGTAAAGTAGAAAAAACTTACATCGCACTAGTAAAAGGTCATCTAAAAACAAAAGAAGGCCGGATTGAAGCACCAATAAAACGCGACTCAAAAAACCGCCAGCAGATGGCGATAAATCGCCTCGGGAAAAATGCAATCACCACTTTCAAAGTCTTAGAAACTTATCCAAAAACCAGCCTCCTCGAAGTCAAAATTGAAACCGGCCGCACACACCAAATCCGTCTACATCTAGCCTCAATTGGACACCCAGTCATCGGTGATAAAAAATACGGCGATCCAAAATCTGCATTCCCACGCCAATTCCTCCACGCAAAAAAACTCATCATCGACGGAAAAACATTTTCAGCAAAACTACCAAAGATGCTAAAATCCCCCCATACCCTCCTAACCACAAAACATGTCTAACGAACTTCTCTTCATTCTACAAACGCTCGCTTCGCTCGCGATCGCCCTCTTTGCATTCCGCATGGGCCGCAAATGGCTTATGGCACTCGTGACCCTGAACATCGTACTAATGAATATTTTCGTAATCAAACAAGTAGACCTTTTTGGGATGGCAGCAACCGGCGGTAACGTGCTTTACGCCTGTATCTTCCTCTGCACCGACCTCCTCTCAGAACACTACGGCAAAAAACAAGCCTTCAAAGCAGTACAAATCGGATTCTTCGCATCTATCGTTTTCGTTCTGATGACACAATTCATGCTGAAATTCACCCCAAACGACTGGGACATAGCCCAAGGCGCTTTCGAAACCCTCTTCACTCTATCCCCAAGAATCGTCGCAGCATCAATGGTCACATATCTAATATCGCAAAACCTCGACGTCTACCTCTTCCACAAAATCAAAGACAAAACCAAAGGCCGACTCCTCTGGCTCAGAAATAACGGCTCAACTTTCGTATCCCAATTCGTAGACAGCGCAATCTTCACAATGCTCGCCTTCTACGGCGTCCCTGGATTCGAAGCAATCTGGTCAATCATCCTCTTCACTTGGATCATCAAGATCACAGTCGCAGCCCTCGACACACCTTTCATGTACCTCAGCCACGTCCGTTTCTTCCAAGCAGACTACCTAAAAAACAGCTCATCCTGGTTCGGCAAAATGCTCTACAGACTGCAAAGTGACGACTAATTAAGCCTCAGCCCTCCCATTACTAACTGCCCTAAGCTGCATACTAATTTCTGCAAGCTGAGGAGTTAATAGTCTTTCAGGATCTATAGGAACTTCGCGACCATCTGGAAATAACACCTTATCAAGACCATCGGTATCAACAAAAACCTGAACACCACGAAACCTCCTCTCTGGATCACCATCAATACCTGCATCAACAGATGCCATATTTAGTCCTTTTTAGCTTCCTTCTTCACCTCTTCTTTCTTTACAACCGGCTTCTTCGCAGCAGCCACCTTCTTTTCAACCGCTGAAATCTTCAAAATCTTCAATGCAGTATAAAGCTGTCTGTGCCCCTGCATCTTTGAGTAGCGCTTTTTAGGTTTCATCTTAAAAACCTTAATCTTCTCGCCTTTCCCATGCTCCATCACTTTACACTCAACATGCGCACCAGGCACAAACGGCGTTCCAATCTTCACACTCTTCCCATCTTCCTCGGCAACCAAAAGTACTTCCTTCACCTTCACATTTTCGCCCTCCTTTACATCCATTTTCTCAACTTGAAGCTCATCCTTTTCACGAACTTTGTACTGTTTCCCACCGACATGCATCACTGCAAACATATTTCCTTGGTTAAATGCCAAGAGATTCTAAGGTAGATTCCGGGTTTAGGCAAGGGAATTTTACCTAAGTTGACTTTTAGCCATATCTTAGATATAATCTAAACAGAAGCTGAGGTGTACTGTTAACTACGGTTCCTTGGGTGACGACAGAATCCCTTCCCTTGCGGAGGGGTTTTTTGTATGTGTTGTCGAAACTCTGACAACCAAAATTTAACCTTATACGTACAACTCCAAACATGAAAATCTCATATTCTTTTTATATGCTATTTCTGCCTGGTAGAGCAAGGGGCCGTAGCTTAGAAGGTAATCACTTATGATTTTTAGCGGTGTTTTCGGCTTACCTTAGCCATTTCTGGCACTTCCTGGTTTTGAAATGAACTTTGAGTCGACGGCAAGTAGCCGTGTGTGGAATGTAGCATGGATTTTGGGTGGAAGTCACTATTGACAATAACGTGAGTGCGTGGTTTAATTTGGCCCTGTAAAAAACAATCATCACCCTTGAAAATTATGAAAAATGTACTACCTTTATGGGCAGAACCAGCCCGAGCAGTTTTACTTCGGATTGAAGGCAGTGACAACAGGAGGGGTCGATTAGCAAGAGAGGTTCTGGGGTATATTGGGCATGAAGTATGCGTTCATGAAGGTCAAATGATTACATTTGGAATAGCATTGGATACATTAGGAAAAGCTTTAGATGCATCACCTGATGATGAAGCTTTGCGTGATACGAAAGTATTTGGCGCTACATTAGCAGCAGCCATTTCTGCATCACGTATAGAGTGTGATTCTTGCCTTAATCAAGACTGTGAGCAAAGAGATCCCGAAGCCACCATTCCGAAGGCAAGGAGGGGGTAAGAATGTGGTACCCTGGGTAGGAATCGAACCTACGGCCAATAACTTAATTGGCTAAAGCGCTTCGGCTCGTCACCCAAGAAATACGGGTTCGAATCCCGTCGGCTCCACCAGGCTTACATAAGCTCCTTTTCAAGCACCCCAAGCCCCTCCTCAACTTCCTTCTCAAACACCTCCCATTCCTCATCACTAAACCTGCTCAATACAAAAGCCGAAATATCCATCTGCTCAGGACTACTCTCACCCCGAGACTCCACTCCAAGACGTAACCTAGCAAAATCTCCGCCACCCAACTGTTCAATCACTGACTTCATCCCATTATGAGTCCCAGCACCACCTTCTTTCCGAAAACGAACCTCACCCAGCGGCAAATCCACATCATCATAAACCACCACCAAGTCCGCCAAATCCACCTTATAAAAATTCAGCACAGCAGCCAGCGGTCCGCCACTTTTATTCATAAAACCCTGCGGCTTCACTAACAAAACCCCATCTTTCTTACTCACCAAACACCCTTTCTGCTCCTTCCAATCCGTAAACTCATTCTTCTCCGCCCATCTATCCACAAAAATAAACCCAGCATTATGCCGCGTCTCCGCATACTCACCTCCAGGATTTCCGAGCCCACAAATTACTTTCATTCGTCTTTTAGGTCATGGAATTCAAAAAAGTGCGGTTCTATTTTTACATAATCTCCGGTCTCAGCGCCAGCCTTCCTGAGCTCATCATGAATCCCCATCTTATTCATCACATCATAAACCCTCTGAATCGCCTCCTCCTGCTCCACATTTGTCATCCGAGAAATCTGCTGAATCCGCGCCCCTTTCACCTCAAAAAGCTGTCTCTTCGGCATTTTCTCATCCGAAATCAACTTCCCACACACAAGCTTATCAAAATCGTCCACATCATACATTTTCTCGACTTCAAAACTCTGTTCATCAACAAAATACTTCGGTACATACTCCACCACTTCATCCTCCTCCACCTCAGGCACCTTTTCTTTTCGCGATTGAACCATATTCCATAGCTCCTTCATCAAATCATCCAATCCCTCACCACTCACCCCAGAAGCCATCCGAAACTTATCCTTCCACTCCGGAAATTTTTTCAAAAACTCACCCTTCAACTCCTCCCTATCTTCTTCCGGAATCGCATCAATTTTATTCATAACCACAATCTGATCCTTGTCCAAAAGCTCCTTTTTATATTTCTCCAACTCTTTCTTTAAAACCCTGTACTGTTCCACAATCGGCCGATCATCATAAGAAAAAGGATCTAATAGGTAAACCAATATCGCACTCCTTGAAATATGCTTCAAAAATCGATCACCAAGCCCTTTCCCCTCAGATGCACCCTCAATAATCCCAGGCATATCAGCAATCACAAAAGTCTGCTCCTCACCACCACCAAACTGACTCAAATTCACAACCCCCAAATTCGGCACAAGAGTTGTAAAAGGATAATCCCCAATCTTAGGCTTTGCCGCAGAAACATGAGAAATCAGCGTAGATTTCCCCGCCGACGGAAAACCAACAAGCCCAATATCCGCAACCAATTGCATCTCAAGTCTCACACGTCGCCGTTCTCCAATATCTCCCAACTCAGCAAACTTCGGCGCCTGCCGAACACTAGAAGCAAAATTCGCGTTCCCATGACCACCACGTCCACCGCCTGCAGCCACAAAACTCATACCAGCAGCACTCAAATCCACCAGCACCTCATCGCCCTCATAAACCAGTGTCCCAACCGGAACTTTGATCTCCAAATCCTCACCTCCCTTCCCAGTCATATTATTTTTATGACCACCCTGCCCCGCTCCAGCCACAAACTTCTTCTTCCCTGAAAAATGCCTAAAAGTATTGTAATTCGAATCTGCCACCAGCACCACGCTGCCACCTTTTCCTCCATCGCCTCCATCCGGCGGCCCATAAGCCACAAACTTCTCCCGATGGAAACTAACCATACCATTGCCCCCTCGCCCTCCTTCGAGCTCAAGGGTTACTTCGTCGAAGAACATAGTTTAGAAATTAATAACGATAACTACAAAATTCTCTCTCATCTCCACCAGCATGATAAGGACAAGTAAATTGCCAACCAGTATCTACAAATATATTTTTCAAAGGAAGAGGTCTTTTCCTTAACAACCTAGATAGCTCCAGGCTAGGCTCAAGATCTTCAGCCTCACATCTAGCTAAAAAACTAGTTAGTCCCGCATCATTTCTTTCACCCTCCCTTTCCATATAAAAATAATTTAGAAATTAAAGCCCCATACGCCATACGCATTGATCCCACGCACGCTCATTTTCATAACTAGGAGGAATCTCTCCTAACTCAGGAACCGGCCCCTCCATAATTGCCTGTCTTCTAGCAAATAAAGCCCTTCGAAATTGGTCAGACACACTATTAAATTCCATACCTCCTTTTTGAACACTATTCCCACCATCCTGTTCATCTAAAGCTTCTTTCATAGTAAAAAATTAAAGTTCAGATTCAATAATCATTTCAAAATACTCATAAGGATATGCCCCTACAAGCTTTTTGCCATTGATAAAGAAAGTCGGTGTTCCACTCACCCCATATTCACGAGCAGCAGTAAGGTCATCAGTTACCTCCTGAGCCATATCTCCATTTGCCAAACAAGCAGAAATATCCACTCCAAGCTCACCCGCCAAACTGACCAAAGCACCTTCAACATCTTCACTATAAGACCAAAGCTCGGTATTCAAAAAGATCGCATCATGCATTGCAAAATAAAGATCATCACCTTCTTCACCGACACACTCAGCCGCCTCTGCCGCTACAGCACCATCTGCATGACTTGGAAGCGGATAGTCCCTGAAGACCAAGTTCACCAGCCCAGTATCAATATAATTCTCTTGGATCAACGGCATCGTCTCAATCACAAACTTTGAACAATAAGGACATTGAAAGTCACTAAATTCGACAATCGTAACAGGTGCATTTGGATCACCAAGCATCGCGTCATCATCCACTGAAACAGCAACGAATTCCAAAGCATCAACGTCAAATTCCGGCGCCGCAGCTTTTTCCGGAGCATCCATCACATTCGCCCCAAGAAGATCAGTCCCATTAGCGACAAAAAGCCCGACAGCCAAACCAACAACCAAAAAGCTAAGCCCAACCCAAAGTGTTTGTAAGTTTTTCATAATGAAAAGTTAAAAGATCGGGTGAAAGAATAGCATATTGTGTCCTGTTCACAAATAGTGTAATTTTTTCGCGTGCCGAAGTGGCGGAATTGGTAGACGCGCGGGACTCAAAATCCCGTTCCTCTCGGGGAGTGTGGGTTCGATTCCCACCTTCGGCACCAGAACTTCTCCTTGCAATTTAGCTGATTTTTGATATACTAAAAATGATCAAGGTGCCCGTTTAACTACGGCCTTCCTGAGTCTCAACAAAAAGCCTCTCCCTATGGATAGGTTTTTTTGTGTGTTGTCGAAGCTCGTCAGCTCCACCAGGCATAATCACTCAAATACCACCTCCCACTATCTAAAATTCCACGGATGCGGCCTAAAAGCCACTGGAGAACTTGCCAAATCAATAGGCCACATAGTTCTGATAGGCTTTGGTTCACCCCTAAGCTCACCACTCATATCAACTGGAACTGCAAAGAAAAATCCTTTCCTCAAATATCGTTCTCTTCCTTCTGGAATCGCTCTAAATACAGCAAAAAGATAATGATCAGCTACTTCAGGACGCCTAGCTTCCCATGTAATAGGAGGACGAGTGAGCCCTGTACAATGACAATCTCCTGAGACAACAGTCAAAGCTGTACGCAAAACACCCCATATTTCAGAACCATCCCCCCAACTCTCCATTTCACCTTCAAGATCTAATAAAGCTCGATCAACAGCTGCTTTAACAGATTCATGAAGAGGAGGAACAGCCCTAGTTGACCCTTCTGAAGGCGGAGGAACTAATGCATCCTCTCTAAACAATAAATTTGACTCACGAAGCGCTTGAACCCAAGGTTCTTCCCATGGATAACTATAAGGGTCATCAGGACATAGATGAGGCATAATAATTCAATTTTAAAAGAGACTTCATCTTACGTTCAGCCTCTACCACATGTCAATCACTCAAACATCCCCTTCTCCCGCCTCTTCTTCTGAAAGCTAAGCGCAAAACGGTGAGCCTCATTCCGAACCCGCTGTAACAGATACAGCGCCTTCGCATCTTTCTCAATTACCAATTTCTTCCCCGGCATAAAAACCTCTTCCTCTTTCTTTGCCAATGCAATCACAGGCACATCAACTCCATACTCCTCCAATACACGCACCCCAACTCCTAGCTGCCCCTTCCCGCCATCCAAAAGTACCAAATCCGGCCGAGCAGAAAACGACGAATCCTTGTGCTTTCCAGGATCATACGCAGACATCGTCACGTTCCATCTGCTATTTCGCTCTTTAAACTTGGCAACCCGCTCCGCAAAACAATCCGGCATCTTTTTAATCTCCTCAAACCCATAATTTTTATAGTAATCCACCAGCTCCCCAAAACAATAAACATAAACCCTCCTCCCCTTAGTTTTCTCAATCGCGTGCCTCATCAATGCCTTCCCAATCCCATGTTTTCGCATTTCAGGTTCCACATACAACACCTCCAGCAAATATAAATCACCATCACCCGGAATCATCCGTACCATTCCAACAGGCTTTTTATCGACATACCCCAAATAATACTCACTAATATCCCCATGCATCTCTTTCTGCTTCCAGCCATCCTCCAGAAACCCTAAAATCACCTTCTTTTTCCCCACAGTCGCCTTCCTAATCACAACATCTTTCCTCAACCTAGAAAACCGACGCCTCAGCACCTCACCCATCGCCTCATAATCATCCCCATCATCAACACTCCTAATCCTAAACTTCCGGTAATCCGACTTCTTAGGCACCCCATCCTCAAAAACCACCATACTCGCAACCGTATCCGAGCCACCCAAATGCGAAATATCATAAGCCTCAATCCTCTTTGGCGATTTCTCCATCTCAAGCACCTTAGCCAAATCCCCCAACGCCTCCGTATCATCCCTTTTAGCCACCTCCCACCGAGCCTTATGCTGCTTCATAAAACTCTCAGCATTTTTCCGAGTCAACTCAATCAATTTATTCTTCTTCCCCTTCTGCGGCACTTTCACTTTAACCCCAGCCCACTCCTCAAAAAACTCATCTTCAATTTCAACTGGCAAGAGTACCTGCTCCGGAACATCAGCCGCTTTTTCATAGTACTGATACAAAAAACTCTGAACCAAACCACCAGCATCTTCTTCACAAAACCCACCAGCATCGACTACAAAATTCTCCTGATCAATCAATTTCCCATCCCTAAACATGAATAGCGTGAAATAAGCCTTGGCCCCCTCCACTACAAAACCAAAAATATCCATATTCGCGTGATCCGGCGATGAAACCAACTGCTTCTGAGAAAGCTCCTGAACCGCCAACAATCTATCCCTAAGCACCCCAGCCTTTTCAAACTGCTTCTCAGCAACTAATTCCTCCATCTGCCTCTTCAACATCTTTTCAATCGCCTCCGTCTTCCCCTCCAAAAACAACTCAATCTGCTTAATCCCCTCACCATATTCCTCGGGCCCAATATCTCCCACGCAAGGCGCATCACAACGCTTAATGTGCGAATCCAAACAAGGAAAAGCAATAGTCTTTTTGGTCACCACAGCCTTCCCATCCCGCCATTCTATCCCCAAATCACAACTCCTAAACTTAAACAATTTCTGCAAAAGCAGCAGCGTCTTCTTCACTTTCTTAGCCGCCGTCTTCGGCCCAAAATACCGCGCCCCATCTTTCTCAACTTTCCGCACAATTTTCACCCGCGGAAAATCCTCCCGAGTGACCTTCACATACACAAAATTCTTGTCATCCTTCATCAGTACATTATATTTCGGCTTCAACTCCTTAATCAGATTCGCCTCTAACACAATCGCCTCCAGATCACTCCCTACCTCAGTCCATTCAATATCCGCCGTCTTCTCAATCAACTTCTGCACACGCACACTCCTCCCCTTCTCCCTCCTGAAATAACTCTTCACTCTCTTACTCAAATCCTTCGCCTTCCCCACATACAACACCTGCCCCTCTTTATCTTTAAACTTATAAACTCCCGGCATTTTTGCTAATTTCTTTAGTAGCGACTGAATTTTCTTTTCCATAGTGACGATTTTACTAGTCCATGGTAAGCTAACTCCTTCAAACTCGCAATATGAGCTACGCATTCCCCAAAACAATGACCGTAAAACAAGCCGTGATCTCCACGCTTGCTTATTTTGATTTATTCGACGTCCCACTAAGCGCAGAAGAAATTTACGAAAACCTGTTTTTCCTAAAACCCGACAAAGAAAAAATCGACATTTACCTCCGAGAAAGCCCATTAATTCACATCTACGACGGATATTACTCCTTAAAACGCAACCGTGCATTTTACGAAGCTTTTGAAGGGAAACGCCGCCGCGCAAAAGAATGGTGGAAACGAGTTCACAATTTTCAATGGATTTTCCATCTCTGTCCCTTTGTACGATTAGCAGCAGTTTGCAACAGCCTCCCGATCCGTGCAGTTGAAGAAAATAGCGACATAGATTTATTGGTAATTGCAGACAAAAAACATCTTTTCACCGCAAGATTCTTTCTTACTCTATTGACTAGCTTCTTCTTCGTCAGACGACACGGCCGCTTCACGAGGAAGAAATTCTGCCTTAGTTTCTACATCACAGACGACAACCTAGATTTATCAGAAGTAGAACAAAAACCTTACGACATATACCTGGCTTACTGGCTCAAAACCCTAACTCCAATCTCCGGCGACTACATCCTTTATGAAAGACTCCTGGAAGCAAATGCTAAATGGCTAAAACCATATTTCCCAGAAGTAACAAAGCTCCGTCGCCGCTACCGCAAACCCAAACCCTGGCATGCAAAATGGAAATCCCGCTTAGAACGCTGGTTTGGCACAGAAAAATGGGAACTCAAATTCCGTAACTGGCAGATGGAACGTGCCCTTGAAAAATACCGCCGTCTCCCAGACAAATCCGGCTCCGTCATCTCGGAGAAAATGCTGAAATTCCACGACAGAGACATCCGCGCAGAGATCCGTCATGATTGGGTTGCACGCATAAATGAATTTCTGTAAGGTCAGGCACTAGCCTCACACAAAACAAATGAAGCATGCCATCCCAAGCTCTAAGGAAAGAACAGCAAACGCCCTACTCGTAGGATTTGAAGATTTCGACTGGGAAGAAGGTGAGAAACCAAAGTATTGCCACCAGTGGGGGGACTTAATAAGATATCTCCTGAGAAGAGAAATGCTGTTACCTCTCATAGAGAGAGAAATTGGTATGTTAAGACAACATGCAGAAAAAAGAGATGTGACTTGCCCTGAAACAACTCCAGACGCATATTCTACTTTAGAAATGCGAGAAGAGGGACTCGCCCACGAAATAGATCAAATTCACCAAGCAATGAGAGATGCTTTAGTAGATATACCTGACTCTAGAACACTAGGAATCATAGCTGCTAACTGGACTCCTACACAAAGCACAGCAGTTCCTAGAGAAAATGTTTGGTTTTGCTCAGGATATCATCCGCTAGAGGATGAAAACCGAGCATCATTTGAACTTCCAGACAATGATAATGAAGTACACGTAGTATCACTCCTCAGAGTAGATCAAGAAAGCCAATTGCTAACACGAATAGACTTCGCCATAACAGTTGTAGAGCCACCAGAACCAGTAGTCATACTATTCAGACAAGGCCCTGCACCACAAACACCTAGCGATTCATGGGTAGTAGAAAGAACCCGTCTCGCTACATTAGAGAATTAAACCCTTTAACAACCAAAAAACATGATCCCACCACCAAATGGCTTAGGTGAATTCGTAGATAAACTAGTAATCCCCACAATCAAAGCATCTCACAAATTAGTCGCAGAAGTACTAGGACATAGAGTTGACGGCATAAGAAATGCAGTTGTAGATACAGCCTTCAAAGTCATAGGCCCTGAAGCTACAGAAGCATTAAAAACTTCACACAGAGCACTTGCAGAACAACAAAGAGGAGTCAGTGGTGAAACAGGACGAATGATGTCAGAAAGTGCAGTATGGCTAGCCGATCCTGAATTGAGAGATGGATTAGAAGTGCCAGAGAGAGAAATACTAATAATGCTGCAATACGCACATCCAGAACACGGCTATTCAGTTGCAGAGCTGGCAAAAGAACTCGATAGAGAAGAAGGAGAAATTCATAACCTGGTGCAATCTCTTCTCCAAAAAGGCTTTTTCTCCCGTGTAAACATAGAGCCAGAAAAAGAACCTCACCTATTTTATATAGGAAGAATCTACAGAAGAAATGGCAGAGGTGAAGAAGGATTAGCTCTTCTGCCAAACCCAAACTTTATCAACCCCTCCCCGGCCTCCTAAACACCATTTTTACCGCTGCACCGGTGAATCCAAACTGCTCTCGCAGCTCATTTTCCAAATACCGCGCATATGAAAAGTGCATAATCTCCGGCCACTCACAATAAAACACAAAAGTCGGTGGCTCCGTTCCTTTTTGCTCCACACCCAAAACATTAAATCGCCTCTTCCCCCGCGCACCACGTGGTGGATGCTTTGCCAGCGTCATCTCCAACCACACAAGCAAATCCTTCTCCAAAACCTCCTTCCTTCGCTCATCATAAATCCCCTTGGAAAGCTCCAAAATCTGAAAAATATTCTTCCTCTTCAGCGCAGAAGAAAACACAACCGGCGCCCACGGCACATAAGCCATTTTACTTTTTAAGCGACGAATGAATTGATTCTCCAAATCCTCACGCACCTTCCCCGCCTCCAAATCCACCTTATTAACCACCAAAATCAAACCTTTATTCTCCTCCAAAATATACTGACTCACATGACAATCCTGACTCGTAATCCCCTCCACAAAATCCATCATCAACACACAAACATCCGCCTCATTAACAGATTGCATCGTCCGCAGCACACTATACTTCTCCAAGCCCTTCTCAATCTTCCCCCGCCGCCGCAGCCCAGCCGTATCAATCAGCGTAAACTCCGTCCCTTTATATTCAAAATCCAACTCAGACGCATCTCTCGTTGTACCAGGCACCTCTGAAACCACAACCGCCTTCTTCCCCAAAAGCCCATTCACCATGGTCGACTTCCCTACATTCGGCCTACCCAAAAACGCAATCTTTATCCTCCCATCCTTATCCTTTTTCTCACCCGCACCCTTTTCAAAACCCAAATCCTTCAATGCAATCCCAACTCGACTTTCCAATTTATCCAAACCATCAGAATGTGACGCCGCAATCGGCACAGGCTCACCAAATCCAAGCTCATACAAATTGAAAACTTGTTCTTCAAGACTTGAGTTATCACATTTATTTGCCACCAAAATCACATGCTTCTTCGACTTCCGCAAAATATCTGCCGCATGAAAATCCTCACTAGTCAGCTCCTGCCGAATATCCACCATAAACAAAATTACATCCGCCCCCTCAATCGCCACTCTGGACTGCTCCTGCACATTCGCCTCCAAATCATCCCCTTCCTTTCCAAGCTCCAAACCTCCAGTGTCGACAACAAGCGTGTCATAACCACTCAATTCAGCCTTATGATAAAGTCTATCCCGAGTAGTCCCAGGAATATCCGACTCAATTGCCTGTCTTTTCCCAACAAAGCGATTAAATAAGGTTGACTTCCCTACATTCGGACGGCCTACAATAGCAACAAGTGCCGATGACATATAAAATTCATGAATACAAACTCAAATCTAGCAAAATCAGTTGAAAAGCTCAAGCTTGTTGCAGTAACTAAGAACCGCAGCGTACCTGAAATCACTGATATGCTGCAAAAAACCGGTATCACACGCATCGCAGAAAATCGTCTCCACGAAGCCGAAGAAAAATTCCCGTCCCTGCCCCAGAACCTAGAAAAACACTTCATTGGCAAACTCCAATCACGCAAAATCCCAAAAATTGTAGAACTATTTGACGTCATCCAAAGCGTAGAAAACTTGAAACAAGCAGAAAAAATTTCTAAACACGCATCCTCCCTAGGGAGAAATATCCAAGTCCTATTACAAGTAAATATCTCCGACCTCCCCCAACGCAGCGGTTGTCTTCCAGAAGAAGTTTTTGCGTTAACGCAAAAAATCTCTTCCCTCCCCAACATAGAACTAATCGGTATCATGGGCATGGCATCTTCACACCCAGAAGAAGAATTCCACCTCTTAAAATCTCTCCAGGGCACTCTCCCAGAATGTTCCATGGGCATGTCCAACGACTACAATATCGCAATCCAGGAAGGCTCAACAATGTTGCGCCTGGGCAGCGCACTTTTCCAAGAAAACTTGCCAGCCCTGCCCCCTTTTGAGTAAAGTGTCTAGGTAACCACGCGCACATGAAAAAAATCATCCTAGCTCTCACGCTCGCCCTTCTCTTATTCACACTCATCCCTCAGAGTTTCGCCGCAAGCTCCATACTCCCTGAAGCTGGAGATGCAGGTTATTGTGACGCCATATTTGAATATGCAGACCCAGGACTAATTGAAGAAGAATTCAAAAAAGACGGTAGTAGTTGGGATTCACTTCTTGGTTGCGCAATCCAGAACGGAAAAATCCAGTTCTGGATGGTCAAATACTTCGTTGTCTACGCCCTCGAATTCCTCCTCAGCATCGCAGCCCTTCTTTCAATCTTAATGATCATAGTCGGCGCATATTATTACATCGCCGGCGGACTCACAGATGACAAAGAAAAAGGTAAAACCATAATCAAATATGCAATCGGAGGCCTTGTCCTCGCCACCCTTTCTTGGGTAATTGTAAACGTTCTCTTACTCGCTCTAACCGCTTAAACATGGCAGACGGACTCTCAAAATTCTTCAAACAAACCACAGGCCAGATCAAAAAACTGCATGAGACAGTTCAACGCCTAAAAAAAGAACAATCAAAACGCAAACGTCGTCCAAAAACCCATCAACCCAAACCCAAACACAAAGAGGAGGTCATAATGCATTTATCAACAGCAAGCGTAGCCAAAGCTACACTCATAGTTATTGGCCTTGTCATTCTCACAAATTTCCTCGGTCAAATTCTGAACGTCATCATCATCTTTTTTATTGCAATCCTCTTTGCTGCAGCCCTGGATTCAACCGTCGACAAACTAGAAAAACGTAAAATCCCTCGCCCAGTCAGCGTTTTACTCATATTCCTGATTTTAATCGGTGTACTCGGCTTCTTCATCTCACAATTAATTCCACTCGTAGCAACCCAACTAATCGAACTCGCAAAAAACTTAAGTTCAATCGTCAATAACTTGAGCAGCGGAAACAGCGACTTTCTCTTTGGCGAAACAATCCAAAACCTCTTCAACAGCATCTTAGAAAACGTCGATCAAGAAACGGTGATCAGTCAACTTCAAGCCACATTAGAGACAATTGGCACTCAACTCCAATCTGTTGCTGGTAACACCTTTGGCGCAATAAAAGCACTGTTTAACGGAATATTTAATTTTGTTCTCGTCCTAATTCTCACTTTCTTCTTAGTAGTAAATGAACGCAGCGTAGACGACTTCTTCATCTCTCTTTTCCCCTCAAAACACGGCCAATACATAGTTGAAAAACTTGAAAGCATAAAAGACAAAGTCGGCGACTGGCTCCGCGGCCAAATGATCATGATCTTGTTGATGTTCTCCTTAACTTTAATAGGGCTCCTCATCCTTGGAGTCGACTACGCACTCACGCTCGCAATGATGGCAGGAATCGCAGAATTACTCCCTGTTGTTGGCCCAATTATGGCAGGGGTTCCAGCCGTTCTAGTTGGATTCAATGAATCCCCCTGGCTCGCCATCTGGGTATTCGGTCTAATCATCCTACTACAACAAATTGAAGGACAAGTCCTCATTCCGCTTGTAATGAAAAAAGCGGTAGGCCTGAATCCCATCATTACAATTCTCGCAGTGCTAATCGGTTTCGAGACACTCGGAATCCTTGGGATTATCATCGCAATTCCGGTCACAGCCACCTTATCAATTTTTGTCCGCGACTACGCGTCTAAAAAGAAGTAAAGCCCGTTTTGCAGCCCCCTCCCACGTGTAATCACCACGCGGTTTTGGCACACGCGCATCTCTCAATATCGCAGCCCTAAGCTCTTCTAAATTCCCAACAAAATCCGCATCTTTATAAAGCTCCCTGTGCACCGCAATATCACTCATAATCACAGGACATTTCGCCTTTACCGCCTCCAAAACTGGCAAATCAAACCCCTCATACCTGCTCAAAGCCAAAAGAGCCCTAGCATTTCTCAAAAGCCACGTCTTCTCCTCCTCACTAACCCGTCCCAACAAAAACAAATTCTTACTCTCTTTTATTTTGCACCGCCCAAACCTCTTATCCCCTTCCTTCATCCCAGCAATCACAAAATTCATCTTTGGAAATTCCTTAGCCATCTGCACAGTCCAAGAAAGCCTCTTCCTTGGATCCGCCGGCGCAATCGTCAAAAAGAAAGGCTTCTTCACTTTCACCTTTTCCGTCTTTTTAGCCAAACTCACTCCTTCAAAAGTCACTTCTTTTCTCAGTCCCCTCGGCAAACTCACACCAACACTACTGCTCGGCACAATCACCCCATCACAAAGCCGCAAAATCCGCTTCAGCGAAAAAAGCTTATGCAAAATCCGCCCCTTCACCGACATCGTCCGCCCAAACCTCTCCGGCACCAAATCATGCACCGTCATCACAACCGGAATCTCAGTCCTGTAAAACTCCTTTCTGTTCGGCAGCCAAATCACATCCGGCTTCTTTTTAAAATACCCATCCGGCAAAACCGGAAACCTCAGTAGCGACTTAAACCTGTGCCAAAAAGTCGAAATTGGGATATGTCGCACCCCAGGAAACATTTTATGAACTCTCTCACATCTCTTTCGCGACTGATAAAAAAGTTCCACCTCCACGCCTTTCATTTTCAAAAATTCAGAAAGCATCGCCTTCGTGTAAACGCTAATTCCACTTTCAAAAGGCTCAAGAAGTGTACGAAGATCGATAGCGACTCGCATATAAATTCTCAAAAATCATCAATAATAAAACTACAAAAACCAGAGATAATATAGTCACACCCGCAATAATCCGCCACTCAGATCTTTCTCCCTCCAAAAAACTAAATCTCTCAACAGCGACAACATATTCTGCACCTGCCGCATCGTTATATTCCTCAATTCTCTGTTTCACCAAATCAAGCATCTGTTCCGCTGGCACCGTATCCAAAACTGAAGCCCCAGTCACCTCAAAAAGCATGCTTTGCTTCTCCTGCCTCTGAGCAGAAAAGCCATATTCCCCTCCCATCTCAGTCACAAAAGCCGGCTCAATAGTCCAACCCAGCACAATATGTGAAAAATGCTCCGCCGCCCGATGCAACTCATAAGAAGAATTCTCTCCAACAATCGGATCTACACCCAAAGTCACAAAAGCAATCGCCTTGTTTTCCGGCTCACCAAGATTGCTCACATAAAAAAGAGAACCTAGAAACGCCCCAAGCACAACGCCCAATGTAAACCATAAATGTAACTTTTTTATCTTCATGGCATCAGCCTAACATCTCTTTATGCTCTTTCCAAGCTTTCTCAAGAAAATGCCTCAGCTCCGCCTTAAACCTAGCCGACGAAAACCCTTCCACACTTGCAGCAACCTTCTTCGCACTCCATCTCTTCTTCTCAAACTGCTTCACAGCCTTCTTCAAACTTCTCACATTCTGTTCATCAAAAAACAATCCAGACACTCCATCCCTCACCGTCTCCAAAGCACCACCTTTTCCATAAGCAATCACCGGCGCTCCACAGGCCATCGCTTCAAGCGGAACGATTCCAAAATCCTCAAGTTGTGGGAAAATCAGTGCCTTCGCCCCCTGATAAATCGTCTTTAACTCTTCATCACTCACTTTCCCCACAAACTCCACATTCTTTCCAGCTCTCCTCTTCAATTTCCTCATCTCAGGCCCCGTCCCAACAATTTTTAGATCCTTCCCCAACTTATTAAAAGCATCTACCACCAAATCAAATCGCTTGTACGGAATTAGCCTTCCCACCGCTAAATAATACTCACGCTTTCCCTTCCCCAAATTAAATCGTCCCAAATCCACCGGCGGATGAATAACATCACTCTCCCGATCATAATATTTCCTTATCCTCTTACCCACATACTCAGAATTCGCTACAAATCTATCCACCCTATCCGCCGCCACACGATCCCAAATCCGCACTTTATGCAAAATCGGACTTAGCAAACTTTTCAACACTCTAAAAATCCAAAATCCCTTCTGATAAGAATGAGACTGATCCCAAACATATCTAATCGGCGAATGACAATAGCTCACATGCAAGGTCTCTGGCTTAGTAATTATCCCCTTTGCCGCAGCATGACTTGAGCTCAGCACCAGATCATAATCATCCAAATCCATCCGTTCAAAAACACCCGGCATCAGCGGAAAGAAAAACCGATGAAACTTCCTCGCAAACGGAAAAAATCTCAATCCAGACTCTCGCACATCCGCATTTTTAAACACCTCACATCCCTTCTTGTCATACAGTGTCGTATAAATCGGAACCTTTGGAAAAAGCTCATGCATCTCATAAATAACCCGTTCCGCCCCTGCGTAAACAGTGAGCCAATCACAAACAATGGCAATCTTTAATTTGTCGAGCATAGCCAGCCTATTGTGACACAGCTAGCTTAGCTTCTTCAAGAGTAGGATATGCATTGATGAGCTGAGTCAGCCCAACAACCTGTAAAATATCAACAATATTGTCCCGAGCCCCCGCAATCACAGCCATTCCACCACTTCCTGACACCTTGCTATACCAGTCGGTCAAATAACCAATCGACTTACTATTCATATATTCAAGCCCAGAAAAATCAAAAATAATATTCAGCCCCTGCGGCACCTGTTCAAGAAGCGCATAAATTTTCTTGGCTTCTTCATCAACATTCGTTTCATCAAGCTGCCCAACAACGTGAACAACTTTAACAACTTTTCCTGCTGGCGCACCTGCGAGATCTTCGATTGTGATTTGTACTTGAGTCATAGTGGAGGGTAATGGCTATTTAATAACAAGATGAGTAGGATCACCCTGCTTAGCAGAAGATACCTTGTCTTCCTCTTTTCGTAAATATTTTTTCACTTTTACTCGAAGGCCACCGTTCTCACGATCTTCAAAAACCAATTCATCAGTCCATTCGCCAACAATTTTTGGAAGACCACGTCCTCGGAAACCAAGATATTGCCCAGTCATCATTTGCTTACGCTCCTGATAAAGCGCCGTGATCTGTTGTGCAGTCATTTTCTCATTACCAGTACCAGTATCTTCAACAATCACTTCAAGCGATTTGTCTTTGGTACTAATCAATGTAATTTCAATCATATCTCCAGGTTTACTACCATGTTCAACCGCATTATTACAAAGCTCATCAACCACTGCCTGAAAACGATAAGCCCATTGTTCAGAAAACCCAGTCATATTCTTAGTCAAATTCACCACAAAATCCCGAATCCCAGAAATAAAGTAAGCCTGAGTCGGAATCACTATTTTAATTTCAGTTGGCATCTCATCAATCGGCACTGCCGCAGGCTGAACCGCCTGAGCCTCAGGAACAGTCTGTTCCAACTGTTGAACTGGCTGCGCCGGAGCCGGAGCTGGCTGAACAGCAGGCGCCACGGGTGGCACAGCTGCACCCTGTACTTGCGGCGTCGCCGCTTGCACCTGAGTAGTCTGTTGAGTTTGTGGATTTGTTTGATCGTCCATACGCAAATTTAATCATACTATTGTATCACAAATCCACCCCAAGGTCAAACCTGCAAACCCCTTTTACCAAACACAATTATCAAGACCACCTAAAAACTCATTCAAAGGCATTGTTGCAACACTTTCATGATATCTATGTTCTGAAGTTTCACCCCATGCATAACTCGCAAGGCCATAGTTACAACTATGATTACTTTCATCATACAATTGAAGAGCCCCAGTAGTAATAGCTCCTTCCCTACCAGCAACAACCTGCAAATCATCCTCATATCCTAACTCTCTTGCCAAACGCACAGCCCTCACAAAACCACCATGAATTTTACCATCCAATGTTTCCTCGCCACACCCCACAATAACATCCTCCGGCCTATCACCAAGATTTTCTGCTGTCAGCATACAAACCTCAAGTCTTCCCTCACCAGGGATACTAGTGAATTCTTCTGGTAAATCACAGTACGTAACTCTCGACTCCCCTTCCAAAGCACTTTTTTGAGTCCTCTGCGAAGCCACCGGCCACGGAACAACACAATGATCACCATTCAAAAACGCCATTTCCTGCCCATCAAACTCTCTACAAATCCCAGTAGAAATATCTGCTGCACTTGGAGAGCCAAGCTGAACAAACCAATTAGGAGGATCATGCTGAAATTTAACCACAGCCCCACCTAAAAACAATCCACCAATAGGCCCACCAATACCAAGCACCCAAGCCAAGGTTTTAAGCCTCCCAGCCTTGTCCTCCAACGCGTCACATCTTAGTCTTTCCGTAGCCCACCTTTGGTGATTTCCATCAGCTCGTTCTCGCGCACTAACCAACATTCCCAAAACCGTTCCAAAAGACCTTGTTAAGGTATCAAGCACCTCAATACTCTGTCCATCTCTCCTCTCCATTGCTCTAGGATCTGTACCAATCCGAGCTCTCCTCAAATCCTCAGTAGCCCTATCCAAAACATCTTCAAACTCCCCTTCATCATTAAGTTCTGCCAACAAATGCAAATGCTTTCCAATAACATCCTTAACTTGTCCCAATCGATTCGCCATAAATAAATTTTTATAAATTAAACAAGACCCGACTTTAACAACCTCCTTGCACCCTGTCAAGCCCTCAATAAGCAACACACTCAGAAGCCTCCCCAATCTCAATAATCTCACTTATAACAGCCTTATCCCAATCCATCGTCTCTCTCTTATTAATCTCAAAATTCGTAATCATCAGTGTAGCATCACCAACATGCACACACCCCTCTTCAACAAACTCCAATTCAATAGCCTCTAAAAGAAGATCGAAATTCTCTGCCCCACTAAAACAGAAAGATCTCTCCTCATCCTCAGGAAGATCAAAATAAGAAGGCGGCACCAAATCCCGTGAGGCCTCATCAAGATAAAAACAAGCCCTATTACCAAGCATCCCATTCTCCAAACGATACTCCCCAGAAACAGTCTCCTCCCCAACATACGCAAGTGTATCACCAGACTCCCAAAACTCGACGAAAACCGTCTCATTAACAGGTTCAGAACCACAAGCTGAAACAAAAATCAGCAGAGAAAATAATATTGTTAGCCTTTTCATAATTAATTGGGTTAAAGCATTAATCAAATACATCAAAAATCTAAGCATTCATTCGCAGATTTGTCATCCTTTTTTGCTAGCCCCAACCTGTTAAAAGTGCTAAAATACAGTCAATCAAGAACTCAACCTCAAACACCACGCACCACCCCTTTACAAAAACCCAACCTTTAGCATACCTGACCGGCGCCGGTCAGGTAGAACATCAATAAAGATCTTTGCAAGGCCCATAAATCCACCGACTGTACAACCAGGAGTTTTCCCCTTGCACATCAGAAAATCCCAGGTATAATCCTCCTGACATCACACACGAAGCTCAGCGAAGTGTGCTAGTCACCTCGACGCGAAGCGTCACCTTTATCTCAGTCTTTCACCCGATTCTGCCGTCCTGCCCCGAGGGGTCAAGGTAGAAAACGAAGGCCAAAGGCGTTAACCCCAAGGAACATGTCCGACCAAAAAACCATAATGCGAGATATGCTCGCAAATGCAGTCCACTTTGGACACAAATCCGCTAAATGGAACCCAAAGATGGCTCCTTACCTGTACGGCAAAAGAAATAGCGTACACATTTTTGACCTTAATCAAACATACAAAGGTCTAATGGAAGCCCTCAACTTCCTAAGAACAGCCGTTTCACAAGGCAAAAAAGTGCTTTTTGTTAGCACAAAACAGCAATCCACAAGGCTCATCCGCGAGGAGGCTGAAAAATGCCGTATGCCTTACGTAACTTCAAAATGGATCCCAGGTCTACTGACTAATTTCAAGACCATCCGATCCCGTGTGAAATACATGAAAAAACTGAAAGAGGAAGAAGAGGCCGGCGAATTCGAAAAATACACAAAGAAAGAAGCTTTAAATTTCCACAAACAAATCCATAAATTGGAAACAGCACTCGGTGGTGTAGCTGACTTAGAGAAACCACCAAAAATAGTCTTCGTTGTAGACGTTGTCCGAGACAAAATCGCCGTAGCAGAAGCAAAAAAGACCGGTGCAACCGTAGTTGCAATCGTAGACTCAAATGCAAATCCTGACGGCATCGATTACGTCATTCCGGCGAACGACGATGCCATTAAATCCATTACTTACCTGGTCACTCAAATCAGTGCAGCCATCCAAGGAGGCGCTGTGACCAAGAAATAATCCCTAACTCCACGCAAAAATGGAAGATCCTACACAAACATCACCGGAAACACCTGAAGCTACTACTCCAGAACCTACTACATTAGCTTCCCCATCACCCGCTACACCAAAGGAAACTGCTCCAATAGCAGCAGTTGCATATGCCCCATTCCTCTTTATCCTCACAGCAATGCAAAAAGGAAAAGACGAATTCCACATGTGGCACGCAAAAACAGGAGCCGTAACCACAATTCTTTTCATAATCGCAGTAGTTTGGGATTATGTCGTCTTGGGCTACACCGGTTATATCGTATACCTAATATGGCTAGCTGTAGCAGGTTTCAACGGATTCTCAGCTTTCCAGCACAAGAAAATGGACATCCCTGTGCTTAGCCAAATAGCAAAAGCAATGCCTCTTGAAAAACTTGCAAAAAGCGAAGGCGTAACTCCATCTGAAGAACCAGCTACAGAGACCCCTGCAGAACCAGAGCCAGTAGCAGCACCTGAAGTATCTGCACCAGCAGAAGAAACTCCTGCACCAGAACCGGTTGAGGCACCTACCCCAGAAGAACCAGCTGCAGAGCCAGAAACACCAGAGACTCCTGAGACACCCGCAGAACCTGAGCCAGTAGCAGCACCTGAAGCACCAGAACCAGTCGAAGAGCCAGCAGCACCTGAAACTCCTGAGACACCTGCAGAACCAAGCGCTGGCATCGAAATCAAACCAGCAACACCAGAACCAGCTGAAGCTCCAGCTCCAGCACCTGAGGCTGGCCCAAGCATGCCAACTCCAGAAGGAGAAACTCCTTCTGAACCAACAACACCTACCGTATAAACTAACTTAACTCAAAAAAATGACTGTAACTTTAGATCAAATCAAAGCACTTCGCGCCAAAACCGGCGTATCAACAATGGCCTGCAAAAAAGCCCTTGAAGAAGCTGGCGGTGACGAAGAAAAAGCATTCGAACTCCTCAGAAAAAAAGGCGAAGCAAAAGCAGCTGAACGTTCAGACCGATCAACATCAAACGGCGTTGTAGCAGTTGTCGAAGGCGACAATAAAGCAGCAATGCTGACTCTCGGCTGTGAAACAGACTTCGTTGCAAAAAATGAAGACTTTGTAAAAGCCGCAAACGACCTAGCTCAAAAAGTTCTTGCTGAAGGCGCAAACGTGGATCTTAGCAAAGAAGTTTCAGATCTGACAGTTTCACTCGGTGAAAAAATCGAAGTCAAAGACAAAGCCCTAGTTGAAGGAGATAACATCGCATCTTACGTTCACATGAACAACAAGATCGGTGTCCTCCTAAAACTCAGTGGCAAATCTGAAGCCGAAAAAGAAGTTGCAATGCATATCGCAGCAATGAACCCTGCAAACATCTCACCTGAAGACGTCGCAGACGAAATCGTTGAGAAGGAAAAGGAGATCTGGACTGAACAACTAAAAAAGGAAGGTAAACCAGAAGAAATCATTGGCAAAATCCTGATGGGCAAAGAGAAAAAATTCCGCGGAGACCAAGCCCTTCTCACTCAAGCACTCGTCATGAATCCAGACCAACTCGTGAAAGACGTCCTCGGAGACATCACAGTTGATGATTTCATGCGATTCGAGGTATAATCCCAGCTCATGTGGAGCAATATTAAATCAGCAATTAAGGACTTCAAAAGCGGCAAACTCGTGATTGTCGTTGATGATGAAGATCGTGAAAACGAAGGCGATTTAATTATGGCCGCTGAAAAAGCCACCAATGAAACCGTAAATTTCATGATGAAAGAGGGGCGTGGACTCATTTGCGTACCAGTTTGCTGTGAAATCGCAGACAATTTGGAACTCGAAGCAATGCAGCAAAAAAACACGGAAGCCCACAAATGCAACTTCACAATCTCAGTCGACTACAAAAACGGAACTTCAACAGGAATCTCAGCCAGCGACAGAGCAAAAACCATTGTAGCTCTTTCCTCCATAAACTCGAAACCCGGAGACTTCGCTCGCCCCGGCCACATCTTCCCTCTTCGCGCAAAAAAAGGCGGCGTATTAGTCCGAGCAGGACACACAGAAGCAGCCGTAGACTTATGCCTACTGGCAGACTTAAAACCTGCCGCCACACTCTGTGAAATCATAAAAGATGACGGCGAAATGGCACGAGGAAAAGATTTAGAAGAATTCGCAAAAAAACACGATCTCAAAATCATCACCATCAAAGATCTAATCGCATACCGTAGACATCACGAAAGCATGATAAAAAAAGAGGTAGAAACCGAAATTGAAACCGAACACGGCCCCTTCAAAATCATCATCTACAAAAGTGAAATAGACGAACAGGAACATATCGCTCTAGTCCATGGAAAAATCACAAAAAACACCCTCGTCAGAGTTCATTCAGAATGCATGACCGGAGATATTTTCCACTCAACTCATTGCGACTGCAGAGCTCAATTCAATAAATCTATGCAGATAATCGCTAAAAAAGGCCATGGAGTCCTTCTTTACATGCGCCAGGAAGGACGCGGAATCGGCCTTATAAACAAACTCAAAGCCTACAAACTCCAAAAACAAGGCCACGACACAGTTGAAGCTAACAAAATGCTGGGCTTCAAGGCAGACCTCCGGGATTACGGAATCGGTGCGCAAATCCTGAAAGACCTTGGACTTTCCACAATCCAATTACTTACAAACAATCCACAAAAAATCGTCGGTTTGGAAGGTCACGGATTAAAGGTTTCAAAGCGCATCCCCTTAGAAACAAAGCCCAATTCTCAAACCCGCCGCTACCTCAAAACCAAGAAAGACAAGCTCGGTCACATCTTAAAAAGTGTCTAAATCTACTCCAACCTGGCACATGCGTCGTGCACTCCGCCTCGCCAAAAAAGGCCGCGGAGCAACTCTACCAAATCCAATGGTTGGCGCAGTTATTGTCAAAGACGACGAAAGAATTGGCGAAGGCTATCACACAGCATTCGGTGCCCCTCACGCAGAAATCGAAGCCTTAAACTCCTGCACAACCTCCCCAAAAGACGCAACCCTTTACGTCACATTGGAACCTTGCTCAAAAGCAGGGAAAACACCCGCATGCACAGAAGCCATCATTAATAGCGGAATCACAAAAATCATCATCGCCACCCCAGACCCATCACAAAACGGAATTGAAGAGCTCAAGGCAGCAAACATCGAAGTCGAAGTTGGCCTGCTTGAAGAAAAAGCCCGCGAACTCAACAAAATCTTCTTCACTTCCCACGAAAAAAAACGCCCCTTCATCACACTAAAAGCCGCCATATCACTAGACGGCAAAATATCTAAATCTAGAAAATCCCAGACTCAATTAACAAGCAAAAAAGCTCTAAAACACACTCATATCCTTCGCAAAAACCATCAAGCAATTCTCGTTGGAGCAGGCACAGTCCTGGCAGACAACCCCCATCTCGGCACACGCCTAGTCGAAGGTAGAGACCCTCTCCGTATTATTCTTGAAGGTAATACTTCTATCCCTAAAAACTCAAAAATTTTCAGAGACGAAAATTTTTTACTCTTCAAAAATCAAAGCATCGAAAAAGTCCTAAACTCCTTACACAAAAAAAACATCACCTCCATCCTCGTAGAAGGCGGCCATGAAATCTTCACCCAATTTCTAGAAAAACAACTCGTAGACGAACTGCAAATTTTCATCGCCCCGATCCTCCTCGGCACAAAGGCCCTTCCCTTTGCAGAAACAAATATTTCACTTTCCATCCGTTCTGTGCGAAAATTAGCCCCAGACGTCCTGATCACCGCCACACCAAAATGGGATTCAAACAATGGCTAATTTACATTCTCCGCAGTATTTTCCTTCCAAACACCCTCAAAACCATGGAATGGAAAATGCTCCGTCTTCTTAATCGCGACAGAAAATTTCACGACCTCAAACCTCTTTTCATGCAGAACGACCTCAGAATCGTCGCGCGAAAACACAGTAAAGACATGGCACGCAAGGACTATTTTGAGCACGAAAACATGGCTGGCAAAGGCCATGCAGACCGCTACAAAGAATCACAAATCAGCGACGTCGTTTCAGGAGAAAACCTCGCAAAAATCGGCGGCTACAGACACCCAGTCCACCGCGCAGAAAAAGGCCTTATGAACAGCCCTGGACACCGTGCAAACATCCTCAACAAAGCCTTCAACTGCGTAGGCGTTGGCATCCACAAATCCCAAAAAAAAGTTTATTACTACACACAAAACTTCGCCCACAGAGACTTAATTTTTAGCAAAAACCCACCCCAATCTGTTCGCCTCAAAAAAGGCCTTATTCTTAATTTTAGACCTGTCGGTAAGATCAACATGGCTGTCTACCGCGTACTCGACGTCACCGGCATGGTCAAAGAAAAAGGCATCCCAGTCCGCGAAGGAAACAACCGCCTTGAAATCACTTTTTCAGAAACTGGAAATTACCGTGTCCAGCTTTTCACAGGCACCCCAGGCACCCAAAATTTAAAGATTTCAAACGAAATTAAGGTCCGCGTAAAGCAGGGATGGTTTTAAGCACCTTACCCAACCCCAGGTACAATCCACCTCCAACCGCAACCATCACCAACGCTTCTATTAGCAAACTCGGATATTCAATCATCCCCAAAGCAATTACCCCAGTTCCCATCACAGCAGTAGAAAAGACGATTTTCAATAGCACCCCAAAATCAAAGAAATCCCTCACCCTCACCTTCATAAATCGTCCTAAGAAAAACACCAATAATCCAGCATTCACAGTCGCACTCAATATCGCAGAAACAGCCAATGCCCACACTTCAAACCCATAAATTTGCGTCAGCACCAAACTACAAAGCATATTCAATCCCACAGCACAAAACCCAATCAAAACCGGCCTTTTGGTTTCATGCAAAGCATAAAAAGCCCTAGCAAAAAGCGGAATCATACTCTGCCCAAGGGCGGCCCAAACAAAAACACCTAAGGTCAG
Source organism: uncultured Candidatus Peribacteria bacterium (assembly GCA_964529435.1). Classification (GTDB taxonomy): domain Bacteria; phylum Patescibacteriota; class Gracilibacteria; order UBA1369; family 2-02-FULL-48-14; genus CAZGUT01. The sequence continues at coordinate 35,751 of CAZGUT010000002.1, read as the reverse complement.
TGCAGTCATCGCAGCCGCTTCCTCACCAAAAGCTCCTCCTCTCAAAATCAAATCCACCACAACTTCCCTCAACAAAAACAGCCCAAGAATCGCAGGCAATACCCAAAACAGTATCGAATGCGTAGACTTCTTCATCGTAGCCAAAAAATCCTTTTTGTCATTCTCCGTCGCATCCTCAGAAAGTGTAGAAAACACCGCCACAGAAAAAGACACCGCCACAACTCCATACGGCAAACTCTGCAAATTCATGGAATAATTGAAAATCGACAAACTACCCGCAGCAAGCAAGGAAGCAATAATCGTATCCACAAAAATCCCCATCTGCGTCACAGAAACCCCAAACAAGCGCGGAATCGTCAATTTAACAAACTCCTTCATCTCCTTACTCTTCATTCGCCAATCAAAATGATATTTAAAATTAGTCCTAAACACTCCAGGCACCTGCACTGCAAAATGGGCAAACGCACCTGCCACAACACCCCAAGCCAGTGCATTCACCCCATATTCCTCACCAAAAAACCACGCCGCAATAATAATGCTCAAATTATAAACAATAGGCGCCAGCGCAATCCCCAGAAACTTCTTATGCGAATTCTCCACGCCCTGAAAAACACTACTAAGCCCCAAGAAAATCGGTGAAAGTAACATAATCCGCGTTAACACCACAGTACTCTCCAGTACCGACTCCTCAAACCCCGGCGCCAGCAGCGGCACAATCCACGGAGCAAGCACCCAAGCAATCCCAGAAGCCAAAATCAGCAGCACCAGCAGCCCATTCATCACCCGACTCGCAAACACATCCGCCTTCTCACCCTTCTTCATCATCCGCGTATAGATCGGAATAAAAGCCGCAGACATCGCACCAAAAATCAGCAATGTATAAAGCAAATCCGGAATCCGGAAAGCCGCAAAATACGCATCCAAATCCGCCCCAGCTCCAAAAATCTTCGAGAAAACAAAATCCCTCGCCACACCCAAAAACCTACTCCCCAGCGAAGACCCCGCCAGCAGCACCGCCCCCAACCCGACTTTTGAAAGTTTTTTCATCAGGCAAGATTATAACACAGCCCTCCAGAAGAAAACTTGCCAAAACCCCACTTCATCCCATACCTGACCGGCGCCGGTCACCTATGACAAAAATCAGATTCCTGTAAAGCCCCTCCACCCATCCAATTCGACTGCATTATAGCACTTCCAACAGGTTAAATCCAGCAAATCAAGATGACAAACCCACCAGGTAGAGGATAGGTCAGGTTGTTAAGAGTTACGTATGATTTTGATTAGGAAAAAAAGGTGAGGATCACGTATCCGAACCTTTTTGCTCCCAGTAACTCGAAGAACCTGGCCTATCCTTCCCCAGGTTAAGCACCTTGCCTTTCAACCTGTTTTGTGCTATAATTCATAGATTAACTGCGTTTAACCGCGGCAAAATGTCAAAAATAAACAAAATCCTAAACATTTCCTCGAAGGAATGGCCAAGAATCCTCGTGGCCTGGAGCATGATGTTCCTGACCAGATTCGGATTCATCGTCGGATGGAGTGTCTTGATCGCAACTTTCCTGAGTAAAATCGGAATCGAGTGGCTCCCAGCCCTTTTCCTGGTAAACGCCGTCCTGGTCATGCTCGGAACCCTGATTTTCAGAAGAATAATCCACCTGATCCGCCGCGAACTCCTGATCACTTTCACAGTCATCGCGGCCGCCGCCTTTCTGATCACCTCGATTCTTTTCATACAATCAAACACAACCCTGTTTTTCACGCTCCTCTTAATCGCAGAATCCGTCCTCCTAGCACAACTCACAATCCTCCTGTCGCTCTTCAACGAAGACCTATTCACCCCATTAGAAAGCCAAAGAACCTTCCCCATCATCGAGTCCGCAGAAACAATCGGAGGAATCGCCGGAGGTTTAGCCCTCAGCCTACTCGCAAACACCCTCCCCTCCTACAAACTCATCATAATTTGGGCAATTGCATTGCTTCTAATCCTCCCCATCGTACTCAAATACAATTCGAACACGATGGAGGTGCCAAAACTCGAACCAGAAAAACCAAGAAAAATCACCAAATGCCTCTACAAAAACGTAAAAGAACTAACGAAAAGCCCCTTCATAAAAGGACTAATAATTGTAATTATCCTGCACTGGGCAATGATGAACATGGTGGAATTTCAGTATACCAAAGCCATCCAACAGGAAGTTTATTCAGTCCACGAACAAACCCTGGTAATAGAAGAACACTCAGGAGGAATCGTCCTGGCAACAGACGGCTACACAGAAGAACAAACCGAATACTTCGAGCACCAAATCACACAAAAACTCGGTACCCTGCACGTAATATTTAACGCAGTAGCACTGGTAATCCAACTCATCCTAGCCAGCAGAATCATAACCGGCCTAGGCGTAATTTCAAGCATGGTACTCCACCCCTTCCTCACAATCCTGAACCTACTCGGACTCACCCTACGCTTTGGATTCGTAACCGCAGCCCTAACCCGAGGTAGTTATGAACTCACTAGCCTGATTTTCAAAGACTCTTACGACTCCTCATATTACGCAATCCCTCACAACAAGAGAGGCGACGTAAAAGAACTGCTACAAGGAATCATGAAGCCCCTAGGTGCAATCATAGGAACAGTTGCCATCATGGTAATTGCATTTAATTTCGACGGAATACGTGAAACTTTCTTACTAAATGTAATTCTCATCATACTGGCACTAATCATGGCCTTTGTCATTGCAAGCCTTAGCAAAAAATACACCGCAATGTCCGAACAAAATTTAAGCCGGAAATTAGACCTGCCAACTCGACTAAACGCAATAGATATCCTCGCACAAAAAGGGCACGAAAAACCAACCCCATCTCTTCAAAAAATCCTGGAGAGAAAATCTGAACCCGATATTGTAAAAGAAAAAATCCTGCACACCCTAGGCGCAAGAAAAGACCCCGAATCCGTGAACAGCATCCTAAAAATGCTCAACCATAAGAACGACTCAATCCGCCTAGCAGCAATCTGTGCCCTCAACCAATTCGGACATCTGAAGAAAAAGAACATGGACCAATCCTTCACAAAATTCCGCATACTTGAAGCTCTAGAAGAACAGCTGGGAAAAGATAAGAACGACACCATCAGAGAGGAATTGGTTAAATTCTTCCACAAAATCGCACCCGAACAGCTCACTCGTTTCTTAGTAGATTCCATCCGCGATCTCAACAAACATAGATCACCTTTTATCCGAATGCTCAAATTATTCAAAGATCCAAACTTAAAACATTACTTGGAAGAATATCTAGAGAACAAAGATCCAAAACTAAAATCTGCAAGCATCACAGCACTCTGGCAGTTCAAATGCATGCGACCAAAACTCAAGCACCACATCAGACAAATGTTGGAAAGCAAGCGACTACAAAGCCTAAAAGCGGGGATTGTAACTTGCGGCCGAATCAAATGTCCTGACGCCAAAAGAAAACTAAAAAAATTCCTGAATCACAGCCATGAAGAAATCCGCGAAGCCGCCGTTCTGGCACTTGCACACATTGAAGATGAAAGCATTATCCCTCATTTAATAGGCTATCTCACAGACCCAGAACACAAATGGTTTGTAAAAACAGCCTCAATCTTGAGCGCCCTTCCCCACAGATTTAAAGAACTCGTTCAGTCCTCAATGCACCTGCACGTAATCGACATGATCAACGAAATCCTAGAAGAACACCCTTTAATTGAAAAAGCAGAACAAAAAACTCTCAACCTTCTAAAATCGCTTTATCATAAGATCAACGCCCACCACGAAGCACACAAAATCACATCCTGGCTTGATTCCTTAGACAAGTAGTAAATATAATGACACTAATGTTGCCACGCAGATACATCATCATTCCACTAATCCTCTGGCTAATTCCTACAGGAGCCATAGCCTTTATACTTGCCTACTCAGCAGGCTTATACCTCGAATTCAATGCAACATATCAACTCGCAACAGGCCTGGGAGTCTTTTTCCTAGGAGCATTACTCCTCCTACTATTCAAACTCCACATTCCGCTAAAGAAAGTAATCCGTGAAATGAAAGCCTTACTCACAGGGAAAAGCTACCGCCGAATCATGACTTCAAAACGAAACGAAATCGGCATACTCGCACACTTTTTCAATGAAGTAACCCACAACCTGGAAAACATCTCCAGCGACGTCAAATCCCACGAACGAATCAAAAAAGAACTAAACACTGCACAACAAATCCAAAGAGACCTACTTCCAAAAAACACACCAAATATCCCCGGTCTAGAAATCACAGCCAAAACCCGCTCCGCATCAGAAATCGGCGGGGACACTTTTGACTTCATCACAAAAGGCGACCGCCATCTCATGTACGTTGGTGATTCAACCGGCCACGGCGTCCCAGCCGGAATCGTGATGATTATGGTAGACACACTGATTGAGACCTTCATGGATCTCTACGAAAAGCTGACTGACATCATGATCCAACTCAATAAATATCTAAAACCACACCTGCAAACCACCATGTTCATGACCATGATCCTCATGGAATGGGAAGCCGCTACAAAGAAAATCAAATGGATCGGAGCCGGCCACGAATACATCATCCACGTTCAAACCAGCACAGGCACAGTCACCTCCACCGCAGCAGGCGGAATCGCCGTTGGAATGCTGCCAGACAACAGCAAAATGGTAAAAGAACAAGTACTCCAAATGGCAGAAGGCGACTTCATAATCCTCTTCTCAGACGGAATCACAGAAGCCAAAAACATCACCGGTGAAGATTACGGCATGGACCGCCTACAAACCGCAGCCAAAAGCCACGCAAGCATGGACACCAGCACAGAAGACCTTTTCAAAAAAATCGCCATTGACGTTGGCCGCTTCATGGAAGGAGCTGAACAACTCGACGACATGACTCTAATCGTCATAAAAGCCACCAGCCAGCAGCCCAAGACTGAGGATACGACTACGGAGTGGTCAAACTAAAAACTTCGGCACCACCCGCGGATCCCGCAAATGCGGCACCTCCTTTATCCGTTGCAAATCCCGCAAATTATATTTCCCATAATACAAATCATTCAAATCCCCACCACCAGCTACAAAATCTCGCACCTGCAAATAACCTGAAAAGTACACAATATCCTTAGTAAAGGCACCTTTCTTAGAAGTATCTTCCAGCCCCCGCTTCACCTTCAGCGTAGTCTGAAACGCCTTATCCTTATCCATACCCAACTTCAAACAATAATCATAGGTCTCCGCAAAACCGTGCTTCCGCGCAAAATCCACCACAAAAACCAGTACTGCACTCCTGTAATTCTTTTCACTGTCATGTGCCAGCACCTGCGACTGATTCCAAATCGCCAGCCCTTCCTGTGTCTCCAAATAATCCGCCCATCCTCGGTTAAACAGCCCATAACTCTGCGCCTTTCCATTTTCAGCCGTCAGCACATGCGTCTCAATTTCATGCGCCACAAGCATCCTCAGCCTGTCCTCAGTAAACTCAGCACCCTCACGCACAAACAGCACATTCTTCTTCCCAGCAATACAATCCGTCACCATCTCCTGCTTCACTTTAATCCGCCAATCCTCAAGCCCATACTCCTTAAAAACACGCTCAAATTCCATCACTGTATCTTCCAAACCATAAACCTTCCCTTCATCTGGAAAATGCTTCGGCTTCTCATCCAAACGCTCCTTCGCCGCAGCCAACAGTTCCTTCCCAGGCACGCCATAAAGCGCCTCACTCCGCTTCTCAAACTTCTCCGTCCCAATCGCCTCCAAAACCGCAATCTTATGCTGAATCTCCTCAACTTTCCCCAAAAACAAACTGCCCAATGACGACTTATCACAAAGCTGCTTCGCCTTCTTCAACTTCTCCTTCAAATGAAAAGCATCAAACATAAAATCCGGATACTTAAACTGCGGATTATAATCCTTTTTTTTCATAAACGCCTCCTTCTCTTCCGCCAAATTGAGCGGCTTCAAATGATACAAAAGCTTAATCTGCCGATCGATTGAAATCAGCTTCCTATCCAGCGCCAAAAAGTTCGTAACCCCAGAATCATCCTCACCTTCAGCCTTCGTCAAATGCGGCAATTTCTTAGCCTCCTTTTTATTTTTCGACGGATCAATCAGAAACTGCCCCAAATCCCTTCGCCCTAAAACCAAATCAAAGTCCTTCCCAGAAAGGTCCTCAGGCTGTGCAAGAGTCTGAATCCTAGTATCCAAAAGCGAAAACTTGACCTTCACCATATCCGAATCCGCATGCTCCTCAAGATCCAATTCCTCAACCAAATTCCTATCAATCAGCGTTCGTTCCAAAAGCGGATTAACAGATGCCCAAACATGTCTGGTCTCTCCTTCACCAAGCATTTTCACCTTCTCAAGACTACCAATTACTTCCTTCCCACTAATTTTTTTAACTTCCTTATCCAATTTATTCCCAAACATATCCTGCGCAATCCGAACCCCTTTCTCAGGTGTAGTCACCTTCACACCTTCAATCCGCTCCAAACGCTTCCTCAATGGAGCCAAATTTGCAATCTGCACCGCAAGTCCAGCCCGCGCATTTATCTCCAGCAAAACCGGTCCAACATTTTTATCCAAAACCACATCAACAGCCAAATACCCCAAATTCGTCACAAACTGCACCTTTGACGCAAGCTGAAGCATCTCATCCCAATACGGGATCTCAACCCCACGAATCTTACCAACTTCCGGCACCTCATCAATAATTTTGTTGTGATGAACAATATGCGTAGCCGTCCCACGAGCAATATCTATCCCCACACCAATCGCACCCAAATGCAAATTTGCCTTACCATCAGATTCTCTCGTCGGCAATCTCAACATAGCCATCACCGGAATCAAATTATGCACCACTATCCGAATATCCGGTAGCCCCTTGTACGCAAAGCCAGCCAAATCCTCATGACAAGAAATCATCTGCTCAAAAAATGCCGTATCCGTCACACCGGAAAGACTAAATCTTCCCTCCAAAATATCACCAATATGCTCCGTCATTTCACCCTGACTCATCAACTCACCACTCGCCTTTTCATACATCCCATTTTTCCTGCCAACAATCACAATTATCCCTTCTCCCCCGTAACCATAATTCGGCTTCAGCACAAAAGCACCCGGCAGTGAAGCAAAATCAAACTTCTCAAGATCCTCCTGCTTTTTAATCGACGCATACAACTTCGGCACAGAAATATCCCTCGCAGACAAAAACTGCTTGGTCTTCAACTTATCATCCGCAAGCTTCACCGCCTTCTTTTTATTATAAGGCCGAATATAATGCAAATTCCGCGCATTAATCCCCAAAATCCCATAGTTCTTCAAAAATTTCATTATTCTTCAGCGTGACGAATAATTTCCCTAAACCGAATATATTCCATAAGCCGAAGTCCTCCCCATCGCGCCAAAACCACATTCACAAGTAAGAATAAAAGAATGACTTCAGGATACCCCATCACAATCACTTTCAGCGCATCCCATTCCGCAATAAAGTAAGCTAAAATTGCAACCAAAATTGCCTCACCAACCAATGTCAGCGCACTCCTCAGCCCTTTCCCACCCTGGATACTAACAAACTTCTCAACCATCGTACTCATAATCAACATCGGGAAAACAGCAATACCAACAATACTCGACGCATCAAACAATGCACCAAGAAAGAGTAGGAATAAAATCATCAAACTCACAAAAGTCAGCACAATCGCCATCCTTGGAATATAAAGCAAGCGATACCTCCTCAAAAACAACCTAGTCAATGTCCCCATCCCCAAAATCGCAAGTAGAATCAAAAGCCCAAACTCCAGATCCAGCGCAATAAAGGAAAGTGCCAAAATCGACGGCGTATAAACCCCCAGCGTGGTCAGCCCCACAACCTGTTTCATAAAGGCTACAACCGTCACAATCACTGGCAACATCAGCACCAATCGGATCGTATTACTCGGAATTCCCATATCCACCATTTTATTCACAAAAAGCGACAATAAATTCCAAGGCCTCAAATGAAGCCTGTCATCAACCACCTCATATTGAATCCCCTGTTCCTCAAGCAAATCTACAAAATCATCCTCCACATCCAAAATTGACCAAACCGCTTGATAACGCGTCAGCACAATCCGCTCCGGCTGCACCGTTTGATACACACCACTAGCAATATTGGAAAGCGCACCAAAATCCTGATCAGAAATAAAAACTATATCCTTCCCCGAAAAGAAATCCTCATCATCCATCCCCTGCTGAACCTGTGAAAACACTGTCAACCCACTACTTCCATTTGTCCAAACAACTATTGTATCCGCACCTTCCAAGGCATCAATATTCTCCACAATCTGCGTTTTCAACTCCTCTTCCTCCAAAAACTCAGACTCAGAAGAATAAGCCCCAATCAATTCAATATGAATGTACTGCTCCTGAGAAGACTCCACCAAAGCAGTTAATTTCTCCTGTTCATCCTCCACATTCGTTATTAGTACAAAAGAATTCTCATAAACAAAAACCTCATGAACATCTGAAGCCTGATTCCCAGAAGAGTCCCTAACCACAAGATTCACTTCATATTCCCCCGGATTCGCATAAGAATGCACTACTTCAACTCCCTGCTGCCTATTACCATCACCAAAAAACCACTCATAACTCAAATCCATATTCTCATCCGTTGTAGCCGTCCCAGACGCATCAAAAATAATACTCCTATTCACCTGCACACTTGAATCAGCACTGACGACAGGCGTTATTGGCCCTTCTGCCGCCAACTCCACATCATCACTCGGACCAGGCAAGGAAAAAGCCATCGCCTGAGGCACAATGAACAGAAATAGAGCTAACGTGGAGAGAAATCTTTTCATGCCGGTATTTTACCAGACTATGCAAGAAATTCCACCTAAAGATGCTTCAAACTTCCAGCAACAAATTTGCCCTTATAAAATCTCCTCAAATCGCCCACCTTCCACTCACCACCAAACCGATCAACAACACTTTCAATATGGCTTCTCGCACAAGCCAAATCTCCGGGAGAAATCGCCCAAGTATTATCAGCAAACCAAAGAGTTCTTTTCTCTCCGCTCAAACCACACAAAACATCTTCCAATTCAACAGGTGAATCCTTATCAATATGGCTCACTTTTAACATGTGACCTCGAGGATCAGGTACCGGATCATCACCCCTTTCTGCTCTAGGAAAAATTAAGCCCGATCCAATCATGCTCACCTGAGCCCCCGATGGCAATGAATCACACTCTGTTTGATCAGTAATTCTTAAAATTTCTTGTACGACACGATCCCCCAACCCAAATTGTTCCAAAGCCCGCCGAACATACCTATTGTAAGAAGATGCTGGTGAGTCAACCAAGGTTAAATCAGATATTTTTCCATCCATAAGTAAAGCAACAGGCACACTTGCATCACCAGAGAACAAATCCACCAAGGAGCCTCCAGAATCCAAATTCTTCTTCAACCATTGATAAACCCTCCGCCGATTGCAATGAAGCCAAAAATCAACAAGTTTAGATCTTAGAATCTCCTGCTCTCGAGTCCCCACCCACATTCCTCTCAGTCGTCGCTCAGCCGACACCACATTTACAAGATGACCAGTTATCACTTCATAATACATCTCGAAATTTTCATTACCTTCATTCCGCCTGCCAGCCCTTCTTTTATACATTTTTCTTTGAATTTAAAGGTCTACATTAAACCCAGCAAACGTTTCTAGCCTCTCAACAACATGCCCCAAATCCCATTCACCACACTCCCCAGGAACCAGTTCCACATTTATAACTTCAATCCTCACGCCAGCCTGCCTAAGCCTTTCTACTTCACCCAAAGTCAACTCCACCTCTGTTTGTATCTGAGCAAAACCTAGCGTCCTAACACGCCGATTTTCACTATAATCCCACGTCCTAACCCGCAATATATTACGAGGATCCGCCACAAGACAAAAAGAACAATCAATCATATCAGCCAACCCCTCTGGATAAGAATTTCTTTCAAACACCCCACCCCCTAAGTCAAGAACATAATGACCATCAATAAGCACCAACTTCACCCCAGCACATCCCTCATCCTCCATCACTCTCTCCACAGCAATTCTCAAAGCCTCTATCTTCATCCTCAACCTCTCCTCCTGAGAAATCCTATGTAAATTTTCTCTACCTTGCACCCGAGCAGCTTCCACAAGCATCTGAGTACAATTAAAAGAACAAACTTCCCCAGAATGTTTCGCCTCCAAGACTCTAGCAATATAGCTCTTTGCCATTGCTCCAGGCCCACCCAAATGCACTACCTTCGGTCTATCCACAAGATTACAAAATTAAAATACAGGTTCTCACTTTAGCACCATTTCAAGCTCAATCAAACTTCACAATGGCTTACACAAGCCAAAAATCGACCTAAAATCTGTACCCGGGCACAGATCACAAATCGACCTTTTCATAATTCCCCTCTTCCAAATCACTCAACACTAAAGCCAAATTTTCATTAAGCAATTTCTGAAAAGCCTTATTGCTTTTACCAATATTCGTCCCAACAATTTTATCTTTCTTTAAACGTAAAATCACAGGCACATAATAATCCTTCTTAACAAAGACCAAAATCACTAATCGCCCAGCGCCCTTCTTACCCGTCAAATAGACTTTAACAAGCCTAGTATTTGGAACCCCAGACGATTTCAACTTCGCCCCCAAACCACCTTTAACTTTTCTAGCAGCCTTCTTCAAATCCCCCCTCGAAAAATAAGAAAACAAAGGCTTAAGCTCTTTCTTCAAGATGGAATGACACAAAATAAGCTTCATTAAACCTTCTCAAGTAAAGTAGCGATTTCATCCATTTTCTCTTGTGCATCTACATCCGGTTCAACAATCTCAATTTCAGGCTCTTCAACCATTTGGATACCAAAAGTTAACTTCCCTTCAACATAATATTTCATACAATTAGAAAGCACAGCCTTCAAAGTAAGCCCCTCAGATTGAGCCTTCTCCATAGCCTGCCTTTTAAGCTCCTCATCAGTTTTAAAGATAACTTGTGTAGTCATACTATATAGGTTAAAGCTATATCTAGTATAGTTGATATATAGCCGGAAATCAAGCTTAAATCGATCTTATGACATCCAGAAGCCCCCTCAACTGACGTCTTACCCATCCTTCAGGACGAAAACTATGCCTACCAATCCACAAACTTTCCACCTCCACACGCACCTCCTCATCTCCACCTTCCTCCTGCCCCACAGGATCAGATAACATCATATCCTCCTCCCGCCATACCCTGGCAGCAACATTCATCTTCACAATAATTTTTTGCCCATCAGCAGACAACCCCACCCTACCAATTCCTCTAGCTGAATGGACTTCCACAAAATAATTCAAATAAGCCCTCTCCTTCCTCACCACTGACACACCCTTCAAGCCTCCCACATCAGTTCTACCCAAACCTTCCTGCAAAGTCACCAAATCCGTATCCCACATACTCAAAGTAACCTCATCAAAAACCCCTCCCTCATGATCCAAAATCTGAACTACAAACTTATACCCCCTCCCAGCTGGAAGCTCAAGACTTCCACCAGCCTCAACAGATTGATGTTCTTGCGGAACCTCCCTAAGAAGAGGAGTCCCTAAACGAGCATCTGGAAACCGAAATCTATCTTCCATAACAAAAATATTATTGGCAAAACACTCTACCACAACCACCCCCTTGAAAAAACCCCCATTTTTTGCTATAATACTCAGATAAAAATCAAAAACAAAACGTATGGCAAAACTATTTCCAAAATTTCGTTTCCTGATTGTAGGAGCATTAGTGATGGCGCTGCTCTCAGCACCGTTCATGACTGAGGCCGGTTCAAAGAACTCCAGCTTGGTCCAAGTCTCTGATGTCTCAAGCACAATCGCCGGCCTTTCAACTGAAATTGAAGTCCACGGAAACACTTACGAACCTGTTGAAATAGCAGTAACCAAGCCAAACAAAACACAACTGATCTTAGAAGGCATTACAAACGCAAACGGTTACACAGAACTAACCCTAGCTGACTATCACGTCAGAACAGCAGGTCTTTATATAGTTGAAGCCAGACACCTTTCAAAGAACGAAGGCTATGGCCCAAGCCAAACTTTTGAGGTTTATCCAGGTTCAGTCTCAGACACAAAATCTGAAGTAGACCTAAACAAAACGACTGCAAACCCAGGTGAAACAATAGAAATGACCGTTTCACTTCAGGATCAATACGGAAACCCAATCGACGGACACGTATTAAAAGTTGCATCAAGCAAATCAAGTGTCTCAGCCTACTCACCTAGCTTCGCAACAGATGAAGACGGTGAAATGAATTTCTACATCACAGGTGAAGAAAGAGGCATCGCAGACCTTACAATTTTCGACACAAGCGTAAACAAAACCTTAACAGCAAGCCCAAAAATCGCCTTCCTAGGCGAATCAAACAGCCTAGACCAAGGTGGATGGACTGACTCTTTCAGCTCCATCATACTTGCAAGCGAAACCGGGCCAATCGATTCATTCACAATTGACCTCGACAGCGAAGCAGAAGTTGGAGAAAGCTTGAGCGCAACTGTCACCGCAATTGATGAGGACGGCTTCACAGTTTCAGACTACACAGGAACCGTTCGTTTCTCATCTAGCGACGAGAGCGCAACCCTTCCAAATGATTACACCTTTTTAGCTGAAGACCTCGGCGAACACGCTTTCAGCCTTTCCGTGAAATTCGTCACACCGGGAACTCAAACATTGACTGTCACAGACATAGATCAATACACAATTGAAGGAGAAGCAGAAATAGAAGTAACAGATGAAGACGCAGAATATGACGATGACTTTGAAACAGAAGACTACGACCGAGACGGAGATTTCACCCTAATTAGCCCAGCAACAGGAAGCTACTCTTCTGACTCAGTTGAAGTTCAGGGAGAAGCAGATTATGGCTACTTCGCAATTGTTTACATCAATGAAGAGGAAGCCGGACGCGTTGAAGTTGAATACGATAACAGCTTCAGCTACACACTCGAGGACATGGAGGATGGCGAATACGTCATCTACGTGGATGTTGTTGACCTAAACGACAGCGAAGACTATGAAGAAGCTGAAATCTTAGAAACGATTGAAAGTTCAGACAGTGAAACGATTGAAATCGACACAACTGCACCAGAAATTGTATCTATCAGCTCAGACCCAGAAGATGAAGCTAGCGTTGAAGAAGTAGTTACAGTAACAGTTTTAAGTGAGGCAGCTCTTGAAGAAGCATACTTGCTATTCGAAGAAGAGATTTATGAACTCGAGGAAACAAGCACTTCCGCAAAATATCAAACTGAATTGCCAATGCCAGCAGAAGAAGGCGAATACACAATAGATGTTGTATTGATGGATGCACTTGGAAATGAAGCACAATACAGAGATCAAATGAGTCTCACTGTTGTAGCCGCTACAGAAACAGCAGACGATGATGACGATGACGATAATGACGACGATAACGACACTACTGAAGAAGACGACAAAACAGAAGAAACTTCAGTCGGCCAAGTAACAGGTTTAGTCGTTACTGAAGATGAAGAAGCAGTAATTCTAAGTTGGGAAGCAGCAGAAGCAGATAATACCGTCGCCTACTACAGAATTTCATACGGCCCAGCAGAAGACGCACTTTACGCAATCTCAGACACTTTTGACTCTTCAACAAGCTGGATGATCACAGAACTTTCCGGAGAACAAACTTATTACTTCGCAGTCTCAGCAATCGACGTTGAAGGAAATGAAGGAGAACAAAGTGAAGTTGCATCAGCAATCACTCTTGCTAAAGAAGGCACAACAATAACAGAAGCAGACGACGTCCCAACCGGTGAAGAAGATCCAGCAATTTCAGACTCTGAAACACCTTCAGAAACACCAGATTCCGGCCCAGGAACCACGCTTCTGATCCTACTCAGCATATTGCTTTCAGCCGGATACCTCGGCGTTCGACGTGCACACGCATAAAATTTCTGATAAGATCCATGCGGTAACTTTTCTCCATGGACTTTCTTAGACAAACCATCAACATTCTGGCAGACCTAATGGTCACCCTAATTTTGCTACGAATCATTTTATCTTGGCTCGTACGCGACGAAAACAGACTCACACATTTTTTAAAAGAAGCAACTGAACCAATCTTGGGCCCAATCCGCAAAGCCATCCCTAGAATAGGCATGTTCGACATTTCCCCAATCGTAGCACTTCTTCTGATCGACATCATTAGAAAGCTACTCAATAACTACCTTCTATGATCCATATTTACGACAGTTTGCAGAGTAAAAAAGTGCCTTTTGACAAAAAAGCAGGTGAAAAAGTAACCATGTACGTTTGCGGCCCAACAGTTTACGACAACGCACATCTCGGGCACGGACGCAGCGCAGTAGCTTTTGATTTAATTAGAAGATTCCTGGAATTTTCTGGCTATGAAGTTGAGTTCACTTTCAACATCACAGACATAGACGACAAGATGATTAAAAGAGCGAATGAAGAAAATATTTCCGTCGCTGAATTGGCTGAAAAAATCATCCCAGAATATGCCAAAGACTATGCAGCACTTGGTATAAAAGAACCTACTCATAACCCCCGTGCAACAGAGTACATTGAACAAATGGTAGCCTTGATTCAGAAACTAGAAGAAAAAGGCTGCATCTACACTCTGGATGATGGCGTTTACTTCGATATCACCACTTTTCCAGAGTACGGGAAATTATCTCATCAAAAACTTGAAGAATTGGATATGGGAGCTCGCGTCGCAGAAAAGAAAGAGAAGCGAAATCCGCAGGATTTCGCTCTATGGAAATTCGCAAAAGAAGGTGAACCATCTTGGCCAGCACCTTGGGGAGAAGGCCGCCCTGGCTGGCACATCGAATGCTCAGCAATGAGCCAAACCCTACTCGGGGAAACTTTAGATATTCACGGCGGCGGCCTAGACCTAAAATTCCCGCATCATGAATGTGAAATAGCCCAAAGCGAATCCGCCTCAGGCAAACCACTCGCTCGTTACTGGATGCACAACGGCTACATCACCATCAATAGTGAAAAAATGAGCAAATCCCTCGATAACTTCTTCCTACTCAAAGAAATCTTTGAGAAATACCATCCCCGCGTAGTCCGCTTCTTCCTTCTCAGCACACATTACCGCAGCCCAATCGAATACAATGAAGAACTCCTGGAACAAGCCCGCCAAACCTTAAAAAGCCTTGATGAATTCTATCTTCGCAATACTAAAAACACCGGTACTGACGAAAAATTCCTTCAAAAAGTCACAGAAAAAATGTCCAACGACTTCGACGTAGCCGGCACCCTGGCACTGATCTTTGAATGGATGAACACAAACCCAGAAAACGTCCTCGGCACACTCGAAAAACTGAATGGTTTCCTAAACATCTTCCCAACAGATTTCACCGTCTCCCCAGAACAAGAAAAACTCATCGCTGAGCGTGAAACCGCCCGCACAGAAAAAAACTGGGAGCTCTCAGACAAACTCCGCAACCAACTCTTAGACCAAAACATCGAAATCGAAGACACCCCGGAAGGCCCCTTCTCCAAGCCTAGGATTTAAGGACAAGTAACTTCAAGCATAGAAACCTCCACTCCCTTACCACTACCAGTAAGACTATGTTCACAAGTCGGTGAATGTCTTTCAATACAAGTTGAAAGCCCCACCGGTCTTTCAGTCTCAAAAACCCAAGTACTTCGAACACCATCACTACTTTGTCCCCCAGGACGCTCATCTAAAACCAAGCCCCCACATTGCATATCAAGCTGAAACGCTTGCAATAGCAATTCCAAACCAGGCGTATTTTCAACTCTTGGACTCGCCTCTTCCACCACAGACCCCGGCAAATTAGGCAAATCAGCCTGTTTAGGACAAGCCGTCGCAAGCAAAGGCGCTAAAATCAAACCTCTATCCATAATTTAATGTGTTAAAAACTAAGGCGCAATCATAGCAAATAAAAGCCATAAGTCAAAATTCAACTCAGCCCCATCCCACTAAAAAGCACGGGCACCATATGCGTCACATCCCCCGCACCCATCACCATCACCAAATCCCCTTCACCGACTGAACCCATCAGATATTTCGCCGTATTCTCCAAACCACCCCCATCCCGCACATTTTCATGATGCGCTGAAATCGCATCCACTAACTTTTCAGCACTCCCAGCCCTTTTATCAGCCTCCTGATCCCGCACCTCATAAATATTCGGGATAATCACCTCATCCGCCTCCTCAAAAGCCCCCGCAAAATCTTCCATAAGCCCAGCCGTCCGACTGTACTGATGCGGTTGAAAAACCGCCACAATCCGCGCATCCGGATGCTTTTCACGCGACGCCTCCAGCGTCGCAATAATCTCTGTTGGATGATGTGCATAATCATCATAAACAGCTGCTCCATTCAGCTCGCCTTTGTACTCAAATCGCCTCCACGTCCCTTCAAATCCAGCCAAAACCCTGGCAATCACCTCTTCACCTACTCCCAACCTCCGAGCCATCTGCGCAGCCATCCCAGCATTCATCATATTGTGCACCCCTGGCAACCCAAGCTCGCCTTCATACTCAGCCACCTCATCCGGCTGTATCACCTCACCACTCTGACCCGCCAGCTCATCAAAAGCCGCCTGATAATCCTCAAAATCCTTAAAATAATCCACATGATCATACTCAACATTCAAAATCCCCAAAAAATCCGGCCTCAAATGCATAAAATTCCGCCTATACTCACAGGCCTCCACAAGAAAAATCTCACCTCCCCCAACCCGTAAATTACTATTCCCAAACTCCTTCAACTTCGACCCAACCAAAACCGTCGGATCTAAGCCCGCCTCAATCAAAATTAGTGCTAACATCGCAGTAGTTGTAGTTTTCCCATGCGTCCCAGCCACCGCCACCAGCCGATAATCCTCAGCCACCACGCCTAACGCCTCAAAAAAACTCATCTCTCTCACCCCAAGCTCCTTCGCCCTCTGACGCTCCGGATTATCCTCAGGCACCGCCACACTGTAAATCAACATCTCCGTTCCATCCGGCAAATTCCCAGCCTCATGCCCAATCGCAATCTCAAACCCCTCATCACGCAACTCCTCAACCAGCGTATCTTCGGTTGAATCACTCCCACGCACCTCTCGCCCCCTCGCCTTAAACAGTCGCGCAAGACCACTCATTCCAATCCCACCTATCCCTACAAAAAAATCCATTTGTGTGTAATATTAGTTCCGACACATTCTAACAAATATGAACGACGACGGCTACACCGCACAATTCGGACTCATCAGATTGGTACTAATCGTAGGCTTTTTCGTAGTCGCATACATGCTCTACAACCTGACAGTCTCCATCTACGACAACTACCGAATCGAACAACACATTGCAGAATTTGAAACCCGCAATGCCGAACTCTTGGAAGAAAACCAAACCAAATTAGCAGACTTCCAATACTACACATCAGAGGAATATATTGAAAAAATCGCCAAACAAAACCTTGGCCTCATCAACCCAGGCGAAAAAGTAATCATCATCCCCGACGAAGACTTAGTCATCCTCACAGAATCTGAGGACGCCGAAGCACTGAGTGAAGAACTCCGCGCCTCCTGGAGCAATCCAAAAAAGTGGTGGAAGTTTTTCTTCAGCTACAACCAGTTTAAGGCTTAATATCTACCCTTACGAGCCTGCGGAAGTTCTCCAGTCCAAGTAGTTCTAAAACATTCATCACTATATTCTTCGCCAAAAGCCCTCAACTTTCCATCGATTCGATCTCCAGAAAAAGCTTCAAAACCTGCAGCAACTCTCAATCCTTCCTTAGCAACCAAGCCCATTAGCTGACAATCGTGTAGCGTAAATGCACAATCATCAATTGCAATTGCGTCATATTCACAATCTTCTCCTTCCTTATAACCCGTAACCGCATGTACCGCACACTCTTCTTCATAATCAAAAGCTTGCGGCACCCTAGCACACTCAGAATCCTCCAAAACAGGCAATATTCCATCTGTTAGACCCGCCCACACACCTTGTTCTCTAAAATCTTCATTCCTCATAACATAACGCAAAGACCTCGGCATCACCGCCCGCATAAGATCCGTAGAAATAAGTTCAACAGCATGATCAAAAGCCATTTGTTCC
Organism: uncultured Candidatus Peribacteria bacterium; assembly: GCA_964529435.1. Taxonomy (GTDB): domain Bacteria; phylum Patescibacteriota; class Gracilibacteria; order UBA1369; family 2-02-FULL-48-14; genus CAZGUT01. The sequence goes on along the minus strand of CAZGUT010000002.1, from coordinate 17,621 downwards.
TGTTCATCACACTTACATACATCATCCCAAGAAAGTTCACCCAAAGCCTGATTTACACTAACCCCCTCACCCCGTTCACGTGGTTCATGTGTAGGAGGCATCCCTCCATCCTGCCCATCTCTCCCACCAGCACAACCAGAATCCATAAGAGGCATGAGACACATAGCAGCCGTAGCCAATCTGTTAGCCATAATTCATTTGTTAAAAGACAAGCAGATCATACCATAAAAATGCAAAAATTATCTAAGCCCACATATGCTTTTTCCGCGATTTTTACTACTACCATTGATTTTATATAAGATCGATATATAATCACCCCCTAATCAACATAAATCTAATGCCATTAGTAAATTTTACAATTAGGGATACCTTGAACAAACGCGTCGAAAAATATATCGACGAACAAGGCTTCTCTAGCAAAGCAGAGTTTTTCCGCTTCGCAGTCATGCACTACATGGAATGCATGAATGTAAAGAGAAATCAAACCACCAAGCACTAAGAAGACACCAAGCAAGTGCAAATAAGTTCTTGCAAAGAACCTTGAACTTCCCTAAAATTCACGAGTCGTAGCCCTCACCGGGCCAAACCGTGGCAGGATAGCTCAGCTGGTTAGAGCGCGGGACTCATAAGCCCGAGGTCGGCGGTTCAAGTCCGCCTCCTGCTACCACCATTCGCAACGGGATAAAATCCCTGTTGCGAACCTTTACAAAAAAGACAGTATAAATCCCACCTTGCCCCCAGAGAGCTTTTTCAGTATAGTCCCTCTGCGGGGTAGAGCAGTGGCAGCTCGTCGGGCTCATAACCCGGAGGTCGCAGGTTCGAATCCTGCCCCCGCAACCACTTGCAACAGGACGACGTCCTAGTTGCAAGTTTTTACAAAAAAGAAATTAAACCCTTTCAACAAAGAAAACCCATCCACCATTATGTATACCTCCACCTTGAATCTCACCGTGCTTCGTCATCACCAATTGAACACCAAAATCAGTACGACAAACCCTCTGAATCCTTCCCCCTATCCAATCCACACCAAAGCCACGTGCATAACGCCCTGCACTCAGATTAGGAGTAATAACAAATAAACCACGAGGAGAAATCTCATCACCTATCTCCAAATGAGCTTCTGTCGCAGAAAAACCTATTCTCCCAAGAGCCTCTTCAAGAAACTCATCCTTATCCAATTCATCATACCCACTCTCCCTTGCTAAATGATTAACACAATGATTAACACCTGGATTCAAATCAGAGACTTTCAAATCTGACAAACGACTCACCACACCATTATCCATATCAGCACTCATCAAACTCTCAACAGCATCTGCATACCCAAAATAGACTTCTCCCTGTGCCTTAACAGCAGCATGAGCAGCATAAGGATCATCCACAGGGATTTCAGGCAAGGAAAGTCCTTTAAGGAAAACTTCGCTCATAAAACATAATTACAAAATAGGACCCAATAGTACTAAATCCTCCCCCTTAAAACAAGCTCCCCTGCCCATCACTCAGCCCATTTTCCTCCACAGGCAAGTTTTGAATATGCGGAATATCCTTCACACGCCTAAGCCCGCCATCATGCAGCACACGCATAAATCGCCCAAATAACTCAGCCGTCGCCCGAGCATCATGTATCGCCCTGTGCGCCTGCGGCAACTCAATTTCAAAAACCTTCGCCAATTCACTCAAGGCATAACGCTTCAAATTCGGATGCACCAGCTTCGCCAACTTGTAAGTACATAAATAAGGATGCAACATCTTCTCCCTCTCAGAACGCATCAAATGCACATTCAAAAACTCCCGATCAAACTCCACATTATGCGCCACAAACACAGTCCCCTCGCCCAAAAACTTCATATATTCCTCCGCCACATCCGCAAACTGCGGCGCTCCCTTCAGCATCTCAGTCGTAATTCCAGTAATATCCGTCGTCTCCTGCGGCACAAAAACCCCCGGATTCAGCAGCGTGTCAAACTCATCCAAAATCTCCCCATTCAGCACCTTCACCGCCGCAACTTCAATAATACTATCCAAACGCGGCTCCAGCCCCGTGGTCTCAACATCGACTATGACAAAAGGTGTTTGAGAAATCATGCCAGAGCAATTTAGCACTAGTTCACTAACTCCGCAATAACACCGTGTATCTCATCAAAAGTCCCACTCCGAGGCAACAACATATAAGCCCCGCTATACTCCGAAATCATGGAATACAAATAATTCCCACTATCCAGCACAAAACCGGTCTGCAACTCATAATCCATAAAATCGTAAAAATACCCAACAATATCAAACAGAGCCATATCCGTGTCCGTATAATCAAGACCTACCCGGAAAATCTCCGTCAGCTTTTTCATATCCATGATCGTATCCATCTGCAGCAACTTAGTCCGTGCCGCCGTCAAAATCTTCTGCTGCCGCTCAGCACGATCAAAATCAGAAGTAGACTGCCTGCTCCGCGCATACTTCAAGGCCGCCTCACCATCCATATGATAATGCCCAACATCTATTGAATAAGCGCTATAACCACCGTAACCGTTAGGATAAAGCCCATCATAAATCGCCTCATCCACATAAACATCAATTCCTCCCAAAACGTCAATAAGCTCTGTAAAGCCGGTCAAATCCACCTGCACATACTTATCAATTTCAAGCCCCGTAACAGACTCAACCATTCGCTCCATCTGATCAACCCCGTAATAGTAATAATATTCATTAATCCGACGTCCATTTATATACAAATCTCGCGGAATCGAAAACAGTGTAATCTTCCGCGCATCTTCATTCACACTCGCAACCATAATTGTATCCGTGTGCGCCCCATTATTCCCCAAAATCAGCACATCCAAGGTCTCATCATCCTCAATGGAACTAAGCTGAACCTCAGCCATATCAAAGCCCACAAACATATCCTCAAAAGCACCATATTCACCATCTGAAACCTCCAGCGTCCTCTGTAGTACAGAAAAATCCTCTGCAATAAATTTCAGCACCGCCTGCTGCGACTCCATCTGCTGAGAAAGCTCAAAATTCTCCTGATTCAACATCCCAATTTCATCAATCAATGCCGAAACCTTGAGCTCGCTCTCCTCCACAAAAGACTTCACAAAAATATTAATCATAAAAAGCCCAATCAACATCGCCGCCGTGGAAATAGAAATCAGCCAAGGAAAAAGCTTGGATGGTTTTTCTTCAGGTTTATAAATATCAAGATTGTCCATCACTTTTTGCTTTATCTGATTCCTGTGGTTTTGCATCTTCTTTTTTTGGTTTAGGTTCTGGCTCAGGCGCTTTCAGCACAGCCTTCGCTCCCTTTTTCGTCTCCGCAACAGGAGCATCCGGCTTTTTAATAGCCTTGTGCACAGCCTCAGGTTCCTTTTGTGGAACAGTAGCACTATAAGCAGCATCAACGTCCTTGTTAAGGTCATCTATATCAATTCCAATTCTCGCAGAGATCTCCTGCTCTACAAATAGCCGTTTTCGCCCATATTTCATACTTGAATATTTCTTCACAATATCCCGCACTTTGGCACTCGCACCGGTCGTATCCCAAATTGTTTCCAGTGAGAATGGCCGCGAAGTCGCATTCCGAATATTCAACTTGATATAAGCCTTGTAATTCGAAATCCCAATAATATCCTGTTCCGTCAGCACCGGCGCATATTCCTTGGCCAAATATTCCGCATCCTCAGCACCAACCTTAAACGACTGCAGCGTACCCACATTACCAAATACCGCATCACGAATCTGACTACTCGTGCTTCCATATTTTGTAACGACTAACTGATTAATATATTGGTGAGCCATAATCAGCCCCAGCCTATATTTTCGAGCCTCAGACAGAATCGAACAGAACGTATCCGTTGCAAAATTCTGGAACTCATCCACATACAGATAGAAATCCTTACGGTCCTCCTCCGCCGTATCCACACGACCCATCGCTGCCATCTGAATCTGAGCCACAATCACCAGCCCAAGCAGCTGAGTATTGAGCGTCCCCAACTTACCTTTGGACAGATTAATCAACAAAATCTTCTGACCATCCATCACCTCACGGAAATTAAAGGCCGACTTAGCCTGACCAATCGTATTACGCATAATTGCATTCGTAATAAAAGGCCCAAATTTACTCGAGAAATACGGGATCATTTCCTGCCTCTCCCTATCACCGGTATTCGCATATTCATTATCCCAAAAAGACTTCACCACCGGATTCTTAACCTTTGCCACCTTGTAGCGCATAAATTCATCATCCGTAAACATCCTCGGCACATCAATCAAGGTTGCCCCCTCATCCGGATCCTCCATCAAAGTCAGACACGCATTACGGAAATAGTGCTGAATACGCGGCCCAAAAATCTCATCACCAAAAATCTTAATGAAAATCTCCGTCGCCTGACTGGAAGCCATATCCTGCTGCTCCGCCGTCTTCGCCTCCAACAAATTCAGTCCCATCGGGCGCTCCATATCTGCCGGATTAAACACAATCACATCCTTAGCCCTCTCCTTCGGCACATACTGCAAAATATCTTCAATCAAATCTCCATGCGGATCTACAACACAAACCCCATCTCCATTCGCAATATCCTGCCTCGCCATAAAACTGATATAAGCCGATTTACCAGTACCGGTCTGCCCAATAATGTAGTGATGCCTCCGTCTGTCTTTTCGCGCAAATCTAACATCAACTTTACTCCCACGATAAACGTTATAACCAAGCAAAACCCCATCTTTATCACACTCACTCGGCAGCGGCAAAACCTTATAAGAAAGCCATTTGATCACCGGCGTGTAGTTGTAACGAGTGCTCGGCAAGTGAAAAATTGAAGCCAATTCCTCAGGCGTCAAAATCGACACCTTTTCACCAAACTTAAACAACCTTTTCTTCAAACTATTCCAAAGCACAGCCGTATTAATCGAATCAAAGAAAATAAATCTCCGCGACTGAAACCAATTTGAAGCCGCATCTTTAGTCGCATTAAAAGCAACCAGCAACCCATTCAAAATCTCATCACAGCGTGGCTCACCTCCATTAGAAGAAGCCATCACACGCACAACAGTTTCAAATCCAACCTTTCCGGATTTTTCACCAACGCGCTTCGCCACCTCCTCATCAGTCTGAAGCATACGCACATAAGAATCTCCACTATCCGCACCAGGCGCAGGATGATTCTTATCAGCCTGTTCAACACCTTGAACCGCAGCCGTAAAGAACCAACCAAAAAAGCCCAAAAAGCGCCTAAACAGCCCACCACTTGTAGCTTTCTTCCCCTTAAACAATTGTGTGCCAAAATTCCGCGCTTTCTTCTGCCAACGCGAATTCCGCGGCCTCACCATAATCTGAATAATCGCGCGCTCCTGCTTCTGCAACTTAGAAAGCACATTTGTAAAATCATTCAGCGGATCATTCTCCAAAACTTTATAAGTCCGCAGCGGATACCAATTTATTTTCTTCAAAAACAGATAATACCCCTTCACAAAATTCGGTTTTGGCACCTCCTCTGGACCAGGCTGAATCGACGCCGGCTTCACATAATCAATCGCCGCATTCGGATAATATGAAGTGATCTGCTTCTCCAAAAGCCCTGAATAATAGGGATGAATCGACAAAAAGAACGTCACCTCCCCATTCTTCGCGTGAATTTCAAAAGAAATCGAATGCCGCTTAAACAGCCAAACCGCAAATCTATTCGCCATATTCAACTCCCTAATCTCATGAAGCGACCGAAACAACTGTTCCATAATCGCAATTTTTTCTTTGAAATCCTTATCCGTCGCCGTCTCCTTATCTTTTGACGACTCCTCACGAGGCATCGTCACCTGAATAAAAACTCTCTTCTTTGACATCTTATATTCATTCCAAAGCCTCAAAGCTAACCAAAACAGTTTCCAAAGAACAAAAAACGAGACCAAACCTATCAAAATCCAAAGCCACCACTCAGCCAAAAATTCCACCGTTGGCATGGCTGAAGCTTTAAGCTCAGCCATTTTTCCCGGGGCATTTGTTATCCCCTCCGTAATATCTTCAATGTTTGCCATACGTTCAGGTTTGTTCAATCTGTTAATTATACCAAAAAACCGCCTCTTTTTCAAGGGACTAAACCGTCAAAGTGAGACTTTATCTGTTTTTCAAGAATCCTACCCCCATCTCCTCAAGAATTTCCGCTATTTGTGGAGAATCTGCCCCCAGTCGAAGAGCATTTGTCATCAAAGTCGTCCTGGCTCTAAAAAGATTTATCATAACCATTTCGAGTGGATCATCTACTTCGCTTGAAATAACTTCCGCACCTCCAGGTAACTGTTCTTCAGAACCTCCCATAAATAAAAATTAGAGGACAAGATGGAATTATAGCAAATCTACACCCAATAGCAAGCCAAAAAAAGCACCACTTTGTCATCCTAATTCACTAGCTCAAACCCGTTAAAAATGATAAAATACAGCCAATCAAGAACACATCACTCTCCCAAACCTTATCCCCACCCCTTTACAAAAAACTAACTCTTGGCATACCTGACCGGCGCCGGTCACGGAAAAGATAAATCCCCACTCCGTCAAACAAATTCACCCATTTGACCGAACAGATGTAATCCCGTATAGTTCAGTCTAGCTTTTTTAACAAGCGAAAAACATGAAAAGAAGTGAAGCCATACTCACAGCCTTACTACCAATCGCTGCCTTTTCACAAACAAGTTGCCCAGGCGTTAGAAAAACTCAAATGCCCCTCGTACCACTTGCAGAACACGTAGCAGAGCCAACCACAATGCCTACTGCCCCACCATGGATAGAAGCTTTCGCTGCAAAACCAGAAGCCCAAATCGACCCACTAGACACAAAGCCTTTTCAGTTACAACTAGAAGAAGCCCTCTCTACACATGTAGATTTATCAATAGAAGCAGTCCAAAGCGATTGCAAAGATGCATATCTAGAAGGAAGCTCTTCAACAAGCGGAAGAAACTCCATAGATGTAGAATTAAGAATAAGCAGCAGCGAAAGACATTGCCTCTGGGCTTTCACAGATTCTCTAACTTATCAACAGCCAATCAAAGGAGTAATCTGCTTAAACAGAGGATTCAAAGCTATTGGAAGCCTTAGATCACAACCACCACAAAACACCTTATACAGATGGGATCTACGGTGTCGTAAAGACCCTAAAATCTCTCAATCAGCCACCCCTTCAGCTCATCAATTTTAACCCGCTCCTGCTTCATTGAATCCCGATCTCGAACGGTAACAGACCCATCTTCCAATGAATCAAAATCAAAGGTAACACAGAACGGCGTACCAATTTCATCCTGCCTGCGATAAAGCTTCCCAATCGCACCACCACTATCATATTCAGCCCTAAACCACGGCTTCAAATCATCATAAAGCTTCCGCGCCTCATCCGCCACTTTCTTGTGCAATGGCAGCACCGCAACCTGTACAGGCGCAACAGCCGGCGCAAAATGCATCACTGTCCGCGTCTCTCCATCACCCAAATCCTGCTCCTCGTAAGCATCCAAAAGCACAGTCAAAAGTGCCCGAGTCAGTCCCCAAGACGGCTCAATCACATGCGGTGAAATCAACTTATTACTCTGAGGATCCCGATACTGCAACTTCGCCCCAGAAAACTCCATATGCTGATCCAAATCATAAGTCCCCCGATGCGCAATCCCCTGCAGCTCACCCCATCCAAATGGAAACTCATACTCAATATCCACCGTCTTAGTTGAATAGTGCGAAAGCTCATCCTCATCATGCTGCCTAACACGCATCTTCTCCTTCTTCACACCAACCGCCTCAAACCAATCTTCAGACGCCTTAACCCATCCATCAAAAACCTTATCCACATCCTCTTCACGAACAAAATATTCAATCTCAAGCTGCTCAAATTCCCTAGTCCTAAAAATAAAGTTCCCAGGAGTAATCTCATTCCTAAACGCCTTCCCATACTGCGCCACACCAAAAGGCAACTTCATCCGCCCCGAATCCAAAATATTCTTGAAATTCACAAAAATCCCCTGCGCAGTCTCCGGCCGCAAATAAACCTGCGCTGCACTGTCCTCAATCACCCCTTGATAAGTCTTAAACATCAAATTAAACGACCGCGGCTCAGTCCAATCCAACTTCCCACACTTTGGACAAACAATCTTATTATCCATCACCATATTAAAAATCTCCTCAAAACTCTTCCCATCCGCGACTTCTCCAGTCGCTTCCTCAATCAACTTATCTCCTCTAAAACGCTCTTTGCATTTCTTACAATCCATCATTGGATCAGAAAAATTCTCCACATGCCCAGAAGCCTCCCAAACCCGCGGATTCATCAAAATTGAGGCATCAAGCCCCACAATATCATCCCGATTCTCCACAAAAGTTTTCCACCAATGATCCAACATATTCTTCTTCAGCTGCGACCCATAAGGCCCATAATCCCAGGTATTCGCCAGCCCACCATAAATCTCACTACCAGGAAAAATAAACCCACGCCGCTTACAAAGCGCAATCACGTCGTCCATCAAAGAGGAATCTGCCATAATTATTCGTTTAAAATACGAAGAAAATATACAGATTTAATCCCTCGAATCCAAGCAAATCGTCACTGGCCCATCATTCACAGCACTAACCTCCATCATCGCACCAAAAACCCCTGACTGAACCGGCACGCCCTTTTCTCCAATATACCGAATAAACTCCTCATACATCGCATCCGCATCCTCCGGATCCGCAGCAGCCACAAAACTCGGGCGTGCCCCCTTTTTGCAATCCGCACACAGAGTAAACTGAGAAATCACCAATACCCCACCCGCAATCTCCGTAACCGGAAAATTCATTCTTTCCTCAGAATCCGGAAAAATCCGTAGCGCAAGAACCTTCTCCGCAAGCCAAACCAAATCGTCATTGGTATCACCCTTCTCTACACCCAAATACACCAGCAAACCAGACTCAATTTCCCCAACGGTCTCCTTGTTAACAGTGACCTTGGCATCCAAAACACGTTGAATTACAGCTTTCATGGCTGCATTCTAGCAACTACGCGTTGCCCGGTAAAGGTGGTGGTGGTGGAGTCGGTGCAGGAGCAGGTCCAGCAGCAGGCGTAGGGCCCGGTGCAGGAGCAGGTCCAGCAGGTGCTCCAGGAGCCGGTGCAGGCGCAGGGCCAGCAGCAGGTGCTCCTCCAGCCGCATCAGCTTCAGCTTGCTTCTTCTTAAAATCCTCCATAGCGCCTTGAAGAACATTGAGGAAAGACTCTGCAGTCTTGTGATTCATGTTCACACGATTCACAACCTCGATTTCAGGTGTAGGAGTGTTAGGAAGTAAGTAGCCAAAGTCTACAACAACCTCGTTTGAGTTTACGTTAACAGAAACCGCATTTGAATAGGTTCCTTTTTTAACCTCATCAGGTACATTGACCTTGAGTTGTTGCTGACCAGCTTGACCAGCATCTTGTGCTGTTTGTGTCGGATCTGCCATGACAATTAAGGGTTAATTATTATTAGGCGATTCATAATAGTATATCACAAAAATTTGGCAAGGTCACTAGTATTGTGGAAAAAAATCTTTTGAAGCAATATGGAGGCACATTCTTAATCCCACGCCATCATGACTTGCTGCTCTCCACACGGAAAAGCTGATCACCACCTTTGGCTAGGCCTAATCGCCTTTGTTGTCGGTGCAGTTATCCTTCTTCAGAAATTCGATATCGTCCCCGACACAACCTGGGGATGGCTTTGGCCAGCTATTTTAGTAGTTGTAGGTCTTAAATTCATGGTTGCAGGCTGCTGCTGCTGCGAAGACAGCTGCAAAGACAGCTGCGCATCCTCCTGCTGCAAAGGAGGCTCTTGCGACACAAAACCTGCCAAAAAAGCCACCCCAAAGAAGAAAAAAGTGGCTAAGAAGAAAAAGAAGTAGCATCACAATCCAAATTAATCGGCCCATTCAATAGGTCCACTCAATTGGTCCAACGCCCATAAATATTTCTTCTCTGTTTCACCATAAGCACGAGTAAGACTTTGAGCTTATCTATTTTAACCTTATCCCTACAAACACTCCTGTAAACACTAGCAATCCTCACCTTGGGACATTCAATATCAAAAATAATTCTATAATGTCCAACCTGATAACGATACGTGCCTAAACGAGAATTCTTCATTTTTCTAGCAAAACGAAACGGATTTTTCGACCTAGAATAACGCTCAACCTTCTCAACAATTTCTCTAGCCACATGCCCCGACAAAACCGCAAGATCCTCACACGCCTTCCTAGAGTAAACAACTTGAATATCATTCTGAGCTTCACTCATAAACCAAGCTTCCGGTTAAGCTCCTCTTGAGTATAAAACTCCCCCTGCGCCACCTGATTGCGCGCTCGATCAACTTCAGACCCCAGTTCTTCCAAAATCACCTCATCCTCCTGAATAGGATTTACTTCAAAAATAGGCTTAGAGTGATACATAACGACATAACGAATGTTTTTCGCACGAGCCTCCTTCCAAACAGAATATATACTTTCACGAAACTCTCTAATACCAATAAGTTTCGTGACCATTCTTTTTGCAATCATCTTTTGAGGTTTGGTCATCCTTTGGAAGTTACTAATAAAAAAAGTGCGCCTAAAAAGACCCTTTTTGCAGCTCTTTTTGCAGCTCCTTTTGTACGAGTGGTCAGAACACAAGCAATTAAGCCACAAGCAATCAAAATACAGACAAATAATAACCACCAAAACAACAATTGATCAATCAACATACGGTCTGTGTTTAGTAGAAAAATACGGAGCCAAAAGCACTTTCCGGAAGAATTCCGCATATACAGAATCGTTCACACACATCATCTGAACGTCCTCTTTGTTTGAAAAGAGGAAAAAAACACGATCTCCCTGAACAAGAAGTTCCGCATTAATAGCACCACTAGCAAAATTCACCTCCTGAATTTTAACTCCTGGAAACAAAGCACCCGCATTTGTCCCTTGCCCAAGAGGCACACAAAGATGAATCTTTTGCAGATCTTTACAAGCCCTCCCCAAGAACCTCCGCAAACAATTAGCCGCCAAAATTGATGTACCAAAATTCAAAGACACCACAAAAAGAGTAGCACCCTCCTCTACTCTTTCCTTCAAAGTACCCATAATTGTCCTAACACCTCTGAAAAAACCAATCTTCCTCTCACTTAATGCCTCATCATTAACAGATCTTTGCAGCCCCTCAATACAAGTCTTAGCCAAACCTTTTCTAAACTTCAACTCTGCACTCTGCCTCTCCAAACCATAAAGTAAACACTCCGGATCATGAGGAATACACCTGCGACAACTTCCATTCTGTTCAAAAGTAACAAGCCCCCTCTCCACCAAAGAATCCAGAACAGAATAAGCAGTCACACGCTTCATCCCCACTCTCTGCGCCAAAGAACTCACCGGCGAGGGCCCTATCCGGAGGAGCATCAAATACATTTTCGCCTCTTTCTCAGTAAGACCCAATTGTACAAGACTTTCTACTATCATGACCGGTGGGAAAAGTAGAGTTAGAATACAAGGAAAGCCAATGTTGTAAAGCATTGACTGTCGACGACCATCGGCAACAAACAAACACAAAAGGGTGTTGTCAGCCCTTCAACAACACATTTTCAACCTGTAAAAACATCCTAGCCATTTTCAAAAACACACAAAAACCCCGTACCCTGAAAGCCCCTTATCCCCCCAATCGTGCACAACATAATCATCACGCCATACATACTTCAAGGCTCCCTGCTGGTAAATGCCTTGAAAAGGCAAAATATATCAAGCATAACCTGTTCTCCTCACTGCTGCCAGCACTGGAAAGGAAACACTGACGCCGTCATTGTCCCCCACCCACTCAAGAAAGAAATGTGGAACAAAGTTAATCTCTTCTTGAAAAACATAAGTTCACAAACTCCTCTCATCTTGATAGGCCAAATCCACAAAAACACTTTCAAGAAAAAAGCATTCCAAAAATACCTCAAAAGATCAATTTTCATAGATGACAGCATCCCAAGCCACCAAACTCCAGAACTAATAAAAGAGATCCTAAACAAAAATCAATCCGTTCAAGAAAACCAATTCCAAGTTGGCAAATTAACTCTCGACCGAAATCTTCGAATCGTCTCCTGGAGAAAAAGGTCACGCCATCTCACCCGAAAAGAATTTTTCCTCCTGGAATTATTAATGCTAAATGTAGGACAAGTGACAACACGAGATAACATTGCAGAATACGTTTGGGATAAGCGAAATTTTGTTGCGCAAAACACAATTGATGTATACATCAGTCGTCTGCGACGGAAACTACAAATAAAATCGGGTAGATCGCTCATTGAAACCGTGCCGTGTTTAGGGTATAAGTTAGTCTTATAATTTTTCGGATGCAACAGAGCAAGCTGACTAAGACACTACAAGATCTTGGCTTCACAGAAAAAGAAGCTCTCATCTACCTGGAACTTCTTAAGCTAAACGAAGCACCCTCAAGTGCTATCGCGAGACAATCAAATATAAAAAGATCAACAACCTACTCAATTCTCGAACAATTGAAAAAAAGAGGCCTAGTAAGCCAAACCAAAAGACAAGGTAGCCTCTTTTTCCGCGCCTTAGACCCATACATCTTTTTAAAGGAACAAAAGAACAAATTCACCAACCTGAGAAAATCCGTCGACAATCTGAAAGAGACACTACCCGAACTACTAAATCTGCACAGTCAATACATCACAGCACCACATATATCGGTCTTCAGCGGCAAGAAAGGCATCGTCCAAATCATGGAAGACACCCTAACAAGTTCAACCGAATTGCTCTGTTGGACAAATCCAATAGTAGTTTCCAAATTCCTAGGAGACTATTGTTCCAGCTACACCAAGAGAAAAGTTAAAAACAAAATCTGGTTACGCGGAATATTTTGCTGCGACAAACACAATAAAAAATTGCGGACAGAAGAGGAAGACAAACTGAGAGAGATCTACGTAATCCCAAAAGAACAATTCCCATTCAAGAACGAAATCAACATCTATGACGACAAAGTTTCAATCATTTCCCACGAAGATCAAATTGGAGTTATCGTCCAAAATCAGAACATCGCAGACACCCAACGTGCCATTTTCAAGCTTGGCTTCATAGCTGCAAAAAAAATAGGTATTCCAATCCGTTAAAGGTATATCTGTTACTATTTTTGACAACAGATAATTCACCCCTAACCCTTTACATTTATTTTAAATGTTTGTTATCTTCTGGTGTAGAAAATCAAAAACACAAGTTTTATAACGTCAATTTCCTAACCCCCTGTCAACATGACTAACGCAAACTTCACGGTAGATAGCAAACTATCACCTCAGCAGCTCAAACTGCATGCTCTCATTCAGCACTTGCTGATCGTCCTTTCGGACAAAGAGAAATACATCATCGAGAACCGATTCGCTCTGGATAAGAAGAAACGTCTAACCCTAGAGGAAATTGGAAAGCATTTCGGTGTAACCCGTGAACGCATTCGTCAAATTGAAAAGAGCGCACTCAGAAAACTTGAGCGAAACGCACAAAACACCAACATCAAAATCCTTACAGAATTTGCAAAAGCACTTTTGGAAAAGGAAGGAGGCATCGCACGTGACTCTTACTTCAAAGAACTCGTCATGCAAATGCTCCCAAACATCACAACACAGGAAATTCAAGATCTACATCTTGCCCTCAGCTTGGATGCTTCTATCAGGTTTGAATCAAACACTCTCAAATACCATCCATACTGGCGACTGTCCAGTTTTGACGGCAGCAACCTAAATAATGTTGCTAACGCAGCAAGCAAAGTATTACAAAAGACAAAACACGTGCTCCCACCAGCTAAACTCGCAGAAAAAATCAATGAATCTCTAAAAATAAGCTTCCCTGAAGCTGCTGTGATCAACACCCTTCGCATTACCAAGGAAATCAAATTCACAGACGAAGGAATTGGTCTCTATAGCTGGAGACACATTCACCCTCGCACCTTGCGTGACAAGATCAATTTCACATTCCAAAGAGAAAAGAAACCTCTTCACTTCCAAAAAATCGCAGACATCATCAAAGCTTCAAAATTCGATAGCAAAAGAGTCAACGTCCAAGCAGTACACAATGAACTGATCCGCAATGACAACTTCATTCTAATCGGCCGCGGAATTTACGCCCTCAAAGATTGGGGCTACAAGACGGGAACCGTCTCAGACGTAATTGAAGGCATCCTCGCAGACGGAACAGCTCGAACACGTGAAGAAATCACAAAAGCAGTCCTAGAACAACGCCAAGTGAAGACAATCACAATCTACTTAAACCTCAAGAACAAGCCAAAATTCGCCCGTGTCGGTCGTGATAAATACACCCTAGCTAAGTTCGCAAACGAGAGCTAACACCACTTAATAGAACAACCCATCGAATACTTCTGGCTCTCGATGGGTTTTTCATTAGTCAAAATCGCCTCAACCGCCGCCTCAACCCCATCAAAAGCCCCACGATAAGCCAGCTTACGCTCCACATCATAAACAAAAATATCCGGCGTACACTGCGCATCATAAGCCTTCGCCACCTCCTGATTCTCATCAAACAAATAAGGAAAATCCTGCCCCCTCTCTTCCATATATTTTTTCATATTCTCAAAGGAATCATCCGGATACGCAGGATTCGCATTTGAATTTATCCCTACAAATTGCACCTCATCCTCCATCCCCTTCTCCAAGGCAACCAAATCATCCCAAATCTCCTGCACATAAGGACAATGATTACACATAAAAATCACCACCAAGGCTTTTTTATCCACAAAATCCCCCAAACTATGCATCTGCTTATCCACACCTTTTAAACTAAAATCAGGCGCAGCGCTACCAAGCGGCACCATACTAGACTGCAGCAATACCATAATATTCAGGTAAAAAGACTAAAAGGGAAACTACTCCCGTTAAAACAATCAAAATCATAGCCACCAGTGTACGAACTCCAACCGCCCGTGAGCCAAACAAAAGCACAATTCCTCCCTTCACAAGCGTGTTTGTCATCGCAGCGATTGTCACAGCTGTGGCACCCGCCATCAACGTTACATCTTGAGTAGCAGTCAAATTCGCCATGGAAACCGTAATTGCATCCACATCCGCAAGACCTGAGATCAAAGCAGTCAAATAAAGCCCCTCATCCCCAAAATACATACTCGCAAACTTGGAAATGAACAGCAATGCCGCAAAAAACAGACCGAACTGAATCGCAGGCCAAAGCTGAAAAGGGCTCTTCAAATGCAGATCTTTATCTGAAAACTGCTTATCACGCCCCTTCCCTTTCCTCAGCCAATAAAATAAGGAAATAAGAAGCCCCATACACCCCATAGAAACTAATGGAATGCTCAAATATGCCATCAAATCCTGATTCAAAACCGCAACCTCAAGCAAAACCCTAAAAAACATCGCAGACGACGCAATCATCACCCCAAAAACAAGCGGATTCACAAAACTCTTACTCTTCTTGCTAATCTGTGAAAAACTCATTGAAACAGCAGTCGACGAAATCAATCCACCCAAAAACCCACCAACTCCAATTCCTTTTTTAGGCCCAAGAAGCTTAATGGCCACATAACTCGCAAAAGAAATCGACGCCACCAAAATAATCATCAACCAAATCACATGCGGATTCAGCACATCCAGCGGCCCAAAAGTCTGATCCGGCAATAACGGCAATACAACAAAAACCACCGCAATAAATTTCAGCGTCCCATATAATTCCTTCTTCTCCACCCGATGCGCAAATGCATGCAAAGCCTCCTTAAAATAAAGTAAAGTCAGCACGACTAAGGCAACCACAGCCGCATACAATGTCTCTCCCATCGCCATCAAGACACCAAGCAAATACACAAAAACTGCCGCTATCTCAGTAGTCACCCCAGTAGTTTTATTAACTTTTGCAGAAATAATATAAGAAGCCAAAACAAGCAATATTAAAGCACCAGTAATAACAGAAAAGAACACCGTATCTGTTCCAAAAAGCGAATAAGCTATATAACCAAGCCCAGCCGTCAAGGCCATCGTCCGAATCCCAAACTCATGATAATCACAAGTCTTCCCATCCTTTTCTCTCTCCAAACCAATAAGCCCACCCAAAAGCAGAGCAATGCCCAAGTTCTGTAAAAATAAGAGATTCCCTTCCATATTTTTTAGCGTGACTGCCACATAATACAAAAAACTTGCCCTTCCCGCAATATCCGCTAAAATGCCTGAGCACATTGAAAGCACGGGCAAGTGGCGGAATTGGTAGACGCGCTAGCTTGAGGGGCTAGTCCTGAATTTTCGGGGTGGAGGTTCAAGTCCTCTCTTGCCCACCACATTCGCAACGGAATAAAATTCCTGTTGCGAACCTTCTAAAAAAATCAACCCTCTGTAAAAGAAGGTCCATCCAAAACTCTTACCTCTGATCCCCACACGGAGTCATCCTCATCTCTCCACTGGCCACCCTCAAAAATTTGCCCACCAAACACGGCCCTCTGTCTAGCTAAACGTGGACATCCCACTGAAGGACGAGGACTTGCACTAACTACTTCATCTGCATCAGACCCCCCATTCTCAGGTTCTTTACTTAGTGGCATATGAAATTATTATTAAACACCCTACACCAAAATCATACCACAATTAAAAAACGATTCCCATTGCGAACTTCAAAAAAATCGGTAGAATATTCCCGAAATTACAGTTTTTTCTCACTCCGGGCGATTAGCTCAGTTGGTTAGAGCGTCTGGTTTACACCCAGAAGGCCAGTGGTTCGAATCCACTATCGCCCACCATTCTTGACTTTCACTCATACCATGAGGTATACTTATTTATGTAATATTTCCATAAATAAGTAAGCCTTATGTCAGCAATCACCTTCAAAGTCGACCCAAAAATCACTTCTGAACTAGACCTTATCAAAGAAGAAGAAGGTCTGGGTAACAGAACTGCAACCTTCACATTCCTAATTAAACATTACCTTCTAACAAAGGAAAACTCTCTAGATCAATCAATCCAACTAATGGACAAACTACTTGAGAGGGTAGATCCAAAAAAACTCCCTTCTTTAAAAGATCAACTAGCAGACATCTAAGATATGCGTTACCTCCTTGCTGAACACTTTAAAAAACAACTCAAAAAGTTAGTAAAAAAGCATCCTCACTTGAAAGAGGATCTTTTAAACACATTAAATAAATTAGACCTCTCGAATGAAACACACATCGGTAAATCAATTTACAAAATTCGCATCAACAGTTCAGATCTTCAAAAAGGTAAATCCGGGGGATTCCGCAGTTACATATATCTATACAAACAAAAATCTATAATCGTTCCCCTCTGTATCTACGCAAAAGGAAAACAGAAAAGCATCTCAGAAAACGAACTTCGATATCACTTTGACCGAACAAATGAAGAATTGATTGAAATCTTTTCGTGACCCTTATCTACTTCTTCGTAGAAAGAATCTTGTACATTCCACAGCCACACTCGCCACAAGAGCCTTTCATAGCCGGGCGGCCGTTCTTCATCTTAACTTCTTCAGTATCCACCATAGGACACTTTTCCTTACATTTCATACACCAACCTGTTACTTGATCATCTGACATGGAGATAGGGTATGAAACTCCCCGGACTTACGGCCGGGGTTTCAGTTTCATAATTCAAGCTCCGCT
>CAZGUT010000001.1:0-268195 GCA_964529435.1 uncultured Candidatus Peribacteria bacterium | reverse complement strand
GCGTTTTTCCCATAGTTTTTGTGGCGTTGATAAAATTGTGAATCTGTCATTTTATTATTCATTTTTTTGGGATTAAGGAATCATAATAATAGCAAAAAAAACACCCTTTTAACAGGTTAAAAGGGGTCCAGATAGCTACTTTCTATGGACAAAATGTGTGGGACTTGTGTGGTGAGGGAGCCCTCACCCTGCCATTGACAAGACAAGCCCAAATATAGAATACTTGGCCAGCAAAAGCCATTTATTAAACATCCAACAAATGCTAAGACCATCCACATTACCACTTCTTGCAACATTGGCCCTAAATTGCTGTAATCCCGCCCCAACTAATGATGATATCCAACAAACAACTACAGAAATGAAAGCACAACTCGACGCAACACAATCCCGAGAAGATGCCGCAAAAATCTGGCTAGAAATATGTAGTGGTTTCAGATCAAAATGGGTGGAAACAGGCCATTGTGATCAAGCTTTACTCAACAAAATCGAAGTACACGCAGAAACCCTACCAAACACAACCATTGACTATGACGGACCAATAGATTGGCACTGCCCATGCAACCCAGAAATGGAAAGAACAATGAGACCAACAAACTTCGACACAAGCACACTCCCCGGCTTCTCAACATCAGACGGTGGCGCCTGGGGCGAGCTCAGAAGAAAGTTCGACAACCCAAGAGCAGAATAAACCTTGACTTCTCCCCAATACATCCCTAAAATCTCTCCGCTATGTTAGGAAAACTCAAAAAACGGAAAAGAGCAAAGACACATGGCTTCTTGAAGCGCATGGCCAGCAAAGCGGGACGAAAAGTCCTAGCACGCCGCCGTGCAAAAGGACGACATAAACTCACCGTTAAAGTCCCTCGTGTTAAGACGAAGTAATCGCATCCAAGGCCAATCAACCGTAGAGGCCATCATAAAAAAAGGCTCGGAATCAAAATCCAGCTCCTTTTTTCTAAAATCTGTCCCCAACGATCTAGGCTACCCTCGTTTCGGCATCGTCATCAGCAAAAAACTCGAGAAATCCGCAGTAAAACGCAATCGCCGCCGCCGCCAAATCTACGAAATCATCCGCTCCATCATAAAAGACAAAACTCTTCCATTTTCTCCTTCATCTGATATAGTCCTTCTTGCCAGAAAGTCCACTATGAACTTAGATTTCGACGAACTAAATAGTGCAGTCCGCGAAATTCTCACAAGCAAAACCCTATGACAGAAAAGAAAAAATTCAACATCTTCCCATATATCTTCATTTTCCTTGCGACTTTTTTATTGCTCCAATACATCCAAGGAGACAAAACTGAAGATCCAGTTCTCACAGGTGGCGATTTCGGCATAGCTACAGTTAAAAACGATTATGCAATTGGAAAGGATATTAAAGTAGAACTACAGAACAACACAGAGGCAGTCATTGAAATCCCATCCCTTTGCCCAGACCCTTATTTTGACGTCTACAAATACACAAGTGAAGGCTTTGAATTAATAGACATTGAACTTGAAAGAGATTGTGAAGAAAGCACAGCCATCACCATAGAATCCGGCGAAAAAGAAGTGGTCAGCCTTCTAGATTACTCTTATGCCCTCTTCGGTGAAACAGGCCGTTATAAATTGGAACTCACCCTAGCCGAAACAACATACACCACCCCAGAATTTGAAATCGTGGAACCCGGAATCATCACAAGCATCTGGAGAAACCTTATTTACAAACCAATTCTCAACGCCTTAGTCGCACTTCTGATCTACACCCCTGGTCATTACCTCTGGCTAGCAGTCATGGGATTGACTCTAATTATTAGAACGATTCTCCTGATCCCTTCCCAAAAAGCCATGAAGGCTCAGAGGGCAATGCAGGAAGTCCAGCCAAAACTCGACGAGATCAAAAAGAAATACGCAGACGACCAAGCAAGAATCGCCCAAGAAACCATGCTCGCGTGGAAAGAACATAAGGTCAGCCCTGTTTCAAGCTGCCTGCCAACTCTCGCACAATTCCCAATTTTAATCGCCCTTTTCTACGTCATCAAAGGAGGATTATCACCGGACAAAGCCGCTCTAATTTACGACTTCCTCCCAAGCTTCTCCCTCTCAGACATCAACCCAGCATTTTTCAATTTTGACCTGATGGAACGCAGTATTCTCGTCTTCCCTCTCGTCATTGGAAGCCTGCAATTTGTACAAATGCAACTCATGACCGCAAAGAAAAAGAAAGATAAAAAAGATGTGCCAAAGGAAAAATCCATGGCCAACGAGATGGAAAGTGCAACAAAGATGATGAAATACGTAATGCCAATCATGATTGCCTTCTTCACAGCTCAGCTTCCCGCCGCAGTTGGTCTCTACTGGGGAACCAGCACTTTCTATGGCGTAATCCAACAACTTGTGGTAAATAAAGGTGGCTCCCCTGCCAAATCCAAACCAAAAGGGGACGACGTAAAAGTTCGCGTAATTAATAAGAAACATGGAAAAAAAAGTTAGAAAGCTAATTTCTGAATTTCTTGTTCATCTAGGGATCGACTTCACAGACATCGAATCTGAACCCACTGATGAAAAGAATCACTTCAGAGTCAATATTGTTTCTGACGAACCCAGTCTTTTGATTGGACACCACGGTGAAAATCTCCAGGCTATGCAGAAAATACTGAAAGTAGCCTTCCACACACAATTTGGTGAAGAAATCACAATCATTTTTGACGTAGACAATTACAGAAAACGACAAGAAGAAAACGTCCTCACAATCACCAAGCAAAAAATCGAAGAAGTACGCCTAACTCAAAGCCAAATTGCACTTCCTCCAATGTCACCTTACTTCCGCAGAGTCGTTCATCTTATGATACGAGACGAACACGACGACCTCGAGACAGAAAGTATGGGTGAAGGAAATTACAGACAAGTAGTGATCAAACCCAAAAAATAATGAGACGCTTCTCCCTAGCTCTATTATTTCTAATTCTTTCTCTCTTTCCACAAACAGTTTTTTCTGAAGATCCAGAATTATATTCAGATGTTGGAGAAAATCACGTCTACAAGGACGCAATTGAATACATGACTGAAGCCGGACACGTTGAAGGCTATGAAGACGGGACCTTCCAACCAATGGCCGAAATCAATCGTGCAGAGGCACTAAAAATCATCATGAATGTAAGCAAAGTTGAAGAAGTCACACTAGCCGAAGTAAGACTAATGGATTTCCCAGACTTAGCTCAAGACGCTTGGTATTACAGCCACATTGAACAAGCCTACCAAAGCAATATAGTTGACGGACATGACGACGGCTATTTCAAACCAGAAGACCCAGTCAACCGCGCTGAAGCCCTCAAAATGTTCTTTGAAGCAAGAAACATCCAATTTGAAGAAACTGAACCCGAAAACTGGTACGACCCATACTTAGACCTTGCCACAGACAAAAATCTAATCGTTCCCGTTGAAAACAGCTACACTTATCACCCAGAACAAGGCCCCGTGGAATACATAACAGAATGGGATTACCTCCCCGGCCAAAACCTCACCCGCGGCGAACTCTGCGACATCATTTACAGATACATGAACGCCCCATTCACCGGAGAAATTGAATTTGGAAAAGCCACATATTACGGCTACAGCTACGACGGCGTAAACACCTCATCCGGAACCCCACTGGAAGCTTACGGCTTCATGGCCGCTCACAAAACTCTGCCATTTCACACTTGGGTTCGCGTAACAAATTTAGCCAATAACCTCTCAGTGGACGTTGAAATCGTAGATCGCGGCCCATACGGAGAAGGCAGAGTCATTGACCTCACTCCATACGCCTTTGAACAAATCGGCCTGCTCTCAACTGGAATCTTGAATAGTCGCGTCGAAGTGCTACAATAAGGCTGATGGATCCCCTACTACGCAAACCCAAACCAATCAAACGCAGAAAAAAGCGCAAGCCACTTTCTGAGGAAATTATAAATATGTACCGCATCCTCACAATCACAGTGGTAATTCTTGGCTTAACAGCCACAGGCGCTTATCTTTATACAAATAGTCTCAAACCCGCAAAAGGCTACACACTCAAGCAACTCCAAATCGACTACGAAGAACTCCAATCCGAACAACGCAAACTAGAACGCCAAGTCATAGACGCCCAATCTTTTATTAACATCGAAGACGAAATCCCAACAAACATGGAGGAAAGCACAAGTACAGATTTTTCATACACAGAAGACAGCTCTTATGCCAACAACTACTGATGTAGAAAACATCATCTCTATTTTAAGAAAGCTCTACCCAAACCCAGTACCGCCTCTTAAACATAAGTCCGCTTTTGACCTATTAATTGCCGTCATCCTTTCAGCACAATGCACAGACAAAAGAGTAAACCAAATAACCCCCGCCCTTTTCCCAAAAGACACAGCATGCACCCCATCCCATATCCTCACCCTCAGCTCAGAAAAAGTCCGTGAAATCATCCGCCCCTGCGGATATCACAACCAAAAAACCGCTTCCATCATCGGCTGCGCAAAAGCTCTCAAAAACAACAAAAAATCTGAAATCGTCCCCTCAGACTTCAAAGCCCTCACATCTCTCCCCGGCGTAGGCCCAAAAACCGCACAAGTAATCCAAAGCCAGTGGTTCAAGATCCCAGCCTTCCCAGTAGACACCCACATACACCGCGTCTGCAACAGACTCGGCTTAGCCAACTCCGGCACAAACCGAGCCAAAACAGAACGGCAAATCAAAGCCCTCATCCCAAAAAAATACTGGTCAGACCTCCACCTCCAAATCATCTTCCACGGCCGCAACACCTGCACCGCCCGCAAACCAAAGTGCAGAACCTGCCCTTTACAAAAACTCTGCAAATACAACACATCTGACTAAAAGTTAGAAAGTAATTTCACTGTTAAAATATTTCGTATATACTTTCACCGTCCTGGCTGTAAACTAGACTCATACGAAGTGTTTTCACTTATCCAGGAACTGTGTGAAAAATATGAAACTAAATTAATGTCTGTATCATCCTTCAAAAAACCGTTCTTTCTTTCTTGGCTATTAATTCTGGTTACATTTGCACTTTGGCTGATCGTTATTGAATTCGATGAATATTATCATTTTGTACCAGCCGGAACAGGCATGCTACCAATGTTCATATTTATGATTCCAAGCACTATTTCTCTTTTAATGACGAGTCAGCATGTCCTTGAAAACTCAAAAAACATTTTTTTGAAGTACTTTATCCGTTTCTGCTTTTTAACAGCACATATACTCACCATTTACTTCATTTTCACTATCGGCTCTCTCTTCTATGTGTGTTTCAGAGACATAGCTTGTCTTCAATAAGCTTTAAATTCATCACACAACAGCAGTATATCTGGCTCAAGCTTTGAACCCTACTCTAAACAAAAGAGCCTCAAAAGGAGCTCTTTTTGAGACTCTTTTTAGAGCTCTTTTCCAAAGAGATCATCCTAACCCCTCTTCCTCTTAACCCACCTCCAAACCAAAATCCCAACCGCAACCGGCCACAAATAAATCGCCAAGTAAATTCCCCAATCAACAAGTCCCTGCAGTGTCACAATCCAATCACTAAACGCATCCCGAATTGTACTTATCGGCCTCCAAGTTTCAGTAACAGCACTAACACTTTCGTCCTCAGACAAGGTCAAATCAATAGTTGAATAATCAACCCGCGCATCATAATAAGCCAATGAACTCTCAGTGGTCTCAATCTCATACCGAACATCAGCCAATGCCGCCGTCACCTGCAAAATCTCCTCCACAGTCCCAGACATATTCATAATTTCAAGATAC
This sequence comes from uncultured Candidatus Peribacteria bacterium, assembly GCA_964529435.1. Classification (GTDB taxonomy): domain Bacteria; phylum Patescibacteriota; class Gracilibacteria; order UBA1369; family 2-02-FULL-48-14; genus CAZGUT01. Next base: position 262,429 of record CAZGUT010000001.1, on the reverse strand, counting down.
TGCGCCTCTTCCGCCTGCAAATTATTCAATCGCGCTTCCAAATCCATGTAAGTCTCAGTAATATCATCCGCATTTGTGTACTCATAATTCACATACAAAGCCAACTCCTTCAACCCAGCCATCGCATCCTCAAAACTCTCCGCCGGCACACGCACTGTTAAATACCCTGAATAAGAACTCCCACCACGCGTCACACTTGAACTCAAAACCGCACCACCAAGCCCATCAACATAAAGCTGCATCGCCTCAGCCGCCTCCTGCACATTATCCACATGCAAGGTCAAACTCCCAGACCTCATAATCTTCGCCTCATACTCACCACTCGACACCTCATCTTCATACATAAAACCACCAGAACTCCTGTCACTACTCATCACCGCCATAGACTCCTCTGCATAATAAAAATCCGAATCATAAGATCCCAAATAAGGCTCTCCAGCAGTTCCTCCCAAATTGCTAACTATTCCATAACCAATAACAAGAATAATGGCAAAAAGCCACCAATACTTTCTCAAAAGAAGTTTCAACCTTTTCATAATAAGGGGGTTAGAAATACAAAAAGATTATGTCATAAAAGACACGACTAAAACAACAAGCCATCACCCCAATTTGTTACGCTTCCCCCCCAGCTACTCTCATCACATATTCACCGTACCTATCTAAAGGCACACCGTCTGTTGGTCTACCCCCAGCAAAAATCGGCACATGCCCCCTTCTTTCCTCCAGTTCTTCATCCGCTCTATCTACTGTTAAACTCTTCCATCCAACAAATCCAAGTGCATGTTCTCGAATGCTCTCATCATGAGGAGATAAACCATCTCTCCACATTGGCACAATAAAAGCCTGAACAGAACGACCACTCCTTGCAAGATCACGCGCCCTTTTCGGCAGAGCACTCATATCGTCACTTTCATGCCATTGAAAATCAGCCCTTTCCCTCGCAATACGTGCCCCACTACGCTTCATATCATCAATAAAACCAGAGTGCTGGTTTCGTGTTTCCGACTGCCATCTTTGCCAAAAAACCCCCAGATCCTGCAAGAAACCATCTAGTTCCTCAGAGGAACCTGGAAGATTAAGTATCAACCTCTCAAGCATTGGATGTGTAGGGACCTTATCTGCATTATAATACACATCCACAGCAGTCCCCCGCTCACTATCTAAAACAAGAATAACCTGACCATCATTAAGACCAACATCCTTACATGGAGGAATACTCAATGCCTGATCCAAAGTAAACTCTTCCGAAAGCATCTCAAGATCAATGCTCCCAACCCTAGTGTAACCAAAATCAAGTAAGGCTCTTGGCGAAAGTACTTCTTCCCCTTCAGGCTCAGGTACATCCACACCCTCTCCCACCAATCTATAGTCAATTTCTTCAGACATAAATTTAATTGGTTAAAAAACTTAGCTGGCAGTATACCACCTTCCCGGCACAAGTCAACTCCTCCACACCAAAACGGTGATCCCAGGGAGAAGACGCTTGCTCAAAATCTCTGTCCGGACAGAGATTTTTCATTCACTATTAAACAAAAACCACCCTACCAGGCGGTCTTTAATTTGGTGATCCCAGGGAGAATCGAACTCCCGTTTCCAGGATGAAAACCTGGTGTCCTAACCACTAGACGATGGGACCATACACACGAAGTAGTATATTGATTAGCTTCCTGAAGTCAATAAAAAGCTGAAAATCAACAAAAATCCCCTTCAAGAAAAGCCCTTTTTTACAGACAGCCACCCCTGTAAAAAGCCATATTAACCTGATCACGCAAGCTAAACCCCTGGACTAACCTGATAACAGGTTACTATAATCTGGACAGTATTTACCTCTTAACCCAAATACTATGGCTTACTCAGTAACCAACAGTAAGGGACAAACTTACTTTCTACACGGAAAGATGGTAACACTCCGTGGAGGACGCAAGCAGCAAATCTATTACTTCGCTCGCGAAGAAAAAGCAGATGCTCTTGATTCAATGCCAGACGGCTACGAAGTTACAGAAAACAAGAGAACAGGTCTTCCAATGCTAAAGAAGGCTTAGTTATCCTTTTCTACTTAAAAGCCCCGCCGTAAAGGCGGGGCTTTTTTTATATTCAAACTCCTATTCCACAATCTCCACTCCTTCCAAAGCACCAAAGTCATAATCGTCCCAAACATCATACATGTCCTCTTGCTCAGTCATCGCAATAGCCAAAAGTGTAACAATACCAACAATCGCAATCATCCACCCAACCGCATAAAGCAAAATCTGAAAACCAGTCATGTGACTTTTTTTATCTTGCGCATAATAAAGAGGAAACCCAAAAAGAATCAGCCCTTGCAATGCAAGAAAAAGCGTAACACCAAAAGCCAATAAAAAGAGATTCAAAACATAAACCCCATTAATATAAAGCCAAGCCGTCAGAAGCGGAAAACCGTAAACCAAAATTGCAGAAACTAAAATAGACATCACCGCCAAAACAAAACCGACTAGTGCCGTTTGCTTGTGACCGAGTCTTTTGTGACTTTTGAAGAGGAACATTTGTGGAGGGCGTTAAGGATATATGGAAAGCCGATTATGAACACCATGGCGATAATTAAATAGGTCATAGGCGACTTTTCTTGTATCCTACAGTGCGAATATAAAAGAGGCAATAGACGCGCAACGAAGTGAAGTGTCCCTTAATAAAAAATATGGACTTCCCTCCACTCGGCATATTGAATTTTTCCACTGTAGAACTAATCATCTTTTTTGTTTTAGTAATTCCTACCCTTTACGTAATGATTGCCGGCGCTCCATTCGTCCCGACCCAAATGAAGCAAGTAGAACGAATGCTAAAAGCAGCAAATTTAAAACAAGGCAAAAAAATCTATGACCTCGGCAGTGGCGACGGACGCCTAGTCCACAAAGCATCAACTATTTACAACGCAGACGCAGTTGGCTTTGAATACTCACCTTTTGTTTGGGGATGGTCAAAAATCCTCCAACCATTCTGGAAAAGTAGTGCAAAACTCAAGTACGGAAATTTCTGGCGTGCAGACCTCAGTGACGCAGACGTAATTGTTTGTTATCTCCTTCCCCACTCCATGCGCCGCATCCACCGCGACATCATCCCAAAACTCAAAAAAGGAACTCTAATAATTTCCCACGCATTCAGCATTCCAGATCTAAAACATCACAAGAAGCTTCCTCGGAACAGAGACCAAAAGCTCGGGCCAGTGTGGATTTATAAGATCTAAACACCACCCCAGACAAAACCACAATCGACAAAACAAATCCCCACTTTGACATATCCACAGGCAAATCGATATAAGGCAATTTGGCAAGCCAGATCGCAATCATTTCCACAGCTTTCAAATGAAACTGTGCTACCAAAGCCACAACTTTCCCACACAACAACGATAGTGCAGAAAACAACATCGCAAATGGCAAAAAAGGCACAGCCAGCACATTAGCCACCGGCGAAATCAGAGAAACTCGCCCAAAATGAAAAGCCATGAAAGGAAACGTCGCAATCTGCGCAGCCACCGTTAACAACAACCCTTCCCTAAGCTCTTTCCCCTTCTCCCATTTTGGCATTTTCTCATCAAGCAAGGGCACAAAAACCAATAGCCCAAAAGTCGACGCAAAAGAAAGCTGAAATCCAACATCATAAACCAAAATATAAGGATTCCAGATCACCATCAACAGCGCACTCCAAAGCAGCGCAAAAAACACCTGACTCCGCCGCCCAGTAAAAAGCCCCCAAAGCGTCAGACTACCCATAATTCCAGCTCTCACCACAGCCGCCGAGCCCCCAACCAAAACAACAAACATCCCAATTGCCACAGTACTAACCACAACTCTGGTCTTCAGCGGCAAAAAGGAAAAACACAAAAACATCGCCGCAATCACCAAACTGATATTATAACCAGAAATCGCCACAATGTGCGTTAACCCAACCCGCCGAAAAGCATCCGCAAGCTCATCCGGCATCCCCTTCCTGCTCCCCAAAAGCAAACCAGCCGCAAAACTCGCCTCCGGCTCAAAATACAATCTATTCAATCTCTCCTCCATCTTTCCCTTCACCCAATACAAAACACCCCTCACAGAAAACCCAGCCGGCTCCCGCACCTCAACCCAGGCGTCATACATCGTCAACCAAACCCGATACCTCGCCAAATACGCCGCATAATCAAAACCCTCAATATCATCACTCGGCTCCCCCAAAAAACCAGAAATCTCCACCCCATCCCCGTACTCAACATCCTGATACAAAGATGCACTCGCAAGCACCCGCCCATATTCCGTCTCCACAGTAATTTTCTGATGATCCACCCGCCTATCGATCTCCTCCACAACCCTCCCTTCAAGCACCACATATTTATCCACAGGCGCCCCAAGCACTTCCTGCTCCTCATAAGCCCCAACTCGCCACACCCCAAACAAAAACGCCAATAAAACAAGTCCAAACCCAAACCTCTTAAAACCCACAAACACAGCAGCCACCCACATCCACCCCACCACAACAAAGCCCGTCAGCGTACCCACAAGCACCCCAGCAAAAAACCCAATCGCAGCCAGTAGTGGAATAATCATTCTTTAGCACTACCACAGAACCACCTGACATTTCCCTGAATTTTTCCAGCACCATGTGCAAAACTTACACACACTGAAAAAAGCAATATGCATTTTTCACATATTGCAAATTCAAAAAAACACTTCATGTAAAAATCTCTGTCCGGACAGAGATTTAGGCCTGATTTTTGGCTCAAGAAAGCCATTCACCTTCCAAGAAGCTGATGTTTGATTTTGTAAACCCCACCCAGCTCAACCATCTCACTAAATCACCTTCACCCGCCGCAACATAATCAGCATCACCGCACTCATAACAGCGAGTCCCGCAGCAGATGCCAACAGTGCAACTTGCACATCCCAAAGATCCGCCACCCAGCCCACAATTGGAGCAGTAATCACAAACATCAACCTCCCAAATAAACTCATAACAGACATAATCGTCGCCCTCCGATCAGACGAAACTCTTGTCTGCACAAAATCACTAAAAATCGGATTAGAAAAACCCCACGCTGCACTACTCAAAAGTATAAGCCCCACTGCCCAAACCGAATCCAAAAACGCAAGCGACCCCCAAGCAACACAAAACAGCACCGGCACCAAAATAATCACACCTTTTAAAGATATCTTCTCCTCAATCACATGCGCATACTTCGCCATAAAAGCACCAACAATATTCATCAATGAAATCAACACCCCAAAAAACACAATTGGCAACGCAACAAACTCCATATACCCTTGAAAAAGCCAAAAAGCCGCCAATGAAATTCCCGCAGGAAAAGCCGTATACAAAATAAACCACCTCAACTCCACATGTCCAAAAAAAGATTCTTTAAAAATCCTGACAAAATGCCCCCATTTCTCAAAATCCTCCCCATGCCGTTTCGGCTCACGCAAAAACAGCGTAAGCACCACCCAAATCACAGCCGGCACAATCGAGAGATAAATCGGCAATCGCAAAAAATAAAACGCCATCATCCCACCTGCCACATTCGCAAAAACTGACGAAATCCTTTCATAAAAAAACATATTCCCCTGCATCACCTTATATTCCTTCTTCCTCTTCAAATCGACCAATGAATCATAGAGCAAAGCTTGATTCGCCCCAGAATAAAAACTAATCCCCGTTCCCCCAAGAATTTCCGCCACAATAAAGCCCCAAAAACTATCCGCAACCGCAAAACCAATCATAGAAAGTAAAAAGAAAAATGCCCCCAAAATCATAGACTTGCGCCGCCCATAAACATCAGCAAAATAACCAGACGGAATCTCCAAAATCACCACAACCGCAGAAAACGCCCCCTCCACAATCAAAATCTCCTGCATGGTCAAACCCGTCCTCTCCAAAAAAGGCACAAGAATCGGCACAAAGAAAATCATGCTCCTGAAAGCACTACTCAGGTAAAGTTTCCAAATATTTGATTTCATGGCTTTCATTAAACAGGACTTATGCTAAAATCTCCACACTTAATATCTACGCCAAATGAACGGATTTAAGAAAAAATCCATCACACCGAAAAAAAAGAAAATCAAGAAATGGATCCGCGGCCATCTGCTCCTTTCCGCAGCCATCCTCCTTCTCGCCGTCCTCGGAATCAAAGGAATCGTCGGCGCTTTCAACGTAGGCAACCCGTTCTCAGTCAAACAAATCGTAATTTCAGCCGTCAGCAACCCCATTGAAACCGACGACCACGGCAACACAAACATCCTCCTCATCGGAGTTGGCGGTGAAGGCCACGACGGCGAAAACCTCACAGACACAATGATCGTCGCATCCATAGATTACAAAGGAGGTCTCGTCTCAATGCTCTCCATTCCCCGGGACATTTATGTCGACAACGAAATGGTTGGCTGGGGCACCAGGATCAACAGCGTCTATGAATATGTCGCAGAAAATAATGACTATGACTATGCCCTCGCCATGAATGAACTCCGCAGTGAAATTGAAAGGATCACAGGTGTAGATCTCCATTATTACGCCAAAATCGACTTTGAAGGATTTGTGGACATTGTAGATGCAATTGGTGGAATCACAGTTGACGTGGAAGAAGAAATCTATGACATTGCCTACCCTGCAGATCCAGGCAGCGCATACCTTTATCAAACTTTTTATCTTGAAGCCGGCGAACAAGAACTGGACGGAGAAACTGCACTTAAATATGTTCGCAGCCGCCACACAAGTTCAGACTTTGACCGCGCACGCCGCCAACAAGAAGTCCTAAATGCAGTTAAAAACAAAGCCCTTTCAATCGGATTCCTCTTGAACCCAGTAAAAATCAAAAATACCCTCTCAGTCCTCGCAGACAATTTCGAGACAGACCTCACACTTACGGAAATGATGAACTTCGCCAGCTTGGCATCAGATTTTAGCGGAGACAGCATCGTCTCAGCCGTCCTCAGCGACGACATCTGGAGCGCAGGCGGCTTCCTCTACCCACCAGAACGCGAATATTACGGCGGAGCATACGTCCTCATCCCATACACCGGCCCAGAAGACTTTTCAGAAGTTCATACCTTCTGCGACCTCCTCTTCCATCATCCAGAAGTAATCGCAGACCAGGTCTCCATTCAAATCCTGAACGCAACCGGCGTCTCTGGCCTCGCAGGCATGAATTACTACCACCTCACCCGTTACGGCTTTAACGTTGTAGACACAGAAAACGCCCTCAACCAAGACCTAGCAACAACACGCATTTTCCCAAGCGGCGAATCAAACGCATTCACAGAAGAAACCTCTGAAGCTCTCAATTATCTCCTCCTCGGTGAAATCCTAGACACAGCCCCTGAAGAATACGCCTTGTGGGAAACAGATGCAGAACTAATAATTGAACTCGGCACAGACTTTTACGAATACTACACCGCAAACGAAGATCTCTTTTATTACGAGTTCCTATACTAATGGAAATCCGCCTACAAAAACGCATCGCAGATTGCGGCTACTGTTCCCGCCGCAAAGCCGAAGATTTAATTGTGGATGGCAAAGTTAAAGTTAACGGAAAAGTCGTCACAAAACTCGGCACAAAAGTTTCCCCTGAAGACAAGGTCCAAATCGGAGACAAAACCTTATCCCTGCCAAAAGAACAAATTACAATCGCCCTCCACAAACCCGCCGACTACATCACGACAAAATCTGACCCTCACCACAATAAAACCGTCATGGATCTCCTCCCAAAAGAGCTCCAGCACTTAAAACCAGCAGGCCGTCTAGACAAAGAATCTGAGGGTCTTTTAATCCTATCTACAGACGGTGAACTAATCCAAAAACTCACCCACCCAGGCCACAAACACACCAAAACTTACGAAGTCAAAGTCAAAGGCATCGCAACCAGTAGGGCGCTAGCCCCTCTTACTACAAACAAACTAAAGCTAGACAAGTATCAACTCAACCCCATGCAATTTGAAATCATGCGCACAACAAAAGACAGAAAAACATGGATCCGCCTCATATTATCCGAGGGCCGCAAGCGACAAATCCGCCGCGTCATGGATTCCCTGGGCTTCCCTGTGATATACTTGCGCAGAACGGAAATCGGAGATCTTACTCTAGAAAATTTAGATAAAGGCGACTACCGCATCCTTACAAAATCAGAATGTTCCAAAGCCTCATCTCACTCTTATTAGCAAGTACATTAAGCCTAGCCTCAAGCGTATCAGGCCTAGCAGACCAAAACTTTTTTGACGACAGCGCTCTTCTTTCCGTTTCACCAATCCCGGTTCAACAAGAAGAATTCGTAGCACCGGGATACATGAGCGCAAGTGCAATTATCGCAGTGGATCTTGAATCACAATCCGTACTTCACGAAAAAAACAGCCAGCTCAGACTCCCAATCGCAAGCCTCACAAAATTAATGACCGCCTACGTCATCCTTGAAGAAAATGACCCAGATGACATCGTCACAATCAGCTCAAATGCAGCAAACACAATTGGATCAAGCATGGGCCTCTACAGCGGAGAACAAATCTCAGTCAAAAACCTTCTTTACGGACTATTAATTGAATCCGGAAATGACGCTGCAGTCGCACTTGCAGAATTCAACGCCGGCTCTGAATTAGCCTTCGTTGAAAAAATGAATGAAAAAACCACTGAGCTCGGAATGTACAATACTGTTTACGCAAACACAACCGGCTTAGATTCTTCCATAGCTTATTCAAGCGCTCGTGACCTCGCGCTCCTCAGCTCACACCTCGCCCACGACCCAAACATCCGTGAAATCGTACATAACCAAACAGCAAGCGTATCAAGCACAAACGGCTACATTCACGAACTTACAAACACAAACATCCTCCTCGGCGAGCTCGGCATCAAAGGCCTCAAAACCGGGAAAACACCAATCGCTGGAGAATGCCTAATAACTCTCGCAGAAACAACTGACGGCCACGAAATCATCACCGTCATCCTAGGCAGCGGAAACCGCTTTGGCGACACCCGCACACTCGTGGATTGGATTTATAGAGCTTACATTTGGTAAATATGTTCCCAATAACTGAAACAGTCCGGCATTTAATTTTGATCATAGGCTCAGGCCTGCTCGCATTTCTAATCGCCTTTCTTGCAGCCAACCCTTTCATCACCCTCCTTCACAAATACAAGATTGGAAAAAACATCCGCAAAAACGCCAGCGACGGAAAAGCCGCAAAACTCTTCCACGCCCTCCACATCAAAAAAGAAGGTACCCCAACAATGGGCGGAATCCTGATCTGGGGAACCACACTCATTGTAATTCTCATGTCCCGCCTACTCTCATATCTCGGAATCTTTGAACACTCCCTACTCAATAGAAAAGAAACCTACCTCGCCATTTTCACCCTTGCAACAGTAGCAATCCTCGGCGCAGTAGACGACATCTTCAACATCAAAGGCTGGGGCAAAAGCAAAGGAATCAACATCAAACCAAAATTCTTCTGGCTACTACTTTTTGCACTACTCGGCGCACTCTGGTTCTATTTCAAACTCGACTACAACCAAATCCACATCCCAGGCATCGGAGACTTTCAAATTGGCTGGTGGTACATCCCACTTTTCATATTCATCATCACCGGCTCAGCAAACTCAGTTAATTTCACAGACGGCCTAGACGGCCTAGCAGGCGGCCTCACAATCATCGCATTTGGCACTTACGCCGGCTTAGCTTATGCACACGGCCTACTAATCCTTTCTGCATTCTGCGCCGTTATATGCGGAGCCACACTGGCTTTTCTTTGGTTCAACATTCCTCCCGCAAAATTCTACATGGGCGACACCGGAGCCCTGGCACTGGGGGCAACACTTGGGGTCATAGCTATGCTCACAGACACTGTTCTCATCCTCCCCTTCATCGCATTCATTTTTGTAATTGAAACGCTGTCAGTCATCATCCAACTAACTTCCAAAAAATTCTTCAAACGCAAAGTCTTCCACATAGCACCTCTCCATCACCACTTTGAACACCTCGGCTGGCCCGAATTCACCGTCGTCATGCGCTTCTGGATAATCGGCGGCCTGTTTGCAGTTATTGGCTTGGTGCTTGGGTTGATTGGGATGGGGGAATAGGAAATTCCAGATTCACTAAGACCCACCTGCTAAGACAGGTCTTTGCTTTCAGCTATTAAGAATTAATTTTATCCTACAACCTCGTTCATTCAACTGGTTAGGCATCCTGCTCGAGATAGGTCACACTGACCGCGAAGCCAATATAACTTTTTCAGTTTTACTGACGCAACTAGCCTACTAAATTCCTTACGTGTCTAGATTCAACCAAAATCTAGTAATTCAAGGATCATCTCAATAATTTGGTCATAATAAATATGGTTAATTACCGAGACAACAACCATAACACAGCCACAAACACTCCATCAAGTTTTTTCTGTCCCACCCCAAACCCACATCTTCATTACTTGCCCAAAGGCACAAACGGAAGCAATTGGAGAGACCCATCCAACAGAACCTCACAAATATGATTTTCATCCCCCAACCCCAAATCCATAGCGGTTTTACCTTGCCAATAGGCATGACAGATAAATTCTAAACTTTCTTCCACAGTTGGTTTTATAAAAACAGCCTTTTTATCTTTAAATTCCTCCCATTTTTCCCGCAACTTCCCCAACATATTAGTTAAACACATGTCTGCAACAAAAGGCTGTGAATATAACTCCTCAACACTGTACGCCATTATCAACCCATCGGGCTCCATCCAACCAGAAGTTCGAAACCATTTTGCCTCTCCTAATTTCTCAAACACAAAAACAGCTCTTAGACGAGAGGGCCGATCCGAATAATGAGCAGCCCTGACCTTTTCAAGCAAAACTTCAGAATAAGCCCCTTTTATCCTTATCAACACATATTCTGGCAAATGCAATAAATGAACAAAATTTCTATACTTTAAACTATAAGTCTGAGGATTCTTCGAATCCATAAACTCAATTCTTGAAGCATCACCCGGATTAACCCTAAAACCAATTTTCATAGCCAAATTATACGGGAAAAGGTCTCTCCTTGCACAACCACACCTTTTCGGCATATCACCCCCCCTACCCCCAAGAAAGTAAGTCTTTCACATATTGAGCAAAACGACCACAAGGACTATCCTCCCAAAGGATTCTCTTAACTGCTTCTCTATTTTGACGAGCACGTTCAAGAGCTTCACGCAAATCAATACTTTTCATCTCCGGAGGTCCCTCGCCAACCCATGATGGTTCGTCAGATACTTCTACCATAATAAAAAGTTAAACTAAGAAGATAATAGCATTAGACATACAAAAATACAGTTTTTTACTGTAAAATAAATATCCCCTTCAACCACTAAACCCAAAAATCATGGCTAAAAAAGATAATTCAATCGTCCTCTTTCACGAAAAACAGGTTCGTCGTCATTGGGACGAAGAAAATGAACTTTGGTACTTTTCGATTATCGATGTTCTTGAAATTTTAACGGAAAGTAAAAATCCTCAAGTTTACTGGAGAGTTCTTAAAAAAAGACTTCTTGATGAAGGTTCAAATGAAACCGTTACAAAATGTAACGGTTTGAAAATGAAAGCCAAAGACGGGAAAATGAGAATGACTGATGTCGCAGATACAGAAACCCTTTTACGACTCATCCAATCCATCCCCTCCCCAAAAGCTGAACCCTTGAAACTCTGGCTAGCAAAAGTCGGCTACGAAAGAATCGAGGAAACCGAAGACCCTGAACTTGCAATTGATAGAGCTATGCAAACATATCTCAAAAAAGGATATTCCAAAGACTGGATCAATCAAAGACTCAAAACAATTGAAATCCGCAAAGAACTTACTGATGAATGGCAGGAAAGAGGTGTGAAAGAAGGTTTGGAATTTGCAATTTTAACAGATGAAATCACCAAAGCTTGGTCAGGCAAATCCGTGAAACAATATAAAAAATTTAAAGATCTCAAAAAGCAAAACCTGAGAGACAATATGACAAATCTTGAGCTTATTTTAAACATGCTTGCAGAAGCAACAACAACAGAAATTTCAAAAGGGAAACAGCCAAAAACTTTTTCAGAAAATAAATCCATTGCTAAAGAAGGTGGAGGTACTGCCGGAAAAGCAAGAAAGGATATTGAACAAAAAACAGGGAAAAGTGTTCTTACTCCCGAAAATGCAAATCATTTACAAAAACTATCTAGCAAATGAGAAAAATCATACTAACATTCACCGGCATAGGACTAATCGCAGGAACATTACTGCTCCTCCAACTAGAAAACTACTTTCCGATGCAAACTCCCGATTCAATCGAATTCATCATATATCTTTTTGGAGTACCCTTCATAGCTTTTTATTTTCTCCTCTGCGGCTTCTGGGGTGATCCAGGCATACTAGATTACAGCCTCTGCAGCGACCACAGACAAACAATTTTTATATTAACAATATTGGCCGGCATCGGAATCTACGCCCTCGCAGGATTAATTATCGCCCTGGCCGTAAAACTCATAAAAAAAGTATTAATATCTCTGAAGTAAAATCCCAAGCCCCCCACCCAAAATTCATATAATAGAGGAAATACCTTCTTTTGAAGACCGTAGTTAAGGATAAATCACCCCGAATCACGATGAGGGGAGATTTATACCCAGGTCGAAAAAGAAGGTATTTCCTCTACTTTAAAAATCTTTGGACTGGGAAAATTACCCCGACTATTCTGGTCAGGATAATTAACCCATTGCTTATTCCTTTCTGTTTTTGAAAGAAAGTCCGTATTAAAAATCAAAGCGCGGATCCACTGCATCAATCACAGGCTCAACATCCATCACAACTCCCCCATCACCTACAACATCATCGAGTTCATCCTCAACAGCCTCAAACTGTTCAGACAGCTCCTCACCCATATCTGAATTATCCTTCACACGCTCATAAACATCCTGCTGCAAAAGCGCATCATACTCCGTCTCCGTAAAGAAACCTGAAAGCCGATCAAGCACCCTCTCACGCAGTGAAAGCGCCATCAAACTCATCTCTTCATAAATCTGCGCGTCCACATCAATAAGCTCTTCAATCTCAAGCATCGAACTAATCACACGCAACATCTGCAAGTCCTTCAACTTTTGCTCCAACAAATCTGAAACCACGGCCTCCCGATCCTCAAGCTCAACCTCCTCCAACTGTACAAGCAAGGAAATAGAATCTTCTTGATAAGCTGCCAAATACGCAAGCGCAGTATCAAAATCTCCACCTTCAATCAAATCTGGCACCAAATGCAATTTCTGTGACGCAGACAACATCCGCGCCTCATTTTTCTCAGACGGATCAGAAGAAATCACCGCACTACTTTCCGCCACACTCTCCCCCAAAAGCTGCGCACCCTCATCAAATTCTTGCATCGTCATCACCTCTTTTTGAATCTCACCCAAATGCGCCAAAAGCTCCTCATTATCCGTATTCTCAAGATTCTCTTCAACAGTCTCCTCATAAGCCCCCAAAGCCTCAGTCACCGCCTCCATATCACCTTGCTCAATCAAAGCCTGTGCCTCATCCAATCGATTCTCCGCATGCTTAGACGCAAGCTCCTCTTTAGCCTCAGAACTGAGCGCAAAAGTCTTCTCTACAGTCTCCTGAAAAGTCTTCAAAACATAAAGCGGATTCCCCGGCAAAATTGTCGCCCGCTCAATCGCCTCATTTTTATATTTCTCCTCCACACCACGAGCATGAATCTTCCCATAAGCCAAATTAAAGCTCCACCAAACATCTTCCATATCTTCTTCACCAAGCTCCTCAACCACAACGTCCTCAGTAAGCACCATGCTCGCCCCTTGCCCCAAAGTCCCTTCATAAGAATCGAATCCAGACGCCCGCACTTCCACCAAATTCCTTGCAACCTGCAACTCAATCTCATCCTCATTCACCTGTAAATCGAATGAAGCCCTCTGATTCACCACCACTTCTCCCTCAGGAAAATTCAGTGCCAAATAAGAATCCTCCACCAAATTCAGAGCCTGCGCCCAAACTCGCCCACTCAATTGCTCAAGAACAATCTCAGTCTTAGCCTTATTCTCAAGATCCGTCCCAACATACAAAATATCCAAACTGGTATCCGGCCCCAGTGTCACCCGACTATCATCTACAAACTCAATATGCGCCATCGCCCCATTCCCAGTATGAACCCTGTCCCCTTCCCGAACAAAAACCTCACCCTCAACAAAAGCCCCATTCACAAGCACCTCACCTTGCACTACCTCAAGCGTATTATAAGTTGCAGCCTGCGCCACCTTTGGCACCTGCAAAAGAGGAATCACCAGAAACGCAAAGAAAATCGACAAGGTAGCCGCAGCCCAAACCCTCCGCGTAGGTATAAAATTAAACTCTTCCTTCTCCCTCTCCGGCAACATATCCAAAAGCCGCTCTTTTGCCTGCACCCCTTTCAAACGATTATATTCTACTCCATCCCTTGAAGCCCTAAACGAAGAAATCACACTTTGATAAACACCAATCCCCCTCTCAGGAAGCTTGTCTTGCATACCGTTCCAAATACGCTTTTTAGCGTTTTGAATCTGAATGTCAGAAAGAAAATCGTCCATTTGTACCCAAAGTGTGGAATAAGCAGTGTTTAGAACGACGAAAAACCAAATTCATTACAAAAAACTGACAAAATCATGACAAAAATTCAGGCTTGAATCCTTTCTCCCCTAATTTCTCCTTTAATTCCTTCAATGCCCTAAACTGTAAAACCCGCACATTCCCCTCACGCTGACCCAAAATCTCAGCAATTTCACTATTTGAAAGTCCAATCAAAAACTTCAATGTAACCACCTGCTTATAAGGCTCCCTCAATTGATCAACTGCCTCGCGAACCTCCTTCGCAGCCAAAACCTGCTCTGTCTTTTTCTTAGGTGCCGCACTCACAGACTCATCTTCAGTCCTCGGATCAATCGGCAAAATTGGCCTGTGCGCCCGCCGATGATCAATCACAGCATTATGCGCAATCCTGAAAAGCCACGCCCCAAAACTCACATCCCGCTTCTCATATTTTTCCAAATTCACCCAACACTTAATAAAAACCGTTTCAACAATGTCATCCACCTCCTCAGCCTTCACCCTGAAAAACACATACCTATAAATCTGATCAAAATAATGATCATATATCCCAGCAAAAGCTTCTTTGTCACCTTCCTGAGAAGAGACCACTAATGCATCAATATCCGATTCTGTCGGCGCGTTCGACATATGTGGCGTATAAATTCACAAAAAGCATACACCCATTTATAACGAGCCCAAAGCCATTTCTGTTGCAGAAAAGCAATCAATATGGGAAATGTTTTTTCAAATCATCAGGTGGCGCTTCACCATTTGGCCCTGGATCTCCAAGCCACTGAACTGGCCTATCCCCAATTAAAAGTTCACGCATACCTTGAACAACCCCTGCAAGAGGCGCTATGTCCCTCTGAACTTCAGGATCTAACTCTTCCCACTCCTCCCTGACATAATACACACTAACTCCAGGACTCTCATACGGCACACCATCTTCTCCACCTTCACCTTCCATAGAAAAAACTTAGGACTAACAAATAAATACTAGCACAAAACACCGTTAAACCAGAATTTCCAACCTCTCCTCACACATCTCAACTTGCTTCACAGTCCCAATAAAAATCGGTGTTCTTTGCACAAGCTCTCTTATCTCAACATCCAACACAGCCTTGCCCCCAGCACTCGCGCTGCCTCCAGCCTGTTCCATAAGCATAGCCATTGGCCCACACTCATACAGCAATCGCAACTTCCCATTCTCCGCCCCCGGCATCCCCGGATACATAAAAACCCCAGCCCCTTTCTTCAAAATATGATTGATGTCCGGCACCATCCCACCAGAATATCGCAGCGTATACTGCTCCTTCATATACCAATTCACCAATTCAAAATAATCCTCACGCTCCTTCGTCGCTCTCAAATTCCCCGGCGCAAAATACCGCCCATCACCATCCATCTTCACATCCTCATCCGTCACCTTCCACTCACCATCCATCAGAGTAAATTCATGCACACCCTTCCCAACCGTCACCATCAAAGTCGTCCTAGGCCCATAAACCGCAAACATCGCCGCCACCTGCTCACGAGGCGTCCGCCCCATAATCTCGGCGCCCTCGTAAATCCCAACAATCGTCCCAACCGCCAAATTCACATTCACAAGGCTAGACCCATCCAGCGGATCATGAAAAACCGAAAATTTCCCGTCATCCCTCACATGCACCATCTCATCCAGCTCCTCACTCCCAAACGCCGCCACAAAAGGACAACTCTTCAGATGTTCATCAATAATCTCCTCCGCCTGCACATCTAGCTTAAGCTGCTCTTCCCCAAACGCATTCTCCGTCCCTGTCTTCCCCGTACTAGTTTGCACAATCACCCCAGAAATCTGCTTGCACGCATTCGCCAATTCAACAATTAACTCCGCCAATTCCACGGACGCACCTTTCTGTTGTAAGAAATTGAACATGCTTTTAGGGTTAATTTTCCATCTCCTCACTCCACTCACCAACCGCAGCCAGCCCATTCATCTTGGAACGATGCACAAGCACATCCTGCGCCTCGCGAATCCCGTTATGCCCACGACCCCAAGTCGCAAGCGCCGGCGCCTGCAACGCACGTCCATAAGAAAAACTCAGCGGCCAAGGCAGCTCCTTGAACTTCTTATTCATCAAATCCAAATGCACAGTCGCCTCTTCAGCACTCTGCCCACCTGACAAGAACACAATCCCAGCCAATTCAGCCGGCACGTTCTCTTTCAAACATTTCACAGTCATCTCAGCGACCTCCTCAGCTCCAGCCCTTTCCACCGCATCCTTCCCACTCAGCACCATACTCGTCTTCAAAATTGTCCCCTCAAGCATCACACCCTCTTCCTCAAGCTGCGCAAACAGCACCTGCAGCGTCTCCGCCATAACCTCATAACATCTCTCGATTGAATGATCCCCATCCATAATAACCTCAGGCTCCACCATCGGCACCAATCCAGCCTCCTGACAAAGCGCAGCGTAACGCGCCAAACCATGAGCATTCGCCATAATACAAGCCTCCGACGGAAGCCCATCCCCAATCGTAATCACACTCCTCCACTTAGCAAAACCAGCACCCAAGGCCGCATACTCTTCCAAACGCCCTCGCAAGCCATCCAAGCCCTCCGTAACTTTTTCTCCAGGATGCAGTGCCAATTCATGCGCCCCAGTATCCACTTTTATACCCGGAATCACCCCTTTCGACTTCAAGACATCCACAAAACTCGTCCCATCATCAGTCTTCTGCCTAATCGTCTCATCGTACATAATGTAACCCGCAACCGCCTCTTCAATCCCCGGCGCCGTCACCAAAAGCCCACGATACTCACGCCGCGTCTCCTCCGTACATTCTTTCTGAATCGAATCAAAACGCTTCTTACAGGTTCCATGACTCTCGTCAATTGCAAGAATTCCTTTGCCACGAGCAACCATCGCCGCAGCAGTAGCTTTCAGTTTTTGTTCATCCATTTTGTAAAAGTTAGGGATAAGGGAAATTGTGGGAAGAATATACCACTATCATTCTTGCGAAGTAAACTATTTGAGTCTATGCTACTGACATGACATCTCCAGAAGTCCCAAAATCTTGGATCGACAAAACCACAGGCGCTTCAACTCAGCACGCCGAAAAATTTGCAGCAGAAACAAAAACTCAATTAAGTGAACTCTCCGACGAACTAAAAGCAGCCATCCCAGCAAAAACAGCCCTAAATATGCCTGAATACACCGTTGTAAAAGACGATGGCATCCTCGCCGTACTCGCCAAAAAAATACCAGCCGGAAAATTCACAGACCGGCGTCTCCTCAGACTTGCATACGGACACATGTTCAAACAGGCAAAAGAACAGGGCGAAAACATCAATCTCATCAGACCAAACGAAAAACTAATCGTCCAAAACGGAAAACTCACCGTCACGAGAAAAAACGGCAGTACTTTCACAGTGGATATCTATCCATGGACAGAAGGTTCACGTCCAAAGCCCCCACCAAAGTCGACTCCAAAAGACAAACCCCCAGCAAAAAAAACACGACCTGCCGTACCACCAAAATCAACTCCCAGAACAGCTCCTCCCAATCCAGACCCAAAAGCCCTCCCGCCAAGAAGAAAACGAGGCCCTATCCCTCTATAATTATTCTTCGTCCTCAGCAAGCAACATAGACACTTGCACTAGATCAGCCTCTAGATTATGTTCTTCCATATATCCAAGTTCACCTAAAGCACGTTTATCAAACGCAACAAACACATAAAACAACGGGACAACCGCAGTAACCTCTTCAGTAGAAGACCTAGAGTTCAGACCCAAATCACGGAACAAGACTGAATACATGTGCTCAGAAAACGCTGTACTAGGATGAGGCACACCCATTACATCAAGAATACTCTTCTGCGTTCCAGTCAATTTTGCCTCCGGCTCAAGCATATAAAACTTCAAAAGGTCATTCAAATGTCCATTCTGAATAAGCTGTTGAACAAGGGTCACACGCCCATAATAACCACTTCTACAAGGTGCACACGGGTGCACCGTATGAGCATCAGTAATGAGCCCCCTCCCAACATGAGTAAGAAACTCCGTCATACCTTCAGTAAGAATTCTATCTTGACCAGCATCAAAACTTTCCCTTTTACCTGCCCAACACATTAACCTCCACCACAATCCCTTCTTCGAAGGTGATCCCTGCACAATGGCATGAATAAGCTCATGATAAATCGTTTCTTTTGTAAGAAACTGTGACGTAAGCATCACATTCCCACCAGGAGCACCTGTACTCGCAGACAAACCTGATGCATGCATCTTCGAAAGCAATCTCTCTTCCGTCTGATTCAAAGCCGGCATCTCACTACTCTTAATATTTTTAACCACAGCGGCAAACGTATCACCATTTGCATTTCTTTCTAAGTAAGTCAAAGTCCTTAACAAATCTTGTTCAAATTCATGTTCAACAAAATAATCAACCAGCACTTTAATTTCCTCATGATCCACCGCCTTTCTACTAGCATTGCGCACAGCAAGATCTAAAAAGCTCACCAGCGCAGGATAAATCCCTTCATACCATTTCCCTAAACCAAATTCCTCAAACGCTTCCTGATAAGCAGGCAGCATCGTCAAAGATTCCATCCCTTCAGGCAAAAAGTCTTCCAATGTTCTCTCCGGCAATTCCCTCATAAGAGTAGCTGTTAGCATTTCTGGCTCCGCATCATCTATCTTCACTTCACCATCACAAACAAGCGGATTTTCATTTGCATCCAAACTATTTAAATTAATCAAATAGTACTGAACAGGAAGGCCATCTTCAGCTATCTGTCCAATAGTAAAAGCCCTATCAGCAATTCCATGCACATCTGGCATAAAAGTTGCCGTGGGAAGAACATAAGCCGGACCATAACCTCTAACCTCAACAAGCTTTCCACCAACCGACTCAGCAATACCAGCTTGATGCTCAGAAAAAGACACCGTGATACCCCAACCCGACTCAGCAATATCTATGCTCCTTGGATCAACCCCATCAAAGTCAACACCAAAAAAATCTTCTTCCAAAGAATCATGATCCCAGTCTTCTTCAATTGGCCCAGGCAACCAAAGATCCAAAACTTGAGGAGTGCTGCCATTTGGAACATCAATTTTCTTTTTCAAAGCAACATGTGTAGGAATACAGGGGAAACGAACCGTTGCCCCATCAAGAGTCATACCAAAACCAAGCGGCGCAGTCCCTCTAACCCTGGCACCCATTTCCCTCCCAGACGCAACATCCGCACGCCATTGACTATGACATCCATGAAGTTCTGCACTAAACCACCACGCTGCCCCAACAACCACTGCAACAGTTGGCACAGCCATAAGAGTTCTTCCAGTTAAACCACGGTAGTAATCAACAACTGCATCCCAAACTACCTCCCAAGCTTCCTTACTTTCTTTTTCTCTCCTATACAGCCTCCTAAGTGCTTCCACAACCGGGTTCGGACCTCCATCACTAGGCAATTGTCCAGCCCTCAAAGTTGCCAATCTTTGACGCACATGCTCTTTCAACTCAGCCTCAAGAGCCATCCTTCCTTGTTCTCTGTCCTCATCCCCTATATCTTCCCTCTGCATAAATGCAGATATCCGACGAAGCAATACATTCAAATCGACACCAAAACTTCTATCCCCAGCCTCTAACATCAATTGTGATGCCGGTTTTCCCCCATCAGGAACCACACCACCACACCTAACATAAGCTTCAACTAGCTCAGCTGCAACTCCATCCACCAATTCAGGAGCCACGACCACTTCACTAGCAGCCCCATCCTCTTCCGGTCCGTTCTGAACACCACGTCTAGTCATAGTTCGCTATTTAAATAAAACTACAGCTCTGACATTCGCGGACTTTTAAGCTTCTTCCTATATTTCCTTTCCGCTTCTCTTACCTTGCTTTCCATCCCACGAACAAGCAGTGCTCCAATAGCTCCAACATGATCAAACAAAATCACCAACAGCACTAAGAAACTTAAAACAACAGACACATCACGACTAGTTGCTTTCCCCTCAGCAAAGAGATGATATACCTTGTCAGCCATCAAAACGGCTGTGTCGGCAACATTCTCCATCGCAAGTCTAAATCCTTCATGCGCAATAGGGTCGTAAGTCCGTAACTGTACTGGATCAATACCAACTGCAGAAGCTATCTCCACAATCAGAGGATTTATACGTTCAACAGCTTGATTCAATTGATAAGTATCATTAACACTCCCATCCACAATTCCATCTCTAATTTCAATCAATTCTTCCTCAACCTCTCCACTCAAAAGAGCAACTCCTTCATCCGCTTCCGTATATTCTTCAAACTTATCCCGGATATCCAATGGTGTATTTTCCCAAATAAATGGTGCTTTCGCAAAATCAGAATCACGCTGCCTCTGTGCTTCAAGACTTTCATAAAGTTGTACTGCAATCTCTTGAAGTTCCGCCAAAGCAGCCTGCTGACTCAATTGCCTAGCAACAATTTCTTCTTCAGACAATTCTAATTCTTCGACATCAACCTCCTCTACCGCAATAACAACTTCTTCTTCAGACAATTCTAACTCTTCGACATCAACCTCTGCCGCAATAACATCAAGTGCAGTTTTAAATTTCCCAGCAAACTCATCCAATATCCCCCTAGAATATTTTTTAAATCCATAATCACCAGACCCCCCTTGTCCAAAAGCTTCATTACGCGCTCTTTCAGCTGCATCACGAACCAAATTAAGTTGTATCTGATCCTCATCAGAAATTCCAATCCGAGCTGACGCTTCTTCAGCAGTAACCAAAAACGCCACTGCATTATCATCATTAACTTTCCAACCAGTACGTAAAATCTTATCCGAAGCAACAACAGACGTAACACCGGCAGTCGCACTAACAAAACTACCAGCCGCAAACGCCAAATATGAAGCTAAAATCAATCTATTAAGTCCTCCTTTCCGAAGGGAAAAATCCCACATACCTCTCTGCAAAGCAATACCTTCAGCAAGAAGACCACCATTAAGCACAGCAGCCAAACCCCCAGAGAAAATCAAAATCTGCCAGTTAGGAACAGATGACGCAGTAGCAACTGTAGCCATCTTTGCAAAACCCAAAGTAGATGCAAACCCAGACAGAACTTGCGCACCAAAAGTTGTTATAGGTGCAACCCAACTCCTTACAAAATTCCTAGAACTTCTCATCCTTTGAATAACTCCAAGCTCCTCCTGTTTTTCTGCCGTAATCAATGCTGCAAGATCTTCTTCAGCTGCCCCTCTCCAAGTTATAGCAGCAAGTTCTTCCATCCCCAGTTGATGATTCCTTTCTAATTCTGCACATTTAAGTCCGACTTGCTGATCTTTATCAACTTCAGCCAACCCCAGTTGTCTTCCAGCCTCTGCTCTCGCTAAAACAAGCGCATGATCAGCCTCTTCACCAGCAAGTCCAGCTTCCTCATCTCGAATACGTCCTCGAACTTCTCTACGTGTTGACAACCGAGTTTCCTCTGCACCAAGCAATCTTTCTTCATGAGCAGCACCATCTTCAGCCAATCCAACTTCCAATTCAGACACCCCTCGACGCTCAGTCCTATATTGTTCTAAAGCACGTTTCAAAGCTGTTCCAGCTGGCATTTCATCACCCGTAATCAAGTATAGTTGCTGAAGCGCTTCTGAAAGCCGTTCTCTCACAGCCCTTACCTCCGGTGAACCTCCAGCTTTAACATCTGCATGCGTTTGATAAACTCGAGCAGCAAGTGCTTCAACACGAGCTGCAACTTGCAGTCCTCTTTGAAGATCCTCCTCGTCAAGTTGCACCGCTTCATCAAGCAAGGCTGATAACTCTGCAAGTCCCAATTCTCCTCCTTCTCTAGGTCGACGAGCAATAGCATTCATTGCAGCAGCCAAACGGCCACCACTTGCCGGTGGTCTTACAAGAGCACGCTCATCACGAGGAACAATAGCAGCGCTCGGTTCTGGAGCTTCAATAGCAGATTCATCCGGTCTTCTTTCATCCTCAGCCATATAAAAATTGTGTTAGAAGTAAAACAAGTCTGAATTATACACAATAATCTCGCATTGTCAATACTTTCCCAAACCTGTAACGCCGAATAAACTCCACCTGGTCAACGAAAAAGACCGGCTTCCCAGCCGGTCTTTCCTAAATTTCACAATAAAATCTTTTACTCCGCTGCAGCAGCAGTCGTCATAAACACACCAGGCTCTTCAGCACCACGACACACTCCTTCCAATATATTCCAACTAATATCCTCATCGTAACCGCCAAGAGCAAGATCACTACAAGCACCTTCTTCTCCTCCACCCAACGCAAGACCTAAATCACATCCTTCTGGCATACCAACCCACGTCACATTAATTAAGGTTCCATCCGCATCCCATGCAATTTGACTACCCATTTCAAGTGGATCCCCCTCTGCAAGACCTGCACTACAAGGGAACATCACCACAGCATCTACATCCAAACCTTTACTTTCCTCAAGTGCTATTAGCTGTCTCGCCTCTGGAGGCATACTTTCATCCACAGAAGGTATCGCTCTTGAAAACCCTTTCACAAGCCTCTCCACATCTTCTGAAACTTCTGTACCTTCTCGCCCATCATCAGCAACTTTTGGTAACGGCGTTGGAATCCCGATAACTTCTTCAGACCCTTTATCATCACCTTTCCCATCTCTTTGATCCCGAAGAACCCACCAAGCCGTAGCTGTAGCTGCAATCAAACCAACACCAGTAAGTGCAACCCATCCGAACGCTCTCAAACATCCCATTGCCCTTCCATTCTTCTTCACCTTCACCGGAACTTCAGTCGCCGCAACCGCTGTTGCTGGCATTTCTTCCGTATCTGGCTCACCAGCAGGTGCAGCAGGTAAACTACCAATGCTCGGCACTGGCTCATCAGAAACTCCAGCCGCAACCGGTTCCCCTAAATTTTCACCAAGCCATCTATCTCCTTCATCTCCCTCCGCTGCCGGCGGAAGAGTTGTTGGTTCACCCGCAACAGTAGCAACAGCAGGCGCACCCAATCCAGGAACACCTAAATACTTAGCAATAACTTCATCTGCAAGATCTTTCAATTCCTCCGCTGAAACAGGTATCCCCTCAAAATCACCCGCAAAAGACACTGCCCCTCCAAGCATCTTCCTAGCCATTAATCCCTTAAATATCTCTTTCGCTTGCCCTCTCAAAGCAACTCTCGTATCACTAATCCTCACTCCCGCCGCTCTAGCCAGATTCCTTTCCTTATAGTAAATCTCAAGCGAAGCCTCCACATTTCTTAAAGAGTCAAGCGCCCCAGGCTCACAACCATAAGGCGGAAGTTCAGCAAAAATACCCATACCATCTCTTCTCATACGTTCTTCTTCTACAAATCTACCTCCTTCTTCCCTCACATCACCCTTCAAAGCTTTCGTCCCCATAGAAACTGACAAACCTAACTTGTGCAAAAGCGCAGCCATAAACGCTTCAACAAACGTTGCATAATCAGCAGTTCGCACTAGACCTTCCACAGCCACTCCCCCCTCTGCATCAAGTATATCAGCAGGATCTCTTTCCAAACACATATCTACACCCGTAGTCGCTATCAAAGCTGAAAGTTGCTCATCTACTGCTCCATCCAAAACTTTCACAGAATGATTAACCGCCTTCGCCGTCTCCAAACGCTTTCTTTCTTCCCACTCAAGCCTTTCTCTTTCCTCCCTAGCCTCTCTTGCCAATCTAGCAAGCCTTACTGCCTCAACATGCTCTGCCTGCCGAATAACCCCATCAATCACAGTAACTGCCCCCGTAAGAACTGCCAAGAATGTCTCACGCACAACCTGTGCAGGGCCATCAATATCAACATTCGACACTGCAGCTTCATCACGAACATTAGGCGCCTTCGATTGCTCAGCAATTAAAACACTTATTAATTGTTTTTGAGCCACACCATATCCACCTAAAGCATCCTCCAGTCTCACTTGAACAGCACTTAGCGCATCTCCAAAATTAGTCTCGTCATTAAGAACAGCTAGCACATGCGCTTTACCCGCATGCTCTTGTTTCTTAGCTGCAATCAGACCAGCAACATGAGAATTCCCAAGACGATTAACTACAAGACACAGACCATCAGCCTGACAAGCATATGATTCCTGAGAAGCTCCAAAAGCCTGCTTAAGCTCTTCAGCTCTTTCAACAGCACCATCCATCCCTCCTCCAGCAAGCAATGTCTGTACAGCAAAATCATTTGCCTGACTAATAGCCCTAGCTTCAATCCTCCCCATCTCTTCCAAAGCAGGCCGCATAGCCTCCCCAAGAACTGCATCCACTTGAGCTTGATCCGTCACATCCAAACCAATAATACTTCCTATCGGAACAGCTGTTAAACTTGGTCCCGCCGGTACTGCTCGCGCAGCTCCAGGCATAACTCCAGGTACAGCTCCATCAGCAGAAAGCGGTGCTCTCGCTGGCCGATCAACTCTTATTGGTGGTGGTGGTCCTTTAGTTACTTTTTCAGCCATGACATAGGGGTGTTAAAATTTTAAATAAGGCGAGTATAATACATTCTTCACTCACTTTGTCAAGAAAATCGCCTACCAAAAACATAAACCCCTCCCGTTACAGGAGGAGCTTATGTGATTTCCCCTTAACCCCAATAGGGTTTCATTAGTAAATTTTTTGGGCCAAGACCCCTCTTACCTCTGCGCAACAACAACCGGCATAACATAATGAATATCTTCTCGTTCCGGCTTCACCATTCCCCACGCATGATCTTCAATCACAGTCATAGACCGCGCACGCAAGGTCAGCATGTCCGTAATCTCGCCGTCCGTCACAAGTTCCTGCCTTTCCTCTTCAAGCGCACTGAGCAAATACCCCTTGGACGCCTTGTCATTCAGCATTGTCAGCGACAGCACCCCAATCAAAATCACCACCGCCAACATCAGCGTCCCAATTGAGAATGCACTGATGCGCTCATTCCTAACAAATAGCCCTCGGATGGTATCGGTAATTTCGTAGATTGCGTACATGGCGTGTTTATAAGTTGGCTATAACTTTTCAGCTGCCCGCAGCTTTGCGCTGCGCGCCCGAGGATTTTTGGATATCTCCTCCTCGGTAGGAGTGATCGGCTTTTTTGTCAGAAGGGAAAGGCTCTTTGACCTCTGGACTCTGCGACCATATGGATCAGTCGGATCGCGGAGGTCAGTGGAAAGTTGCTTGAAAATCTTCTTAGTAATCCGATCTTCAAGAGAGTGGTAACTGAGCACGACCACGCGTCCGTGAGAATCTAAAAGTTCAGTAGCTTGGCTAAGTCCAAGCTCCAAAACCTCCAGTTCCTCATTAACCGCAATTCGCAGCGCCTGAAATATCTTGGCTGCCCGATGTCTACCAGGCTTGCCTCGTCCCAAGGCCGTTTCCACCAGCTTTGTCAGTTGAGTTGTAGTCGCAAAAGGTTCTTTCTTCCTCTGCTCCACAACCGCCCTGGCCAGCTTCCGCGACGCCCGTTCCTCCCCATACCTGTAAAAGATATCTCCAAGTTCCTTTTCAGGAAGCTTGTTGAGAAGATCCGCCGCCGTTCTATTTTTACTAGTTGCGCTAGTCGCGCCGCTAGCATCGAATCTCATATCCAGCGGTCCTTCCTTCTGAAAGGAGAAACCACGCTCTGGGTCATCAATGTGTGGGGACGAGAGTCCAAGATCAAAGAGAATAGCATCCACGCCAAGCTTGCCTTGGCGCCTCTTGAATACCCCTTCCCTTCTGAGCCGATCTGTCAAAGAACTAAAACTTGCGTGAAATATTTTGAAATTCTTTTCCCATCCCATCTCCTCAACCACTTTCCCAAGTCTCTCCTCTGCTATCACTATGTTTCGTTCATCCTTATCGAAGGCGTAAAGGAATCCATCTGGCCCAATCCTTTTCAGAATCTCTACCGAATGGCCCCCGAGTCCAAGCGTACAATCTACTACCGTCATCCCTTTCTTCACCTCTATTCCATCCCCCAGCCCCAGATAATCCAGACTCTCCTCTAGAAGAACCGGATCATGCTCGGGCTCAAAATCTGCATAATTTTCTTGCACAGCACTTGGATAAGTTTTTTGAACGAGCGTGGAAAGTGAGACAAACTTACGGCCCACCCCCACATTCGTCAAGAATAATAATAAAATTCGCATTTTCCATGTATACATTTTGTGTACAGTACTTTGTCTACTTCAACCTGGGATTCAGGTTGCAGAAAAGTCAATAATTCTCCGCCAAAACCACTTGCAAAACCACCTCAGTCGTTGCATAACAAATTTGTGCAAAACTTCATATTTGTGCCGCCTTTTCACCCCCAGCACAACTTGTAGTGGTGAGTGTTTTCTCACTCCCAACACATTCTACTCGCACACATAATCATCGATACAAATTCACAAACTGATCAATATAAGCCTTACTATCTGTAACATCTCTCACCTGCTTTAACCTCCACTCCTCCAAAGGCCCACCTTCTCCTTCAATCAACCCCAAATGCGCTAATCGCTCATGTTCCTTGCATAGAAACACCATCTCGTCCGGATCATGCACTTTCTCCAAAGCAAACCTCTGCGTATGATGCAAAATCTCACCATCTTTACAACATCCCGGAAAAGCACATTTCCCACCACTTTTCTCTCTCACATATCTCTTAATCTTCACAGGAATATATCTAGATTTCGCCTTAACAGCTTTCGGTTTATCTTCACCTAATTTCTCCTCATCACTTCCACCCTCCACAAAATCCAGAAACTTTTCCATCATCTCATTCAAATCTCCTTGCTTCTTCAAGCGATCCACCAAATCAGATCGCAATTTCATAGTAACTTTTACTTCCCTCACATTTTTCTTCCCAACACACCCATCATTAACACTCTCTTCGTTTGTATCATCAGAATTTCCCCACTCGTCAACAGTCCCATCAGGCTTACAACCCTCCCCGGGGAGAAATTCTTCCCTGTAATTTTTCACATAAGTTTCCAAAGTATGTTTCCCCATAGCCACAGCTTTTTCAGCCCAAAATGCTTCTGTCTTTTTTGTAGCAACTACAGCAACAGGCCTAACTCTCTGAATCCCCCTTTCCATAGCAACCTTTTGCAATTCCGGTTTATCCTTAATTCGCCGCAAAACTCGCAAAGCCTCATCCACACAACGTTTGCTCATCCCTGCCTTTTTTGCCGCATACTCATAAACGCTACTAAACCCCTTCTCTTTCCAAACCTTATACTTAACAATTTCAGGCAATAGGAGTTCGCATTTCCGCCTCCATTCCAAAGCTTTCACACCACATCCACTAAAACGCTCATCCAAGCTGTTTATAATCTCCTTACGATTTTCACCGTCATTTTTATTGTTGCTTTTATTTGCCTTCATGTTTATTTTTGTAGAATTTTTCATGATTTTTTAAGTTAAAGGACTATTCAAAGTTACCTACATTCTAACCTGTCCATCAGGTTAAATCCACCCCAAAGCCCCAGAAAATCGTTAAAATAAGCCATTTCAACATGACAAACACCCGAATTCTTGCATGGTGAGGTCCCGCTCACCCCGCTCACCCCGCTCACCCCGCTCACCCCACTCGCCGCTCACCCCACTCGCCACTCACCCCTACCTGGACACTTCCTAACAAAGCCAATAACAAACTGTCCAACGTCCAATAATAATGCTAGACTCTCGCCACAAACTTCACTATGAATCTCCTCACAAACCTCCCAAACGAACTCATCGTACTCCTGATGGCAATGCTCCCTTTAACCGAGCTCCGTGCCTCCATCCCATATGGAATCCTCGTCCTTAGCATGAACCCATGGAGCGCACTCATTTTCTCCCTACTGGGAAACATCCTAATCTCCATTATAATAATCTACCTCCTTCCTCCAGCAACCAAATTCCTCCGCAAACACTTCAAATTCATGAATCGCTTCTTTAACTGGCTCTTCCACAAAACCCGCACAAAACACAGCAAACGCATAAGCGAACTCGGACACCTTGCCCTCATCACATTTGTAGCAGTCCCTCTCCCTGGTAGCGGCGGCTGGACAGGTTCCCTGGTAGCCCACGTCTTCGGCATTCGCCCAAAAACCTCCATTCCCTTGATAACAATCGGCCTAATCATTGCCGGCTTGATCGTCGCATTTGGAACAGAAGCAATAAGCGCCACCGCATCTATCCTATTTCAATAGCTCTACACATTCACACTCAGCAATCCCCAAAAATCACACTAACACACTTTTAATAGGCCCTTATGGGTTCCCTCGGAAAATCACCATCAGGTTGCTGCGCATTTACCCTCTCTAGATATCCACTCATAAACTCCCTATCAAGCCTTGCATTAAATGCAGCTTGACCCTCTCCATCCCCACTTTCTTCACCACCACCAACAAGTTTCGCCTCAACAGCCCTCTCAAAAAAAAGAACTTTTTCTGGTACACCTTCATACATAAGCAATAAGGTTAGAATTAAAGTTTGACTAGCTCCAAACATACAAAAAAAACTACCCAAAATCAACATTATCTCATCTACAAGCCATCCTAGCCCCTTCACTCCACCTCCACACTCCCCTGCCTCAGCACCTCAATTTCATCCCCTACCACCTTCACAATAGTCGATGGCTGCTCTTTCCCTATCTGCCCACCATCTAAAACAAAATCCGGCACCAGCCCCTGCCCCAAAGCCTCCTGCACAGAATAAGCCGGCACCTCACCACTCACATTCGCACTTGTAGTCGTCACCGGCCCACCAAAAGCCTCCACCAACTGCCGCGCTTTTTTCTTAATAGAAACCCGAAATCCAACCGAATCGTTCCCAGGATTAATCCACACCGGTAAAGAACTCTTCCTCGGCACAACAATTGTCAGAGGCCCAGGCCAATGCGCTTCCGCAAGCTCCAGCGCTCTACCAGAAAACTCCCCATATCGCTGCGCCTCATCAAGATCTCGCACCAAAATACTCACCGGCTTATCCAAAAGCATTTTCTTCAAGCCATAAAGCCGCTCCACCGCAGCCCTCTGGAAAATATCCACAGCCAAACCATAACAAGTCTCAGTTGGATGCATCACCACCTGCCCAGCATGCAAAGTTTTAAGCGCCTCTAGAAGCAAATCATTCATGACAGAAGTTAATCACTAATAAAACCAGTCTTCCACGAAAAAACCATAAAAACAATTTCATTTTTCCGCATCCCCTATTATACTAGGCCCGATTTTCACCCTCTAACATCCCCTTCACTATGCGCGTAGCAATAAATGGATTTGGCCGAATTGGCCGCATGATTTTCCGAGCAAACCTGTTAAATCCCCGTATCGAGATAGTTGCAATGAATGACCTGGGCGATCCCAAGCAAACAGCCCATCTTCTCAAGTACGATTCCGCCTACGGCATCCTCCCAATGGAAGTCGAAGGACGGGAAGACGCATTAGTTGTCGATGGAAAAGAATACAAACTTGTCCAAGAACGCGACCCCCTAAAACTCCCCTGGAAAGAACTGGACATCGACCTTGTGATTGAATGCACCGGAGTATTCCGAACAAAAGAAGGAGCCAGCCAACACCTCACAGCTGGCGCAAAAAAAGTCATAATCTCCGCACCTGCAAAAGATGAAATCGACGGAACATTTGTTTACGGCGTAAACCACGAGGACTACAACCCAGAATCCGACCTAATCGTCTCAAACGCAAGCTGCACAACAAACTGCCTCGCACCATTTGTAAAAATCATCAATGACGAATTCGGAATTGTCCGCGGCTTGATGACAACAATCCATTCATACACCGGCGACCAACGCCTCCTAGACAACGACCACAGAGATTTCCGCCGCGGCCGCGCAGCAGCAGAAAACATCATCCCAACTTCAACAGGAGCAGCTAAAGCAATCAGCCTCGTAATCCCAGATCTTGAAGGCAAACTAGACGGCATGGCAATCCGCGTCCCAACACCAGTCGTCTCACTTGTAGACCTGTCAGTAGAACTCAAAAAAGACACCAGCGCAGAAGAAATCAACGCCGCAATGAAAGCCGCAGCAGAGGGCAAAATGAAAGGCATCCTCGGCTACACAGACATGCCACTCGTCTCAACAGACTTCAAAGCAGACAGCCGCTCAAGCATCTTCGACGCCCTCACAACCAAAGTCATGGACGGCAATTTTGCCAAACTCCTCTCCTGGTACGACAACGAATGGGGCTACTCAGAACGCTGCATCGACCTAGCCGCATACATGGCCAGCAAATAAAAACAGCCAGACTTGACAGGTTAAGGATAATAGTGTATTTATCATACCTAAAAACCCCTTAACAATGCCCCCCCAAGCCGGAGAAGAACCCGAAGCACGTGAGCAAACTCCCCCACAAGAAGGAGTTCCACCTAGCCCTACACTAGAAGTAGATGAACTTCGCACAGGCACATTGGAGAACGCAGAAGTAGCCGGAACCCCTGGCTTCAAAGCTCTTGAAACATGGCGTGAAATCCTCAAACGCCCAGGAGACTTCCTCCCCAGCACTGAAATCGCAGAGACAGAAATCCGCAAAGACCCCATGGTCCAGGAAATGATGGCCATAGTAGAAGGTGAAGGAATCGAAGAAAATGTCCTCTATCACGCCGTGCTCAGACTCACCTTGCCAGGCATCCCTCTAGAACAAATCAATCCCATAATCAACAACGCAGCCTTTGTACAAATTTGGCAACAATTACTAGTCCTCAGATACCTAGGCTTTCACAAAGTTCTGGGCTTTCCCTTTTGGTCCCGTCTAATTTCCAAACACATGTTCGAAAACGGACCACTCATAGGCACACAAGAATACCCAAACGGAAGCGTAATACTGTCAGACATGGCAAGTTCCACAACACGCACACACGAAGACGATGTAGAAGCAGCAGAAGAACACACCAGAAGAAATTTTCACATTCCTTATTTTTGGGTTTTAAGATACTTTCCAGATGTTTTCTTCCTTAAATCAGCCGGTGATGACATGCATGCAGTAAGCTTAGAAAGCGATGCCAAAGTAGTTGAATTCGCACAAGCAGTTGCTACAAAAATCGGTAAAGAAGGCGTCCACATTGGTATATCTCAAAATGGGCATGTACTAGTCATAACACCTTATGGAAGAGTTATCATCCTTGGGAAAGGATGGGAAGAAGCAAATGCCGTACAAAAGCCCGGCACCGTACAAAATGTCTCTCTAGATAGAGGCGCTATACACGTACACACCGCAGAAAACAGAATAATAAATGTAGAACCAAACCCAGAGCTAGGAAAACTACCAAGACCGCCAGCAGAATCACAAATGCAACTTTTCATGGGAGAAGCAGCACACACAGCCCTTGCAGAACTCAGCAAAGACCCCCCAAGACTGGCAGAAGTTCTGCGAGAATACACAGCTCACTTATACAGCACAACTGACCCAGCTGCATTTAGACTAGAAAATCCCGTACAAAGAGATGCAATAGGCGTTTATATCGAAGCTCCAACAGAAGCAAGTGCTCCAGAAAACTGGGGTAGATCTTTCCTTAAATGGGAAGAAGATCTGGAAAGGCTAGCCCAAAAATATCACGCAAAAGTGCTCTCACCAGAAATGAACTCCAAATCAAAAACCGGTTTTCTCGTATTCGGCACACTAGGAAGAAGCTCATTCAAACAAGAAGAACGTGCTGTCAGATGCATGCAAGAACTAGCAATGAATCACCCTGACTGCAAAATCAGTGGAGAAAAAGGCACTGTGCAATTTTCAGACACAAGCAAACAACCTGAATATTCAAAAACTTTTTCCTCTATAGTACGTATGCTCAAAGACAAAAGTCCCGGATTAGGACCCATGAGAATCGGCCCTACTCTTGGAGCTGCGCTCTCAGCAAAAGGTTTTGGAACCGAACAGGTAACCTTCAAAGCTTTAAACCTGAGAGGAATTGGCGTACAAGTCATATTGACAGGCACACTTGAAGACCTAAAATTTCCCTCTGAAGAAAAACGATACGTCAGAGCAGATGAAGTCACTAGATTTGTAGAAGAAATAAAAGCTTTAGCAAGAACAAATAGAGATTGTTCTCTTTCTATAGACATCACCCAAACAGAGGCATACGGCCTAGGTCTAACCAGAATACTCACCGAAGCCGCAAGAAAACTAGGTGAGCTTGGTGACAAAAAAAGAATTGAAGTAGTACCACTTCAAGAAGACCGCGAACGAGGAGACAGTTACGCCGACGTCGGAAGGGTACTTGGCACGCTCTTCCCAAGATTAGAAGACTTTAAATTTTGGATGGACAAAAATGAAGTGAACGAAGACCAAAAACTTTTATGGAGAAACTTATATAAAGAACTCACAACACCAGAAGAATATAATGATACACAGATCTTAGAGAACCCAGGCGTAGCAGAAAACA
The DNA here is from genome assembly GCA_964529435.1 of uncultured Candidatus Peribacteria bacterium. Lineage (GTDB taxonomy): Bacteria > Patescibacteriota > Gracilibacteria > UBA1369 > 2-02-FULL-48-14 > CAZGUT01. The sequence goes on along the minus strand of CAZGUT010000001.1, from coordinate 229,570 downwards.
TACTAACTGCAATTTTTAAAACCATAGGAAGAGTTGGAGTTGTATGTGAAGACATGTCCAGAATGGACGAAATGTCTAAGGGATTCTTTAAAAGCATACCCGTCATTCTGATCACAACAGGCTTACCAGAAGAAGCAGATCACAGCTTGGAACTAGGCGGCGTCACACTAGACGAAGCAATGGAAATTGCAAAACATAACTTAGAAGGAAAAAATCCACCAGAAGAATTAAGACCTTACATAGAAAGAACCTTAGCACGTGGGAGAGATGATTTATACAACCCCACAGCTATAGAATTATTAATCAAACATTTACGATCAGTAAATGCACTCTCAGATAGAGAACGTGGTTGGGAGTTAAGAGAAGAACAAGTAGACGCTGCAACTGTCCATGCTACGCTCGACGCATTTTTCGACAGACTAGTAGCCACCAGAATTGATGAGGCCAGGGGAAGAAGTGTACCTGCAATAAACTTACTAAGCACAATGGTTTTACTAGAAAGCCCTTGTCCATTAGAAGAATTAAAAATTGCCGCACCACATTACACACAAGAAGCAGAAGATGTTTTAGTAGAATGCAAAATTCTAGCACCAAGAACAGGCGATGGTGATCCAGTTAGATTTGTAGCTCCATTCTTTGCAGAAAGGGCAAGAGCACAACTTCAAAGCAACGGGATAGAAGAACTGGAAGCAAGACTCCGGGCAGGAGTTGATGACGGCTTCCGAATTTCTCATTATCTTGGCGTTTGCCAAAAAATAGGAATGCAGCTCACACCCGAAACTAGTACCCTTGTAGCAGTACATGCCAAAGCAGCACTAGACAGACACGATATCTCAGAAGCAATGGAAACCTGCGAAGGATTCTTAGCTATGAACAGTGAAACTATTAGAGAAAATTTGAGAGAACTAGGCCCAACAAACATTGGCAACATTTTAGAAATTCACTACACGCTGATAGAGGCCAGACTCATGGCAGGATTCAGCGTAGAAGAAAATCTGGAAAATCTAAGCAAGCTAATAGTCAGCATTGATGGTGAAGTCAGAGAAGCAGGATTATGTATCCTAATAGGAAACCACGAAACAAAACATCCCAGCAAAGTCAAACGAGCTGAAGACTTATATTCTTTAGATTCAACCGGCAGATACCTCCATCTGACCGCCCAAACAGCTTTTCAAGACCAAGACCATAAAACTTTCGGCGATTGTATAGAAGCACTACAACAACACTACGCGGGAAGACATGAAACCGACATAGATCCTGTGACAAAAGTAAGAAACAAATTAGCAAAAGCAAGATTCCACTACAGACAAGCAGAAGCACTAAGTAGAAATCCAAAAACAAGAGACCAAGCCATTGAATCAATCAACAGCGCTATCAAAGAACTTTTTGAAATCGACTTAGAAGAAATCCGCAGTGAAACAAGACTTGTTTCCAAAGTAGTAGAAAGTCGTATCACAGCAATAGGCTATAAACTCACAACACCAGGATTGTACGAAGGAACTGAAACTGCACTCGTAGATCACATCAACAACATTCTCCCAGAAGGTGAAGCCCCAAACCCTGAAGTAGATGAATCAGTAAACGTCCTGGACACCTACATCAACAAAGTTACCTGCATCCTTGAAAAAAGCACTCGTGAACAAGGCATCACAGAATGGATACTAGAAGCTGAACGTTATTTAGCCCGTGCACTAGACGCAGCAGGCCGCCCTGATGAAGCATTTGCCTGTGCCACAAGAATTTTTGAAAGCGCAAATGAACACGGATACTCACAAACTGCACTCAAGGGCCTAACTGACATGCAAAACACTATTTATTACGGTGAATGCAAACCTGCAAGAGCAGCCGGAAATTACGAGGAAGTCGTAGCAGCATGTTCAAAAGCAGAAGAACACTATAAAAAAGCTCGAGAACTAACAGGAAAACTCACAGAAGAAGAAGAAAGAAGCCAAGCCCTCTCTGTACTTGCCATACCAATCACAAGATTTGAATGGACAATAGAACAAATGGAAATGCTCGCAGAAAACAGAGAATTAACTCAACCAAACGTACTCACCCCACTAATCATGAGAGGCGACGAAACTATTCCTATAATTGATGAACTCTATGAAAAACACGTAGAGAAAGCTCATATTTGGGAAGGGTATATCGCAGACAAAAAGAAAGCATTCAGAACCGCCCGCGCAGCACTCCTCGCCGCCTAACTACTGCACCCAAATATTCCTAGTGCCTTTTTCCTGAAACTGCACCCAGATGTCGCTGCTTAGCTGTACCCAAATTCCATTCTCTCCAGCCATCTGCACCCAAATCCCATCTTTCAGCTTAGCCACTCCAGCACCATCTCCACCACCAAACTGCACCCAAATATTATCAACAAGCTTCACCCAATCGCCACTTGAAAGCGACACAATAGCACCATCCTCATCCTGCGCACTCACATCCTGCTCCAACTGCACCCAAATGTTGTTTTTATCCTGCATCTGCACCCAAATCCCTTCAGTAGTAGAATCCACGGTCTGCACCAAAGATCCATCGTCCCCCATTTCAAGCAAAATACCCGGACTACTAGCTGCCTCACCAATCGTCTCCTGCGACTCCAAAACAGAACCTTGAAGAAAGCTCAACTGCCCTGCCACAACAAGCAACGCAATCAAAGCCGCTCCAAGCAAAGCACCAATTAATAGGAAAACTAAATTACACCATTGAGAACATATTTTTTTCTTTGCCATAACATATATAATTAAATTGTAAAAACCATGAGAAAAATAGCACATACAGAACCACAAGCAAGCGGAAAAGTTTCAGTCCCTAATTGGCAAAACCCCAAAATTCAGGTATAAAAGCACCACACACGCAGCAAAGCGAAGTGTGCTAGCCACCTTCGACGCGAAGCGTCACCATTATGACAGACGACAGAAAAAAACAAATCCTCAGCGCGGTCATCGAACACTTCATCCAAACCGCCCAACCAGTTGGTTCAAAAACCATCATCCTGACATACAATTTTAAGGTCAGCCCCGCCACAATCCGCAACGACATGGCCTCGCTTGAAAAAGAAGGCCTAATCACCCACCCCCACACCTCAGCCGGCCGCATCCCAACAGACAAAGGCTACAGAGTTTACGTAGATGAACTCGCAGATTTCGACGTCGCAAAAGCCCTCGCCCACGAAACCCTCCAAACCATCCGTGACCGCCAACGCAGCGAAGAGGCAAAACAACACGTCCACAGAGCCGTCCACCTCCTCAGCCAAGCCGTCCCAAACATGACTTTTGCCACCATCCCAGAGAACAACCGGACATTCTTCATGGGCTTCTCAAAAATGCTAAAACAACCTGAATTCATCAACGAACCAATGCAAGCCTGCCAAGTCATGGAAGTAATTGAAGACCGCCATGAATTCCTCAAAGGCCTAGAAAAACTTGAAACCAGCCACGAACCCCGCATCCTAATCGGCGAAGAAAACATCCTCCCAGGAATAGACAGCTGCTCATTAATAGTTGCAGAATACACCTACGACGACTATAAAGGCTACATCGGCATCATCGGCCCAAAACGCATGCCATACGCCTTCAACACCGCAGCCCTCACAGAAGTCCGTAATTTATTGGAAGCAAATGAATTATAGATCAGCTATAAACAAGCTATGCAGGAAAACACAAAACCTAATGATCCCAGCAGACTGTCAAGCACCTCCAACCTGTAAGACCCTCCCCGGGGAGAAATCATAATCTATAAATTACATCAAAATGTCTAAAAAAGACGATCAATCTCAACCATCTAGCACAGCTGACTCTAAAGACATCCAAATCGCGCAACTCCAAGAAGAACTGGCAAGCATGACTGAAGCTGCCAAACGCGCAATGGCAGAATTCCAAAACTTCAAACGCCGCACAGAAGAGGAACGCACAGAATTCCGCGTCCACGCAAACCTCCAACTCCTAGAATCCATCTTCCCTGCAATCGACAACCTCGCCCGTGCCTTTGACAACGTCCCCGAGAAACTCCAATCAAACGAATGGGTAAAAGGCATCCAGGCAATTGAAGCCAATCTCCTCGCTGCACTCGAGCAACTCGGCCTAAAAGCCATTGATGAAACTGACATCCCCGCAGACCCCAACCGCCACGAAGTCCTCGCAGAAGACGACGGCCCCGCCGGCCAAATCACCCAAATCATCGAAAAAGGCTACGAGTTCAACGGCAAAACAATCCGCCCCGCAAAAGTACAGGTAGGAAAATCCTAAATTTTCTCTTGACTCCCCGCAATTAGCACTATAAACTCGCGAGTGCTAATTTCAGGCCGCGCCACAGGCGCACAGGCCCTTAAAACTAACCAAAAAAGACATGTCCAAAATCATAGGAATCGACCTCGGAACAACTAATACTTGTTTCGCAGTAATGGAGGGCGGAGAACCAACCGTAATCACAAACGCGGAAGGCAAACGCACCACCCCATCAATCGTCGCAATTAAAGACAAAGAACGACTAGTCGGAGAACCTGCAAAACGCCAAGCTGTAATGAACGAAAAAGGAACAATCTTCTCCGCAAAACGTCTCATCGGTCGCTGTAGCAAGGAAGTAAAAGACATCACAGACCGCATGCCATTTGAAACGATCAAAGGCAAAGACGGCGAAGTAGAAATCATGTTCGACAGCAAACAAAAACGCCCAGCAGAAATCTCCGCAATGCTGCTACAAAAGGTAAAAGCAGACGCAGAAAAATACCTCGGCGACAAAGTAGAAAGTGCTGTAATCACCGTCCCAGCCTATTTTAATGATTCACAACGTCAGGCGACTAAGGACGCAGGTGAAATTGCAGGACTCAAAGTTGAACGCATCATCAACGAGCCAACAGCCGCTGCCCTTGCTTACGGAATGGACAAAGGCTCACACGACAAAAAAATCGCAGTATTTGACCTTGGTGGAGGAACTTTTGACATCTCAATTTTGGAACTCGGAGACGGCGTATTCCAAGTCCTCGCAACAAACGGAGATACAAAACTCGGTGGCGATGACTTCGACGAAATCCTAATCGACTGGATTGCAGAGGAATTCAAGAAGCAAGAAGGAATCGACCTAAAAGAAGACCACACCGCACTCCAACGTTTAAAGGAAGGCGCTGAAAAAGCAAAAATTGAGCTCTCTTCCCAACACGAAACAGAGATCAACCTCCCCTTTGTCACAGCCGACAAAAACGGGCCAAAGCACTTGGTAATGAAACTAAAACGAAGCCAACTGGAAGACTTAGTCGCAGATCTAATCAACAAAGTCACTGAACCTTGCCGCAAAGCCGTCAAAGACTCAAAAGTCGCAATGAGCGACATCGACGAAATTGTCCTAGTTGGAGGAATGACCCGCATGCCAGCCGTCCAAGAAAAAGTAAAAGACATCTTTGGCAAAGAACCACACCAAGGAATCAACCCAGATGAAGTTGTAGCACTCGGCGCAGCAATCCAAGCCGGAGTACTTCAAGGAGACGTGAAAGACATTCTTCTCCTAGACGTAACTCCTCTCACACTCGGAATTGAAACACTCGGCGGCGTAATGACTCCACTCATCGAACGCAACACCACAATCCCAAGTTCAAAATCCCAGGTCTTCTCCACCGCTGCAAACAATCAGCCATCCGTGGACGTCCGCGTTTTCCAAGGCGAAAGACCAATGGCAACTGACAACAAATTACTCGGAAATTTCCAATTGGACGGAATCCCACCAGCCCCACGCGGCGTACCTCAAATTGAAGTAACTTTCGACATCGACGCAAACGGAATCCTAAACGTAAAAGCTGCAGACAAAGCCACCGGCAAAGAACAACACATCACAATCCAAGGCTCATCCGGCCTTTCCGACGAGGAAGTAGAAAAGATGCGAAAGGAAGCTGAAATGCACGCAGACGAAGACGCCGCAAAGAAGGAAGGCGTAGAAGTCCGCGTCAGCGCAGACAGCCTCGTCATGCAAACTGAACGCACATTGAAAGACCTCGGAGACAAGATCACAGATGATGTCAAAGGACCTATTGAAGAAAAGGTTAAGGAACTCAAGGAACTTCTAGAAAATGGCAGCAAAGAAGGCGAAGACGAAGCCAGCCTCGACGAAATCAAATCCAAGTCAGACGCCCTCTCTGAAGAACTCCAGAAAATCGGCGCACAAATGTATGAGCAGGCCGGTAGCGAACAGACCAGTAGCGAAGCGGATGGTCAATCTGACGAAGACGTAAAAGTTACAGATACAGAAAACGGCAAGACCGTGGATGGAGAGACAGTAGACGAGGAAGAGAAGACGGAGAAAGAAGAAGAGAAGAAAGATGAATAATCCAACAGATTAAATTCTTGGACCGGTCCAAGAAATTTGGGCATTATTGAACTTCACAGAGCGCAGTGATATACTGCGCTCTTATAAAAAATCCCCATGAGAGAAACCCTACCCATCTTCACCGCTCTAGCACTTGCCTGTGCAGAACCAGAACCAACTGGTGGCATGGACGTAGACGAAATAGCCACCAACATCGCAGAACTCTTAGCACCACCCCCATGCACAGACACATGGGACTTACCACAAGACTCAACTCAAGAAGAAATCGCTCAGGCCTTAGCCCAATTAGAAACTGAATGGGAAGAAAACTGGCCAGACAAGCACGTAGTTCACATACATGACGACGAAACACAAAGCACCAAACCAATAATAATGGCCACAAACTCCGGAGATTACTTAGCTGCCCTCACAAACCACCACCCAAAAACATGTAAAGCCAATGACACATGTTTTGCAACAGTAACCGTTAACGGAACCTCACTCAGACCTCCACAAACCAGAATGGCTCCAAGCCTCTTCATAGAAAACATGACCGGCAGCCAATTCTGGATCTCAGCAAAAGACCATAGCATCACAAGAACCTTCATGGGCACCAACAACACCACTCAAACCCCTGAAGCCAGAATCCTCCACTATGATTACAGCCAAGTCCCACCCCTCTGCACACCCTAACCCCACCCCATGAAAAACACTCTCCCAGCCCTCACACTCCTCGCAGCCTCCGCCTGCACAGAACCACAACCAGAACAAATTGAAGGCAGTGGAATTAGCACCGAAGAAACAAGCCAAATCTCCCCAGAAATACTCGCTCAACTCCCCCCATGCGGAAAATTATCACTTGAAAAACTAGACCTCGAAGTACAATGGGAACAAACCTGGCAAAACCAAGCTGTACTACAGCACGTAGGCACAAACAGAAATCACGCTGAAATTTCCATCCCACAGATCAAGGCAACACCTGACGGAACCCACATAGTAGCAATGGTCGTAGATAACCCTTTAGACCGAACTGTATTTCACGGCAATAACGTAAACCACCTCGGTGACCCTCTTTGTGGCCATTGGCTAGACCCTTGTTCAGGAGACATCGCCGTAAATGGCACAATCCTACGTGAAAATGTAAACACAGCATGTTTTCAAGTAGATCCAGACGAACAAGAAATAGATCCCAACTGTAATTCCCCATTCGCCGACACATACAACTATCCGTTAAACCAAGAAAGTATTTCCTTTTCTCACATCATCCCCCTCTGTCGTCCTATAGAAACAGCCCAAACCACTCAAGAAATACCTGCTCATCCTTCCACCTGCCCACGCACAATATTCGGCACAAACGAGCCAAGCGCAGAAGATCTAGAAGAGTACTGGGAAGCTCGATGGCCAAGCCAAGACGTAACACACCGAGAATCAACCAGCTGGGGAGCTGATGTAGCCTTCACCCCAAACATCGTCATAAATAATGACGGAAACTACATAGCTGCAATAATCAGCGGATCCGAATGGCCTTGCACCTTAACTCCCTGCAAAGCTGATATCTACGTCAACGGCCAACCAATAGTAAGATCACCAAATCTAACAGAGCTATGGATGCTCAACGGAATTGACGGACAAGACATAAGCACTTTCATGAAAACACGTGACGGAAGCAAATACGACTCCGCAAATTACGAAGATGTCGACGTGCATTTTGGTACTCACATCCCACCCCTCTGCACACCCCTTGACACACCCACCACCCCAGACTAAGCTGAATCGCACCTAACCCACACCCATGAAAATCGCACCAGTTGAATTCGCACTATTCTGCGACCACGCATCCGTCTCAATGGACGGCAAACTCAGCATGAACGGAATCTTTGAACGCATCCTCACAAAAGAACTGCCAGTCGTGCACCCAGTAATGTTCATCGTCACAAAACTCATCCTCCCCGAGGGCGAGCACAACATCACCTTCAGCCTCATGCAGGAAGACGAAGTCCTCGCAAAATCCAACGCAGAGAAAAAGGTAGAAGGCAAAATCGGTTCACACGTCCACTTCTGGAACATCAAGAACCTCAAAATCGAAAAAGAAGACCCCGTTGAACTCCAAATTTTAATCGACGGAAAACAAGTCTACGTAAAACGACTCCCAGTTGTAAAAGTAGAACCAAAGGACAAGAAAAAGGACGATAAATAAACGTCGCTCTTGACACATCCCAAAAAACCACTAAACTACACGTCTAGTAATTTTAACAAATTTTATGGAAGGTAGTCCAGGATCTACAGCCCGCAATCTAGAAGAAGAACCAACAGACCACGTTGGTCCATCTTTTGTACCCTCCCAAAGAACTAGAATAGGAATTCCTATCGTAGATGACACAACTGGCGTTCTCCCCAAGATTTTAGGTGACCTAGAATTCGACATACGAGAAGACCCCTCTGCTTCTCCCGTTGTAATCACAGAAGATTACGGCTGGAAGGGAGACGCTGACAAAGAAGGTAACCTTGTAGACGAGCACGGAAACAGATGGATTGCTGCACGAGTACTCAGATAATCAATCCCCCATTGCCTTCCCCACACCTCTTCGCTATCCTTAGAGCCGATTTAACAAATTCAAATGATCGACCCAAAATACATCATCCAGAACCCAGACGAAATCAAAGAAGCTGCAAAGAAAAAATTCATAAACTTTGATGTAGATGGATTCATCGCCCTAGACGAAAAACGCCGTGCAGCCCAAGTAGAACTAGACAAAGCCCGTGAAGAAAAAAACACAGCCAGCGAAAAAATCGCAAAACTCGACGGCAAAGAAAAAGAAAGTGCCATAAAAGAAGCCCAAGCCAAAGGTGACAATGAAAAAGAACTCGCAGAAAAACTCAGAGAAATCGAAGAAGAATGGAGGAACCAACTCCTTCTCGCCCCAGGACGAATCCATGATGACGTACCAGTCGGCGAAGACGACGAATCAAACGAGGAATTATACAAAGTCGGGAACATGCCAAAATTCGACTTTGAACCAAAAGATCACGTAGAACTCGGCCTAGAACTAGACATTCTAGACATCGAACGCGGTGTCAAAATCTCCGGCAGCAGAAACTACTTCCTCAAAGGAGATGGCGCACTTTTAGAGCTCGCCGTCCTGAATTACACACTTCACAAATTAGTCGCAAAAGGCTTCACACCCTTCTTACCACCGCTGCTAGTAAACTACCGCGCAATGGAAGGCACAGGTTATTTCCCCGGCGGCGAAGACCAAGCTTATGAAATTGGAAAAGACGAAAAATTCCTCATTGGAACCAGCGAAGTCTCAGTCGCGTCTTACCACATGGATGAAATCTTGGAGGAAGCAAAGCTTCCTCTGTTTTACGCCGGCTACTCATACTGTTTCCGCCGTGAAGCAGGAACTTATGGAAAGGATACCCACGGCCTTTACCGCATCCACCAATTCCAAAAAATCGAACAAGTAATCATCTGCAAAAACGACATGGAAGAAAGTGCAAAAATGCATGAAATACTCCTGAAAAACGCTGAAGAAGTCCTACAAGATCTCGGTCTCCACTACCGCGTTGTTGCAAACTCAAGCGGAGACATGGGCCAAGGCCAATATTACAAGAACGACATCGAAACTTGGATGCCATCACGCAACAATTACGGTGAAACCCATTCATGTTCAACCTTCCTAGATTTCCAAAGCCGCAGATTAAATCTCAAGTACAAAGACAAAAATGGCAAAAAACATTTCGCCCACACTCTAAATAATACCTGCATTGCCTCACCACGCATCCTCATCGCGCTACTCGAGTGCTACCAAAATGAGGACGGCAGCGTAACAGTCCCCGAGCCACTAAGGCCTTACATGGGCGGCAAGGATAAGATTGAAAAAGCCTAAAACCCAAACGCCTTCTGTGTACACTTTTTCAAATCTTTCACAGAATAAATATCCGGTTCATTATCCAAGAAGTCAAAACTTAGCAACTGCGCATTTATTTCACTAACCGGTAAATTTTTATAAGACTTCCCCATCGATTCTACGTTGATTAAATTGACAAACAACAAAACAAATTGTAACATCTAATACACCAAAAATCACCCAAAATATGAAATTTTCAGCACAACACGCAGGAAAGTGGGTAGCAGCAAAGGGCAACAAAGTAGTTGCTTCAGATAAAACTTTAACTAAGCTAAAAAAGAAAGTTGACGAAAGAACTGATAGCAATAATTTAAGATTCGCCCTTATACCAAAAGGTTACATCGCCGGCTAATTCAGATGATATTCAAATATTCACAATACCCAACGCCTGACGGCAAGAATATTTTTCGACCGTCCATACCCATCGTATTTAAACACGGTAAAAAATTTATCTACGTCGAAGCTCTAATCGATTCCGGCGCAGATTACACAATATTGCCCATTGAAATAGCAGGAGAACTAGATCTGAAACTAGACAAAAGAACCAAAAAAACTTTTCATGGTGCAGGTGGCAATCCCTTCACAGTATATCCATCCCCGGTAAAACTCACACATCTCCTCAGACAAGACTCATTCAGACCAATTGAATGGAAATCCACTGTATTCTTTGCAGAATCTCAGCCAGTAATTCTCCTGGGACATCATGGTTTTTTAGATCAACTTAAAGTCACATTGAACGGACCTAAAAAAGAAGTGGCGATTTCAAAATAATTTCATCTTGACTTTCCAGACTTTCACGCTAAAATACCCCAGACACGGCTCTCAGGTTTCAGATTGTGTTAGGAGAGAGAGCAAAGACGTCCAACCTGGCGTTTCTGCTTTAACACCTAACAAAATCATAGCCTATGGCTAAGACTGCTAAAAAGAAAAAAATGTCCGTTACTACTAAACAAGTAGCCGGGCAGATTTCAACAAAACCCCTTGAACGGAAATTTTTCGTTGACAACAAGTGGAAAGTTGAGCTTCCTAACCTGATCGAAACACAGACCAATTCATACAAATGGTTTGTTGAAGAAGGGATCCGCGAGCTCTTGGAGGAAATCTCTCCAATCACGGATTTTTCTGGGAAAAAATTGGAACTCCACATGCTCGGACATTCTCTCGGAGACCCAAAACACCCAGCAGATACTTGTCGTAACAAGAATCTGTCTTTTGAAGCTCCACTCAAAGTCCACGTCCAACTCATTAACAAGGAAAGTGGAGAAATTAAAGAACAAGACGTTTTCCTCGGGCCAATCCCTCTCATGACGGATTGCGGAAGTTTCATTGTAAATGGAATCGAGCGCGTGGTCGTTTCACAAATAGTGAGATCACCAGGTGTTTTCTTCTCAAAGAACTCAGCCGCTCCAGGACTACACAACGCAAAAATCATTCCAAAACGCGGTGCTTGGCTTGAAATCGAGACCGACAAAAAAGGTGTAATCACAGTCAAAATCGACAGAAAACGAAAAATCCACGTGACCTCCCTACTCCGTGTTTTTGGATACCAGACCGACAAAGAAATTCTCGACTTATTCAAAGATGAAATCTCAGACCCAACCAAAGACTTCGTTCTTTTCACTCTTGAAAAAGACACTGCAAAAACAGTCGACGAAGCATACAAAGCAATTTACAAAAAGATCCGCCCAGGTGATCTAGCAACTCCAGAAAATGCCCGTGCACTGATCGAATCAATGTTCTTCGACTACAAAAAATATGACATGGGCCCAGTAGCACGTTACAAAATTAACCGCCGATTCGACCTCAAAACACCAAACGAACGTAAATACCACACATTCCAAGTTGAAGACTTTGTTCTGATCCTCAAACACCTGATCAGACTCAATAATAAGGAGGTAAAACCGGACGACATCGATCACCTTTCAAACAGACGTATCCGCCCAGTTGGCGAACTAGTACAGAACAAATTCCGCGTTGGACTGCTCAGAACAGAACGTATCGCAAAAGACCGTATGACAGTAATGGATCTAGACACCGTGACACCAACCCAGCTGATCAACTCAAGACCAATCACAGCTGCATTGCGTGAATTCTTCGCAAGCTCACAGCTTTCACAATTTATGGACCAGACCAACCCGCTCGCAGAGCTCGCGCATAAACGCCGTCTCTCAGCAATGGGACCCGGAGGTCTTTCACGTGAACGCGCATCATTTGATGTCCGTGACGTGCACCCCTCCCATTACGGAAGAATCTGTCCAATCGCCACTCCGGAAGGACCAAATATTGGTCTTGTTGTCCACTTGGCGACTTACGCAACTCTCAACAAATACGGCTTTATTGAAACACCACTCCGTAAGATCCTCCACACCGTTAAGAACGACGGAAAAGCAGCCGTGGGACGCATGGCTGGAGAAGACATTACCGAGCCAGGAAGTAGAAAAATTGTCATCAAAGCAGGTGAAGAAATTGATGCCAAAACTGCAAAGGCACTGAAAAAACTCAAAGGCATGGACACCGTATCAGTCCGCGCATATCTCGGAAAAAAGATTGAAAGTTTTGACGCTGAAGACGAACAAGAAATCTCTTACGCACAAGCAAACACCCCTCTCAACAAAAAGGGTGAATTCATAGAAGATACAGCCGGCGCCCGCGTCAAAGGCGAACCAATCAGCATGATCCACAACGACGTAAGTCACATGGATGTCTCACCACAGCAAATTATTTCTGTGACCACATCTCTCATCCCATTCCTAGAACACGACGATAATACTCGTGCCTCAATGGGATCAAACATGCAACGACAAGCAGTACCTCTTTTGAAAGCTCAGACACCAGTTATTGGAACCGGAATGGAGGCCATTGCTGCACGGAACACTGGACAAGTTGTACTCGCTGAAGAAGACGGAACTGTCTCTTACTCAGACGGTCAAAGAATTGAAGTTATTTACAAATCTGGACGCAAAGTCACTTACAACTTAGACATTTTCCGCAGAACAAACCAAGGAACTTCTTTCCATCAAAGACCTCGCTGCAACAGCGGTCAAAAAGTGAAAAAAGGCGACATCCTAGCTGACGGTGCATCAACAGAATATGGCGAATTGGCCCTCGGACAAAACTTGCTCGCAGCTTACATGCCATGGGAAGGATATAACTTTGAGGATGCGGTAATTATTTCCAGCGCACTAGTCCGAAAAGACAAATTCAGCTCAGTACACGTTGAAGATTTTGCAATCGACGTACGTGATACAAAACTCGGACCAGAAATTGTAACCCGCGACATTCCAAACGTTGGAGAATCTAGACTCAAAGACCTAGACGAAAACGGAGTCATCCGCGTTGGAGCATCAGTCCGTGAAGGAGATATTCTCGTCGGAAAAATCACTCCAAAGGGTGAAACTGAATTAACACCAGAAGAACGGCTCCTCCGAGCAATCTTCGGAGACAAAGCCCGTGACGTAAAAGACACCTCACTCAAACTCCCAGGCGGAGAAGGTGGAAAAGTCGTGAACGTTCAAATTTTCTCACGAGACAAAGGTGACGAACTTGAAAACGGCGTCATCCAACAAATTCGCGTCTCAGTCGCACAAACAAGAAAGATTCAAGTCGGAGACAAAGTCGCTGGTCGTCACGGAAACAAAGGTGTGATCTCAATTATCGTACCAGAAGAAAACATGCCTTACCTCCCAGACGGACGCCCAATAGACATCATTTTAAATCCACTTGGTGTGTCCAGTCGTATGAATATCGGACAGATTCTTGAGACCCATTTGGGATGGGCAGCAAAAAGATTGGATATGTACATTGCAACACCGGCACTAAACGGAATCACAAACGAGCAAATCACAGACATGCTTAAAAAAGCTGACCTCCCTGAAGACGGGAAAATCCAGCTCTACGACGGAAAGAGCGGCCAAGCATTTGACCACAAAACCACAGTCGGAATCGGATACATTTTGAAGCTTGCTCACCTTGTTGAAGACAAGATTCATGCCCGCTCAGTCGGACCTTACTCACTTGTTACACAACAGCCACTCGGCGGTAAAGCCCAGCACGGTGGACAACGTTTTGGTGAAATGGAAGTGTGGGCACTTGAAGCTTACGGTGCATCACACACACTCCAAGAAATGCTCACAATCAAATCCGACGACGTTTACGGCCGCGCCAAAGCATACGAATCAATTATCAAAGGCGAACACATTAGGAAGCCTAGAACTCCGGAATCATTCAACGTTCTTATCAAAGAACTCCAATCACTCTGTCTAAACGTAGATCTCATGCAAATTGACGACGACGACGTTGACGAAAAAGAAGAATACATCGCACCAGCAGAAGACGAAGTAATAGTTGAAGCTCCCCACACAGTAGCAGGCGGAGAAGAAGTTGAATCTGGAATTGAAACTATCAAACACGCCAAGGCGGAAGAAAAGCCTAAAAAGAAAAAAGAAGCAAAAAAGACCAAAAAATAACCTATCCCCCTCATGCTCGCACTCTGGATAATCATCTTCATTGCTGCACTAGCTGCCCTCATCAAATCAGCCGACTACTTCACAACATACAGTGAAAAAGTCGGGAAAATCCTGGGTGTCCCACAATTCATAGTGGGAGTCAGCATCGTTGCACTCGGCACTTCCCTGCCAGAATTAATGACATCAATTATCGCAACCTTCCGCGGTTACACAGAAATCGTTGCAGGAGACGTAGTCGGTTCAAACATCGCAAACATTTTACTTGTAATTGGAGTCGGAGCCTTATTTGCAAAAAAACTCGTCGTTGAAAAAAGCCTAATCAAACTCGACCTACCAATTCTCGTGGCAATAACAGCCCTCTTAATCGTCCTGATTTACGACGGATCATTCCATTGGTACGAAGGACTCATAATGTTATTCACATACGGTGTTTACATTTCATACAACCTCTACGAACACAGGCAAAGCAAACTAGAAAAACTTGAAGAGAAAATCGAAGAAAAAGTGGAAGAAGTAGTTAAGAAAAAAGACAAGATCACTCCAAAACTTGTAACTTTCATTTTACTAAGCACCGTTGGGATTTACTTCGGAGCACACTACACAATTGAATCAATCATCAATCTTTCAGAAATCTTGAATTTAGCTCCAGCTGCAATTGCAATCTCCGCAGTCGCAATTGGAACTTCCCTACCAGAACTGCTCGTTTCAATCCAAGCAGCACGCAAAAAGAACTATGAAATGGTACTTGGAAACGTAATTGGTTCAAACATTTTGAACGCCACAATTGTAATGGCCGTACCTTCATTCATCACAACTCTTTACATAAGCCAAGAGGTCATCACAACCGCAATTCCTTTCTTAATTATCGCGACTCTTCTCCTGACTTTCTCAGGGATAGAACGCAAAATTTTCTCTTTTGAAGGTGCCCTTTTCGGCATCATCTACTTTGTATTCATTGGACAACTATTTAACTTCTTATAAATATGGCTGACCCAAAAAAAGCCCCTGCTCTCTTCGATGCCATCGCAATTGCTGTAGCATCGCCAGAACAAATTCTTTCTTGGTCTCACGGCGAAGTAAAGAAGCCAGAAACCATCAACTACCGCACACAAAAACCAGAACGTGACGGTCTTTTCTGCGAACGCATTTTCGGTCCAACAAAAAACTGGGAATGTACTTGTGGAAAATACAAACGCATCCGCTACAAAGGCGTGATCTGTGAAAAATGTGGGGTTGAAGTAACACGTTCAATCGTTCGTAGAAATCGAATGGGACACATTGATTTGGCAGTTCCAGTCACACACATTTGGTTCCTTCGTTCAACACCAAGCCGAATCGGCCTACTTTTAAATCACCCCGTAAAGACACTTGAGCAGGTTGTCTATTTCGCGGCATACATCGTCACAGAAGTTAGCGAAGGGTCAAAAGATTCAGCCATCGCCCAACTAGATGAAGAATTCAAACAGTTCAAAAAAGACATCATCAAAGAATACAAAGAAAGAATCAAATCCGGCGTGGGCGTCAAAAAAGACATTGAAAAAGAACAGGCAATGAAAGTTGAAGAGCTCACTGAACAACATGACCAAGCTAAAAAAGATCTCAAGACATTAGCAGTCGGACGCGTACTCACAGAGCTAGATTACCGTGATCTCTCAATGAAATTTGGTCACGTATTCAAAGCTGGAACCGGTGCAGAATCACTCCGCACAATCGTTGAAAATATGAACCTTGAAGAAGACGTCAAAAAATTCGAGGAAGAACTTGAAAACACAACCGGCCAAAAGCGAACAAAACTCATGAAGAGAATCAAACTAATGGGTTCACTAGCCAAAGCAGAAATCAAACCAGAATGGATGATTATGTCCGCCCTTCCCGTCATACCACCGGACCTCCGTCCAATGGTACAACTCGACGGTGGAAGATTTGCAGCATCAGACTTAAATGACCTCTACCGCCGTGTAATCAATCGTAACAATCGTCTCAAAAGACTCATTGCAATTGGAGCACCAGAAGTTATCTGTCGTAATGAAAAACGTATGCTTCAAGAAGCAGTAGACACCCTCATCAACAACAGCGCCCGCCAAGGAAAAACCGTATTCAACTCTGGAGACAAACGTAAGCTCCGTTCACTCTCAGACATGCTGAAAGGTAAACAAGGACGCTTCCGCCAAAACCTCCTTGGTAAACGTGTGGACTATTCAGGACGATCCGTAATTGTGATTGGTCCAAACTTGAAACTAAACGAATGTGGAATCCCGAAAGCAATGGCACTGGAACTTTTCAAACCATTCGTCACTGGAAAACTTATCAGCGACGGTTACGCTCACAACATCAAGAGCGCAGAGAAAATGATCCAAAAAAATGAACGTGCCATCTGGGACATCCTGGAGGACGTCACCCAAGAAAAGCACGTACTTCTAAACCGTGCACCAACACTTCACCGTCTTGGTATCCAAGCTTTCAGACCGGTACTTATTGAAGGTAAAGCTATTCAAGTTCATCCACTTGTTTGTGCTGCCTTCAATGCCGACTTTGATGGTGACCAAATGGCCGTCCACGTTCCTCTCTCAGACAAAGCCCAGGAAGAAGCTCACGAACTCATGTCTTCCGCTCACAACTTACTCAAACCCTCTGCTGGTCATCCAATTACCACTCCAACTCAGGACATGGTACTCGGGATCTACTACCTCACAGCAATGCGTGAAAACAAACCCGGCAAAGGAAAAGTATTCGGAAGCGTTGAAGAAGCAATTCTTGCTCTAGAATTTGGACAAGTTCATCTGCAAGCAGGCGTCAAAATCCGTATCAACGGTGAACTCATTGAAACAACTGTAGGTCGCGCCATCTTCAACCAAGTTCTCCCGGAAGAAATGGAATATCAAGGACACACATTCAAAAAGAAAGATATTTCTCACTTAGTCGGACTTGTGTTTGAACAATTCGGCCTTGAAAGAACCAGTGTCCTTTGTGACGACTTAAAAGAACTCGGCTTCAAATACGCAACTTCATCCGGAATTTCAATGGCAGCTGCCGATCTAGAAATCCCAAAAGCCAAGAAAAAATTAATGGCAGAATCTGAAGATCTCGTCAAAGAAATCCACAACTACTACCAAAAAGGTCTAATCACTGAGCATGAACGTTACATCCAATCAATCAAAATCTGGAACAAAACCAAAAACGAAATTTCTCAAGCAATGATCAAGAATTTTGATCCAGACAACGACGTTTATTACCAAGTAGATTCTGGAGCCCGTGGTAACTGGGGACAGATCACACAGCTTTGTGGAATGAAAGGACTCGTGGCAAATCCAGCCGGTAAAACAATTGAGCTACCAATCAAATCCAATCTGATGGAAGGCTTTTCAATTCTTGAATACTTCATCGCAACACATGGTGGACGTAAAGGTAAATCTGATACGGCGCTTAAAACAGCGGAAGCTGGTTATCTAACACGTCGTCTTGTGGATGCAGTTCAAGACATCATCATCAAGGAAGACGACTGTGGAACAAAAGACACCCACCTCGTAACCCATGAGGAGTCCGAACAAATTGGTGAAGCATTTGAAAACCGTGTTTTCGGCCGCACTCTCGGTGCAGACGTGAAAAATGCAAAAAACAAAATGATCCTCAAAAAAGGAATCACCATCGACAAAGCAGCAATCAAAATCCTCCATGAAAATGACATCAAAGAAATTCACGTGCGCAGTGTAATGACTTGTCTCACACTTAATGGTGTTTGCCAAAAATGTTACGGCCGTGACCTCGGATCAAATGACACTGTAGACCTTGGTACTGCAGTCGGAATTATCGCCGCCCAGTCAATTGGTGAACCAGGTACTCAGCTAACTATGCGTACTTTCCACATGGGAGGTGTCGCTACTGAAGGAGAAGATATCACGCAAGGTCTAACCCGTGTTGAAGAACTATTTGAGGCACGAACACCAAAAAAACCTGCCGCACTCGCAGAAGTGTCTGGAAAAGTTAAAATCCGAACAAAAGGACATCAAACAACCGTCAATATAATCTCAGAAGAGACACCAATAGAAACTTATGAAGTCCTCGCCAACATGGAGCTAGTAGTCAAAAAAGGAGATAAAATCAAACTCAAGGACGTTCTCGCAGAAAAAGGCCGGAAAAAATTACGTGCAAAAGTCGAAGGAACCGTAGTTAAAACCAGCAAAAAAGAAATCCAGATTGAAGTCGACCTCCCAGAACACTCCTACGCTGTTGACCCAGGAAAAATTCTCCGAGTAAAATCCGGAGATCTCGTTGCAAAAGGAACTCCCCTCACCTCTGGCCACCTCAATTTGCGCAAACTCATGAAGCTAACAAACATCTACACAACGCAAAAATACATCATGACAGAGGTTCAAAGTATTTACGCTTCACAAGGTCAAACCATCAACGACAAACATATTGAAATCATCACAAGACAAATGTTCTCAAAAGTCCGCCTCACCGAGCCAGGAGACTCAACTTTCCTCCCTGGTGAAGTGGTAGATTATCAGGTTGTAGTCGAAGAAAATGCAGTACTTAAAAAAGCCAAAAAGAAAGAAATCAAATTTGAACGCTTACTCCTCGGTCTAACTCGAATAGCACTACACACAAGAAGTTGGCTCTCAGCTGCTTCATTCCAGGAGACAATTCGCGTACTTGTAGAAGCATCAACAACCCACAGAATTGACCTGTTAGACGGCCTCAAAGAGAACGTAATCATTGGACGTCTCATCCCTGCCGGAGAAACTTTCAGGAAAAAACTACTCGGTGAAGAAATTGACACCAGAAGAGACTAAGGAATTTCCCCTTGCAATAGACCTCTAAATCAACTAAATTACCTCAGCTAACTACCAATTAGATGCCTACAGTAAACCAACTTGTCAGGAAAGGACGTAAGAAAAAAAGCAAAAAGAGCAAATCTCCTGCACTTCAGACAATCTTTAATACTCTGAAGTCAAAGAACAAGTCCCTTTCCGGCCCGTTCAAACGCGGCGTATGTACAAAGGTAACAACCATGACACCAAAGAAACCGAACTCTGCTCTTCGTAAAATTGCACGTGTTCGTCTTACAAATGGGATGGAAGTGAACGCATATATCGGAGGCGAAGGACACAATCTCCAGGAACACTCCATTGTGATGATCCGTGGAGGACGAGTAAAGGATCTACCAGGTGTGAGATATCATATTGTACGCGGAACTTTAGATACTCAAGGTGTTGGCGACAGAAATCAAGGACGTTCCAAATACGGTTCTAAAAAACCTAAGAAATCATGACGAAACAAGTAACAACTTATATCCCACCAAGTTCAGATGAAGTAAGTGAAAAATTCATCAACTACATCATGCTTGATGGAAAAAAGACCGTTGCCCGCAAGATCTTCAACGACATGCTCGCAGCAATTGAAAAACGCGGAAACAAGAACCCACGTGAAATCTTTTTCCGTGCAGTAGAGAATGCAAAACCAACAATGGAAGTACGGCCAAAAAGAATCGGTGGAGCCGTTTACCAAGTTCCATTTGAAGTAAATCCAAAACGACAACTAATGCTTTCCTTCCGCTGGATCTTAGGCGCTGCACGCGGACGCAAAAACGCTCCAATGCACAAACGCCTAACTCAAGAAATCATGGACGCATCAGAAAGCACCGGCAGCGCCATCAAAAAGAAGGAAGACGTTGAACGCATGGCAGCCGCAAACCGCGCCTTCGCCCACTACGCTAGATTTGCGAGAAGGAAGTAAATCAAGAAAGCACAAAAGAACTAGCCCCCTGACACAAAACATATCCGAGTTTTAATGGGTTCCCATACTCCGGCATAAGCCGTCCGACAGGAAGAGTTCTTGTTATTCCAGAACCTTTTTCATCCGGTTCAAGGGCAATATCTTTGTAAACTTGTATTCTCGTAGACAAAGCCACCTCACCTGAAAATGTCTCCGCCCCCTGCGGAACAACAAACTCCCCTTGAACACGAAAAGTATCTCTATCCAAAGAACCATTCACAGATAAGCCATCTCTTGTAAGAGTCACAAAGGGTTGTACGTCCCCAATAAAATCACTCGACGCAACAGGCCTAAACCCGACCCCCACTGAGATTTTCTCTGGGATTAAAATTGCATCTCCAAATTGCGACATCAAAGTTTGAACAACATGTGCTTGTGGCTCCTTCGTCAAAGCCCTTTCCATTATTTCCATAACCACAATATCCGGCCTAACAGGTAAATCTCGTTCAAAGTCTAAATCAACAGCATCCTTACACAAACGAGTCGGATAAGATCCCCCTATCCCAAAGGCATCAACCAAACGCCCAGAATATTCAATAGACTGCTCCCAAGCCTCAACCAAATGAAATTGAACCCTCTCACCAAACCACCTAGCAGCAGGCAAAGATAAAGTGGCATAAGGCCCAGGCCCAACATATAAAACATTGATAGGTGTTCCTTCCGCATACGTATCTCCTCTAGCTTCTATCACATCACAAATCGCATTATGCAAAGCCACCCAAAACTTGAAGGTCCTGGTTCTCTCACACCTAATACAAGCCGCAGCCGCAAAAGGAGAAATTCTCATACCAGGACTGTCCCCATAAAGCATACTCCTACTCTCCATATCCTTTTTTTCGTCATCACCGATGACCCGCGATATCAATTCCTCAAACAGTTCAACAACTCCCATCGAACGACAATCATGACGGCGATCAGCAGCTACAAGAGCAGCAGGTGTATGCAACTGATCATATAAAGACTGATTCTCAAACATAAATACAATTACAGAGCTAATATCATAACACTCTTGCCTGATCCGTCAACCCAACTCCCCCACCCCCGTAACAAATCCTCCCCCCGCCTGTTATACTTGCGCCTGAAAAACAACCCCCATGGCAACAAATGACATCAGAAAATTCAACAGATTCGAGCTTAAGTATGTTTTAGATTACGACTTCGCTCTCGAAGTAATGGAACGCCTCAAAGGCTACATGACCCCTGACGAACACGGTAACAAACGCGGCAGTTATTTCATCTCAAGCCTCTATTACGACACAGACGACTACCGCTTTTTCTGGGAAAAAATCGAAGGCGAAAAATTCCGACGCAAACTCAGAATCCGTATTTACCACGCACCAGAGGTGCGCACTAAAAAAACGTCGCGAAGCGACATCCACAAAAATCTCACCCCAAACTCTAAGGTTTTCGTCGAAATCAAACAACGCCTCAACAAAGTCACCCAAAAACGCAGAATAGTCGTCCCCTACAAAAAAGCCCTAGACCTCTGCAATGACAAAAAACCTATAAAAGTAGACCCTGAAGATCAATACGTGGCAGATGAACTTCTGCACATGCTCCACACTCACCAGCTGACGCCTCAGTGCATAACCAGCTACGAACGCACAGCCTTCAACGGAACAGAAACAGATCCCGGCCTCCGCGTCACTTTTGATACAAACCTCAGATACCGCCGCAACAACCTAGACCTGGCAGACAAACAGACTGGCCCCTTCATGCTGCCACCAAACCGCTGCATCATGGAAATCAAGGTCAATGACCGCATCCCGTACTGGCTCACAGAATTCGCAGCAGACGCAAATTTCCAGCTCATCCGCATCAGTAAATACTGCCAAGGCCTCCAAGTCGCTGAAGCAGTACCTCGTCTCTTACATCAATTCTCCTAACCCCTAACACATGGATCAAGAATCCTTAGAACTTCTGAAAGCCCTCTTTTCATTTGAGGACCTCACAGGAACCTTCTCAATCACAGACGTCGTCCTGGCCATCACCCTGAGTTTCGTGCTCACATCCTTCATCGGCTGGGTCTACAAAATCACCCACAAGGGCGCCTCATACACCCAAAGCTACGTCCACACACTCGTACTGATGGGTATGGTAACCGGCATCATCATGTTAATCATCGGATCAAACATCGCCCGCGCCTTCTCCCTCGTCGGTGCCCTTTCCATCATCCGCTTCCGTAACGCCGTCAAAGAAACCCGCGACGTCGGATTCATATTCTTTGCCATGGCAATTGGTATGGCCACAGGAACCCGGTTTTACTCCCTCGCCATCGTAGCAACCATCATAATTGCCCTCCTCATTTTGCTAATGAACCGCCTAGACTTTTACAAAAAAGACATCTCCAGCAAAATCCTCAAAATCCAAGTCACAAATAAGACAAATTATGAAGGCCTATTCGACAAAGCATTCGGCAAATACACTAAAATCTCAGACCTCATCAGCGTAGATTCCGTCCGCGGAGGCATGCTCACAGAACTAATTTATTCCGTCGATTTAAAGAAACGTGCCAACACCCGCGACTTCCTTGCCGACGTCAAAAAACTCAATGACAACCACAAAGTAACTCTCATCACCGGCTACAACACAACCGATCTCTGATGTATCTCACCCTTAAACGCAACTGGCTTCTCATCTTAACAACGATTCTAGTGATCGCCATCCCTTTAATATTTTTCGGCAATTTCAGAGTAATCGCCTACACAGTCAGCTCAGACCTGCACGCCCAAGACGTATCTGACTCCTTAATCACCGCCTACACCTACGGAGACGAAAATGAAATCGAACTTTTTGACCTAAGCCTAGTCCACACAATTGAAATCGATATGGATCCAGAAGACCACGACTCCATGCTCCTCACTTACAAAGAAACCGGTGAAAAAGAATATTTTCCAGCAGACATCACAATTGACGGCATTCTGATTGAAAATGTCGGCATTCGACTAAAGGGAAACTCCACCCTATCAATGTCTTTAGGCGTAGAAATGGGGCCTCCAGGAATGCAAATGCAAAAACAAGAAATGAAACCAGGAATAGAACCCGAATACAGCATCCCATATTTAATCAAATTCAATGAATATGTATCCGGTCAAAACTATCAAGGCTACAGCGAAATCGCCCTACGAAACAATTTCAAAGACCCCGGCTACTTAAATGAAATCCTCGGTTACGAACTGCTCGCAGAACTCGGCATAACCGCCCCTTCATCAGTATATTCCGGAATCAGTTTAAACAATGAAGCTGAAGTACTTTATGTAATCACAGAAGTTATAAATGATGATTTCGTGGAAGAACATTTCAGCGACCTAGGCGACCTAATCAAAGCTTCCCCAGGAAGCTCACTCATATACACCAGTGATGACCCAACCAACTACGGTGGATTCGAATTAAAAACCAATGAAAACATATCCGACCTAAACGACTTAATTGAATTAATACAATTCATAAACCAAAGCACAGATAGTGAATTCACTGAACAAATCGGAGATTATGTAGATATGGACTCCCTACTCAGATACTTAGTTTTCTGCAATGCAACAGTAAACATGGATTCCTTCCCCAAAAACAGCAATAATTATTATTTATACCAAGACAGCACATCTGAACAATTCACCCTCATACCTTGGGATCTGAATGAAATTTTCGGCCAATTCTGGCACTACGGAGGAGAACCTCCAAAACTAGACATCTTTTATGAAACCGAAGAAAAAACATCCCCACAAATGCAAATGCAAAAATTCCCTCAAGAAAAACCTCACAAGGCAGAAAACCCATTCACAGATAGAATTCTTGAAAACGAAGAATTCAAAGCTGCCTACCTAGAACTCTACATAGAATTTTTTGAAGAATTTTTCACAGAAGAATATCTTTTCGCCCGAATAGATGAACTCGCCAAACTAGTTTTAGAAGCAAACACAGAACGTAATTTCCTCGAGAACACAGACGCATACAAACAAGGAATCAAAATAACAAAACAGTTCATTGCACAGCGCATTGAATTCCTGGAACAAGAACTCTATAATACCGAAGACTAAGCCCCTCCACATGAAAAAATTTCTCTCCCTGTTCGTAATAATTTCCCTCTTATCCGGTTGTTATTTCTCAAAAGAAAGTACCGTCGACTACAACAACCTGGTAGTTCAACAAATCAAATTAACTACCCCCGTAATAGAAGAAACAGCCACTCTATACAATTCCACCGTACCAGACGTAGTAACTGAACAAGATGAAATCGACATAGAAGAAATGTCCTCAAAACTTGAGGATGCCAGAGACTCCTTGGAAGATATAGAAGCTCTACTCGTCCTAGAGAGCAGAAATCTAGACCAACAAGATCTGGTGAATTTAGGCATTGGCACCTATCTCAGCGCCGCAGAACAATACTTCACTTCTTATGAAGAAATGCTGATTTATTACGGCGACAAGGGCAACCAATCAGACGTCTCTCAAGTCGAACCCATAGACGAAAATCTCCACAACGACTTCACCACTTTCACAGAGGCAAACAACGACCTAGTCACCACACTGGAGACTTATGTGGATGAAGAGGAAGAATAAGTCCGCTTAATCTCATCCTCCAAAAACCCAAGTACTTCTTGTACAAGCACTTTTCTAATTTTACGAAAATCCGAAGCCGGAAGCAGCGTATTCAAATCTTGATCAATAACCGTTTGACTAACATGTTTTTTCACAAAACTCACCAGCTCTTCTAAAAACTCCTTTACACTTTTCCCAGTCCGCTCTTCAATAATCTCTTTTTTATAAGAAAACCCCTGCATAAAAAAACTGTGAATGTCAAAAACATCCCGCCCCGCAATAGACCCAAACTTTTCAAATCGATCCACCAAAGCAACTAATTTATTTGCAAACATCGTCGGCACCGTATGACAATGAATAAACCTATCAATCTCTTCAAGCCTCACCGGCTCATAATCATTATTCCGCGGCGCAGGAAAAGTAACATCTAATTTCAAAGTATTTCTCTCTTCCCCTTTACTCAAATATCTCAAAAAATACTGCGGCACATTCTGACTCTGATCTTTAATCTCAAGTCCAAACTTCTCAAAAATCAACTCCAAATGCCCCCTCACCTCCAATACGTTCTCTTCATCAAGCAAATCAAAATCCAAATCAATGGAAAATCGATTCAAAAAATCACGCATTGAAGCACAAGTCCCACCTTTGAATCGCAAATTATCCACCAAAAAAGCATCATCCGCTATCGCGGTCAACAACCTATACATCCACGCTTTGTGAACCGCATCACTGGGTTTTGGAAGAATCATAACGACTAGGTGTTAAAGGATACCCCACTTTCTCCTGCATATCTCTCACTTTTTTCCAATCAACCGGCCTATCAAAATGCATCTTTGGATTGAAGTAAAGCATATCAGCAATAGCTCTTTCAACTGTAGCAACTTTCACTCCTCCCACTAAAATCAAGCTCTCAGAATTATACAAAAATTTATCACTCATCTGACGACTAATAAATTGATGCCCCCAAAGCTCAAACTTCACAGACTTCCCACTCACAAAAGTATAAGCTTCTCTCTTCTGCGAAAGATACCCCTCCCGAAAAAGAACGCTCTCCGTACTCAAGTAACAAAACTCATGAATCGCCTTAGCCCCCAGCAAAACCGGATCTAACTCCTCAACCGGAACCAAAGAATAAAAGCCTCTGTAAATACGATGCAAAAGCCCCCTCTCCACATAACGATTCAAGGTCTTCCTAAGAGTATTTTTATTCTGAATAAGCCACAAATTCGCCAAATCTTTAATATGAAAAATCTTCTCCTCTTTCCTAGCCAGAAGCGCAATCCGCTCCGCCGCTGTATTGTTTTTTAATGTACTCATGTGTACATTATAACAGAACATGATCTTTTGCACAACCCTTCATAATTTGACTTCCCCAGGCCATTTGAGCGACAATGAGCTCCTGTCTTTTACCCCCACCCCATGAACCTCCCTTCAGCACCAGCCCTAGCCCTAGCAACCGGACTTCTTGCACCAGGCTGTAAAGGAACAGAACTAATACCAACCCCAGACCTCGAAGCAGCAAGACAAGAATTGAGAGACAGCTGCAACTTCCTAGGTGGAGTATTCATATCAAATTCAACAAGTGCTCCTCACCAAATTAGAACAAGCTACACAATGACTTCCCTAGACAGAACAAGACCAATTCATTGCCAAATAGAAATCGACCCTTCCCCTCTAGACTCCAAAGGTAATCGTTTCGAAATCAGGACTACATGGCTCAACCAAGAAGACATGGATGAAGCCACAGAACTTTGGCAAGAAAGAGCAACCCTAGAGAACTGGGTAACTTTTGCCCTTGAAGACAGTCGTTTAGACGACCAACCAGTAGAAATCAAAGCCATATTTCCAGGAGAAACCGGTAGCACAAAACACGTCTCCATCACGAGAAACATTTTTGAACCTGCAAACACTGAAACTTCTCATCCCAGACAAACAGTCCCCTACTCAATCCATTCAGACACTGAAAAAAACGGTGAACTTGTAATCACATATAGACTAGTAGGTAGAGATGGAGATCTTTACGTCGAGCAAAGTGAAATTTGTGACCGTGAAGGCCACGTTATAAGTCCTGAAAGAAGAATGTCTCTCGGCCAAGATCCCTGTGAAACCTGGGGTTACACAGAAGATATTCAACCTGGCCCAGTAGATCTTGCCGAATGGGTTACAACCCCGAATGCACACTCCCTTGGCAGTATCAGCCAAGATCCTCGCGTCAGTTTTGATTTAGAATAACCCCCACCCTATGAGACTAGAAAGAACCTTTTACGCCGGGCTAACCGCACTCACAGTCACCTGCGGTGGACAAAATTTGGGATTGGAACTCCACAAAGACAAACCCGAACCCAGCATCAAATGCGATGAATTGGAAGACATCACTTTCCATAATCCAGCTTTAGATCCAGAAGATCTCGACTCGAAACTATATCCCAACACCAGAATAGGCTCATTCTACCCACCCTGCACTTTATGGGTAGATTTAGAACCTTCAAAAACCAGCGAGTATGGTTTTGCACTAAGAAATTTAGATCCAATCGAAACTAATCGCCTCCTAATAGACGCCGCACTAAATGGAGGTAAACTATCAATAGATGAACTCACAGATTTTGCCCTTTCCAGGGAAGACAGCATAGCACAGCACTACTGCCCAGGAGACTTTAGAAGAGACATAAAAATAGATGTGTACGGCCAAGTCACTCTATGGGAATATCGTGAAACTGGAGACGGCTATTATCCAGTCGTACCCCAATCAGAAGTGAGGATTCGCTACGATCTCGATAATGGTGAATCTATCGGCCACATCTGGACAGAAGACAAACGCTCTGACAAAGAAGAAGATCATAAAGAAACTGAAACCTTATTCCACAGACCCGTCCAAGTAGACTTTGAATCCTGGCTCCACTGCGAATCAGGACGAAAATTCACAACAGATGAAATGATCGAAGATCCCATGCTCCCCTTCTTAACCCCCACCCCATGAAATTCTACGACAACGAGGAACGCGAGCTAATTGAATCCTTCGAACAAACGGATTGGAAATCAATGAAAGAAGAAATTGAAGAGTATAAAAACTTAGCCAAAGCCAACCGTCGCCTCCAACCTTAGTTTCTTGACTTCCCTGCTCGCTTCCTTATAATGCCCTCGCAATTTTTAAAGGCATTTTTATGAACAATCCAATCACAGATCTCGCGCATCTGCGCAATATCGGTATTGCCGCGCACATTGACGCAGGTAAAACCACAGTTACAGAACGTGTCCTATTCTACACCGGTGTAAGCCACAAAATCGGTGAAGTACATGATGGCGAAGCCACAATGGACTGGATGGAACAGGAGCAAGAACGTGGTATCACAATCACATCCGCTGCAACAACTTGTTACTGGAAAGACGTCAGAATTAACATCATCGACACCCCAGGTCACGTTGACTTTACAGTTGAAGTAGAACGTTCAATGCGTGTTCTTGACGGAGCAGTCGCAGTATTCGACGGTTCACAAGGTGTTGAACCTCAATCAGAAACTGTATGGCGCCAAGCAGACAAATATGAAGTTCCTCGAATGGCCTTCATCAACAAGATGGATAAAATGGGAGCAGATTTTTACATGTCTGTTCAATCTATTGCAGACCGACTCTCACCAAATGGCCTCGTAATCCAACTCCCAATCGGAGCAGAAAGCACATTTGAAGGAGTTGTAGACCTTGTTGAAATGAAAGCCTACAACTTTGCAGGAAAGATGGGCGAAGAAGTAATTGACGTTGAAATCCCATCTGACTTAAAAGACAAAGCTGAAGAATACCGTGCCGTAATGATGGAAAGAGTAGCAGAAAACCACGAAGAACTATTGGAGAAATACCTTGAAAACGGAGAGCTCACAACCGAGGAACTCAAGAAAGGAATCCGCCACGCAACAATCAAAGGTCTTCTCTACCCAATCCTCTGCGGAACAGCACTTCAAAACAAAGGAGTCCAAATTCTTTTGGACGCAGTCCGAGACTACCTGCCTTCCCCACTAGACGTCGGGGCAATCAAAGGAACAAATCCAGACACAGAAGAAGAGGAGGAAAGAAATCCAGACATATCAGAACCTTTCTCAGCCCTTGCCTTCAAAATCGCTACTGACCCATTTGTCGGAAAACTCTGTTTCTTCCGTGTTTACTCTGGAAAACTTGATGCTGGAAGCTATTTATACAACGCTTCAACTGGGAAAAAAGAACGTATCGGACGAATCGTTCAGATGCACTCAAACAGCCGTGAAGAGATTAAGAGTGTAGAAGCTGGAGACATTGCAGCTGCAATTGGCCTCAAAGCCACTTCAACAGGTAACACCCTTTGTTCAGAAAAGCATCCAATCCTCTTGGAATCTATTGAATTCCCTGAGCCGGTAATCCAAATCGCAATCGAGCCAAAGACTAAGGCCGACCAAGAAAAAATGGGAGTCGCACTCCAAAAACTTGCTGAAGAAGACCCAACCTTCCGCGTCTCAACTGATGAAGAAACAGCTCAAACGCTAATCGCCGGTATGGGAGAACTTCATTTGGATATTATTGTTGACCGCATGAAACGTGAATTTAAGGTTGAAGCAAACGTCGGTGCACCTCAAGTCGCCTACCGCGAAACAATCAAAGAACAGGTTGAAATCGAGGAAAAATACGTTAAGCAAACTGGTGGTCGTGGTCAATACGGTCACGTACTCATGAGACTTATCCCTCAAGAGCCAGGCGGTGGATACGAATTTGAAAGCCAAATCGTCGGAGGAAAAATTCCAAAAGAATATATCAATCCAATCGACAAAGGAGTTCAAGACGCAATGTCCCGCGGTGTTCTTGCTGGCTACCCAATGGTAGATGTGAAAGTAGAACTCTACGATGGTTCATACCATGACGTCGATTCATCTGAAATGGCCTTCAAAATGGCCGGTTCTATAGCCTTCAAAAACGGTGCTCAAAAAGCAAAACCAGTTCTTCTCGAACCTATAATGAAAGTTGAAGTTGTAACTCCTGAAGATTACTTCGGTGATGTAATGGGAGACGTCTCTTCAAGACGTGGACAAATCACAGAAACAACAGATCGCGGTCTAGCAAAAGTCATCGACTGTACCGTGCCTCTCTCCGAGATGTTCGGTTACGCAACAGACCTCAGATCCATGACTCAAGGACGCGCAAACTACACAATGGAATTCAGCCATTACGCAGACACCCCAGCCAACATCGCAGAAAAGATCAAAGCTGACCGAGGAGTGTAACTCCTCCAAACACATACGTAAAAGCAAGTGAAAGCAAGTAAGGGTGAGCACACGCTTACCGCGCAAGACTTATAAGTTTTGTCACCACAAGATCGCAAATTCGACCCGTTTAAACCTGTTAAATGGATGTTTTTTATGCTAGTATTAGCTTTCACAAGACACCCCCAACAATCCCTTAACCCAACACAAAATGAATAACAAAATGACAGATTCTCAATTCTATTCAACCCACAAAAAGTATGGGAAAAATGCACTAGAATGGAGAAGAAAATTTATTGGCATGCTCCCCGAAGCCTACAGAAGACGCATACATGAAAAGAAAAATTACGGCAGCATCTTCGAATATGCAGCAAAAATATGTGGACTAAGCGGAAGACAAGTAAGAGAAGTGCTAAACCTAGAAAAAAGATTCAAAGAAACACCTCAGCTTCATGAACTTCTTGTTTCTGGTGAAGTAAGTAGCAACAAACTATCCAGAGTAGCCCCTATAGCTACAAAAGAAAATGAAGAAGAACTAGCCCAAAAAGTGAAAATACTTTCAAAGAATGCAATAGAAACAATGACAAGAGATTTCAAAAACGGAAATTTTGGGAGTGGAAATGGCTTAAGTAAGCCAAAAAACGGGGTTGAACTTACGCCCGGGCGTAAGTTGAAACAAAAATTCAACCACCAATTTCAACTCTCCGAAAAAGTCCAAGAAAAACTTCAAGAATTGCATCAAAAAGGACATGACGTAAATGAAATTCTTTTAGAGCTAATGAAAAAACGAGAAAGCGAAATTCAGGAAGAAAAAGAACAAATTGCTCAAAACTCACCTGCAAAAAGTAGCAGGCACATTCCAGTTAAGATCAAAAAGGTCTTGAGAAAAGAGTTTGGCTGCAAATGTGCGGTACCGGGCTGCAACAAGCCATCAGTAGTTCTTCACCACACAGGTAGATTTGCTCTGACAAAACAACATAATCCACATTTCATAGCTCCACTTTGTAAGGCACACCACGAAATTGCACATTCAATAGACTTGAAGGCAAGCCAAAAACAAAGGTACAATCACCACAATTTTTAACGAATTCAAAACCTATGAAACTAAATAATCTACCAACCTTTGCAAGAGCGGCAGCCCTATCAGTAGCAACTTTAACAGCATGTGGACCAAGCCAAGAAGATTGTGACCGTGTTTTTAAAGACTCGAGACCAATCGCAGGAACATGCCTATCCGATGAATGGGATGATTTAGACGCTTTACGAGAACACTGCGGAAACAAAATCGAAAAAGCATGGGATTACTATCCGTACACCTACACCACAGCTCAGGGCTGGCAGTGCTTAGAACAGTAATTTCCCCTTGCATTCCACAAGTCTTTCTAATAGACTTTTCCCGCTTAATTTAATAATTCTTAAAAATCCCTAATCATGGCCGACGGAACATTCCAAAGAACCAAGCCGCACGTGAACGTAGGTACTATTGGTCACGTTGACCATGGTAAAACTACTCTTACTGCAGCTATTACAGCGGTTGCTGCCGCTTCAATGGGAGGAAACAACTCTGCAGTTGCTTTCGACCAAATCGATAACGCACCTGAAGAAAAGGAACGCGGAATCACAATTGCTACTTCTCACCAAGAATATGAGACAGAAGCACGTCACTACGCTCACGTTGACTGTCCAGGTCACGCTGACTACGTGAAGAACATGATCACTGGTGCTGCTCAGATGGACGGTGCAATTCTTGTTGTATCTGCTGCTGACGGACCAATGCCACAAACTCGTGAGCACATCTTGCTTGCTCGTCAGGTAAATGTCCCTCACATTATCGTCTTCCTCAATAAGATGGATATGGCTGATCCTGAGATCGCTGAACTTTCAGAAATGGAAGTACGTGAACTTCTCAGCAAGTACGAATTCCCAGGTGATGACACTCCAGTCGTCAAGGGATCTGCTCTTAAAGCGCTTGAAAACCCAAGTGGACCAGACGCTGAACCAATCAAAGAACTTCTTAAACATCTCGACGAATACATCCCAACTCCAGAACGTGAACTCGACAAACCATTCTTGATGGCTGTTGAAGACGTCTTCTCTATTAAGGGACGTGGTACTGTTGCTACAGGACGTATTGAACAAGGTGTAATCAACTCTAATGAGGAAGTAGAAATCATCGGTGTTAAAGAAACACGAAAAGTTGTTGTAACAGGTGTTGAGATGTTCAAAAAGACTCTCGACCGTGGTGAAGCTGGAGACAACGTTGGTCTTCTTCTCCGAGGAATTGAACGTGAAGAAATCGAACGTGGACAGGTTGCTGCTAAACCTGGCTCAATCACTCCACACAGCAAATTCGACGCTCAAGTTTATGTACTTACTAAGGAAGAAGGTGGACGACACACTCCATTCTTTAAAGGATACAAACCTCAATTCTACATCCGTACAACTGATGTAACTGGTACTATTGAACTTCCAGCTGGAGTTGAAATGGTAATGCCTGGTGACGACATCACAATGGTTGTTAACTTAGGTGCTCCAATCGCTCTAGATGAAGGAACTCGTTTCGCGATCCGTGAAGGTGGACGAACCGTTGGTGCTGGTGTTGTTGTGAAGATTATCGAATAGTAGACACGCAGCGTAGCGGAGTGTCCTTCCCCTACAAAAAAATTTAGACCTAGAAAAGCCCCACCCCACGGTGGGGTTTTTCGCATACTTTACAAAATGTGAAAAAGGGGTTTGACCTAAAAGCCATTTTATGTTATTATGATACGATAATTTTTCATTTTTTATTTCCTAGCCCAAACAAAAATGAAAAAACTCTCTGACTATCTAAAAGTTCGAGCTGTACGCCTTGGCGTCATGGCCGTCCTGCTTTTTACATTTGCAGGATTGCCGGCACTCGGACAAATGGGAGGTACCGACACCTTCCAAAAACTGGATGTCATAAACGGAACGGTCAATCTCCTTTCCTATTATGACAGCACAGGTATGTGGGTAGACGACGGTTACGTCGATCCCTACATGGATCCTTATATGGATCCCTACATGGACCCTTACATGGATCCATACGTAGACGACTACTACTACGACGAAACTTGTGTTACTGGCTTCGGTGGAACAATTTGTGCTTCCAACGAAAGCTGTGACAGCGGCTATTACAGCGGTGTCTCAGACTCAAGCACATGTTGTATGGGCACTTGTAATGTCCAAACACAACCTTGTAGTACACAAGGCGGATCATATTGTGACGCCAACTACGACACATGTAGTGGTTCATGGGTAGACTCAAGCGACAACGGCTGGAGCTGTTGTGTAGGCTCATGTACATCTGCAACTTATGACGACGACTCTACAGACGGCGGCAGTTGCTGTGATAGTTCATATCCAAGCGCTTGTTACGGTGACGGATGTACTGGATCAGGTGATCCAAACGACTGTGGTGTAAACGCTAATGAACCTTGCTGCTCATACAGCGCAGGCTACAGCGGACCTTCTGGTTGTGATAGCGGCTACGATCCTTACGACGATAGCTACTACGATGATGGTTACGTAGACGATTATTACTACGATGATGGTGATGATTACTACTACGACGATGGTGACGATTATTACTATGACGACACCTACTACGGCGCAGGAACTCCTTGTGGAATCTACGATGACTTCGGCGCAGAAATCTATGACGAAGACAACTACGACAACTGGGGTTGTTTCTACGACAACAGCGGTGAACAATACGTTCAAGATTACGTAGATTGTCAGCCTTCCGGTGGCTCATATTATGACTCTTCAAAATGTGGCGATGGTGGTTACCATGATGATGACTACTACCCTGTAGACGATGATTACTACTACGACGACGGTTACGTAGATCCTTACTACGACGATTACTACTACGAAGGTGACTACGACCCTTACGCAGACTTCGACTACTATGTAGATCCTTACGTCCACGAAACCTACGACAACTACGATGACTTCTACAGCGACGACTACTTCGACACTGGTTGTGGAGGAGGTTGTTACTGGGTAGAAGACCAATGGGGTGGATGGTGCGAATGTTCACAGGATGACTGGTACGACGACTGGAACAACGCTGACTGGGAAGAAGACGTATGGGTAGATCCTTACGATTTCTACGGTGAAGACTACTTCTACGACGACTTCTACTACTACGAAGACGACAACATTTGTGTATGGGATTACTACGGTGCCGCTATTTACTCATGGGGTAGAGCTCTATGGTCTGACGGTACTTACAGTGACTATGA
Source organism: uncultured Candidatus Peribacteria bacterium (assembly GCA_964529435.1). Taxonomy (GTDB): domain Bacteria; phylum Patescibacteriota; class Gracilibacteria; order UBA1369; family 2-02-FULL-48-14; genus CAZGUT01. The sequence continues at coordinate 195,101 of CAZGUT010000001.1, read as the reverse complement.
CAGTGACTGTAACGTTGTAGCAACTGGTATGCAATACATGGATTACAACACAGGTTGGCAAGACGACTTCATGGTATGGGATGACCCAATGGTTTGGGACGACCCAATGGCATGGCAAGACCACGGTTTTGATGAAAAAGCCGACATGTACTACATGGATGACTACTGGGATAACACCTACGACGACCACTTCAATGATGACCATGGTTACTACGAATACGACATGTGGGGAGGAATGGACATGCAAATGGACTACGCCTACACAATGGAGTTTGCTGGTCACTTTGAAGACGAATATAACGACTTTAATGAGTACAGCTTCAATGACCCAATGATGTACGACCCATATGCTTGGGATCAAGGATGGGGTGACTACCAGCACGTTGATGACTGGGATGACAGAATGAGCTCAAATGACATTTACGACAAAGAGCGTGAATTTGGAAACATGATTGACGACTACGATTACAGCCGCGACTGGGATCGTACAGCTAAACGTACAGACCGTCTTGTTGAACACTTCGACGAAAAGATCGAAGACAGACAACGAGAAATATCTATGTACGGATCAATGGGTTACGGTACTGATGATCTAGAAATGTTCACTGGACACATGACAGATCTTTCAAGCAGCGCCAAAGAACTTATTGCTGAGGTTGAAATTCTTGAAAACCTTCAAGCAACTGATTTGGCAAACCTTGGAGATGTCGATTATGACGACATGACTTGGGGTGACATGGCTGCAACAGAACTTAACTTCCAAAAACTTGATGGTTACAACGTACTTATGGGTGCTATGGATGCACGTGTAAGTTGGGTTGAAAACATGGAAGGAGTTGCTGACATGCAAAACCAAATTGGTATGATCTACCAGTCTTTTGAAAAAGCTGGACAAGACGTACCTTCTTACATTGAAGGTGATCTTGAAGACATTCTAGACAAGATTAATGACCTTAAAGCTTACGAATTAGAATTGCAAGTTGCTTACGACGACGTTAAAGACGAAGTAACTAACATGCGTTCTCTTACTAACCCTGACGATATCGAATGGGCAATGGACGACATGTGGGACAAATCTGATGACCTCAGATACCTACAAGACGATATGTTCTACGACTTTGATGACTTCTGGTGGGATGACCCTTGGATGGTAATTGATGAAGCCATGATGGGTGCTCACGGAGCTGAACAATCAGGAAATCTCAAAGAAGAGATGACATTTATCCGAAGTGAGATTGCAATGGCTGACAGCTTTATCACTGTTCTAAAGAAAATAGATATTGATAAAGCCAGCGTTGAAAAAGCTGTTGATGAGCTAGGAGACCTAGCTGACAAGGGTGTTGATGCTCTTGATAAGATGGCTGACTATCTAGACGAGGGTATTGAAGACCCAGATGGAATTCATAAGTTCTGGGATACTATGGACACTCTTGGATACGCAGCTGATACTTACATGACAAAGATCTTCGACTGGTTAGACGACAACGAAGATGCAATTGATGATCTTGATTCAGCAGATCAAACTATCATCGAAGAAATGCTTGAATCAGGTGGTCCAGGCATGAAAGATGATTATGTAGACTACACTGATATGTACGGTAACTACGGATTTGATGAGTTTAATAAATTCGATGACTACGGTTACTACGACGACTACGAATCATACGATAACTCTAGATTTACACTTGCTGATACTTACTCAAGTCTAGCCTTTGATGACAGTTTCGACTTTGACGCTCTAGTAGCTCAAATTACTGCTGACGTAATTGAAGAGGTAACTCGTAAAGTTACAGCAGCTGTAATGGAAAAAGTTGCGGTATACCTTGAGGACAGTGAAGTTCTCGAACTTACTATGAACCTTATAGATGTACTGCCTGCAGCTGAAGACCTTATGGAAAGCACTGCAGACGTTCTAGACGCAATGCCAACTGAAGACATTTGGGTTCAAATGACTGACGATCTCGTTGATCTAGACTCAACAGTACGAGACGAAGTAGCTGACCTAGAAACTCTATACGAAAGTACTACAGAAATTGTAGTTGCTACAGACCTTGCAGAACCTCTAGAAGAAATCTGGGTTCAAGTAAGTCTTGATCTTGAAACTGCAGTTGATAACGAAGAAGCTGTAGAAGAAGAAGTTCTTGCAGAATACATCGAAGAAATTGAAGAACTTCTTGTAGAAAATGAGGAAGCTCTTATCTTTGAAGAAGAAATCTCTTTCTACGACTGTGCATTTGAAGATGCTGAAGACCTCTGGTACTACGACGATGTAACTATGGCTCGTACAGATGGTATTGTTGACGGTTACAAGGATGAAGCTGGTAACTTAACTGGTTACTACGAACCTGGTGGCGAAGTTAACAAAGCTGAAGCACTTAAGATGGTTTACGAGGCTGCCGGTGAAGACGGTAAGTCTGGTACACCAGCAAACACTGCATCTCACGGTGCATGGTTTGAAGACTACGTAATGCAAGCTGAAAATGATGGACTCTCATTCATAGGTGAAACTCATGATTGGGGAGCAACAGCTACTCGTGAAGACATCGCAGTATGGACATCTGAAATCTTCGACCTTGAAGGTGAAGATATGGACTACGAAGGTGACTTCCCAGATGTAGACCACGCTGATCCACACGCTGGACACTTCCAAGCAGTTTACGATTACGAAATCTTTACTGGTGATGGTGACACTGGTTACTTAAGACCAGATGACGCAATCAACCGTGCTGAAACAGCTAAGGTGGTTAACACTGCAGCTCAAAATGCAGGTAGCTTGATGGAACTAGATGACATGCTTGACGACTGGTTAGATGAACTAGTTGGTTACGGCTCAGGAGCAAACGATGTTTACGTTGCTGCTGAAGCTAACGAAGCTGCTGGAGGTATTTGGGATTTCATTAAGAACCTATTTAGCTCAGCATTTAGTTTCTAGTCCCTCTAGTCAGAGAGATTGAAACTTGATCACACAGATCAATTAGAAAGCCCCGCCTTAAAAAGGCGGGGCTTTTGATTTGACAGAAACTATGAAATTAAAATACCATGCCTGCTGCAAACAATAAAATTTCTCACTATGAGACCAAGACCAGAAAGAAGAGTTGTCGAAATCACTCCTCCCAAAATAGCTGTAAAAGCTGTGCTTAGACTACCTTCCCTTGGCATGAAGCAAGTAAGAGACCATGGCAACATCATAGATGAAGAAAGACAGAGAAGGCATGATCTCACTGCAATAACCCACGAAAACGATCAACTATCCACAGCCCCTATCGAAATTGTATTGGACAAACCAGCCCGCGGAGATGACTGTAATCAAGGCTTAAGAGCTTGCAGAATATTCACCAATGATACACACGCAGACTATGTAACAGGCTCAACAATAGTTATCCCCGGCCTGCCCTGGAAAAGCTTAAAAGAACTACAAAGAGGCACTTTCCAGCCCGACACATGCTCCCCACTGGTTCGTGCCTTAACTGTTGACGGGAAAGGAGGGCAATGGAGAGAATCCGGCGGCCAAATAACAGCCTGCGTCATGTTTTACATGGAACAAATATTTAGAGGCACCCCATTTGAGATGTTTTTAGATATGAATGAACTAGCAATAAAAGACATCGACAAAGAATCAGAAAGACAACCAGCAACACTCAAAAACCCCACGATAAGATTGAGGCTAGCCGCAGATTTAGCATTTTGGCATGCAAACTATTTAGCTGCAATTGACAACTCCCCAACCGGCATGCCCATAACAGAACATTACTTTAGACAGTTTGAACAACAAAATTTCTTTCCACAAAGCAAAGAACGCACAGGCAACAATTTATTTGGACAAATTGTTTGGAGAATACTAAGACGCAAACGTAACCAAATCCTCGCTGCCGCAAAACAACCAGCTTGACCCCTCCCCTTTTTTCCGCTAAAAAGACAGCACAAAACTGATTGTTCTGCTTTTAGAACAATCCTCGCCCCACAAGGCGGGACACCTCGGTTTCTATTCCAAACCCAAAGCCGAGGTCTAATGCCCTCGGTATTTTTTAACCCAAAACCATGGCTAAGCAAAAGATCCGCATCAAAGTAAAATCCTTCGATCACAAAGTAATCGACGACGCAACAAAACTCATCATCGACACCGCAGAAAAAACCGGCGCAATCGTAATGGGCCCAATCCCATTGCCAACCAAAATCGAGAAATTCACCGTTAACAAATCGACCTTCGTCCACAAAGACTCCCGCGAACAATACGAAATGCGTACCCACAAACGCCTAATCGACATCACAGAGACAACAACCGCAACGATTGAAGAACTCTCCAGCCTGTCACTGCCATCCGGAGTAGACATCGAAATCAAGATGATTATTGAGGAATCTGCAGAAGAAAAAGCGAAAAAAGCCGAGGCTGCAAAGAAGGATAAAGAACCTAAAAAAGAAAAAGACGGTTCAGAACAAGAAGAACTGCCAATGCCCACTCCCACTCCGAAGGCGAAGCCGAAGGAGCTAGCCAAAAAGAAGAAACCTGCTGCCAAAAAGAAAGCCCCTGCGAAAAAGAAACCAGCAAAGAAGAAAGCTCCTGCGAAGAAGAAAACCACAGCAAAGAAAAAACCTGCTGCCAAAAAGAAGGCAACAAAGAAAAAGGAGTAAGGTTTCGCATACACACCAACCCTTAAATTAAAGTAACCACCAACTTACGCCCGGGCGTAAATCCAGCTCCGATTTTTGGCTTACACAAGCCATTTGACCTCCAGAAAACGTCTAGTCCGAATACCCTACCTTATACGTCTCTCGGAGAGAAGAAGAATGGAGGCTATCCAAAGCCCAACTGACATTGCGTTCCGTCGCAGCCGCATAACGCAAAGGGTCCTGGGGAAAAACAATCGCATCTGCACTCCCACAATCCCGGGGATCCAATTCAGGACAATCAACAACTTCATGCCATCGATTATCACCATCCACAAAAACAGGCCCCGCATGAGAAGCGTCCGACAACGGCTCTCTGACAAAATTTACGTGTTCTAAATTCATATTTCTAAATAAAGAGAAAAAAGTCTAACACAAAGAAACGGCCAAACTCAATTTCAAGATAAAAAACCCCTTGACTTCCCCTTACCCCCCCAGTAGAATCTGCGGGCATTTACCTTATTCATGAGGTTAGCGGCTCCTGTCAGGAACCAAAGACCAATAACCTCTTAAAGCTCTAGATTATGCCAGGAATACTCGGCAAAAAGATCGGTATGACTCGTCTCATTCAAGACGATGGTCGTGTGATCCCTCTCACTGTTGTCCAGTGCGAACCCAACCAGGTCGTACAGGTAAAAACAGAAGAGAAAGATGGATATCCGGCACTAGTCCTCGGGTTCGAAGCGCTGAAAAAGCCTTCAAAAAATCGCAAATGGCGTCACCTCAAGGAGTTCCGGATATCAGAAGATGAATCCTTGAAAACTGGGGAAAACGTCACTGTGGAATTATTTGAAGTTGGAGACAAAGCCAAAATCACCAGCACAAGCAAAGGTAAAGGTTTCCAAGGTGTAATCAAAAGACATAATTTCTCACGTGGCCCTGAAACTCACGGTTCTCACCATCACAGAGAACCTGGTTCAATTGGTGCATGTGCCCGCCCAGCCCGCGTCCACAAAGGTAAAAAAATGCCAGGACGCATGGGAGGAGACACAAAAACACGTGAAGGAGTTGAAGTTGTCTACGTAGACAAAGAAAAAAACCTACTTGGCATCAAAGGTCCAGTTGCCGGAGCTAAAGGCTCACTCGTAATAATCAGAAAATAATGAAAGCAACACTCTACAATCAGAAAGGCGAGAAAAAAGGAGATATCACTCTGAATAAAACTATATTCGGTGTAGAGCCAAATGAAGGCCTAATCCACGAGTATCTGGTCTATCAACAAGCAAACGCAAGAAGACCAATCGCTCATGTGAAAAATAGGTCAGACGTACGTGGTGGAGGAAGAAAACCTTTCCGCCAAAAAGGAACCGGACGCGCAAGACAAGGAACAATCAGAGCTCCACACATGAAAGGTGGTGGAGTGACATTCGGCCCAAAAAAATGGCAAAACTTCAGCAAAATGATGCCAAAGAAAATGAGGAAGAAAGCCCTACACGGACTGCTCTCAAGCAAAGCCAAGAATGAAAAAGTACTCGCACTAGACAAATTTGAATCAGAAAAGACCAAAGATTTCGCAACACTCGTAAGCAAACTGCCAGTTGAAAGAAACGTTCTAGTCGTTGTAAACCGCGAAGAAAAAGCACTCAGACAAGCATCCAAAAATCTAGCAAAATCCAAAACAATAACTAGCGGATACTTAAACCCAGCAGACCTACTCAAATACGACAACATTTTATTCACAGAAACAGCACTTAAAGACCTGAAATGAACATCTCACAAGTACTCATAAAACCGGTTCTGACAGAGAAAAGTGTAAGAAACACTGGACTAAATAAATACACATTTGTAGTCCACAAAGACGCAACAAAAGTAGACGTCAAAAACGCACTCAAAGCTCTATATAAAGTGAAAGTAGCAAGCGTAAACATGCTGAAAAGACTCCCCAAACACAGATTCGGACGGAATAGAAGCTTAGTCCAAAAACGTCCACTTTCCCGCCGAGCAATAGTAACGCTCAAAGCAGGAGAAAAATTAGACCTCAGCAAATTAGCCTCTTCCAAACCTAAAAAAACCACTAAACCTAAAGCCAAGAAATAATGCCAGTCAAAAAAATTAAAGGCACAACACCGGGAAGAAGACAGATGACCTCCCTCACCTACGAGGAAGTCACTGCCGCGAAACCTCGCAAACAGCTTTCAAAAGGAAAAAAGCAAAACGCAGGACGAAATGCTGGAACAATTTCCGTTCGTCACAGAGGTGGTGGAAACAAGAAAAAAATTCGTGAAATCGATTTCAATCGAACAAACAAGCTCAACATTGAAGCAACAGTAAAAAGCATTGAATACGATCCAAACAGAAGCGCCTTCATTATGCTGGTCTGTTATAAAGACGGTGAATATCGTTACCACTTAGCACCAGAAGGTATCAATGTTGGAGACAAAATCCTATCAGCAAAAAGATCCAAGGCTAGAACCGGTAACCGCATGCAGCTCAAATTTATTCCAGTCAGCTTTGAAATCTATAACGTCCAAATAAATCTTAATGGTTCAGGACAACTAGCAAAATCCGCAGGTAGCGCTGCAAAGCTTGTTTCCCTGGATGGAGAGTACGCTCAAGTAGAGCTCCCATCTGGAGAAGTGCGCTTTGTACCAAAAGAGTGCTATGCCTCAATCGGCCGCGTTTCAAATATTGATCACGGTAACGTAACAGTCGGAAAAGCTGGCCGAAGCCGCTGGAAAGGTAAAAGACCAACAGTCAGAGGTAAAGCTATGAATCCCTGCGATCACCCACATGGTGGTGGTGAAGGTGGAAGCCCAATCGGACTAAAACATCCAAAAACTCCTTGGGGATTACCTGCCCTGGGTGTTAAAACTAGAAAGCGCAAAGAGAACAACAAATGGATTGTTAAAAACCGCAAAGGTCAAAACATAGCCAAACTCACTAATCAATAAACTATGGCAAGAAGCAATTACAAAGGACCATACGTCGACGCAAAACTCCTCAAAAAGGTGCAAATGATGGGCGACAGCAAAAGAGTGATAAAGACTTGGGCACGAAGATCTCAAATTGCTCCTGAATTCGTTGGACACACATTTGCTGTCCACAACGGAAAGGATCACATCCCTGTATTCATTACAGAAACCATGGTTGGACACAGACTCGGCGAATTCGCTCCAACCCGTAGATTCAGAGGCCACGCTAAAAATAAAATAGCAACCGCCTAAACAGCTAAACCATGAAAGCAACACTCAAAAACACCCGGATCTCTCCAAAGAAAGCAAACCTAGTCGCAGGACTAGTCCGTGGTGCAATGGTAAGTGATGCACTCGATCAATTGAAATTCACACCAAAAAAAGCTGCAGACATCCTTTACAAAGTAATCGCATCAGCAGCCGCAAACGCAGAAACCAATTTCAAACAAAAACGCGACAGACTCTATATCAAAGAAATTCTAGTTACAAAAGGACCAACTTACAAAAGAAGCGTATCAATATCACGAGGACGAATGCACCCACGTCTAAAAAGAACATCTCACATAACAGTTCTGGTAGACGTCCAAGCCACTCCTGAGCCAAAGGCGAAGGAGTCTACAAAAAAAGAAACCCCTAAACCCTCTAACAAGAAATAACTATGGGAAGTAAAGTAGATCCAGTCGGAATGCGTACAGGAATCATCAAAACATGGGATTCCAGTTGGTACGCTAACAAGAGGAATTATGCAAAAGTCTTAAATGAAGACTTGAAAATCCGCGAATTTGTAGCAAAAAAACTTCCAGACTGTGGGGTCGCAAAAGTTGAACTTCAAAGAAATGCAAAAGACATCACATTAAACATTCACTCAGCTAAACCAGGTGTGATCATCGGTCGCCAAGGTGCCGGAGTTGAAGGTCTCAAAGACGAACTGGAAAAGAAATTCGGACATAAATTCACATTGAACGTCAAAGAAGTTAAGAAGCCAGAACTTGTTGCACTTCTCGTCGCAGAGAACGTTGCAATGCAAATTGAAAGACGTGTTTCATATCGCCGTGCAGCCAAAATGGCTGTCAAAAAAGGAATAGAAGCCGGCGCGAAAGGTATTAAGATCCGCATAGGCGGTCGACTAAACGGTGTAGAAATCGCCAGAAACGAATTCTACGCTGAAGGTCAAATCCCTCTTCATACTTTCCGTGCCGACATCGATTATGCAGCTTACAACGCACGCACCACTTATGGTGTGATCGGCGTTAAAGTATGGATAAACCGAGGCCTAGTTTTTAACCAATCGAAGAAAGATGCTTCTGCCTAAGAAAATGAAATTTCGGAAATGGCATAGACTGCGAGGTACCTTCAAAGGCCAGGCCAAAGGCGGCAGCCGTTTGGCCTTCGGAAGCTATGGTTTAAAAGCCTTGGGAACAAAAGAACTAACTTCCAGACAAATCGAAGCTGCTCGTCGTGCAATGACTCGTCACGTTAAACGTGGCGGAAAGATCTGGATCCGCGTATTCCCACACAAACCAATCACTGAAAAATCAGCTGAAGTACCGATGGGATCAGGGAAAGGAACCGTGGACAGATACACAGCACTAGTTAGACCAGGCGTAATCATATTTGAAATGGATGGTATCGACGAAAGCCTCGCACGTGAAGCATTGAAACGTGCAGCAAGAAAACTCCCTATCAAAACTAAATTTGTAACTAACGAAGTATAATGGCAGACGTAAAAATTCATGCAAAAGCAGACCTAAAAAAGATGAGTGCAGAAGATCGCACAGAGCTGCTCGCTAAAACGCTCGCAGCCCTCGGTCATCAAAAACTGCGCGTCCGAACAAATGAAGACAAGAAATCAGATATGATCAACAAACTAAAAACACAAGTAGCTCGCATTAATACCTTTAATAACCAACCTACTAAAGATGAGAAGTAAAAAAGGCATAGTTGTCTCAAAATCAGGGAACAAAACCATCGTGGTTGAAGTCCACACTTACAGGCAACATTCAAAATACAAGAAGAGATTCCGTGTAACCAACAAGTTCCACGCACATGATGAAAAAGATGAGTACAAAGTAGGAGACAAAGTTGAAGTCTATGAAACAAAACCAATCTCAAAACTCAAAAGATTTACAACCAGGCCGCAGCAAAGCGAAGGCCAATCTAACAAAAAAGAGCAATGATTCAAGCACAAACAATATTATCGGTTGCAGATAACAGCGGAGCCAAAGAGGTAATGTGTATCAAAGTCCTCGGTGGATCAAAACGTCGTTATGCAAGAATCGGTGACGAAATAGTAGTCAGCGTAAAAAAAGCTACACCTCGTGGTGCAGTAAAGAAAAAGAGCATCCAACGTGCCGTAATCGTAAGAATGAATAAAAACTTAAGAAGAAAAGACGGATCATGCATCAAATTCGACGAAAACGCTGTAGTAATCGTAAACAAAGACGGACAACCAAGAGGAACCCGTGTGTTTGGACCAGTAGCAAGAGAACTCCGTGACCACGGATACCAAAAAATCATATCTTTAGCCCCTGAAGTACTTTAACAATGAAGATCAAAAAAGGAGACACTGTCGTAGTAATCACTGGAAAAAACAAGGGTAAAACCGGAGAGATTATGCGAACCCTACCAAAATCAAACAAAGTAGTAGTTAAAGATGTGAACAAAATCACAAGACACATGAAGAAAACCAAGGATCGACCAGGGCAAAAAATTACATTTGAAGCTCCAATTCAGGCCTCAAACGTAATGCTAGTCGACCCAAAGACAAAGAAGCGCAGCCGGATCGGGTATCAGGCCGCGCCGAAGGCGCAAGGCCCTTCCAAAAAAGAACGTATCTCTAAAAATAGTAAAACCGTTATATAAATGAAAGCACAACTCCAAGAAAAATTCGAAAAAGAAGTCGTCAAAATGCTCTGTAAAGAGCTAGATAAAAAGAACCTTCACTCCCTTCCAAAACTTCTAAAAGTTAGTGTGAACGTTGGGATTGGAAGTGAAGTCACAAGTGGTAACAAAGACTACAGCGGATATGAGAACAGCGTATCTGAAATAACCGGACAAAAGCCAAAACTCAGAAAAGCACGACTCGCAGTTTCAAACTTCAAATTAAGAAAAGGAATGCCAGTTGGACTAAGCGTAACCTTGAGAGGACAAAGAATGTACGACTTTGTAGATAGGCTCGTAAACATTGCCCTCCCCCGCGTACGTGATTTCCGCGGAATCTCAGTTAAAGGTTTCGACAGAAAAGGAAATTACTGCCTCGGGATAAAAGATTGCACAATTTTCCCAGAAGTCGATCATGAAAAGCTGCCAAAAGCCCACGGACTACAAGTGAACATCTGCACAACTGCAGAAAATGACCACGAAGCATATTTATTGCTCAAAGCTCTTGGCTTCCCTTTCAAGGATGAAGTCGAAGCAAAAACTAAAGAATCTTAACCTTAAACATGGCTAAAAAATCCCTCGTTAGCAAAACACGAAAGAGACAGAAAGCTGTTAAACACAGACAAGAGCTGGGCATAGACCCTAAGCCAAAACAAGCTGTAAGAACTTATAACAGATGTAACAAATGCGGACGACCACATGGATACATGCGTAAGTTCGATCTCTGCAGAATTTGCTTCCGAGAACTCGCCCGCAAGGGAGAACTCATGGGGGTTAAGAAATCTTCCTGGTAACCATTGGAAACGGGACAGAGTCCCAGTTTCCAACTGTTCCCTACCTAATCCATAATTAAGAACTTAATTAAGAACCAACTCATATGACTGTAACAGACCCAATCGCCGACCTTCTAACAAGAATCCGAAATGCGACACGTGCGCAGAAAACTTTGGTACACGCACCGTATTCCAAACTTAAGGAATCAATTGCGGAAGTGCTCAAAGAACACGGTTACATTCTCGATTCAAAAGCAGTTGGTGAAGGCGTAGAAAAAGAGCTAATGATTGAACTTTACGACAACAAAACTGACCTTCACTTGAAGAGAATCAGCAAACCCGGCCAAAGAATCTACTTAAAATCCAGAGAAATCCCTCGAGTCCTTGAAGGCCTCGGCCTTTCCATCATCTCCACCCCAAAAGGTGTAATGAGCGGAGACAAGGCACGAAAAGAAAAAGTCGGAGGCGAATATCTTTGTGAAGTTTACTAACCATCGGAAACAGGTTAAAAACCTAGTTTCCGACCTAACTAAAAAAACTAAATAATGTCTAGAATTGGAAAACAACCCGTAGTAATCCCCGCAGGTGTCACCGTGACACAGGAAAGCGATGGAACCGTAATTGTTAAAGGTCCAAAGGGAGAACTTAAATACAAACCAAACACTCTCGTTAAAATTGAAATAAGCGAAAGCGAAATTAATGTTATCCGTGATGGAGAAGAACGTGAAAAACGCGCAATGCACGGACTTGTACGTGCCCTTCTTCAAAACATGGTTACCGGCGTAACAGAGGGCTACTCAAAAAAACTCGAGATCAACGGCGTTGGTTACAGGGCACAAATCCAAGGTAAGAAACTCGTTTTAAATCTTGGCTTTTCACACCCAATTGAATACCTACAACCAGAAGGAATCGAATTCAAAATGGATGAAGAGAAAAAGAACGTCCTAATCATTTCAGGGATCAACAAACAACAAGTTGGCCAAGTAGCATCAGAAATTCGTGGATACAGAAAACCTGAACCTTACAAAGGGAAAGGAATCAGATACATAGACGAATACGTCCGCCGCAAAGCTGGTAAAACTGCAGCTAAAGCCGAGGCCTAACCAAACTAAACCATGAAGAAACCATTCAAAAAAACCGCACAAAGACAGCGAAGACACGCTCGTGTAACAGCACGCATGTCTGGCTCAAAAGAACGCCCAAGATTGATCGTTTTCAGAAGTCTTAAGTACATTTACGCTCAACTAATCGACGACACAAGCGGCTCAACACTAGCTGCTGCACACGACATCAAAGCCAAAAAAGGCACTAAAGTAGAACGTGCTCAAGCAGTCGGAAAAGATCTCGCTGAAAAAGCAAAAAAAGCTGGCATTGAAACCTGTGTTTTCGATCGCAATGGCTACAAATATCACGGCCGCGTTAAAGCCCTTGCTGAAGGCGCACGTGAAGCCGGCCTAGTATTCTAACCAAAAAGTTCCCATGGCAAGACCCCCAAGAAAAAAATTCCAGAAGAAAAGAGAACCAAAAGAGTTCGAAGAAGAAGTGATCCAAATAGATCGCGTAACTCGTGTGGTTAAAGGTGGTCGTCGTCTTAGATTCCGTGCAACAGTCGTAATTGGAGACAAAAAGGGCCGTGTTGCATACGGAATTGGAAAATCTACTGAAGTCCAACTAGCAATCCAAAAAGCAGTATCAAAGGCAAAAACCAAGTTAATCAACGTACCAATTTACAACGGAACTATCCCTCACACTGTCCAAATTAAATTCAAAGCTGCAAAAGTCTTATTAAAACCTGCCGGTCGCGGTACAGGTATCATTGCCGGCGGAGCAGTACGAAAAATGCTTGATCTCGCAGGAGTCAGAAACGTACTTTCAAAGTCTTTAGGATCAAATAACAAACTAAACACAACAAAAGCCACTTTCAAAGCCCTTGAAAAACTTCGGCTCAGACCTGAACTAGAAACTGACCTAGAGAAATCTAAAAAAGCACCTGTAGATAAAGCAGCACCAGACGTGAAAAAGATCTCAAAGAAAGACGCAAAAGAAATGGCTGAAGCAGGAAAAAGAAAAATGACATCTAAAAAATCTGAATAATGCAACAAAACACTATCAAACCAACTATCGGCAGTAAAAAATCCAGAAAGCGCATCGGTCGCGGTGGACCACATGGAACATACGCAGGCCGCGGAAGAACTGGACAGAATTCCAGATCAGGCGGCGGTGTCCGCCCAGGATTTGAAGGAGGACAAACCCCCCTACTCCGCCGTATGCCAAAATTAAAAGGTTTCAAGAACCCAAATAAAATCACCTACTTTGCATTAAACGTCGGGAAATTAGACAAATTCTACAAAGACGGCGAAACCGTAGACTCAAAAACACTAGTTGAAAAAGGACTTCTCAAAAAAGAAGCTAAAATTAAATTACTAGGAACCGGCGATTTAAAGGTGAAACTATCCATCACAGCAGACCTTGCCTCAGAAAGCGCAGTAAAAAAAGTTGAAAAAGCTGGTGGAAAGCTTACACTACTGAAGGAATCTTAATCCACATCCATGCTCAAGTATTTAAAACAAATCTGGCACTCAGAAAATCTTAGAAGAAAGATACTTTTCACAACCGGTATTGTGGTTCTTTACAGACTCATGACCCATATCACAATCCCTGGAGTCGACCGAGCAGCACTACAACATGTATTTGACCAAAACGCATTACTCGGAGCCTTTAGCATGTTAACTGGTGGAAGCGCAGAAAATTTCTCCATCGTACTGATGGGACTTTCTCCATACATCAATGCCTCAATCATCATGCAGCTCTTGACCGTAATCGTCCCACGAATTGAAGAAATCTCAAAAGAAGGCCAACAAGGAAGACAAAAAATCAACAGATACACACGCTGGCTCACCTTCCCACTCGCGTTCCTACAATCATACGGAATGATCGCGCTTATCAACGCACAAGCGCAAGTACCAATCATCTCAGACATCACAGACCCAACTGTAATCCTACCAATCATGTTAATTGTATCAGCAGGTACAGTGGTGCTCATGTGGCTTGGTGAAATAATAACTGAAAAAGGAATTGGAAATGGAATCTCAATCATGATTCTTGCAAGCATCCTGGCTGCAGTCCCAAGTATTGCTGGACCAACCTTGAAACTTGCCTCAAGCGAACCTGAACGTCTGCTACCATTCGTAGCGATCCTTCTAATCACATTGATCCTAACTCTGGTTGTAGTCCTATTTACGGAAGGCCAGCGGCGCATCCCCGTCACATACGCAGGCCGCCGCAGCGGAGCAAAAGCAGAACAATCCTTCCTGCCAATTCGCGTGAACCAAGCCGGAATGATCCCCATCATCTTTGCAGTATCCCTGGTCACCTTCCCTTCAATTGTTGGCCAATTCTTGGCCTACGCAGACTCTTTATGGGTACAAAACATCGGTAACTGGATCAACTCAAACTTCACAGCACAAAGCTGGCTCTATATCCTAGTATACTTCCTACTCGTAATTGGATTCACATATTTCTACGTCGGAATCACTTTCAACACCGATCAAGTCGCAGACAACATCCAAAAACGCGGTGGCTTTGTCCCAGGTCTACGCCCAGGAAAAGAAACGGCAGAATATCTGGCAAAAGTTTCCAACCGAATGAACCTCTTTGGAGGTAGTATGATCGGTGCAATTGCAGTTTTCCCAATCGTTTTACAAATCATCTTCACCGGACTAAGCGTGGGCTCCGTCCCAATGATCGTCAGTGGAGCAGGTATCATTATTATCGTTGGTGTAATCCTTGATCTTATCAGAAAGATCAACTCTGAACTCCTCATGCACCACTACGACCGATTTTATAAAGGTTAAATCATGGATCTTATATTATTCGGCATGCAAGGCTCCGGCAAAGGAACCCAAAGCAAATTCATTTCCGGCCGTTACGATCTAGCAGTTTTTGAAACTGGCGCAGAACTTCGCCGTCTTGCAAATGAAGACAGTGAACTCGGCCAAAAAGTAAAAAACATCATTGAATCAGGACAACTCGTATCAACAAATATTGTAATGGAAATCATTGAAGATTTCCTACACAAACTTCCTCACGGACAATATGCACTTTTTGATGGCATTCCTCGTAGCGAAGAACAACAAATCGAATTCGACAAATTACTTGAGAAAGAAGATCGCGATTTCATGGGTCTAAACATTAAAATCTCAGAAGAAGAAGCTTTGAAACGACTAACCACTCGTCGACTTTGTGAAAAATGTAAGGCAACTTACCCAGCCTTCTACGACAAAGACACATGTGAAGCTTGCGATGGAAATTTAATTACTCGCCGCGACGACACCCCAGACGCAATCCGAACTAGAATAGATACCTTCTTGGACAAAACCGTCCCAGTAATCAACAACTACGAAAAACGCGACCAGATGATCACCGTAAACGGAGAACAATCCATTGAAGACGTTACACAAGATTCCTTAGAGGTTCTTAAACCTCACTTCTCATGTCTATAATAATTAAGACTCAGGAAGAAATTAGCTCCATGCAGGAAGGAGGAGAAATCTTGGGCAAGATTTTGTATGCCTTAATTGCAATGGTTGAGCCTGGAATCACCACTCTAGATCTGGAAAAAAAAGCTGAAGAACTATTTAAAAAATACAAAGTCATACCAGCTTTCAAAGGCTACCACGGATACCCAGCAATTCTCTGCACTTCAGTCAATAACCAGGTAGTTCACACTATTCCAAATGACAAACCTTTAAAAGAAGGTGACATCATTTCAATAGATTGCGGCCTGGTTCACAACGATCTAATAACAGACTCAGCCGTAGCAACAATAGTCGGTGAAACTGCCCCAGAAACTTATGAATTTGTAAAAACTTGTATCCGTGCACTTTGGGCCGGAATCAACATGGTCAGACCAGGCATCCGCTTTGGAGACATCAGCCACGCAATTGGCCAAACCGTAAAATCAGCCGGCTACTCAATTGTTGAAGAACTAACCGGACACGGCGTAGGCCACAAACTCCATGAAGATCCCGTAATACCAAATGACGACGAACCCGGCACCGGAGAAGTCCTCCAACCCGGCATGACTTTCGCCCTGGAACCAATCATCACAATGGGCGACCCAAAAATCCGCACCCTCAAAGACGGCTGGACCATAATCACAAAGGACGATTCCCTCGCCTGCCAACACGAACACACTGTCCTAGTCACAGAATCCGGCTTTGAAGTTCTCACTCTCCGCCCTGGCGGACAAACACTCTAAAAAAATGCGTGAAACAGTAACACTTTATAGAGCCATCAGCCCAACCGAACTGCAAGAACTGAAAAGACTAAACGACACAGAAATTTCACTTGAACAAGATGAATTAGATTTTCAACTCGACCTAGGCTCAGAATGGGACAGCAACCCAGACGGATGGCCTGCTCATTTAATAAATTCACCGCAAAGTCCAAGTACTGTTGTCGTAGCTTTGGAAGACCGCATCATCATGCCTTTTAACAAAACAGAACATACAGCCCCAAAACTAGAAACTGACCTCAACAGCGGAGTCCCATTTGAAGCTGTCACAACAAAAGCTGCACTAGTAAAAGTTAGCATTCACGCAATCGCAAAATGAAAAATATCCTCTACGCCCAAATAACAATCTTCATTCTCCTAGTAGCCTTCTTCATAATCCCTTTCCCAGAAGACATTCACAGAACTTTTTTCTTCGTAGCCGGAATTCTAGGATTAATATTTCTCATTCTAGGCATCATCCTCATAGTCATCTCCAGAAAAGAACACGGCAAACTAAAACTATTTTTAATGCTAACCGGAATCTCAGCCATCGCCCCCCTAGCCGGCACCATCCTCCACAACCTGTTCTACGCCCTGGGTATAGCTTTCTCAAGCCTCCACCTATTCTTTGAAATCCTACACGGAAGCTTCTTCCTCATTTCCCTACTCGTAGCCCCAATAACATTCCTCATTGGAATAATAGGAAGCCTAGTCGTCCTCAGAAAAGAAAATTCCTTGAAAGAAACTGTCAAATAATCTATAATGAAGACGAGAGTGGTAAATCCTATGTAAGTTGTTCTCGGTGTTCCCATCCATCTGGTTGGCCACAGCCGAGACATCCCAAACTCACAAGGTTCACTCTTTTTTATGGCAAATACAAGTCATCAAAGTTAATCTTCTCTTCAAAAAGTTTAAACCAATCCCGTTTCCCTTTCTCATATTTCTGATAAATTCCCCACGTGAAAAGATCAGCAGCCTGCAAACCAGGTGTGTTTTGAGAATCCCAATGATAAATATCAAGAGGCGTCTTTGGATCTATCCTGGCACCCAATTGTTTTTCAACATATTTATTAAACTCCCTAATCCCTAACTTCCCTTTGGATTTATCAACAACCAATTTAATCCTAGTCCCACCAGATAATTCAAACGGAATTTGATCTAAAACCTTCCTGGCAATAAAATTGTAAACACGATCTTTTTCTTTACTCAACTGTTCATATACTCGCTTTTTATTGAGCGTTATGCTGTAGATTCCAAACTTAATCTCTTTCACCTGACTATAAAAATACTCTTTCACCGCAAAAGTGGTAGACGACCCCTTTAATTCGTGAACAATTCTCTTTTTATTCCTCTTGCGGTTTAATTTTCTTCGTAAAGTCTTTTTCACAGCATTTATAAGTTGTCGATTAGCCAACTGACTGCTTAAAGCAAGAATTGAAATAGTAAAAAACTTCGATGGCTTTTTGTTAATAAAATCAAAACCCAAATCTCCAGATTCATCTAAATATAAGTACCACATAAGAACAAATATAAATTCATTCTTAATCACTAACACAACTCCACCTGACATTTCCCTGAATTTTTTGTGCAAAACTCTATCCACCTCTTGACACTTGTGTGTTTTTTGCTATAGTTGCCTCCTATTTTTAACAAAACAACATGGCTAACCCACCACCTTTAACACCTCACGATTTGAGCTTGCGAAGCAGAATGCAAAGAGCTCCTGAAGAACGTTCAAAACCTCAAGTTTATGAAGACACAGAAGCAGCACTCGCTGAAATCGCCAATTTAGCAGGTCTAGGCAGAGAAAATATTCAAGAGGTAATAACAGAAACTGACGGAGATCATACATTCGTCCTATGTGAAGTTGCTGAAGATCAACCTGACTTCCCTATAGACGTAGATGTTAAAGTTCTCAATGGAGAAGGTGAACAAGTTAACAGGTACACTTTTAAAACCCCAAGCGGTTTAGCCTCTAGTGTCGTCTTCACAGGAACAGGCCAACAACAATTCATAAGAGGCCAGTGGAAAGTAATGCGTTAAACATCACTCCAGCAAACTCGCCACATACCACCTAATCACATCCCAGTCCCCATCCCGCGGACTCAAGGTGTAAATTGCATACGTCTCTTCACAAGTTGAAGGATTGTTTTCATCAATACACTCTTCAACAGTAAGTGACGTCGTGTAATTCACAGGCACCTTCACACTTGCCAGCACATTCCCACTTGAAAGCACATACCCCCGATTTATCCAAAAACTCTGATAAGCAAAATAATATCTTATCGCCTCATCCAAACTGATATCCGTATCCGTAGAATCAATCATCGTCGAAATCAAAGACATCACCGTACTCGCATCCCCCAAACCAAGACTCTGCGCTTTATTCTGAATCCCCTCCAAAATCAACTGCTGCCGCGCAGCCCGCGCATAATCTGAACTCGTATACCGAGACCTAGCCACCCGCAAAGCCGCCGTCCCATCCAAATGATGCTCACCCTCTTCATAATACAAAGTTGAACAAACCCCATCCTCACAAACTTTATAGGTCGGATCAATCAGCGGCTCTTCAAGCACAATATCAACTCCACCCATCGCATCTACAACATCCCGAAACACCAACATATCGATCAATACAAACTTATCAATCTTGTAACCAATCACCTCCTCAACCCACCGCACCTGTTCATAAACCCCATAATCTGCATACACGCTATTAATTTTCCTCCCATTCACATACAAATCCCGCGGCACAGAAACCAGCGTAACCTTCCGCGAATCCACATCCACATACGCAAACATAATGGTATCCACATTACTACCATTTTTCCCCATCAACAAAACCGTCAAATCATCCCCAGGATCTGTTAAATCACCATACTCAGGCAGTGAGTCTGGCAAATCCAAAGTTTTTTTTTACTCGACGAAATATCCAAGCCTTCAATAGCCGCTGACAGCGTCTCCGAGCTACCATCCTCTGGCATCTCCACACGAACCTCACCACTCACTTTATCTAAATACAAAACCCTAACAACTACACCATCCCCATCCAAAATCGGATATGAGATCCTTTCTTCTGTATCAATCACTTCCCCAACACTAAAGCCCGCTTGTTCAAGTGCAGCCGCAAAAGCCTCATCCAACATCACTTCTTGAAGCTCAGCCTGATTCTCATCCACCAACTTCTCAAGAGCAGTCCGCGCATCCACAGCCCCCAAAATCTCCTTCAAAGCCTCAATCCCATCTACTGTCATAGTCCCATTCTTATAAATCCTAATCTCAGAAACAACAGTCCCATCACTATTCTTGAATTCATAATAATAAGCATCCACATCTTCCTGCTCATCTGAAACGCTCATCCCTTTTTCCACCATCAAACTTTGTACATCAACATCTAATAACGCAGTCGCAGAAATAAAAGTCCGATTCTCATTCACATCCCGTATCAAATTCCTATGCTCCTCAATCCCATCAATAAATGCCTGTAATTCCAGCTTTACCTCTTCCAAATCTTCATCATCCACAAATTCCATCTCCCCAGTATAAACCCCGACTGTAAACGTACCATCCAAATCCAAAGCCAAATCCAAAACATCCATGCCTTCCAATTGATCATCATAAACCGTAAATCCTTCAACGAATAAGAAATTCTCCCCCCAAGCCGGATCCGCAAAAAATTCCGTAATCCCAGCCAAATTCGCAGCATAAAGCTCCTTCTTCTCCTCATACTCCCCCAATCGATCAATAAAAGTGAAAACCAGTGTGGTCAGATCATCTTCCTCAGTCGCTTCCTCATCAACTTCACCCAAATCCCCAAAATCATAATCTGTAGTTGGCAGCAACAAATACTCCCGAATCTGATTCAAATCCCCACCAAAACTAGTCAAAAAATCCTTAGCCTGACTCATCTCCTGAATCACCTGCGCATTATTCGCCTCAAGTAAATCAATAAATTTCAATTCATGCCTCATCTCTACAAACTGCACCATCTGCACAAACAAAAATATAACAATCAAGCCCAAAGCCCCTGCAACAAGCACATGAAACTTGGTTACTTTCGTCTTTTTCGACTTTCCTTTTTTCTTCTTGAGACCGAGAATTTCTTTGATATCCAGCATCCGAGCGTGAGAAAAATGCGGAGGAAATATACATCAGATCCCTCAAGCACACAAACCAAACTCAACCCTCAAGCTGTTGCAACATTTCCTCCGTAATAACTTGCCTCCTAACTTCAAGCCTTTTCTCCCCCGTATCCCCATTCCTAACTACCACCGCCTTAAACTCATGATGAGGAAAAACCTGACACAACTCTCGCCAAGAAGTCGTACTCCCAGTAGCCTGCAAAACTCTTCCATGCAATTTTGAAAAATACACAATAGGACCTAACAAACGTCCCCCTCTCTCAGCCAAAGAATAACCTCGATTTTGCTCCACAATTTCCAACTTGCCCCCCTCTAACTCTGTAACTGTATGTACAGCTGTACCAACAAGCAATTTAGAACTCGTTCTCCAAGCCCCACTCATAGTAACTTGTGCAGGCTGATCAAGTCTCCCTTCCCTTCTCCTTTCAAGAAAATCTGTAGATCTACTCCCAACAAACAAAACTTTTCCATCATTACCAAGATAAGTCCCCCCAGCAGGATCAGACTCCTCACGTATTTGCTCTACTCCCCATAATGGCCCAACTACATTAGACATAAAATCTTTTAACAATCGATGAATACCTTGCGCACCATCATGAAATGCTAATCTTATCGCCTTAACTTCATCACTATCAACCTCACTCACATCTCCCAAAGCCCCTGAAGACAATAATCTAAGTATAGATTCCCGTTCAGGTGCTTGCCGAAGTTGTTCCGTTTCCCGAACAACCATATCTCTTGCCCGTATTGACGCCTCCAATCTCATAAAACAAATCTGTTATTAGTCATCTATTTTAACAGCAAAACCCCTTCCGTCAACCCATTTTTAAAATTCTCTTGCATTTGTCTACCTGGACATGTAAAATTCACGAGCTTAATCTGACCTCATCAGGTTAGAAACAGCTTATTTGGCCGCTTAAAATTTATGGCAAAACAAGTCATCCAAGTCCAAGGAATCGTCAAAGAATGCCTACCTAATACGACGTTCCAAGTCAGACTGGACGACCCAAACTACCCAACCGACCACGAAGTGCTTTGTCACCTCTCGGGCAAGATGAGAATCAATTACATTCGAATCCTCCCTGGAGATGCGGTCACGGTTGAGCTGACTCCTTACGATCTCTATAAGGGACGTATTGTATTCAGACACAAGAAGGGTCACGTGCCAAAGATTGAAGTCCCTGAAGAAGAAGCGGAACCTAACCCCACTGAAGAAAATGAAAGTTAGAGCATCAGTACGAAAAATCTGTGACAAGTGCAGAAGAATCCGTCGCAAAGGGGTGAATCGCATTATATGTAAAAACCCTAGACACAAACAACGTCAAGGCTAGATAACCCAAGAACTATGGCAGTACGTCTCTGCGGAGTACTAATACCGGAAAATAAAAGAGTAGAAATAGGCCTCACCTATATCCATGGTGTAGGACAAAGCCTATCCAAAAGCATCCTGAAAGAACTGAACATTCACTTAGACGTAAAAGTTAAAGACTTAACAGAAAACGACCTGGCTAAACTCCGTGAAGCATTAACAAAACTAAGAACAGAAGGTGACCTCCGGAGAAAAACACAGATGGACGTTAAGAGACTCCAAGACATCGGGTCTTACCGCGGATTCAGACATCGTAGACGTCTACCCGTTCGCGGACAAAAAACAAAGACCAACGCCCGCACAAAACGCGGAAAGAAACAAACCATGGGTAGTGGTAAACGTAAAGAACTTAAAAAATAATCAATGACTAAAGACGACAAAAAATCAGATCCCAAAACTGAAGAAGCTGCCGTGGCTCCTGAAGAAAAGCCAAAAACTGTACGTCGAAGCAAAAGAAAGACAGTCACTTCAGGTCGGATCTACGTGAAAGCCGGATTCAACAACACAATCATCACATTCACAGACAACGAAGGACGCACTTTAGCTTGGTCAACAGCCGGCGCAGCCGGATTCAAAGGATCAAAAAAATCCACTCCTTATGCAGCACAAATGGCAGCAGAATCCGCAGCAGAAAAAGCCAAAGCTTACGGATTTGAAAAAGGAGATGTCTACGTCACTGGCGTTGGACACGGCCGAGAACAAGCACTTCGCGGATTAATCGCACAAGGAATTGCAATCAAATCAATTTTCGATACTACGCCAATCCCACACAACGGGTGCCGCAAACCTAGAACTCGTA
The DNA here is from genome assembly GCA_964529435.1 of uncultured Candidatus Peribacteria bacterium. Classification (GTDB taxonomy): domain Bacteria; phylum Patescibacteriota; class Gracilibacteria; order UBA1369; family 2-02-FULL-48-14; genus CAZGUT01. The sequence continues at coordinate 172,286 of CAZGUT010000001.1, read as the reverse complement.
GGGTATAACATTGGAAACAGGTTAAAAACCTAGTTTCCAACCTTCTAACAATAAAGATACTATGTCTCGATACACTGGACCAAAAGGACGACTTGTAAGACGCTTCGGCACCAATATATTTGGTTCCGAAAAATACGATAAACTTCTTGAAAAAAGGCCAACTCCACCAGGAATGCATGGACATGGCCGTCGCGGAAAAGCTTCCGAATATAAAAAGCAGCTTCTGGAAAAACAGAAACTACGCTTTATGTACGGAATCACTGAACGTCAGCTCAGAAACTACTACAAGAAAGCAGCCGGCCAAGAGGAAACAACTGGTGTAGCATTACTTCAACTTCTCGAACGAAGACTTGATAACGCAATTTATCGCGCTGGCTTTGCTAAAACACGCTCGCAGGCCAGACAAATGGTAAATCACGGTTTGTTTACACTGAATGGTCGTCGTGTAAGCATACCATCAATCCAAATAAGAGAAGGTGATGTTATTACCGTACGTGACAAATCCAAAACGAGCCCTCTATTCACTTCCATTCTGGAAGACAAAACTTTCGATCATGCTCGTTGGCTAAAATCAGAACAAAAAAGTCTTAAAACTGAGGTCTCAGCCCTCCCTGAGGAACAAGATCTCGACAAACTCATAGAGACTCATTTGATTATTGAGTTCTATTCCAAGTAAACCCATAACCACACTCTTCTTATGCATATCATTCAAGAAGAAATCGGTCTTCCTAAGATAACTGAAGTTAAAATAGGAGACTTCCATTCCACGTTCACTATCAGTCCTTTACCTCAAGGTTATGGAACAACCGTGGGTAATGCACTGCGTCGCACCATGCTTTCCAGCTTACCAGGTGCAGCTGTAACCGGAGTTAAAGTAAAAGGTGTTTCTCACGAATACACTGTCCTCAAAGGAATGAAGGACAGCGTTCTGGACATGATGTTAAATCTAAAACAACTAGCAGTTTCAACAGATTTGAATGAAGCGGTTGTACTAACACTTAAGAAAAAGAAACCTGGCGTAGTAACAGCAAAAGATATCGAAACTCCAACCGGAGTAAGTGTTCACAATCCGGATCTGTACATCACCACTTTAGAAAAAGGTGGAAATCTAGACATGCAACTCCGAATTCAAAAAGGAGTTGGATATAGAACTGTTGTGATTGGTGAAAAGAGCGACGACGACGCAGAAATGATTGAAGTCGATGCTGTCTATTCTCCACTCAAAAAGATTCACTACACCGTTGATAACACCCGTGTTGGACAAAAAACCGACCTGGATAAACTACAGATGGAAATCAAGACCAACGGCTCACTTACACCTGAGGATGCAATGAAGTTTGCAGCAGGAGTTCTTGAGTCTTACTTCAACATCTTCAACAGAGACGACGAACAAGTTGAGCCTGAATTCATGAGCGACTTTGAAAAGATTGCAGCAAAAGCCAAAGAAGAAGAAGAAAACGCTAAACCTAAACAAGAGTCATACACACCAATCGAAATTCTCGGCCTATCACCAAGAACTTTGAACTCATTGATCAACGGAGAAATTGGATCCATTGAACAATTGACCAAGTGCACCGAATCTAAACTCGCCAACTTGCGAGGATTCGGTAAGAAAGCATTAACAGAAGTAGGAGATGCACTTGAAAAACGTGGATTAACCCTTTCTGACGAAGAATAGGCCGCGCCGAAGGCGCACAGGCCCCTAACAATAAACCCCCATGAGACACCGTAAAAAAAGAAAATCACTGAATATGCAACGCGACCATCGCTTAGCTGTAATGCGTGGCCTTGCTACATCAATCATTCTTTTCGAAAAGGTGAAAACTACTCAAGCAAGAGCAAAACAAGTTCAACCAATTGTTGAGGATTTAATCAGCAAAGCAAAGAAAAAAGATCCCGTCATGGCCATTCGTCAAATTGGACAAGTAGTCCTTGATGACAAAGCCAGCAAGAAACTAATGGAAGTTCTAAAAGACCGTTACAAGGACAGAACTGGTGGCTACACACGTATTGTAAAACTCGGAAATCGCGCAGGCGACGCCGCAGAAATGGTTCAAATAAGTTTACTATGAAAACACATCACCCAAAACTCGAAGATGTAAGGAAAGACCGTGCCTGGCACATCATTGATGCCAAGGGGCTAATCCTCGGAAAACTTGCAACTGAAGTTGCTGTAATCCTTAGAGGGAAAAACAAGCCAAACTGGCATCCCTCAGTAGACTGTGGAGACAACGTCATTGTTGTAAACGCAGAAAAAGTAGTCCTCACTGGACAAAAAGAAAGCCAAAAAATGTACTACACTCATTCTGGATACCCAGGCGCACTAAAAGAGAAACCTCTCTCCAAAATGAGAGCTGAACACCCAGAACGAATCGTAGAAAAAGCAGTTGCAGGCATGATCTCTAGAAATCGTCTCAAAAAAATAATCCTTGGAAAACTTCACGTTTACGCAGGCCCAGAACATCCACACGCAAGCCAAAATCCTAAGCCCTTAACTCTTAAATAATGACCTTCTCCGGAACATATTTTTACGCAAATGGAAAACGAAAGACTTCAGTCGCACGTGTCCGACTATATAAAGGAACCGGCCGAATCGTCATTAACGAGAAAGACGCAAAAGAATATCTAGGAACTCAAGACCTAGTAGACATCCTCCAAACACCTCTTGAACTAACAAAAACAGCAGGCGACTGGGACATTTCAGTGAAAGTTGCCAGCGGCGGAAAACACGGCCAAGCCGACGCAATCCGCCACGGAATTGCAAAAGCACTAATTGTTGCAGACCCAGAACACCGCGCAGCCCTAAAACCTGAAGGCTACCTCACACGAGACAGCCGAACTAAGGAGCGCAAAAAATTCGGACTCAAAAAAGCCCGCCGCGCACCACAGTTCAGCAAACGTTAAGCCTCTGGACTTTCTTCCTGATCCTCCGCTTTGGCAAGAAGTGGTTCTTCTTTTTTATAAGCATCACGCGCATAACCAATCATATCTCCAACCTGCATATCCAGCCACCTGCCATCCTCTGTATACCAACCACGCCCATTAGCTCCAGTATCACTGTGCACAAAAACTTCACCCGGATACCTATCAGACATTAAATCATCAGGAATTGTAACAAAATCTCTTACCTCCAAAACACCTTCCGGCGTCCCTTCTGGGGGCCTGTAAATCAACACATTGTTTCCTTCATAAATATATTTCCTCCGATTTTCCTCTGCATCTCGACGGTAATAAGCCTTTACCAAACTTTTATCAGCTCCATCCGGTGGCGCTGTCTTTGGCACAAAAGAAATAAAATCTCCAACCTGCAAGCCCAAACGCGCACCATCTCCCGAAAACCATTCACCATCCCAGGCCATTCCACCACCTTCATCAAATTCAAAAACCTGATCAGGATATCTGTCAGACACCAAATAGCGATTACCAGGATCCTCCCCATCAACAAAATCCCTCACATGCAAAACGCCTTCCGGCGTCCCCTCTGGCGGCCTGTAAACAAATGCCGTACTTCCCTCACTAATATATTTCTCTCTATTTTCCTTCGCATTCGCACGGTAATAAGCCTCTAACATATTTTCATCAAGCTCATCCACAGGTGCTGTCTCTGGCGTCAAAGAGATTCTATTCCCATCATATATTTCCAATCTCTGTCCAAATGAATCATACCAAGCTCCATCCTCCGCCTTACGAAAAACACTCTCAGGATATCTATCAGACATCAACGCATCAGACGTATCTGGAAGAAGATCTTGAATGCGTACAGCCCTTTCTGCAGCCCTACCAAGAGGTTTAAACGTAAAAGACCAGTGATCATTCATCTGCATATATTTTTCTGGATGCTTCCGTGCATCAACACGATAATCCATAACCGTCAGGCTTTCATCCAACCGCGCCAAAGCCTCTTGTTTTGCCACTTCAGTAGGAGTCATTTCCTCCTTATTCTGTGCTACATATCTTTCTTTCTCACTACCCAAAAACATGTCTGGATATTCCACTGCCCTCTCTCTTTCAAGCTCACTTAATACCCTAGGATATACATCACTAGTCTTACCAGATTCCTCCTCAGAACCGTCAAAACTATCATTCGAAAACATAAATATTAGTTAAATCTGTTAATTATACCACATTTCGCCCATTCTATCAATACTTACAGGTTCAAAAACTTCATGTAGAATAGGCCCATGAAATTCGACATACTAACACTCTTCCCAGACTTAATTCTCCCCTACTTCGAGGACTCTATTCTCAAACGCGCAATCGAGAAAAAGCTCATTTCTCTCCAAATCCACAACATCAGAGACTACAGCACAGACAAGCACAAAAAAGTAGATGACACACCTTATGGAGGCGGTGCTGGCATGCTTATGACCTGCCAACCTCTATTCGACTCTATCCGCGCTGCAAAAAAGACCAATTCCGGCCCAGTAATCTTCCTTACCCCACAAGGCGAGCGATTCACCCAGCAAAAGGCGGAAGAACTATCAAAACACAAGGAAATCATCCTCCTCTGCGGCAGATATGAAGGAATAGACCAAAGAGTCCGTGATGAGCTCATAGATCACGAAATCTCCATCGGAGATTTCGTCCTCACAGGTGGCGAACTCCCCGCACTGGTATTAATAGATTCCATCAGCCGCCTAATCCCAGGCGTCCTAGGAAAAGAAGAAAGCGCAGAAGAAGACTCTTTTTCAAAAAAACTAGACCGCAAATTAGAATATCCTCATTACACAAAACCAGCAGATTATGAAGGTCTTGTAGTCCCAGATGTCCTGCTTTCCGGAAACCACGCCGAAATTGAAAAATGGCGTAAAAAACACCTCTCATGAAACTTTGGTACAAACTGCCAGTCAAAAAAGTGCTCCGCGCACTGAAAACCACCGAGAAAGGCCTCAAAGAAGCTGAAGCCATAGCTCGGCTCAAACGTTACGGCTACAACGAAATCAAAACCGTAGACTCCATCAAATGGTATCAAATCCTTTTTGAGCAATTCGCAAATATAATGATGGCAATTCTGCTCGTAGCCATGGGCGTCAGCCTTCTAGTTGGAGAACACATAGACGCAATTGCAATTGGAGTAATCATCTTATTAAACGCAATCATCGGCTTCATCCAGGAATACCGCGCAGAAAAAGCCGTAGAAGCCCTTAAAAAAATGGCAGCCCCACACGCAATTGTCATCCGCAACGGAACAACCCATCAAATAGACGCCCGTGAACTTGTCCCTGGAGACATCATCGTACTCGAGGAAGGAATGCACATCCCAGCAGATGCACGCCTCATTAGCACAGCACAACTAAAAACCATCGAAGCCAGCCTAACAGGAGAAAGTAATCCAATTCGAAAAGACACAAATATCGTCAATAAACAACATAGCATCGGCGACCTCCATAATATGGTCTTCATGGGCACAGTCATCAGCCAAGGCCACGGACTCGCAGTTGTAGTTAACACGGGAATGGAAACTGAATTCGGGAAAATTGCACACATGGTTCAAACCGAAAAAACCAGTCCCACCCCATTACAAAAGAAACTAGACCATTTAAGCAAAATCATAGCCATTGCAGTTGTAGCAATTACAATCATGCTATTCGGCTTCTCCTTCGCAACTGGCAGAGATCCCCTTGAAATGTTCATGCTTTCAATAAGCCTGGCAGTCTCAGTCATACCAGAAGGACTCCCCGCAATAATCACCCTCACACTTGCCATCGGCGTCCAAAAAATCGCCAAACACAACGCAATCGTCAGAAAACTCCCAGCAGCAGAAACCTTGGGTAGCACCAGCATAATTTGCACAGACAAAACCGGAACCCTCACACAAAACCAGATGACAGTCCAAGCCCTCTACTTGAACAACAAACTCTCAAAAGTTACCGGTGTTGGCTACCAACCCGAAGGAAAAATCAGCGCAAAAAAATCAAAGGAACTAGATCTACTCCTCCAAAACGCCGCCCTCTGCAACAACGCACACCTCATCAATGAAGACAAAACCTGGGAAATCACCGGCGATCCAACTGAAGGCTGCCTTTTAACACTCGCAGCAAAAGCTGGTATAGACCTCCCAAAACTAGCAAAAAAACTCCCCCGCACAGAAGAACTCGTCTTTGATTCTGTCAGAAAACGTATGTCCACCACGCACCTCCGGTGCGGTTCAAACAAAAAGATCATGTTCACAAAAGGCGCCCCAGATACAATCCTGGAAGTCTGCACCCACATCCGCATCAATGGCCGTGTCCAAAAACTCACAGCCACAAAAAAGAAGGAAATCCTCAAAGTAAACAACCAACTCGCAAGCAAAGCATATCGCGTCCTCGGATTTGCATACAACCCCGTAAAATCCAAAACCAAGCCCAAAGAAGAAAAACTCATTTTCCTCGGCCTTACCGGCATGATGGACCCCGCCCGCCCAGAAGTAAAAGGCGCAATTAAAAAATGTCACAGCGCCCACATTGACGTCGTTATGATCACCGGCGACCACGCCCTCACCGCAATGGCAGTCGGCAAAGAAATCGGCCTTTATAAAAAAGGAGACGAAATCCTCACCGGCGCAGACCTAGAAAAAATGTCCACCCAACAACTACAAAAAATCGTAGAAAAAGTCCGCATCTACGCCCGCGTCAGCCCCCACCACAAAGTCAAAATCCTCAAAGCCCTCAAATCCAAAGGCCACATCGTAGCAATGACCGGAGACGGCGTAAACGACTCCCCAGCCCTCAAAAGCGCAGACATCGGAGTCGCCATGGGCATCACCGGCACAGATGTTGCAAAAGAAGCCAGTGAAATGATCCTCACAGACGACAACTTCGCAACAATCGTAGACACCGTGGAAAGCGGCCGCGTCATCTTCCGCAACATCAAAAAATTCATCCGCTTCCTGCTCTCCGCCAACTTCGATGAAGTAATTGTGATCAGCGTCGTCTTCCTCCTCGGCTTCCCCCTCCCTTTCATCCCACTCCAAATCCTCTGGGTCAACCTCCTCACTGACGCCCTCCCCGCAATCGCACTCGGCACAGACGTCCCAGATGACGACATCATGAAACTCAGACCCAGAAACCCCAAAGCAAGCATCTGGGGCGAACTCCTCCACTTCAGCCTCCTGGCCGGCCTCCTCTCCGCAGGCATTTCACTCTTCTTATATTTCAAAGACCTGGACGTAAACTCAATCGAACACACCCGCACACTCATATTCACAACTATTGTAGTTTTTGAACTAATGCTGGTCTTCTCCGTCCGCTTCGCACACAGACACTACTTCACACACTTCCTCAAAAACAAACTTCTCATCTTCGGCGTTGCACTCAGCTTCTTCCTCCAAATCCTCGCCATCTACACCCCAACACTTCAGTCCGTACTCCAAACCGAAGCCCTCACCCTAGCAGACTGGGCTTGGATGGTTGGCCTCTGTGGAATCGCAGTAGTTCTAATTGAAGTCTGGAAATACTTCCGACCAGCACCAACTCACGTATGACCTACATACAAGTCAAAGTCACCCCCAAATCCCCCAAAACTGAATTTATCGAAGAAATGGCTGACGGCACTTTAAAAATCCGTATCGCCGCCCCACCAGAACGCGGCAAAGCCAACACCGAATTAATCCGCTTCCTCGCAAAAAAATTCAACTGCCCCAAAGACGAAATCCGCATCATCTCCGGCCAAACCAGTACTAAAAAACTCATCAGCCTCCCAGATAATATAGGCACAAACTCACTGTTAAAAAGTACAGCAAAAAGACAGCAAAAATGAGAGTGACTTTAAAACATACCCATATGACCAAACCAAAAAAACATCTCGGCCAAAACTTCTTACAAGACGAATCCATTCTTGCTCAAATCATCGATGCCGCAGAACTAACTCCAGAAGACCAAATCCTAGAAATCGGCCCAGGCAAGGGCGTCCTCACGGACGCCCTTCTCCAAAAAACAAAACAAGTCACAGCTGTAGAAATAGACGAAGATCTCCTCCCCTCTCTCCGCAGCCAATTCAGTCATCACAAAAACTTCAATCTAGTCCACGAGGATGCCCTCAAATTCCAACCACCAGAAGCCCCATACAAAATCGTAGCAAACATCCCTTACTACATCACTTCCCCACTCCTCAACCACTACCTCCAAAACCCAAACCCACCAAGCCTCCTCGTCCTAATGATCCAAAAGGAAGTCGCCCACAAAATCCTCGCACCAAAAGGCAAACATTCTGTCTTATCGCTCCAAGTCCACATCTTCGGCAACCCAGAGCTCATCTGTGAAGTCCCAGCCTCAGCCTTCACCCCACAACCAAAAGTCGACTCCGCAGTCCTCCGCATCCGCGTCCACCCAAAACCAAAAATCCCCGGCGACATCAAAAAACTCTTCTGGCTCATCCACATGTCCTTCGCACAAAAACGCAAAAAACTAACAAACAACCTAGCCCCCGCACTCCAAAAATCCCCAGCAGAAATCCGCGAACTCCTAACTTCTCTCAACATAGACCCAGACATCCGTGCCGAAGCCTTAACACTAGATGAATGGCAAAAACTATTCAAACACACAAACAGCTCTTGATATACAATGTATATACATGATAAAATAAAAACAGAAATAATTTTACACACATGAAAACAAAAGTAAGCAAATGGGGCAACAGCATGGGAGTCAGACTGCCCAAATATGTAATTCAGCAATTAAAACTTACAAGCAACAGCGAAGTAGAAATCTCCATAGAAGGAGATACCCTAGTACTTCGCAAACGAACAGAATTAGATAAAATGTTAGATCAAGTAACCCCAGAAAGTATTCACCCGGTAATATTCACTGACGAACCTGTAGGTAAAGAAATATGGTAAAAAATTACATCCCAGACCGCGGAGATATTGTATATACAAATTTCAATCCACAATCCGGCAAAGAACAAGCTGGGAAAAGACCTGCACTGGTAATTTCACCTAAATCTTACAACGGAAAAATCGGTTTAGCCCTACTCTCCCCCATCACAAGTCATAAAAAAGGCTATCTTTTCGAAACAGAACTGCCAAATAATCTGAGAACCAAAGGCGTAATCCTATCAGATCAAACAAAAAGTTTTGACTGGCAAACAAGAAAAGTACGTTTCGTCGAAAAACTCCCCACACCTATTCTTGAAGAAGCACTATACAAATTGAAAGTGCTCTTAGACTAACGCACTCCATTCAAATCTTCATTCATCGCAATAACCGCATCCCGCGCCGCCTCCGCATAATCCTCGCCCTTCTTAGTCCCACCAGTCTTTTCATAAGCAAAAATCACACCCCGTGAACTATTCACAACAGCACCCATGCCATTCGCATCAAAGGCATCCTTCACATCCTCAGCACCTCCACCTTGCGCACCATAACCTGGAACTAAAAACACAGCAGCCGGCATAACTTTCCGTAATTTCGCAAGCTCAGCCGGATAAGTCGCACCAACAACCGCACCAACAGCACTATATCCATTCTCACCCAAACAATCACTCCCCCAACTGTCCACAAAATTCGCCATCAACTCAGCAATCGACATTCCCTCATCCGCCGTCACTCTATCCTGCAAATCCCCAGACGAAGGATTAGACGTCTTCACAAGAACAAAAATTCCTTTCTCATTTTTCTCACAAGCATCCACAAAAGGCCGAATCCCGTCCAAGCCAAGATAAGCATTCACCGTCAGCGCATCCACAGCCATCCCCTCTTCCCCTAAAAACGCCTCGGCATATGCCTCGGCCGTAGAACCAATATCATTTCTCTTGGCATCCGCAATCACAAGCAAACCCTTCTCTTGCGCATATTTACAGGTCTCTTCAAAAACCCGAAATCCTTCCGCCCCATACTGCTCATAAAACGCAATCTGCGGCTTCACAATTGGCACCAAATCCTCCACCGAATCAATAATCCCTTTATTAAACTCCAGAAACGCATCCGCCGGCTTCTTATGCTTCTCCACAATAAAACCCGGAATCTGATTGTACCGCGGATCCAAACCCACACAAACCACACTATTCTTCTTTTTTATGGCCTCCGCCAGCCTGTCTGCAAAATGCATATTTCTTCGGTTAAAAGCGGCGAAACTCTAACACAAATTTCTATTCCTGCTCAACCGAATATTCAAGAATTTCAACCCCCTCAGGCCCACTAAGCACAAATTGCATTCCATTCGGCAAATAACATCTCTCACAAGAACCATCTTTTTCAATCTCTCGCTGTGCAAATTCAATAGCTGCACGTTGACACGGATCAAAAGGCATTAATACACCTTTGGGAAGAGCTAATTCACTCCCAACCAAATCTAAAGGCCCAGCATAAACACTATTCACATTCGCCCTATGATCAACCAAATTCTCTACATCCGAAGCACCAGAACTCAAAGCCATCTCTAAACTTTCTAATTCCGCAGCAACATCACCATAAGCCTCATATGCACGAGTACAAGCAAGTCCCGCATCATATAAATCAGTAGGACTAGCATCAACTACATTTAAATCCAATTCAGCAATCCCATCACAATCTCTAGCTGCTTTTTTAGCCCAGTTCCCTTTCTTCCTTTTCGCAGCCCCTCTGGCCTCTTCACTCAAACGCATAAATTCAGCATCCACAACTGGATCAACATCCTTAGCAGGTTCCTCAACCGGCAGCTCTTCAACATACCCATCCATCTCCACAGCACCACTTCCACCACCTAAACTCTTCCCCCACTTCAAACCAACTCCTCCATCAAATCGCGCCTGCACAGCATCATACACAAACCCAAGCTCCGGCCTGTCTCGATCAACCCCAACATTAGCCCATGCCACCAAACTCAAGCCATTATCACCAATATCAAGATCACCCAACAAACCAGCTTCCACAGACCAAGTTGTACCAAGAACCGTTTCCGGCTCAAAAGTAGCACCTGCACCAAGCGTAGGCCCCATACTAAGTTGTCCATCCCCCCATTCATAGAATAAGAATCCACCAAATCTATCCACATGCGTTCTATCACCAAAAACCGTATTCACACTAAGCCCAGCTTGCAAATGCTCAAAACCACCCATAGCGCCAAGACGCAACGAAGGTTGATTATAAAGCGAATATCCATCCAAAGCCTCCCGCGTATAACCACCACCTCCCCAGACAGAAACATTCCAATCACGACCGCCCTCTTCATCCTCTTCCACTACAACAGGTTCCTCAACAGGTTCCTCAACAGGCTCCGCCTCTACTTCAACAAGCTCATCAACAGTCCTCACAACAAGATCATCAACTTCACTGCACTCAATCATATATTTACTGCTCTCACTAAGCTCACCAGGAAGAACAAAATATGTTTGTTCATCCATATCTACATAAACATCCCTATAAATATCCACGCTTAAACACACATCATCAACATCAACAATTATTTCTCTATTCCTCAAAACAACTCCGCCTTCAGCATCCACCCCCTGTAAATCGAAAGGAGCGTATGTTTCAAACCCATGAAGCGCCCCCTCTCGCCAACGCTGAGGAAAAAGCAACAAACCTTGATCCAAGTCCACAACTTGATTCACATCTTCATAACCCCCACCAACGCTAAAAGATGCACCCGCATGTAACAGAAACCCATTTCCTCGGAGAACTTCACCATCCAAATCACTAAATTCACCAGCCCTTGAAGTAAGCCCAGCAACATCAGCATCCTCCACCCTTTCAAGCAAAACTCCGAGCTCCCTAACATAACCTAGTTCTGCCTCCTCCACCTGCTCACCAGGCTCTTCCGCATTCACATCCGCCGCAGAAAGCGCAGCAACCAATAGACCTACATTTCCTAATCCCATATGAAAAAATTAATTTTAAGAAGGAACTATAGCCTTAAATCCAGCTCCCGTCAAATTAAATCCCGTACTCCGCCCGATATTTCTCAATCACCTCCATCTGCGCATCATCGATATAAACCTTCCCATCCACCTCTTTGTTGTGCAGCGCCTCAATCACATCATCCAAATCCACAATCGCATGCACAGGCACTTTCAGCCTGTCCTCCAAATCCGCAATCGCATTCACACCATCATTATTTTTCTCCATCCGATTCATCGCAATCAGCACCCCCTCAAGCTTCGGATTCCCACTCGCCTTCAAAAGCTCAACACTTTCCCTTACCGCAGTCCCAGCCGTAATCACATCATCAATCAACACAACTCGCGTACTCTCACTCAATTCCGCACCAACTAACACATTCCCTTTCGCATCCCCATAATCCTTCATCTCTTTGCGATTAAAACAATAAGAGACATTTTCCCCAAACTCTGAAAACAACGCAGTAACAGTCGCAACAGACAATGGAATCCCTTTGTAAGCTGGCCCAAAAAGCACGTTCGGCCGTAAATTATTTGCAAGCAGCGCCTGCGCATAAAATTTCCCAAGCTGATGAATCAGCTCACCAGTATGAAAACACCCAGCATTCAAAAAATACGGCGCAATTCGCCCACTTTTCAATTTAAACTCACCAAACTTCAATGCCTCAGCCTGCACAAGCAGCTTTATAAAGTCGACTTTATATTGATCCATAACTAGGGGTTAAAAATTATGTTTCTTACCAAGATGATCCCGATGATATTTCCCGAAATCTTCAATTTGTAAAACCTTTTCCAAACTCATCACAGGCCCTTCAATACAACTCGGCACACCAAGCCCATCCACCACACACTGACCACAAACTCCAAGCCCACATTTCATATACCGCTCCACAGAAATCTGCGCATCAATCCCCGCGTCCTTCGCCATTTCCGCAGCTTTCACCATCATAACTTCCGGCCCACAAGTACAAATACAGTTCACACCTCCTTCCTCCAAAAGCTCACCCAAAATCTGCGTGTTATAACCTTCAACTCCAGCACTCCCATCATCCGTCGCAACATGCACATTAACTCCTTCCAAAGCCTCAGCCTCTTCCACATAAAGCAACAAATCCTTACTCCGTGCCCCAACAATAAAATCTACCTCACACCCCACCTCAGAAGCTCTCTTCGCAAAAAAGTACAGCGGCGCCGCACCATAACCTCCTGCAAGCAAGGCATACCTCTTCCCCTTTTCAAACTCAAACCCCTTCCCAAGCGGCCCACGTATCCCAACCGTATCTCCAGCCACTTTCTCATGCATAGCTTTAGACCACTCCCCAACAGCCGCAATCGTCAAACGCATCTCATTGCCATCATCACCCGCCACAGAAATCGGCTTCTCGTCCAGCCGCGGAATCCAAACATTCACAAACTGCCCCGGCTCCGCCCCCAAGCTCACATCCAGCACAAAAGTCTTCACCAATTCACTCTCGGTAATAAGCTCTTTTATCACAACCGTCCTCGGCACTGAATTAAGAATTTTCATGAACTTTTCCAATTAAAGTACTAATCTTTTCAACTCCATTTTCATCACACCACTCATTCATTTCTTTCACGATTAACCCCAACGCTTCCTGCCCCCTATAATAAACCGCCGAACCAACACCAACCAACGTCGCACCAGCCATCATCATTTCAATCGCATCCCGACCAGTCGTCACACCACCCGTCCCAATTATCGGACACTTACTCGCCCCATAAATATCAAAAACATGTTTCACAGCCAGCGGCTTAATCGCCGGCCCACTGAGCCCACCAACCTTATTCGCCAAGATCGGCTGCGCCGTCTCAATATCAATCGCCATCGCCGGCCCATAAGTATTAATCGCAGTAATCCCATCAGCACCAGCAGCCAAAACACTTTCCGCAATCGCCACAATATTCTCCACATTCGGCGAAAGCTTCACAGCCACCGGGATATCACCCGTCATCTCTTTCACCAATTTAGTCACCTCCGCAGATTTCACAACAGAACAAGCCATCGGCTTCCCAAGCTCATCCTCAACATTTGGACAGGAAATATTCACTTCAATCACATCCGGCTTCATCTCAACCACCTCTTTCGCAATCGCCACATAATCCTCAATCGACCCCCCAACAATACTCGCAATAAAAGGCGCATCACACTTCTCCCGATACCGCGCCAATTCCTCCCGAGCCTTCTCCGGCCCAGCATCCGGCAAGCCAACCGCATTCATAAACCAATTTTCCGTCCCAAACATCGTCGGATTCGGATGCCCAGCATGTTCATAAGGCCACAAGGACTTCCCCGTCACACCTCCAGCCCCACTCTCAACAACCTTAGCCATCCCATCCCCAGTCACACCCAAAATTCCAGACGCAAGCACTACAGGGTTCTCAAACTTGACGCCGCAAAATTCTACCGAAAGGTCTGCCATAAGCTATTTATTTGCGCGCAAATTAAAGCACAAACTACACAAAAAACCAAGTCATGCTATAATCCTCCTACCTAATTTTTTCCCAATGAAAAAACTACTCTCAATCCTCCTAATCCTCACAACCCTCACCGCCTGCACCACAACACCAGTAGAAACTGACGGTGAACTCACCCAAGAAATCCTTCAAGAATCCCTAGAACTCGGCACACAATTCCTCACAAACAATCAAAAAGAAGAAGGCAATTTCCAATATGAATACAACTTCCTAACAGAAGAATACACAGACGACGACAACCAAGTCCGCCAAGCCGGCGCACTCTGGGGGCTCTCACTAATCCACAAATATACTCCCGTCAAAACAACACGAGACGTCGTATCAGACGGCCTAGAATATTTTGAAAGCATCTCAACAACAAATTCTAGCGGCCGCTATGTCATCTACCCCGGAGAAAGCGACGGAAAATCCGGAACAGTCGCCTTACTCTCTTTAGCACTAATAGATTTCCTCAACTCAAGCGCTTACCTCTCAGAACGCGAAACTTATGAAGCTCAACTCGACGAATACGCAAATTTCCTCTTATCACTCCGCCGCGACGACGGCCTCTTTTACAAATCCTACGACTTTGAAACAGGCCTCCCCTCCGGAGATGACATCTCCCCATACTTCAATGGAGAAATCCTCCTCGCCCTAACAAAATACGCCAAAAACTTTGACCACCCTGAACTTGAAGACATACTCACAGAATCCGCCCAGGCAATGTATGACGACCACGTAACTGCCGCCCTGGAAGAAGATCCAGACAGCGACGAAACCAAAGGCTTTTACCAATGGGGCAGCATGTCTTTTTATGAACTCTACACAAGCGACTGGACTGATGACAAATATGCAGAATGGGCTATCGACCTCGCCTACTGGATGATTGACGTCCATGAAACTCTAGAACGCACACGCAACACTGGATACGCATATGAAGGAATCATCCACGCTGCCGCTCTAGCCCAACTAAGCGAAAACAAAAAAGCCCAAGTTAAATTTGAACCAGTAATCCACGAAGGCGTATATAAACTCACTTCTTGGCAAGTCGGCCACTCAATTCAGAACGAATATCTCCAGGACAACAAAACCTCAGACCCCCTCGCTGTCGGAGGCATCATGAATAAAAAAGATGAATCCACTCTCCGCATCGACGTAGCACAGCACCAAATGCACGTTGTCATTCTCGCCTTAATATATTTCTTTGAATAAAAAAGAGCCCCCTCTCCCAAAGGGGCTCTCTGACTATCGTAAGTCTAATTGATTAGTACCAAACGTACCAAGCACGACGAATGATCGCTGCAGCTTCGCCGCGCGTAATATCATTTGCAGGTCGGAAAGTATTGTCTTCTTCGTATCCTTCAACAATTCCTAGATCAACAGCTCCAGCCACCGCATATTCATACCAAGCAGCCTCTTCAACATCTTCAAAATCAATATCCTCAACATCATATTCTGTAACACCAGCCACTCGGAGAAGCATTACAACTGCCTCCGCACGATTCACAGAATCATTAGGCCTAAAGGCACCATCTTCATAACCTTCAACAACTCCAATTGAAGTTCCGTAAGTTACGTAGCTGTAGTACCAATCATCCTCACTAACATCTGTATAATCTTCATCAAGCTCTACCGCCTCAACTGTTTCACCAGCATTTAGAAGAATCATCTTCAAAAGCTCTGCACGAGTAACCGTGTCATCCGGTCCAAACATCCAAGTTGGCTCACCATCTTCATCCATGTAACCACTCACAGTTCCTATTTCATAAAGTAGACATATTGTCTTTTCAGCCCAGTGCCCCTCTGTATCAAGGAACGGACTAGTACAATCGATATCAACATCAGCTGCATCAGCAAGACCTCCATCTTCATCAGAAGCAAGCGCTACATCTTCATCATCACCTCCAGTGCTACTAGTATCATCACTGTCATCGTCGTCGTCATCATCACCAGTACTTGCCAAACTCCTCCCCAAACTCCCCACACGAACATTCCCAAGCACATCACCAAAACTAAACCCAGGAAACAGAGTCTGCATCAGAGGAATCGCCAAAAAAGCACTCCCACCAAAAACAACACCAATCGCCCCAACCAGCAGCCCACCAATAAACAGATATAAATATTCCATAACTATTCAATCAGGCCAATAGCGGAGCGGTTGGCCCCACTTAAAGAACCTTGCGGAGCAAGATCAATAACTTCCCCATCCTCTACCACCAATTCACCTCCAACAATTGTCTCCGTCACCTGACCCATCAGTTTCATCCCATGAAAAGGTGAATTCTGCCCTTTGGACTCAAACTTTGTCCTATCCACCACAACTTCCACCTTCGGATCAAAAATACAAATATCCGCATCTGAACCTGGTGAAAGCCGTCCTTTATCAAGTCCCATAATTTTGGCCGGATTCACAGTCATCTTTTCAATCGCCTTGGAAAGCGTCAGAGCTTTTGTAGAAACCAAATTCGTCAAAACAATCGGCAACAGAGTCTCAAACCCGACAATTCCAAACGGCGCATCATCAAAACTACGCTCTTTTTCAGTCCACAAATGCGGCGCATGATCAGTCGCAATAACAGATATAACTCCATCTTTTAATCCCTTCAAAACCGCCTTCCTATGCTCTTCACTCCGCAGCGGCGGCAAAACCTTTGCATAAGTATCAAATTCACCCACTGCCTCATCTGTCAGAGAAAAATGATGCGGCGTTGCATCCGCAGTCACCGGAAGTCCTTTGCTTCGCGCCAACCGGATCAGATCCACAGCCCCTCTGGTAGTCACATGCGTAAAATGCATTGGATGCCCAACATCTTCAACAAGACAAATAATCCGCGCCGTAGCCGTATCTTCAGCACTAGCCGGAATCCCTGCAATTCCCAATTTACTCGAGACAACTCCCTCATGCATCTGCCCACCTGCAGATAAACTTTCATCTTCAGTATGAGAAAGCATTGGCATATCATGCGTTTTACAGTACTGCATCACCTTCCTATACAAATCCAAATTCTGCAGCCCATGCGTCCCATCATCCGTCACACAAATCGCCCCAGTCTTCTTCATTTCCCAGATCTCAGACATCGTCTCCCCTTCCAAACCTTTAGTCATAGCCCCCGCAACAAAAATATTCACAAGCGACTCCTTTCTAGCCTTAGACAAAACATACTCAACCACAGACTGACTATCCGTAACTGGCGCCGTATTTGGCATCCCAACAACAGAAGTAATTCCACCTTTTGCAGCAGCCCGCGACGCAGTATGAATCGTCTCTTTATCTTCACGCCCCGGCTCACGCAAATGCACATGAATATCCACAAATCCAGGACAAACCACCTTACCCTTCGCATCAATGACCTTATCTACATCTCCAAGTCCTTTCCCAAACCCCTTCCCAATCTTCGCAATCTTTCCATCTTTCACAAGAATATCCGCCATCTTATTCACCCCATTAGCTGGATCTACCACTCTTCCGCCTTTTATTAAAATCGAAGACATAATTTAAGATTTAAAAAGCCGCTCAGAAACTTCCTTCTCAGCACGTTTTTCAGAGAAAAGCCAAAGTAAAATTGCACGCACACAATACCCACTGAACACCTGTTCAGGAATCACAGATACATCCGTTTCCAAAATATTCGTATGCACATCCAACTCACGAATCACCGGCCCAGCATGCATCACAATCGCATCCGGCCGCGCCAATTTCATCCTGGCAGCATTAATCACATAAGTCTTTGAGTACTCCCGTAAAGTCGGTACAAAAGCAGCCGCAGCCCTCTCGGTCTGCAAGCGCAAAACATAAACGACATGCGCATCCTTCAGCGCTTTCTCTACATCAACCTCATGCTTCACTCCCCATTGCTCCATATCTGGCCGCACCAGTGTATGCGGTGCGGTCACCACAATCTCCATCCCAAACATCTTCGCAATTCGCACCAGGGAACCAAAAACCCGACTATGCTGCACATCCCCAACAATCACCAGCTTCTTCTTCCTCAAATTCTTCGAAAGCATCCTCCTCATCGTAAACAGATCCAAAAGCGCCTGACTCGGGTGTTCATTCCAACCATCCCCAGCATTAATCACCGCCGCCTTCACATTTTTAGCAAAATACCTCACCCCCCCAGAATCCCCAGTCCTCATCACAATCACATCCGGCTGCATCTGATCAAGCGTAATCGCAGTATCAAGCAGCGTCTCCCCTTTTTTCATAGACGACGACGAAGCAGACACATTAATTGTATCCGCACTGAAATTCTTACCTGCAAGCTCAAAAGAAACTCGCGTACGAGTGGAATTCTCCGTAAAAAAGTTAATCTGCGTCTTCCCCTTAATCAGCGGCACCTTCTTCATCTTCCCCTTTAAAAAGTCCTGCATTACTTCTGCAAGCTCCATAATCATTTCAATTTCTTTTTTCGACAAATCCTCAATACTCACCAAATCCGTCACACGAATATCACGCCCAGCCCTTACCTGCTGCAGCTTCTTTATGAGTTCTGTGTCTTTCATGGAAAATCTAGGTTTGCCTAATCATCTTAAAAAACCCCCCAAAAGTCAATAGCATTGACAAACGCCCCAACCATGCTAAAACGCCACTCAAAAGCCAAAACCTAACATTCAAAATCCAAAACTTAACCCTCAAAACCCACCCCAAAACATCATTAAGGGTGAGCACACTTCCACCCTTAACACTTCCTCCAATTCTGTCACTCCAAAACCCCTCAAAAGAGCCCCTTTAACCTGTTAAAATGGCTCTTTTTATGCTATTTTAAAAGCTCCACTAAACAAATTTTTTAACCCAAAATCCCATGAAAAATCCTAAAAACAATGCAGGCAACACAAGCAATGCAAACATAGAAAATCTAACTGACCAACAACTTTTCAACATGGCCCGGCGTTTTGGCAAAAACACTTTAGTATGGCGGCGAAAATTTATTGGTATACTCCCAGAAATCTACAAACGCCGCATATATGAGAAAAACTACGAGTCCATTTTTGTCTTTGCAAAAAAACTTGCCGGTCTCAGCGAAGAACAGGTTCGGCGAACACTGAACCTAGAAAAAAAGTTTCAAAATATGCCCAACTTACATACGGCACTTACAGGTGGAGAAGTAAGCGTCAATAAATTGGCACGAGTAACTTCAATTGCCACACCAGAAAATGAAGAGGCATTAGCTGAGAAATTGCGGGTATTGCCAAATCGCGCTGTTGAGACTTTTGTGCGTGACGAAAAGGCAATCCAAAATGGCTTGTGCAAGCCAAAACTAGAAGCAAAATCTGTGCACGTGCACAAATTGAAAAACGATTTGGAACTTTCTGAAGAAGTTTCAAAAAAATTACTTGAACTTCAAGAAAAAGGCATTAATATCAATGAAATGCTTTTAGAAATGCTCAAAAAACGAGATGAAGAAATTCAGCAAGAAAAAGAAGAGATTGCAGAAAATTTGGAGCAAACAGAATCACGTTACATACCTGTAAAAATAAAGAGAATAATCAAAAAAGAACACGGCAACAAATGTTCTATTTGCAACTGCAACAAACCTGCAGTGACAATTCACCATACTCAACCTTTTGCATGCAGCAAAATTCACGACCCACGTTACTTGGCCCCACTATGCAAAGAACATCACGCGATTGCACATAGCATCAATCTTAAAATACAGAGAAAACGCCACCTGAAACTTGAGTGAAACAACAAGATCCGCTACACTCGCCAAAGATTTCCCCTACCCTAAATGCAAAAACTAACACTTACGCTACAAGACGGAACGCAACTCACAGGAAAAGCGTTTGGTGCTCTTGAAGAAACGGAGGGAGAAGTTGTCTTTGCAACAGGAATGGTTGGCTATCCAGAATCTTTCACAGACCCCTCTTTCAAAGATCAAATCCTCGTCCTCACTTATCCGCTCATCGGGAACTACGGCGTCCCAAATGAAAAACTGGACGACAACAAAATCAGTAAACTTTTTGAAAGCGCCCGCATCCATCTCAAAGGAATAATCGTCTCTGACTACTCCGAAATCTACTCACACTGGAACGCAGACAAATCCCTCTCAGACTGGCTCCGCGAATACGGCGTACCCGGAATCACAGGAATAGACACCCGCGCATTAACAAAACGTCTCCGCGAAGAAGGCACCTTACTCGGAAAAATCCACCTCCCGGAACACGCCAAAAACGAAGCGTTAACGCCTACAGAATTCCACGACCCAAACGAAGACAATCTCGTAGCAAAAGTCAGCACAGACAAAGCTGAAACTTACGAACCAACTTCTGGCAAAGCAAAAAAACACATCGCAATAATGGACACCGGGATGAAACTCAACATTCTCAGATCCTTCCTGAAACGTGGCCTAAAGGTCACACGCTTGCCTTGGAACGAAAACCCATTTGAATACGCCAAACGCGAAGCCTTGGCCCCTTTCGATGGCATCTTCTTCTCAAACGGCCCCGGCGACCCAGAACTCGTCACGGAATCTGTAGAAATCATGAAAGCCTGCTTCGAGAAAAAAATCCCAACCTGCGGAATTTGCCTCGGCACACAAATCATGGCCCTGGCTGCCGGCGCAAAAACTTACAAGCTCAAATACGGCCATCGCGGCCAAAACCAACCCTGCACAGACACCAAAACAAGCCGCTGCTACATCACATCGCAAAACCACGGCTACGCAATAGACTCAAAATCCATCCCTGAAGACTGGGAAATCTCCTTTGAAAACGCCAACGACGGCACCGTGGAAGGCATCCGCCACAAACGCCTCCCCTTTTTTGCCGTCCAATTCCACCCTGAAGCCACCCCCGGCCCAACAGAAACAGAATTCTTATTCGACGAATTCGTAGAGATGTTGTAAAGTGAGCGTCGTAAATCTCTCATCGTAAATCTCTCACCACGCCACCATGAAAAAACTACTCTACGGATTTTTAATCCTAATAATTAGCATTCCTCTCGCCTTTGCAGCAACAACCCCCACCCCAGAAATAGACGACCCAATTTCCCCCGTAGACGCACCAAAAGCCACCATCACAGGAACCTCAGAACCTGACGCAAAAATCACAGTAACCGGCGGCCCATACCAAATCTCACCAGTCTACGCAGACGAAGACGGTGAATTTTCAGTAACAGTAGCCTTGTCACAAGAATCCACAAACACTTTTTACATCACCGCAAAAGACGGTGATGATGACCAAAGTGATGCTGCTGAAGTTGTAATTGTTGAAGGCGAAGAAGAAGCCCAAGCCTACGAGGAAGAAACCGGTGAAGACAGAACCGCACCAGAAGCACCAGATCTGGATTACGAGAGCATCGGCACCTACTCACTCACACACACTCTCACAGGAACAGGTGAAGCTGATACACATATTTTAGTTGGCGGATGGGATTCAGGCTACGACGTAGATGAAGACGGAAATTTGGAAGTTGAAGTTGATTTAACAGGTAACGGCACTGAAGATAAAATTAAAATTTCCCTCATGGACGACGGCGGAAACATCGGTGCAAGCACAACAGTTTATATAACAAGCGAAGCAGAAACTGCAGATGATGATGACGATGATGATAATGACGACAACGACGATGATGATGACGACGACAACGACGATAATGATGACAACGACGATGACGCCTCACCACTCTCAGACATTTCCGGCCACTGGGCTGAAGAATATATCTTGGCCCTCTATGAATCCGAAGTAATTTCTGGCTACGACGACGGTTCTTTCGGCCCAGATGACCCCGTGACAAGAGCACAAATCTTAAAAATCGCCATTGGCGCATTTGACGTTGAAGCAGGAGACGGCAACGACGCAGATTTTTCAGACGTTTCATCCAGCGCCTGGTACGCAGATTACGTGGATATCGGATATAGCCAGGGAATTGTTGAAGGCTACGAGGAAGACAATACTTTCCGCCCCGACGACGAAGTAACCCGCGCTGCAGCACTTAAGATTGTTCTCGAGGCAGCAGGCATTGAAGACCTCGAAACAACAAGCCCAAACTTTGACGACGTCCTCGATGAATATTGGTACGCACCTTACACAGCCTTCGCCTTAACAAACAGCATCATCGGCGGCTACTCAGACGGTGAATTTAAAGGCGGCCAAAGTATAACCCGCGCCGAGGTCTGCAAAATTGTCTCGCTAGTCATCGACTATCTCGCCGAGTAGCGGTATGATCGGCACATGTTCATATGTTTAGACATTGAGACCACGGGCCTCAGCCCTGAAGACGACCACATCATTGAAGTGGCGATAGTTCATTTTGATCATGAGAAAATCCTGAGCGAATGGTCAAGCTTGATAAAACCTCCCGTCCCCATCCCGGAATTCGTCACGCGCCTAACCGGGATCACAGACGAAATGGTGAAGGACGCACCCAAACTTGAAGACTTAGCCGACACAATCCGCGAAAAAGTTGGCACAGAACCAATCATGGGACATTTCATTTTCTTCGACTTAAATTTCCTCGATGCAAAAAAAATCCCATTCCAAAACCAGCAACTAGACACCTGCCAACTAACCCAGGTCCTCCTCCACAATGAAGCCAGCTACAGCCTCGAGGTCCTCACTGAAAAACTCGGGATCTCCCAACCAGACGCTCACCGCGCACTCGCAGACTGTAAAGCAAATATTGAACTTTTCTGGCAGCTCTCTTCCCACATCAAGGAACTCCCAAAAGACATCCTCCCAATCCTAGAAAAAAGCGACTGGCCCTGGGCTGCACACATAATCCCATTTTTAGGACAAAGTGGCGGAAAACTCATCCCCCAATCCAAAACTGAAAAAGTCATCCTTTCCGAAAAACACGCTGATTTAACAGATCTAACACAAAGCCTCACAACTCCATTTTTATTCGAAGAAGCCAGCCACACATACCAAGACCTAATCGACTACGCCACAAACCTAGACGACAACTCGCTACTAGTAGTCCCAAACACCGCTCAACTTCCAGAACATAATAACCTAGGCATTATAAAGGATCCCAGTGAATACATTGATGAAGAACGACTAGAAAACTACCTATCCTCAGAAACTTTAGACACTCCACAAACAATGCTCGGCATAAAAGCAAAACTCTGGCTGCAATACTCAAAAACAGGAGAAAAATCCGAAATCAAACTCTTTAAAGAAGAAAATCTCGCTTGGCAAAACATCTGCTGCACAGAACCAAAATCCTTCTCCAAAAAAGTCACCGCAATAGACCATACTTATTTCCTCACAGACCGCAGCCGCAAAGAGCCCCGTTTAAAAGCCCCCAAACATCTCGTCCTAGGACAAACAGAACAACTCGTAAAAGAAATCGAATTCGCCTGGCGCATCACATTCAGCGAAGACCGCTTCACCTCAAAAGAACTCGCAGACAAAATCTCAATTCTTTTTGGCTTGCTCGGCATGGTCTACCAAAAACACAGCGACGCAGACAGCCCCTTCTACACTTTTAATATCGAACCCTTCCACAGAACCACCCCGGAATGGAAAAAAGTCATCGCATCCGCAGAATCAATCGCTTCAATAAGCTCAGACCCTTACCTCACATACCTCAGCAAAATCCTCAGTGCACCAAACTCAATTCTCTGGATCACACTCAATCAAAATGGCGACCCCCTACTTCACAGCTTCCCAGAAAACCCATCCCAACTTTTCAGTGAAAGAGTTTGGCCAGGAATCGAAAACCTCCATCTCTTCTGCCACCACGGCAATATCGACGACGACTTCCAATTCATCAAATCCGAACTCGGCCTCCCAGAACTCACAACTCATTCAACCCAAGACATCCTCCCCCTTCCTTTGGTAAAACCTAAAACCAAAATCTCAAGCCCAAACAACCCATCTAACATAAAGGAAGTTGCCCACGAATTAAGCCTCCACATCCCAGACATCACCGGAAATATTTTCCTCCTCGTCACATCAAAAAAATCCGCAGAACAATTTTTCTACGCCCTAAAAACAAACCGAAATCTCTTCGTCCAAAACCTCAACGGCGGCCTAGGAAAAATCTACAAAATGTCCCAAAAAACAGACGGCAACAATATCTTCGTTGGCAATGAATTTTTGCTAAACTTTCTCCTCTCAGAAGGCACAGAACTTAGCTTCTTAGCCGTCCACCGCCTCCCATTTTCACCCCCAAATAGCCCCACCCAAAAAGCCCGCGCCAAAGCCTACACTGACGCATACAAAGAATTTTCCCTACCTCAAGCCTGTCTTCGCTTCCGAGGCAATTTAAACCTGTTTCTGGGAAATAAATGGGAAGGCAAAAACGTACTAGTTCTTGACCCACGCAACACTGAATATGAAAAACTCTTATATTAAAACCAGGAACAAATTCTTCCGTTTCTGCTACACAAAATTCCTCCGCCCAATATTTTTCTTAGTCGATCCAGAACTAATCCACGACCTCTTCACACACACAGGCCAATTTCTCGGATCTAATATTTTCACTCGCCTACTAACCAGTCTTTCTTTTAACTATAAAAACAAAATCCTTCACCAAAAATTAGCCGGCCTCAACTTCAAAAACCCAGTCGGCCTCGCAGCCGGTTTTGATAAAAACGCCAAAATGACAGACATAATTTCCACAGTCGGTTTCGGCCACACAGAAATTGGATCCGTCACCGGAAAGCCCTGTGCCGGAAACCCAAAGCCCAGACTTTGGCGCCACAAAAAAGAAAAAGCCCTCCGCGTTTACTACGGCCTAGCAAATGAAGGCCCTGAATTAATCTCAGCCCGCCTTCGTAAAAAACGCCACCGAATCCCAATCGGCATAAGCATTGCAAAAACAAACTGCCGCGCCACCGCAGACACAAAAGTCGCAATAAATGATTACGTAAAAGCATTCAAAGCCTTCACCCGCATCGCAGACTACTACACAATTAATATCTCCTGCCCCAACGCATACGGCGGCCTCCCATTCACAGACAGAACAAAACTAGACAAGCTCCTCACAGCAATCCGCAAAGTAAAAACTTCAAAACCAATCTTCATAAAACTCTCCCCAGACTTAAAAGACAAAGAAATTAAAGACATAATCTCCCTAGCAAAAAAACACCATTTAACAGGTTTCATCTGCACAAATTTATCCAAAAAATTCACCGCAGACGGCCCAGGCGGCATGAGCGGCAAACCCGTTGAAAGAGCCTCTAATGCATTAATCAAAAAAATCTACCAACTAACAAAAGGCAACTTCATCATCATCGGCTGCGGCGGCATTTTCACAGCAGAAGACGCCTACAAAAAAATCCGCCTCGGCGCAAACTTGCTCCAACTCATAACCGGCATGATCTACGAAGGCCCCCAATCCATCAGCGAAATAAACCGCGGCCTCGCTGAGTTACTTGAAAGAGACGGCTTCAGCTCCATTCAAGAGGCTGTGGGGGTTGACTCAAAATAAGGTCCTGCGCTAGAATCCAGCCTTAATTTAAAAAATTCATCTTATGCCTGACCCCCAACCACCCGAAGAAATTGCTCTTAATCTAGATGCAGATCATTTAGAACAAACTGAACTCATTCTCAAAACTAGACCTGTAATAGAAGCCGCTATTCAAACAGCAAGAACATTGATCGAGAGAAGTGGACTCAGTAAGGTACTAGGCACAGAACCACCAACAATTCGTGTATACAGTAACTCATTTGGTGCCCAGATATCAGTTCATTTTGCTTGCTTACCAGACACACAACATTTTAGAAGCAGACACAGTCGTGGAATTCTCTTAACACATCACCCTAGAAATAATACCGCTCGAGTAACACAATCATTTGCTACAGTACTCATGACCCCAGAAGTCTTTGACGCTGCATTAGGAATAACCTTAGAAGATGAAGATGACAGAATAGAAATAAGCCATGCAGTAAGCGACGTTATCATCCAACAAGGAGCAGCACCAAATATATGCCAAATGCCTGAGCCTCTCTGACAAGTGGGAGCTGATGTTTAAGCCCTCCAATCATCATGCACAAACCACGTACCTCCGAATTCTCCGTCAAGTTTTGGCCCATCAAAAATTGCGGCTCTAGTTCTCCGAGGATCTAAATCCGTAACACAAACTGGAACTCCCAATGCAGCAACATCTAAAGCTGCACGTGCTTTTGGCCTCATATTTCCATCTTGCCAATCAGGCAACATTTGCCTTCCTTCACTCACCCGAATCAATCTAGCCGGTGCTCCTCGCATTCCATGTTCTTTATGAACATCAGGCAAAATAACTCCTTGCATCTTAGAAAAGATAGCTCCACGTCTAATAGGCGCACCTGCTTCAAGCAGTCCTTTCACTTTAAGCGCCCACGCCGCATCTTTGTCACCAACAATCTCAAGCCCTCTAACGCCAAACTCACCATCTTTCGCCAAAGGAATTCCTCCTCCAACACAATCAACTGTAGGATTATCATTAACCACACTTTCCACTATCAACGGCATCTCAAGAATTCCTTCAGGTGGTGGAGACCCCACAAGCCTTCTGTAAAACCTATCCAACCTATCAGGATCTTCATTTCTACGTTTATCAATAGTCCAATGCGGATACCTTTCTTCATACAAACTAGCTTGAGCAGCAGTAAGCCAATTCCCCAATTCTTTCTGAGGGTTTTTATGCGAAGGATGCTCTGGATCAAAGAAAATATGTGTAACAATATGATTAACACGCGCCGCCAAATCCGGTCGACCCGCTTTCATAAATCTTTCATGCAATAATCTTGTCACAATTGTCCCTATACCCACCTGAGTATCCCCTACTTCAAAATCTAAAGGAACCGGATGTAAAATCCCATCGCTATACGCGTAAGTATTTCTTTCATCAATAAATCCAACCTGCGGACCATTACCGAAAGTTATAGTAACAGTCGCCAGCATTCTCTGAATTTCATCTATAAGATCTGCAACAGGTGCTACAGCCCTAAACTGCCCCTCTAAACTAGCATCACCATTTGCAGGAATTAAGGCATTTCCCCCAGTTGCTATTGGACAAACATCCCTAGGAAAAGTTAATCGTTCAAAAGCCATATTTCTAAAATTAAAGGCCCCCACCCTACCCCTCTCACTCCAACTTTGTCAAACACTAGCCAAAAACTCCCTCACTTCCGCCACAGTACATCCTTCAGTCATAACAATTTTCCTGAAATAATTATTATAGACAAAAGCAACTTGCCCCACACCAACAGAGACCGCAGCCACCACCAAACTACATCCTGACATATCACAACTAACCCACCATTTACTTCCATTCTCACAACATAAAAGCCCACCAGAAGCTCGAACCAACTGATGAAGCGCTTGAATCTCCTCCATCCCCAACTCATCTTCAGCCTCACAAGCCGGATCCCTTTCACACATAATAAAAGTTAATTGCGTCAAAAAATAACATCAAAAGATCCCCTCTGCAATTCCAAATCTATTAAACTAACTCAGTTCAAAAAAACTAGTGCTTTTACCGCTTACGTCCTCTGCAGCCTTAGCCATAGCTTCCCCAACAACATCCCTATCTAACATGGCTTGAGTATACCCCCTGCAGGCCTGACAAGCTGCTTCTTGCCCCTCATCCGCCGTAACACCTGTAAGTTCATCCACCAAATCTACAAAAAGCTCACCCACTGGAGGTCTGCCCATCCCTCGAGGTCCCATAACTTTAACAAGAGTATGCCATGCACTTCCAACACTCCTTAGCCACTCTCCAACAAAACGTTCTTTCCCCTCTCTATCAGTACATTTCT
Organism: uncultured Candidatus Peribacteria bacterium; assembly: GCA_964529435.1. GTDB lineage: Bacteria > Patescibacteriota > Gracilibacteria > UBA1369 > 2-02-FULL-48-14 > CAZGUT01. Next base: position 144,326 of record CAZGUT010000001.1, on the reverse strand, counting down.
CACCACAAGTCCGGATTCCTCCATCAAGCAAAAACTCCATCAACTTTGCCCTTGCACCTTCCTCATCCCCCGAACGCACTTCCTGCAATAACCTCTCAAGCTCCTGATCATTCGGCACCACACAAGGAGCTGGTTGTTCGAATTTCTTCATAATTCAATTTATTTAAAAATTAGTGCCCCACCATACCTCATGGACACCTAATCCACAACCCCAAACCAAAAGCTTTCTTTAATGGGTTGACTTTTCCCCAAGCCGACTCTAAACTGCCCGCGCAAATAATCGGTAAACATGACTACAACAAGCCCAATTACAGATATCCACGCAGCCGAAGAGGCCGCAAAAAAGAAAATCGAACAAGCTAAATCAAACAACGTCAAGAAACTTTCGCAAACAAAAGACAAGGAAGAGGCAAAATTAAACAAGCTCGAAGGGGAACTTCGCGCAGCAGGAAAGGAAAAAATCACTACCGCAAAGAAAGAAGCTGCAGTCGCTGCAGATGAAAAACTCAAGAGCGGAAAGGCAAATGACGAGTCCATGATGAAGGTCGCTCACGGCAAAATGGAAGAAGCCGTTAAAGAAGGTATTGAAGCCTTCAAAGAACACATTGGTGTTTAACCCTTAACCCCCAAACATGGCCGTTCTCGCCATGAGTAAGATTCAGGTACTGGGTCTGAAGAAAGATCTTCAGAAGGTACTTGCGTTTTTGCAGGAAAGCGGGCTAATGCAAATCGACGAAATCAAAAGCGACGAAGACCTGAAAGTTGAGCTCGAGAATCTAGAAAAGAAAGATCACAACGTGGATCTGACGATTGCACAACTGGATTTTGCAATTAAATTTCTCAAAGACCACGCACCCAAAAGACCAATCTGGGCTGGCAAACCTTCCCTCTCTCACGAAAACGCTCTGGGACTGGTAAAAAGCTTTGATTATAAGAAGATAGTGAAAGAAGCCCAAGACCTAGAGGAAAGATTTGTCGCGACACAGAATGAAATCACACATCTTGAAGCAGAAGCAAAACTTCTAGAAGATTGGAAACGTCTTCCATTCGACTTGCATGTTCCCCGAGAAACAGAAACTGCAAATGTCCACATTGGAACCATTCCCGCAGTTGAATATGATGATTTCAAGAAGGAATTCAAGAAAATGAGCGAGCTAACAAGTGGACAAAAAATTGATGGCGACAAAATGATAGTCCGCATGGTACTGATCATCTCCAAAAAACACGCTGACGAAGCAAAACTCCTTCTTAGCAAATTCAAATTCCAAGAAGTAGAACTACCAATCCATGAATCAAACGTAAAAGACCGTCTAAAGGCAATCGCAAGCCGTCTCGGAGAACTCGCAAAAGAAATGACAGAACACGAGAAAGAATTCACACTCCTGGCAAAATATTCTGAAAATCTGCAAATTGTCCATGACGTTTTTGTCTGGCAACAAGATGAAATCCGCATCCACGAAAAACTAAAAGGAACAGACTTCAGCTTCGTCATTGAAGGATGGATTGCAAAACTCGACCGCAAAAAACTGGAAGAAGGCCTTGCAAAAATCGCGACAGTCGCAATTGAAAACACAAAACCAGCAAAAGACGAAGAAGCGCCAATTTATCTACACAACAAACGCGTAGCATGGCCTTTTGAATCTGTTACTCGTCTTTACGGTTTCCCAACCGCCAGCGAGGTAGACCCAACACCATTCCTAGCACTCTTCTTTATTGTTTTCTTTGGGCTCTGTCTGACAGACGCGGGCTACGGACTTTCACTGTTCGTGATCATGTTTGTAATGCTCAAATTCTTCAAACTACCAAAGGAAAGTACTGGCCTCATAAAACTTCTGATGATCGGTGGGCTCGTGACAATCGTAGCCGGATACTTTTTTGGAGGATACTTTGGACTAACCGCAGAACAAGCACCAGACTTCATGGTTGCCGCAGACGGATCATTCAAAGGACAACTCGTAAACGCAACCTCCGGCACCGGCCCTCTCACTTTCTTAATCCTGGCACTCGTACTTGGAATCGCTCACGTATTATTTGGAAAAGTCGTAGACGGCTACTGGAAAATCAAACAAAAACAATACTTGGACGCAGTTTTTGACAGCGCACTCTGGATCTACTTCATATTAGCAATCCTTGGCTTTGGTCTCTCTTCAACAGGAATAGTTCTCCCTGCTGAATGGGCACCAATCTTGAAGTGGTGCGTACTCGGAGGAGTCGCAGCAATGATCCTGACACAAGGCCGCAAACAAAAAGGTATCTTTGCAAAAGCCGGCATCGGCGTGCTCTCACTTTACGGACTCGTCGGATACCTTGGAGACATCCTCTCCTACTCTCGTATTATGGCACTCGGACTTGGAACCGGAATTATCGCATTCGCAATGAACACAATTGCAGGACTAGCTTACGAAATGATCCCATACGTGGGATTCATCTTCGCAGGATTTGTGTTGTTGCTAGGACACCTTATGAATCTCGTGCTTTCAGCGCTAGGCGCATTTATTCACTCTGCTCGTCTTCAATTTGTTGAGTTCTTCAGCAAATTCATGGAAGGTGGCGGAACTGAATTTAAACCGTTCAAGCGAAACTGTAAGTACATAATAATTCAATAATTCAAACCCTTAACCCCTTTATATATGTTTGAATCTGCACTCGCCGTTTCAGTCGCAGGTGCCGCTATCGCCGTTTTCCTCGGTGGAGCTGGTAGCGCGATTGGTGTAGGTCTTGCTGGTCAGTCTGGTGCTGGCGTAATCAGTGAGAAACCTGAACTTTTCGGTAAAGTTCTACTCATCCAGGCTCTTCCTGGAACACAAGGTATCTACGGATTCCTTGGAGGACTATTGATCCTCATCCAAATCGGTCTTCTCGGTGGAGAAGCTGAAAATATCAGTATGGAAACTGCATGGCAGCTTTTCTACGCTGCACTTCCTGTAGCAGTTACATGTCTTATTTCTGGTATTCACCAAGGTAAGGTAGCTGCAGCCGGTCTACACGCAGTCGCAAAAGACCAAGCAAACGTTGGTAAAGCAGTAATTATGTCTGCGATGGTAGAAACCTACGCGGTACTTGGACTGCTTATCACAATTCTTCTTCTATTTAGCATTGAAATCTAGAAATTATGTCATTACAAGACTTACTACAACAAATCGAAAAGGAAGCTGAAGCTGAAATCGCTAAGCTTAATGAAGAATGCGACAAAGCTATTTACGAAATTCAAAAAGAATATGAAAAGAAGCGAAAGAAAAAGACTACAGAAATTGAGAAACGTGCTGAAGACAACATTGATAAGGTCAAAAAACGAACCGATACTTTTGCCAACATGGAAATCCGCAATCACTTGCTCACTGCAAAACGTGCACTTCTAGCAGAAATCATGCAAAAGATCATTGAATCCCTAGCTGGCAGCAGAGGTTATGAAGGTCTACTCGTTGCACTTCTCAAACACGCAAAGAAAGAATTCAAGGAAGGAACTGTTGTTCCTGCAAAAGGCAAAGAAGAAGAAACTAAAGCCGCCATCAAAAAAGCTGACGTCGACTACGAACTAGCCGCACGTCCAGCCCACATTAAAGGTGGATTCATTCTCAAAGCCAAAAACGTTGAAATCAACTTCTCTTTTGAATCAATTATTGAAAAAGAACTCTGGAGCAATCTAGAGATGAAACTTTCTAAAATGCTGTTCTAAATGAACCTAACTCAATTCACATATTCAGCAGCTCGAGTCCGAGCCCTTGAACCAAAACTCCTCGACCCAGGTGACGTTGAGAGGATGCTTGGCGCAAAAACAGCTCGCGAGGCTTACAAAATCCTCAATGACCTTGAATATGCAACACACATCGGTGACATCGACAAAATGCAAGACTTTCAAGAGGTAATCACAGCAGGTCTCAAAGACTCCAAAGAAGTCCTTGACCGCATCTGTCCAGACTCCCGCATTTTAGACATTCTTTTCCTCCGCTACGACTTCCACAACATCAAGACTATTCTTAAGGGACAGAGCGCTAGCTCCCCTAAAAAAACCGAAGAAGAAATCCGCGCTCAACTTTTACCACTCGGCAGAATCCCAGTTGAAAGCATAATGAATTTCTTTTACGACAAAGACAACGCACACCTCCCCTTGCCGGAACATTACGTAGCTCCACTCAAAGGCTGGATTAAAATGGCTCGTGAACAGGAAGATCCTCGTTTAATGGATCTAATCCTAGACAACGCAGCCCTAGCCTTCCCCGCAGACATCGCAAACTTAGTGGAACACCCCTTTGTTATTGAATTTGTAAAACAGTTAATCGACCTCCAGAACATTAAAACTTATCTCCGAATAAAACTTCTAAAACAAGAAGAATCTTTTGAATCGACAGACTTTTTATTCGCAGCTGGCGGGAAATTACCAATCTACAAATTCACAGACAACATGGATGCAGACATCAACGCCTTATCGGGCGTGTTCCGTGGAACGGATTATTATGAAGTCGCACAAAAAGGACTAGAAGCCTTCGACAAATTCAAATCTTTTGTCTACTTAGAAAAATTCGCAGACGAACATCTTATGCAATTAGCTAAAAAATCCCGTTACTCAGCATTCGGCCCAGAAGCCTTAGTTGCATACTTCTATGCAAAGCAAAACAACGCACAAATTATTCGCATGATCATGGTCGGGAAGTTAAACGGCCTTCCTGAAGACATGCTCCGCGAACGTTTACATGAATTATATGTCTAACATGAAAAAAGACTACGAAATCGCAATCATCGGACCAAAAGAAGTTGTACTTGGCTTCAAGGCCATCGGCCTACACACAGAATTTTCCAGAACATCTGAAGAAACGCTAGAAAAACTCAAAGCTTTAAAAGACGAAGATGAAAAATACGCAATTATTTTCATCCTAGAATCACACGCAAAAGACATTCCGCTAGACGAGTACAAGAAAATCACCGCGGACGCACTTCCAGCAATTATTGCACTTCCCGGACCTGAGGGAGCAACCGGCTTCGGCATGGAGCGCCTCGGACAAATCGTGGAAAAAGCCATTGGCTCAAATATATTAAAAGATTAACCCTTAATTTCCTTCCTTTATGAACGATTCACACGACAAAAAAGCAGGTGAAATCATCAAGGTGGCCGGACCTCTCGTCATCGCGACTGGTATGAAAGACGCGAAAATGTACGAGGTAGCTCGTGTAGGTACTGAACGCCTCATGGGTGAAGTTATCCGTCTAAATGATGACGAAGCCGCTATTCAGGTTTACGAAGAAACCGCCGGCATTGGACCTGGCGAGCCTGTTGAGCTCACCGGACAAACCATGACCGTGGAACTCGGGCCTGGCCTACTCCAGTCAATTTACGACGGAATCCAACGCCCACTTAAGGGTATTGAGAAACAAGTTGGACCTTTCATCACACGTGGTGTTGAAGTTCCCGGCCTAGACTATGAAAAGAAATGGAACATGAAAACCACCGCAAAAGTCGGCCAAAAAGTTAAAACCGGAGATGTGCTCGGTGAGGTTGAAGAAACAAGCTTGATCACACACAAAATCATGGTTCCTCCAACAATCACAGAAGGAACGATTGAGGAAATTAACGGCGGCTCATACACCGTCAAAGACGTTATCGCAAAAATTAAAGACGCCGAAGGCGAAGTTCACGAAGTTAAGATGGCTCACAAATGGCCAATCAGAAACCCTCGCCCAATCCGCGAAAAGAAAGTCCCATGTATTCCTCTCAAAACTGGAGGTCGCTCAGTAGACACATTCTTCACACTCGCCAAAGGTGGCGCTGCCGCAATTCCTGGCCCATTTGGAGCTGGAAAAACGGTAACTCAGCAATCCTTAGCAAAATTCTGTGACGCACAAATTATTGTCTACATTGGATGTGGAGAACGTGGAAACGAGATGACAGAAGTATTGGTGGAATTCCCTCACTTAGAGGATCCAAACACCGGAGAACCACTTATGAAACGAACAACGCTAATCGCAAACACTTCAAACATGCCAGTTGCAGCCCGTGAAGCTTCTGTTTACACCGGAATCACAATCGCTGAGTACTACAGAGACATGGGATATGACGTGGCGCTAATGGCGGACTCAACATCACGTTGGGCTGAGGCCATGCGTGAAATTGGTGGACGTCTGGAAGAAATGCCAGGTGAAGAAGGATACCCTGCTTACCTCGCATCCAGAATTGCTGCCTTCTATGAAAGAGCAGGTTACGTAGACTGTCTTGGTGACGGAGACCGCGTTGGATCGCTCTCAGTTATCGGAGCTGTTTCCCCTCCGGGTGGAGACTTTTCAGAGCCAGTCACACAGAACACACTTCGCGTAGTGAAGACATTCTGGGGACTAGACTCAAAACTCGCATACGCTCGTCACTACCCTGCAATCAACTGGCTAACTTCCTACACACTTTACGGAGACAATATTGAAAAATACCTCCGCACTGAAATCGCAGAAGACTATCCAGAAGTTCGGAATCAAGCAATGGATCTCTTACAACAAGAAGCAAAACTAGAAGAACTTGTACGTCTTGTAGGTGCTGACTCACTTTCAAACCGTGAACAGCTCTTGCTCCTCGTAGCAAAATCTCTCCGTGAAGATTTCCTTTTCCAAAACGCCTTCGACATGGAAGATGCACGAACACCGCTCAAAAAGCAGTACCTCATGCTCAAGACAATCCTGACAATCTACAACGCATCTCAAGACATGCTGAGCAAGGAAGGATTTGAAATCGCAAAACTAAGAGAACTCCCCGTTCTTAAAAAAGTCGCAAAAGTTAAAGACATCTCACCAGATAAAGAAGATGATTTCCAAAAACTAATGGACGAAGTCACAAAAGACATCGCCAAACTAGCTTAACTACTAAACCCTAAACACCCATGCAAAAAGAATTTAAAACAGTACGAGACATCGTAGGACCTCTCGCCTTCGTGGAACTTCCAGACGACGAAAAGGTCACATACGAGGAACTCGTAACAATTACCCTATCAAACGGCGAAGAACGCCTTGGTAAGGTTCTTGAAGCCAACAAAGGACTCGCCGTTGTGCAGCTCTTTGAAGACGCTCGTGGAATCGCAACCAAAGGCGCTAAGGCACGTTTCCTTGGTGAAACTTTCTGTCTTCCCGTTTCAGACGACATGCTTGGACGCACATTTAACGGACGTGGACTACCAATTGACGGCGGCCCAGACGTAATTGCGGAAAGCAAAGTGGACATCAACGGTGCGCCAATCAACCCGGCCTCCCGTGAAATGCCAGATGACTTTATCCAAACCGGAATTTCTACAATCGACGCATTAAACACATTGGTACGTGGACAAAAACTTCCGATTTTCTCAGGATCCGGTCTTCCACATAATAAACTGGCAGCACAAATCGCACGTCAAGCTACAGTAAGGGATGCTGAATCAGGAAAAGAAGGAGGAGACTTTGCAATCGTCTTCGCGGCCATGGGTGTGCCGTTTGAAGAAGCGCAATTCTTCATCAATGAATTTAAAAAGACCGGCGCGATTGAAAAATCCGTACTGTTTATCAACACAGCAGACAATCCAGTAGTTGAACGTATCGCAACTCCGCGTCTTGCACTGACGACTGCTGAATACCTCGCATTCGAAAAAGGAATGCATGTCCTAGTAATTTACACTGATGTAACTAACTATTGTGAAGCTCTCCGTGAAGTATCCGCAGCTCGAAAAGAGGTACCAGGGCGTGGTGGATTCCCAGGTTACATGTACACCGATCTTTCAACTTTGTACGAACGAGCCGGCCGAATCCAAGGCAAGAAAGGAACTGTTACGCAGATTCCAATTATGACCATGCCAAACGACGACATCACTCACCCGATCATTGATCTGACCGGTTACATTACGGAAGGACAAATTGTATTGGGCCGTGATCTCCATAAAAAAGGATTATATCCACCTGTCTCAGTTCTTCCATCTCTCTCACGACTGATGGGTAAAGGACAAGGCGAAGGAAAGACACGTGAAGATCATTCAAATGTAATTGCCCAATTATTCGCAGCTTATGCTAACGGATTGGAAATGCGCGAATTGGCCGTAATTTTGGGTGAATCATCACTCTCAGAAACTGACCAATCTTATCTAAAATTCGCAACCGAATTCGAAAAAATCTTCGTCTCCCAAGGTGAAGTAAACCGGGACATCGTTGAATCCCTAACTCACGGATGGGAACTTCTAACTCACCTTCCAAAAGCCGAACTCAAACGTTGTAAGGATGAGTTTGTTGATAAGTATATGAAAAAAGCTTAATTATCAACCATGAACACAATGCAAAGACAATATCCTAGCATCCACGATGGCGAAGAAGGCCCATTATTGCCAATAAAAAAAGTTCCAGCAAAACAAGGTCTACGTGAAGCAGAAGCATGGCTAGGGAAACATGGATCACGACGTAAACAAGAACTCCGTAGAATTAGAGACCATAGCGCAAACGTATGTCATGCATGGGACTTAGACCCTTCAATTGATCCTAACGACCCAGCACTTAAGAACCTCCTGGACAATAAAACAACAAAACAAGATTTAGATAGAGTACTCGGATCACTCACCGATTAGACAAATACCTGAAAAAAGCCTAAGCTAAACCCTTAGCACTAACCAAAAAATTATGTCAGAAAAAACGTCACCTTCATCGACTGCAGCACCTATATTTGACAAAGCTGACTTCGAGAGATTAGCAGATATAGAAGCTGCTAAACTAGATCGAAGAAGAGCTGAACATCAAGTTGGCTTACCCAGAACAGGTGGATTTGGAGAGTTGATGGATCTTGCGGACGTAGATGCACTCACAGGAGATCCCTTCGGAACAAAGGCCAAGGTCAAAAGTCTAACTGAATAACCAAAACACCGTGATAGAACACTCTGAAAACACTCCCCAGGAACCACAACAACGAAATAAAAGCTAATTAACCCAATATCTATGTTAGATGACCATTCAACTAGTGTATGTGATAAGTGCAAAGAAAAGGATTCATGCAAGGATGCATACAGAAGTTCTATATGCCACAACGAATTACCAGCTGACCTAGGACTGTCGTCAACTCCTGAAGAAATCGACGCAGACATAGGCAGAGTATTAGAAGACCCTTTCGGAGCAAATGCACTCCTTGATAGCCTCGAAGGCCTAGATCCAACAACAAGAGCAGAGCTATTTGAGCAAAAACAAGCTGCTCTCGCAGAACTCATCTCAGACCCAGAAAGATTACTTGCAATGCCAACTGACGAGCTCGAAGAACTCTTGATAAACATTTGTTGCGACGGCTCAGCCGAAGAAAAAGCAGCACTTCGTCAACGCTCACTCGGAGTTACACTTATGCAAAACCTGCAAGCCGGCGAAGAACCCGACCCAGACGCACTTGCAGAACTAATAGAAACGACTATAGCAGGCCAAACTAAACCAATCCCTGAATAAAACTTATGCCAAAACTAGTAAACAACTCAACAAGAATAGATGACTTAAGACTTTGCTTTCAACATCCTGAAGGCGGAACTGTGAAAGCAGATTCAGCAACTGTAATTGTTTTTGCAGGTGATGATCAAGAAGTAAGAATAGGTGAAATTGCTCTACTTAACCCAGTTCACACCCCTCCTCTCCTAGAACAACTTAGACAAATACCTACCCTTATAAAAAACGCTCTTAGCACATCAAGTCCTTCAACAAAACCACCACAAAGGCCATTGCCTCCAAAAAATGCTATAGCTGTACAAGTAACTCCAGATGGACAAGTGTGTCACCCACAAATTTCTCCTGATGCTTTGCTGACAGATTCTAGTATCATAGATTTTCTTGTGCATCAAATAAATGCAAACCCAACTGTCAAAGAAGCATTAGCACTAGGAACTCGAGAAACTATTGCAGATCATCCTGACTTACACATGCTAGCAGTAAATAACTTAATGTAACCTCATGGCAATAATCAAAGGCGTAAACCCGACCAAAATGGCGCTACTCGAGCTCAAGAACAAGCTCAAGCGTGCCAAAAAAGGACATAAACTTCTGAAAGACAAACAAGAAGGTCTCATGAAAGCCTTCATGGATGTAATCCGCGAAGTCCAAGCCAAACGCAAAACCGTTGAAAAAGAACTCGGCCGCGTTTTCCAGAACCTCCTCATCGCATCCGCAGTCATCCCCCACCCCGAGTACTTGGAAGGCGCCCTAATCGCCCCAACAACAAAAGTGGAACTGGACGTGGAAACGCAAAACGTAATGAGCGTAAAACTCGCAAATATCAGCGCAAAAGTAGACGGCAACGTCCTCGGCTACGGTTTCTCCGGCACATCTGGCGAACTAGACACTGCACTCCTCTCACTGCGTGAAATCCTCCCCTTGCTAATCGAACTCGCCGTCCTTGAAAAGAAGGCAGAACGCATGGCCGACGAACTCGAAAAAACCCGCCGCCGCGTAAACGCCCTCGAGCACGTCATGGTGCCAAACATCGAGGACACTCTGAAATACATCGGCCAGGTGCTAGAAGAAAGCGCCCGCATGGAGAAAATTGTGTCAATGATTGTAAAAGCTAAACAAGAAGTATAATGGCAATGCGTTTTAAAGACACACTATCAGCTCCCCCTCCAAGAGAAGCATCTGCTGAACATCTTCCTACTACCCCAGCATTAAAAAGTACAATAACCCGTATAGGAGAATATGGCCTTTTCGTACACACAGAAAACGAAACTGATGGTCTTGTACACCACAGCAGATTACCAGAGGGCGTTACCCTCGAATCCGCACAAGTAGGAGACACTATGATGGTAGCCTACATAGGAGTATCACCTTACGGTAGGGGCAGCCTATTATTCAACGGCAAAGGCGTAAATCAAAACCTAGATTAAAGAAATATGATGCATTCTTTACAAAGCAACCCCAGGTGCAACCCAATACCATCGAGAAGATTAGATGATTGGACCGGTACAGGCGAAATAGTTGGTGTAAGCCAAAAGAACATTGTTGACGCAACCACTTCTGCTTTAACTCGTGCCTTTAGCAAGGCAGGCTTTGTCCTCCAAAGAAACAAAATCAACTTCACACTCAGATGCGGAGTAGCCCCGCCTCCAAGAGAGCTTGAAGCCGCACTGGACATCCTGAGACAACAACTCCCCGCCTGCGATGTTAAGTGGCACTACTATACAGACGGCTAGGCCGATCATAGTAATAGCTAAACAGGAAGTATAATTTCCATTAGCAAAATGAAAAAACGCACAATAAAAATAGGCAAGATAATTGCTTCACTAGTCGTAGGTATAACTATTGGAGTTCTTGTACACAAATCTGGAACTACAGAATGGCTAGCTAAAAATAGTTGGAACAACCAAATCTTGAGTGAAACCATCTTAAAAGATATTTCAAATCAAATTTGGATATACAGTTACAATTTCTTTGCCGGTTCATGTTCTGCACTTGCCACGTATTTTACATTAGATAAATATCTTAAGTGATTAATAATTATTTACCTACTAACCAAATAAACCATGGCTCTAAGCAAAGCAGCTGAACTTCAAGCCATAAAAGATGCTGAAGAAACTGGAAATTTAACCACACTAATTGCTTATACAAGCACCGCTTCCTGCAGTGAAGTCAGTGATACAGCACTCGAAGCAGTACAACGCGTTCTCGAGATTAGATACCCAGAATAGCCCCCACCACAACTCATGGAAGAAAACTGATCGATATGATACCTTCAAACAAGCACTAACCCACACCCATGAAACTCAAAATCATCCTCGCAATTTCAATAATCATAAATCTCCTCTTCTCTGTATTACTATTAACTTATCTGCTCACGCCATACTTAGACGGCATAGCTGTACACACCAGCCTCCCTAGAATGTGTGCAATTGAAATGGAAGTCAGACCAGACAACCCATCCCACCTCTGCGAAGGTATAACTTCCACTGACAATTCTGAAGAACAAATCGTCCAATACCACTGTGAAAACAGCGGCGGAACATTCACAAACAACACCTGCGAATGCCCATATGAAGAAGACTTTGATCAAACTTCAGAAAGCCAATATGAAACAGACACCGGCTACTGCATAACTACCCACGGCAACCCTGGCGGAGAAGTAGGTGAACAAATATTTGAAACGATTGGATTGAAACTCGAATTAAGCACATGCGAAGACGAATTAGCAACATATCAAAGCGAATAAAATAAAATTCAGGTTTTAGTCAGGACTTCTCCACCCAAAGTCTGCTATTTTTACAAAACTAGCATTAGCATTGACCATAGTGCTACATTTTGCTAAAATGTAACTACACTCAGATGACCCAGATAAATAAGCTCACAAAAAAATTCCTCCAAAAGCCAACTTCAATCAGATACCAGCAAATCGAGAAAATTCTTTTACACCTCGGCTTCACCAAAATAAGAGCAAAAGGAAGTCATATGAAGTTCAAACATCCTCACCTAAAACACGACTTAATCATCCCAATACACAACAAGGGCTGCAAAAGCCATCACCCAACTCTCATGAAAACCTCAATCAAACATTTCATCACCATCAACAACAAAAAGTGTTTTTACACTCTAAAAACCACTAATAAAAATCAAACCTTTGTCGAATGCAAAGCCGCAAACATATCACAAGAATTTCTAAATGAAGACATTCCAAATCTGTTAGTCGACCTGCCAAATTTGATCCTCGCCGAAAAAGATTATAAAAAGCAACAAAGTGAAATGATTCGCTTCAGAGTAAGCCCCAATGATAAAAAACTTATAGAAAAAAAAGCACTGCAAAAAGGTTATCTATCTGTTTCCGGATTTTTGCGAGATTTAGCCTTAGGAAATACGTAACCCAACCCAATGACCTCCCTCACCCAAAAAATCCAGGAAATCGCAAACCGCCCTTGGCATCCCGTGGAAATCGCGAGAGTAAATGACCAAGTCGTCAACCTGGCATTATTTGAAGGGGAATTCAAATGGCACGAACACAAAAACGACGACGAATTCTTCCTAGTCCACAGTGGAGAAATCATAATCCAAATGAAAGATCAGGAAGACATCCACCTGAAAGAAGGCGAATCCGCAGTCGTCCCAAAAGGCATCCAGCACTGTCCAAAAGCCATCGTGCCATCATACGTACTAATGTTTGAGCCGGCAGAAGCATGTTCTTCCTAATCACTCCTCCCCAAAAATAATCTGCCCCTGAGTAGGCCCGCTCCCACCAACCTCTCCAGCAGCGTAAATGTAGACATTCCCATCTTCCGTTTGGAAAGCCTCAACATCCCAAATGCTATCAAAACGATTGCCATTTTCATCATAAAATTCTGTCCAAGAAACCAACTCAAAATTATAGCCATCATCAGAAACAAGATGCAGCGTATTATCCGCCAAAAAACCCACATACATATGAATCCGCCCATCAATCACAACCACCGCCGGATCATGCGCAAACTCAATTGTCATTTCATCATCAAACACCCACTCAAGCCCATCAACAGAAGTCGCACCCAAAATATCATCTGGCCCCTTATCACCAATTAAACTCACCGTAAAATACATCCGATAACTCCCATCCTCAAGCTGCACAATCCGCCCATGCGCCGTCCGCTCCAAACCATTTTCCTCACTAGCCTCCATCAACACACCTTCACGCACAAAATTCAGCCCATCCTCTGAAAACGCAGTCTTTGTACGAAACCAATCCCCCCCACTATCACAATCATATTCAGACTGAAAATACATCCGATACCCATCGTCCATCGCCACCACCCAAGGATGCGACGCCTTGCATTCAATCCCATCATTCAAAGTCTCCATCCTCAACCCTTCTTCCGCCTCAAAATTCAGTCCATCCTCAGACACAGCACTCGCAACTCCACCATCAGGCGAATCATTCCAATACATCCTGTAACCACCATCCCAAAGCCGAACCATGCTCCCCGCAAAATTCCCCTGCTCTCCAATCGGTCCACCAACCTGATGCCACTTCTCCACAGCAATCAGCTCCGGAATCAAAGCTCTCTCATCTTCATACCCATCAGTCGGACCAGCAGATTCAAAAGCAATCGTCTCAAGCAACTTCACCTCTTCAACTTCCCCTACTTCCTCCACCACCCCAAGCTCTTCCATTTCTGCCGACGGCCAAACCAAATACACACCAAAACTCAAGAGTCCAAGAACTCCAATAGCTATTATTTTTTTCATAAAAATAAATTTAATTAAGCCACCTATTTCTAACACGTCACCCATGCTAAAATCAAATCGTGAAAGACCTAGAAAAAATCGAGAACGGCATCACAACATCCTGCACTTTCACTGAAACCGAAGTTATCTGCAACCGCTACGAACAAAACCCCCACGGCATAAATGAAGAAATCCGCTGCCCACTCCCAGAATTTTTAGACAACTCCACAGACACCGCAAAATCCTGCCACGACTTCATAAAATCTGAATTCCCAAACTCATGATCTTCTACACCGGCCTCATCGGCTCACTCATCCTTGTCACCGGCGCCGCCTGGCCAAACACCTCCGCCAAAACCCACCCCGTTAAATCCATCAAAAACTGGCTCTTCACCATCGGCGCCCTCATCATGCTGCTTTACGCCATCCTCGGCGGCTCAATCTTTTTCATCATCCTAGAAATCCTCATCGTCATCGCCAGCATCCTCATGATGCTCAACATCGACGACAAAATAGACGCCATCATAATCTCAATCAGCGGCCTAGCCTTAGTCCTCTGGTCACTCACACTTTTCGAGGGCTACAACACCATATTTTTCATCGTCGGCCTCTCCGGAGTCGGCCTCGGCTACACATTCAAAACTGGCCTCAAACGCAACATCGCCCTCACAGCCGGCAGCATTCTCATCGCCACATTCAGCTTCATCGAAGCAAGCTGGGTCTTCTTCTGGCTCAACACCTTCTTCGCAATTTTCTCCAGCTACTACCTGATAAAAACTCTATCTACTGCCCGCTAACAGCCCCAGCCTGACGAGCTACTTTTGTCATAAGCATCAATGTAAAACATTTAGCCAATTGAACTTTTACAGCAGCCTCATCCTCACCTTCTTTAACCTTAGTCACATCCACAACACAAACTGATGTGTCAACACCCTTCGGTATAAGTTTTGCCGTAGCAGGAAATCCAAAAGCAACGGCCTCTCCAACAAAATCAAAATCAGGCTCATCTGCTTTCAAAAGCACTACTTCTCTTTCACCAAGTTCCCCAACATCAATACGAACACCCACAAATCCCCTAAAAAAAGCCACCTGACCAGGCTCCAAAACCAACGGCTTTCCCATTTCCACATCATCATCATCAACAAATTTAAATTTCTTTATTAAAGCACCTGCTTCCCTTGCAAGCTTAGGATTCTGTGCATAAAAATTCTCAATACGATAAGCCTCATCGGCACTTTGATTTAATTCACTCATTATCCTCGCATACTTCCAAATAAACTTGGCATAAATAGCCATTTTCCCCTCATCAGACAATTCATCCAAAACAGAAGCTGGCACATACAAACAAGGTACTTTTCCTTCCAAAAAGACATTAGACATTGCCTTCTCACCCAAAACCATTCTTTCCCCAAAATGATCTCCTGGTTGAATTTCCTTGTCATAAGAATAAGCTGGTTCTCCATCATCCATAGCCCGCCTAGTAAAACGTGCCGTCACCGGACGAAGAAGAAAATACAAATGCCCATCTCTCTCTCCCTCTGTTATCACAGTTTCCTTATGTAAAAATCTTTTTTTCATATGATCAACTAAAATATTCGCATCCTCCTTTGGCAAACCAGGAATACTAGCCATAAAAAATCTACACGCTACTTCTCTCGTTGGAGCCGCCTCTGACACAGTCATCCCACCAAACTCCTCAGGCAAACCTCTCTCATCTAACTTTTCCAAACCATCAATCACAGCCCCCGGAGCAAGTCCCCCCTGATTTAAAACATCCAAAGCAGCTTCCCCTACAGCTTCCACCACATCACATTCACCTTGCCGTTCTTCATCTTCACTCAAAACCAAAATCCCTTCTCCTTCTTCACCACGCTCAATAACATGTTCCACCCCCCCTACATCCGCAAGAGCCACTCCAGTGTCAATATTACTTTCATCCTCTCCTCCTCCCATAATTTCTTGTCGTTAAAAAATAGGAGATCAGAATATTCCCACCCCAGGCCCTATGTCAAGCTTCTTCTTCAACTGTCACCGAACATCGTCGACACCCAATTCTTGACTCCACACCCACAAACGTCTAAATTGGTAAATCCAAAAACCACACCAAAATGACCAAAGACGAAGACAAACAAATAAGCCAATTAACAGTTGTAGTCAACACCCTTTCCACAACAGTTAAGAGTCTTTCTACAAAAATAGATAAAATTTCCGAACAAGTAGATAAACGTTTTGAGCAAGTAGATAAACGTTTTGAGCAAGTAGATAAACGTTTTGAACAAGCAGATAAACATTTTGAAAGAATCTTTGATGCAATTTTAGACTTAAGAGTAAACATGGCTACAAAAGAAGAGTTAAACACCTTGAAAACAGATTTTACTGAATTCAAAGAAACCAGCCTTACTAATCAAGACAACATTATCCACAGATTAGAAAAGCTAGAACAAGAAGATGCAGCCCAAACCGCCTGGAACCAACGCATATTCGCAGACGTAGAAAAACTCAAAGCGGCCGCTTAAGCCTTCTCCTGCAGCTCCTCAATCTCATCCCGCAACTCCGCGGCCTTTTCAAACTGCATGTTCTGCGCAGCCATATCCATCTCCGCCTCCAAGTGCTCAATCAAACGGAATATCTCCTCCTTAGGCACCTTGCTGGCATCATAACGCCGCACCTGCTTCTTCTCCGCCTCCTTGCGCCCCATCTCAAGATCCTTCACCGCCTTCACAATCGTCTTCGGAGTGATCCCATGCTTTTTATTATGCGCCTCCTGAATTTTCCGCCGCCGATTCGTCTCCCCAATCGACTCCCGCATCGCATCCGTCTCAACATCCGCATACATCACAACATGCCCATTCACATTCCTCGCCGCACGCCCAATTGTCTGAATCAAGGCCGGCGTACTCCGCAAAAACCCTTGCTTGTCCGCATCCAAAATCCCAATCAATGAAACCTCCGGCAAATCCAAGCCCTCGCGTAGCAGATTAATCCCAACCAACACATCAAACTTCCCAAGCCTCAAATCACGAATAATCTCAATCCGTTCCAGCGTCTCAATATCCGAATGCAAATACCGCACCCTCACCCCCGCATCAGTCAAATACTCGGTCAAATCCTCCGCACTTTTCTTCGTCAAAGTCGTCACCAGCGTCCTTTCCCCCCGCCCAGTCGTCTCTTGAATCTCCTTCATCAAATCAGCAATCTGCCCCTCTTTTGGCCTAACATCAATCGGCGGATCCAACAACCCAGTCGGCCGAATAATCTGCTCCACAAGATTATTTTTCTTCTTCATTTCATACTTCCCAGGCGTCGCCGAAACATAAATCACATTCTTCATATACCCCTCAAATTCCTCAAATTTCAGTGGACGATTATCATACGCAGACGGCAACCTAAAACCATGTTCCACAAGCGACTGTTTCCGTGAAAGATTCCCATTATGCATCGCCCCAATCTGTGGCACCGTCATATGCGACTCATCAATCACAAGCAAAAAGTCATCCGGAAAATAATCCATCAGTGTCGGTGGCTTTCCACCTTCCGGCAAATCATTAAAGTAACGAACATAATTTTCAATCCCACTCACATATCCCGTCTCAAGCAGTATCTCAATATCATATTCCGTCCTTGTCTTTAACCTTTCCGCCTCCAAATTCTTCCCAATTTTTTTCAACTGCTCAACCCGTTCCTCAAGCTCGCTGCGCATCCCCTCAACAGACTTCTGAATCTTTTCCTCAGTAGTCACAGAATGCTTAGCCGGAAAAATCGTCACCTCATCACTCTCACCCAAAACCTCACCCGTAAACGGATCTACTTCTGAAATCTTCTCAATCTCATCATCCCAAAATTCCAACCGCACCGCACTATCCCCACCCGGTGGAAAAATCTCCAACACATCCCCCAACACATGAAACATCCCCTGCTTAAAATCCGCCCTACTCCGCTCATATTGCAAATCCACAAGCTGCCTCATCAACACATCACGTTGAATTCGCTGCCCAACTTTCAAACCAATCCGCATATCCAAATATTCCTGCGGCGACCCAAGCCCATAAATACAAGAAACCGACGCCACAATTATCGTATCACTCCGCGTCAACAAACTTTCCGTCGCCGAGTGCCGATATTTATTAATCTCATCATTAATCTGCGCATCTTTTTCAATATAAGTATCTGAAACCGCAATGTAAGCCTCCGGCTGATAATAATCATAATACGACACAAAATATTTCACCGCATTATCCGGAAACATCTCCTTCAGCTCACTACAAACCTGCGCCGCCAAAGTCTTGTTATGAACAATCACCAACATCGGCTTCTGCACCGCTTGCACCACATTCGCAATCGTAAAAGTCTTCCCCGTCCCAGTCGCCCCCAACAAAACCTGATTCTTTTTCCCACTTTTAATTCCTCCCACAAGCGACTTAATAGCTTGCGGCTGATCCCCCTTGGGCGTCATCCCGGATTTTAAATGAAATTTCTTTTTCTGCATAAAGCTACTGAGCTACAGTCCTACACTGCCAGTCTATCAAATCCTGATATTCTACCAAAGGCCCTCTGATTGCAGTCCAGCGTAACGATGGTATTGGATCAATATTTGCACCTTCACTACTAAAATACCAAGTACCACTTAGCCCCCGTCTTCCTTTCTCACTATCAGGAACAAAACGTAAAAAACCAGGCCTCAAACAATAAATCATTGGTTTTGCACCTGGCTCAGGAATCACAGAAAGAACAGGTAATCTAAGTGTACCATCCGTCACTTCTTTCGGGACTGGAGTCATCCTACGAAGTCCAGCAACTGGATTAACCGGAGCTTGAAATCTACTATCAGAGCCTGACGGCAAAGAAACTTCCATTTCACCAGGATTAAAACGGAAAAATAAATTTTTAGCATCTTTTCGCCTTAACGCAGCAATAAGATGATCTATTCTATTAAAACCAATAACCATAGCCATATCCCGTGGAGCCCATTCTTCAGCAGAGACATCAAGCCAAGCTTCTATATCCTCCAAAGACTCAACCCCAGGAAAAAATTTCACCTCAGCCATTTCAAGAAATTTAACGAATACACCTATGCTTCCTCTCCATAGAAATCATCTCCGCCCAAGCACGCTTACTCACATCACCAAGACTAACTTGAAGATGCTCCTCGAGAACCAAACCGTATAAATATTGTAGAAAAACCATAGCTGCCATATTTTACCACGTTTCACCCCCAAGTCAAGGTTTTCCCCTTTAGAAAGCCATTTTTCCAGGTATGATGATTCCGAAAAATAACCAAAATCCATGCCAATCCACCTACTCCAAATCGCAAAAAAACTTGCCCACGACGCAGGAAAACTAGCCCTCCGATACCAAGCAAAAGGCTTCAAAGTGCAGACAAAAGACAGCCGCTTAAACATGGTTACAGACGCAGATAAAGCCTCCGAGGCACTAATAATCAAAACCATCAAAAAGAATTTTCCAGATCACGAAATCATCAGCGAAGAATCCGGAACCACAAAAGGCAAAAGCGAATACAAATGGATCATCGACCCAATTGACGGAACCACAAACTTTGCCCACGGCGTCCCAATTTTCGCAATTTCTATTGCTGTCATCAAATCTGGAAAACCAATTATTGGGATTGTAGAAATCCCCGCCCTGGGCGAAACATTCTGGGCTCAAGAAGGAAAAGGCGCTTTCCTCGAAGAAAAACGCATCCACGTATCCAAAGTTAATTCCACCAAAAAATCCCTCCTAGCAACTGGTTTCCCATACGACAGAGGCACCCCCCGCTACAAAAAAGCCATGGAACTTCATGAAAAATTTTATGAACCAAGCCACGGAATCCGCCGCATGGGCGCAGCCGCAATTGATCTCTGTTATGTAGCCGCCGGCCGCTTCGACGCATACTGGGAATACGGCCTCAAACCTTGGGACATCGCCGCAGGAAAAATCATTCTTGAAGAAGCCGGCGGCATGGTCACAAACATGGACGGCAGCAAACTCGATCCAAAAAAAGAATCCATCCTCGCCTCAAACGGCCTCCTCCACCAGGAAATGCTCCAGACCATCAAAAGCCTAGGCGGAGATAAGCTTTAAACTGGTGACCCCGACAGGATTCGAACCTGTGGCCTTTGGCTCCGCAAGCCAACGCTCTATCCAGCTGAGCTACGAGGTCATGATTTGTGGAAAAAGCTTAGGAGAAAACCGGAGAAAGCGCAAGATGAATCCTCACCATTCACTTACGGTCAAAAGACATCTGACCTAAACCTAAATATATAAGGCTCTCCAGGATCCTCATCATCCCCCTCTTCTGGTTCCCAATAATCATCCTCATCAATACACAATTCACCCACCCTATCAGGCAAAAACATACGAACAAGGTCATTGTAAAGATTCAACAAAAAGCCACTTGGCCCAAGCTCTTCATCATAAAACCCTCCTTCAACAAGCCTGGATCTCAAAACTTGCACATAAGCATCCCACCCCTCAGAAGTTCCTTCATAAAGTCCAATAGACCCCTCAGCAAGCTGCCCCCAATCAACCGGCATTTCTGATTGAGCAATATCCTGTTCAGGATGATTAAAAGACAAATATTCCATAACAAGAGCCCGATACGCAGGAAGCATAGCCCCTTCAAAAACATCAGGAGCCATCCCATTAATGATACTACAAGCCATTACCTCTTCAACATAAGCTAGAAATAACTCATCATCAGATTTAACACTTAGCTCTGCATCTAGTACTGATAATTGTTCCTCCGTCATCCCCAACAAAGCACCATTAATTCTCAACCCCAAAGCCTCTCTTTCTTCAATCATATCCCTCTGCCCCATTTGCAAACCACCCATACCATCTACATCTCCAGAATATCCTGCTTTAACTATTTCAATACCAAGACCTATTCTAACCTTGTTCAATAATGCTCTCCTAATCAAAATCGCAGCAACACTATCCATATCACACCCATACTCAGCATCCAAAACCATCAGCTGCTCCTCAGTCAAACCTGCAAGTGCCTGCCTCCACTCATCATAAACCGGCCGAATATCTTCAGGACCAAGATGCGGACTAATCTCAGCATGATCCAATCTTCTAAACGCAGCTAAATCGAGAATTACTTCTTCTGACATATAAAATTTTTCAAATTCAGGTTGACATTATACATACAATCCCGCATATGTCAACCCTCCGCCACAAACTTGATAATGTCATCAAACAGATCATAGCCCTCTTTCAGCACATCATCTCCAAAATGCTCCCCACTTTTCGCGAATTCCGCCAAAAACTTCTCCCGATCCCCACTAGCAATCATCTCCTTAAAACTCCGTATCTCCTTCTCAAGCCCATCCAAAACATCCACCGCATCTGGATTATGAAATTGAATATCCGCATACAACTCCGGTTTCTGCGCCAAAATCCTCCCCATCAGACTCAACACAATCCTGTAAAACGCACTCGTACTGGAAAAAAGCTCCCGCGCATCCACCCCCATATGCCGATTCAAAGCCGCCATCATCAAAATCGACGCATGCGGCAAACACTGAATCATCGCCATACGCCTATCATGCGCCTCAGGCGTAATCTCCTTCACAGTCGCCTCAGTCTCTTTCAAAAACTCATCTACAAACCCCTTCCACTCATCCAGCCGCGCCGGACAATACATCATCACCTGCCCATGCAAGGTCTCAACAGTTGGAGCACACATGGGGTGCAAGCCCACAACCTCAGCCTTAGACTTCAACATAGACTCCACAGGCCGCCTTTTAACAGAAGTAATGTCCATCCATAGCTGTCCCTCACGTGAATGCGACACCATCTCCTCTATCACATCAATCGTAACCGCAATCGGCACTGAAAAAACCACAACATCCGCCTTCTCCACCACCTCTTTATTACTCATCTCCGTCCCCAAATCCGCACCAATCACCTCATGCCCCCATCGTTCAAAAAAACGCCTGAGCCACTGCCCATATTTCCCTTGCACGCCAAGAATACCAATCGTCTTCATAAGATAAATTATTGGACATATCCTAGCGCAAAACCTATCATCTAGCCATATGAAAAATCCAACAATCCAAACCACACTCCGCAAGCACCCCCTAATTTTCCACACAACATGGGGCCTTTTTAGCCCAAAGGAAATCGACCACGGCTCACGCCTCCTTATAGAACTTGTTGAAACAACTCCAGACGCCCACATCCTTGACCTCGGCTGCGGCTACGGACCAATTGGAATTGCACTCGCAAAAGACGCACCCAAGGGAGAAATCCACCTAATCGACAAAGATTTCATCGCCATCGAACACACCGAAAAAAACATTGCAACCAATCGCCTAAAAAACTGCCAAACCTATTTATCAAACGCCTTCAGCGCCGTCCCAAAGGATAAAAAATTTGACATCATCGTGTCAAACCTCCCTGCAAAAGTCGGGAAGGAACTCCTTCAAATCATAATTTCAGACGCAAAATCCCATCTCAACCCCGGCGGCAAATTCTACGTCGTCACAATTGCCGGCCTCAAAGAATTCATCAAACGCAACTTTAAAGAAACTTTTGGCAACTACAAAAAACTCAAACAATCCAAAGGCTACGCCGTGGCTGTTGCAGAAAAAAACTAATACCCACGCATCTCAACTATTTGTTCACAAAGCGTATAAGCCCGTGAAACTACACTATTTTCATCACCCACAAGCCCTAACTCTTCAACAACTTCCGTCGTATTTGGCGCACAAATATCTCCCACATAACGATCCCAACTATTCTCATAATCTGAAGCTTGCTCATTAACACCCTGCGTCTTTATATCAAATTGAAGAACATCATCCTCACCACCACATTCTTCTCCATTCCCCCTTTCTTCTCCACCAGTCGCAAACAATTTAGCATCAAGCACAATATCATCTTGATCCTCACTCACAGGGGGAACAAACTCCAAAGCATAGGTTGAATTTTCCTCATCATCACTAACCCTAGACGGCGTCTCCATATATTCAAACATCCAAAAACCATCCGGCCTATACCCCTCCTCAACCTCGCCCCGTTCCTCCATTACAGCCATTTGCTTTTGCGTAAGCACCCCATCCTTCAAAACAACCACACCATCCTGACAAATCGCATATTTAGCCCATTTCGGCAAAAGACCTTTCTCTTCCGCTATAGCCAATTCCCCATCTAATAAATCAAAATACCTATGCACACCTCCCAATGCCGCAGCCAATTCTTCACTAGCACTCTGAAGCCTCCAATCATCCCTCCAATCAATTTTACTATCACCTTTTTGACCCTCTCCATTTTTTCCACCTTTTTCACCTCCTTCGTCACCCTCACTCCAATCATCCAAATCATCCCAATCCCTTTCACCATCATCCTCTTCCCCAGATAAAGCACCATTCACCGCCGTATCTATTCTGTTCTTCACAGCACAAGTACCAAGCGCAGCACTACCAAGCAAAAGCGCAGCAGTAGCACCTAAAATTTTCCTCGCCCTCAGAACTCCCTTAGATGGAAATTGTAACCCTTCTGACATAATATAAATTTATTAAAGGAGAGAAAACTAAAACATAAACACAAAAAAGTCAAGCTTTGACACCCCCCAACACTTCTGTTATACTTCCTCACGTAATCCTGATGAAAAGCTTCCCTGCTAGGGTTCCGTCCCTAGGAGTAGCTTTTCTTATAAGCCAGTTTTTTCTTCAGAAGACTCAAATAAACAATTTTCTTTTTTGTAAGTTTCTTTAGAAGGAAAGAACAATACTTTTTCGATGGAGCTAACAACTTCCCAAACTTGTTTTTCAACTGTAGATATTCAACCAAACAATGAAAATCCCCGTCCCCAGTAACCAAAATTGCTTTATCATAATTTTCATGCTCAATCATCGCATGTAAAACCAGTTCAGCATCACAATTCCCTTTAATCGAACCATCTTTTAATTCCAAAATAGGCTTAAACACCAAAGTAAAACCCACAGCCCGCAAAAAAGAATATAACTTGTGATTAGTCGGCATAAACCCCGTAAACACATATGCTTTCGCCACCCCATATTTTTCTCTGAGATACACACGAAACCTTTTGTAATCCATTTTCCAACCAGCCTCTTTCACCCCAAAATACAAATTCTGGAGATCAATAAACGCATAATTTTTTAATTCTTTTCTCATACAAATAACACTAACTCAAAACCGCCTGACATTTCCCTGAATTTTTCCTGAATTTTTGTTAGACTTAAGCCATGTCCATCACCCAAATTTGCCGCTGGACAAACAAACAATTCGTCATCACAGACGGTGACTTAGCTTTCTACAAAAAAATCGGCGTGCCACCCCCCACCCTCTGCCCAGAAGAACGCAGGCGTCTTCGCTACTTATTCCGAAATGAACGCCACTTATACCATCGAACCTGCGATTTAACTCAAAAATCCATCCTTTCAATTTACCGTCCAGATTCCCCTTTCGTAGTTTACGACAGCGATATTTGGTGGTCAGACCAGTGGGACCCCTTAGATTATGGTCAAGATTTCGATTTCAACCGTTCCTTTTTCGAACAATACAAAGAATTGAGTGATGCTGTCCCCCGACTTGCCATACAAAATATCAAGAGCGAAAACTGCCAATACACTAATTATTCCGCAGAAAATCGGAATTGTTATTTGATAGTTGGAAGTCTAGGTTCAGAGGACTGCCATTACAGCTACCGCATTTTCTATTCAAAAGATGTAATCGATTGCTACGACCTCTTCAAATGTGAACTCTGTTACGAATGTATTCAATGCAAACAGCTTTACAATGGAAAATACTGTAAAAATTGTGAAAATTCTTCTGATCTCACCCTGTGTGAAAACTGCACTGGCTGCCAAAATTGCTTCGGCTGCATAAATCTAAGAAACAAGCGCTACCACGTTTTCAACAAAGCCTACAACAAAGAAGACTACCTGGAAAAAATTGCCGAACTCGAACAAGACATGGAAGCCACAAAATCCAAATTTGAAGATTTCCGACTCAAATTCCCACACCGAGCTACACAAATTCAAAATTGTGAAAACTGCTCAGGCGATCAACTCATCAATTCTCGCAATTGTCATAACTGTTTCATTTTAAAAGAATCTCACGATTGCACTTTCATCTGCTACGGATCAAATAACAAAGATTGTTTCGACGCAAACCACGTAGACGACTGCGAACTTCAATATAATGCAGCCAATCTTCAAAGGAATCACAATATTATTGTTGCAAACTTGGCATGGTACGTAAGCGATTCCGCCTACATCACACTATGCTTCAACAGCCATCATCTATTCGGATGTGTCGGCATGAAAAAAAATCAGTACTGCATACTAAACAAACAATATACACCTGAAAAATACAAAGAGCTGACTGAACAAATCATCGAACACATGAAAAAAACCGGCGAATGGGGAGAGTATTTCCCAGCAGACCATTCCCCCTTCGACTACAAGGAAACGGTGGCTCAAGATCATTTCCCGTTAGCAATGAACTCAATCACCCAAAAACCTTTTCGCCTCACACCTCAAGAGATCAAATTATATGAAAAATTGAAAGTCCCACACCCAAAAAAAGACCCTGAACAACGCCTCATCAAAAGACAAGCCAAAGTAAATCCCCACACCCTCCACCAAAACACCTGTGCAAACTGCAACTGCCAAATCCAAACCTCAATCGCCCCCAATCGCCCAGAAAAAGTCTTCTGTGAAAAGTGTTACCTGTCCTCTGTTTACTAAAACAAATGGGAAATAAAGTATTTTGCGAAGGCAAGACTTGGCCTAGCGGCCCGGAGCGCCAAGTAAAGTACTTTATTTGCCATTTGTAACCTCCTTCAGGTAAACTCCAGGCATGAAAAAAATCGTAGTCAAGGTTGGCACAAACGTGATCACAAAAGAAAACGGACTCCTTAACATGGAAGTCCTCAAACATCTTGTCGACCAAATCATCACACTCCGCAAGAAGGGAATCGACATAATTCTAGTCAGCTCCGGCGCAATGGGCGCAGGCCGCGCACTTATCAAACTGGAAGAAGACACAAACGATGTCGTCCGCCGCCAAGTCCTCGCATCAATCGGTCAAGTCGCCTTGCTCAAAACCTACCTGGAACTTTTCCAAAAAAAAGGCCACCTCTGCGCACAAGTCCTCGCAACAAAAGAAGACTTCAGAGGTCGCCTCCACTACCTCAACATGAAAAATTGTTTTGAGGCACTTTTAGCAAATGGAGTCATCCCAATCGTAAACGAAAACGACGTAATTTCCGTCACCGAACTCATGTTCACAGACAACGACGAACTCGCCGGACTAATCGCATCAATGTTGGACATGGACGGACTCATTTTACTCTCAAATGTAGACGGAATTTTGGACAGCGGCTGCAAAAAAGTGATTTCAGAAGTCGACGGTGAAACAGAATTGGAACAATGCCTACTCCCGTCAAAATCCTCATTCGGCCGAGGCGGAATGCTAACAAAAGCAAAAATGGCACAAAAACTCGCAGACATGGGAATCACAACTTTTGTGGCAAATGGAGAACAAAAAAATGTCATAACAGACATCGTCAGTGGCAAAGATATTGGAACCAAATTCCTCCCACAAAAGACAAAAAAAGCGTCCAGCTTGAAACGCTGGGTAGCTCACGGTGAAGGCTATGAAAAAGGCACAATCACAATCGACGACGGCGCAGAAAAAGCACTCAAAAAGAAAATTGCCAGCCTACTCCCAGTTGGAATTACAAAAGTTGAAGGCGACTTTGAAAAAGGAGACATCGTCAAAATCCAAAACAAGAAATCCAAATCACTCGGCTTTGGAATTGCCGCATACGACGCAAAAACCACAAAATCTTACCTCGGCAAAAAAGACAAAAAAGCTTTCATCCACTACGACTATTTATTCCTTCAAAAAGAATTGAAATGAGTGAAAAAATCATCATCGTCGGTGCCGGCAAAATGGGAAGCGCAATGCTCTCAGCTCTCCCCAATGCCACAGCAGTAGACAAAGAAACAGACTTAGCAGAAGTTCTCCCAGACGCAGACATAATAATTTTTGCAGTAAAACCCCAAGACTTCACTGAACTAAAACTCGACCTCCCAGACAAACTCATAATTTCAATAATGGCAGGAATCTCAATCGAAAAAATCAAAGCCATCACATCCTCCAAAAAAATCGTTCGTTCAATGCCAAATCTCCCTCTTCAAGTAAAAGCCGGCCTCACCGCTTGGCTCGCAACCCCAGAAGTAGAAGACACAAAACCAATCAAAAAAATCTTCTCATCTTTCGGCGAAGAAATTGAAGTCCAAAACGAATCCGACTTAGACAAAATCACAGCCCTCAGCGGCTCCGGCCCAGCATATTTTTTCTATCTCTGTGAACTCATTCAAGAAAAAGCAGAAGCCCTCGGATTCACCCCAGAACAGGCCAAAAAGATCGCATCCCAAACTTTCATAGGCTCTGCCCAACTTCTCAACTCCTCAGAAAAATCCGCCGCAGAATTCCGCACAGCCGTAACTTCAAAAGGCGGTACAACTGAAGCTGCTCTCGCAGAACTAAAACCCCTCCAACAAATCCTAAATACTGCCATCGACGCAGCAGAAAATCGCGCAAAAGAACTTAACTCTTAAAAATGCTCCAAGACCAATTCGCCAAAGTCCAAACCGCAAGCAGATCCCTTCCACTAATCCCGGAAGAAAAAATGAACGCAGTCCTCACAGACCTCGCAGATCATCTTGTAGCCAACACCAAAACTATTCTCACAGCAAACAAAAGTGACTTAGACAGAATGGACTCCGCAGATCCAAAACATGACCGCCTACTCCTCAATGAAGAACGCATCGCAGGCATCGCATCCGAAATGAAAAACGTCGCATCTCTCCCCTGCCCCCTCGGCGAAATCCTTGAAGAACGCACTTTAGAAAACAAACTCCACCTCCAAAAAATCCGCGTCCCACTCGGCGTCATTGGAATAATTTACGAAGCCCGCCCAAACGTTACTTTTGATGTTTTTTCACTCTGCTTTAAATCCGGAAACGCTTGCGTCCTCAAAGGCAGCTCAGACGCAAAAGACTCAAATGAAGCCGCGGTAAAACTAATCCACGAAATCCTTAAAAAACACGACATCGACACAGACGTTTGCTTCCTCATGCCACCAGAACGTGAACATGTCCAAACCCTGCTCAGTGCAAAAAAATACGTAGACACAATCATCCCTCGCGGCAGCCAAGGCTTAATCGATTTCGTCACAGAAAACTCCGTAGTCCCAGTCATTGAAACCGGCGCCGGAATCTGCCACACATATTTTGATGAATCCGCAGACCGCCAAAAAGGCAGAGAAATCATCACCAACGCAAAAGCCCGGCGCGTCTCCGTCTGCAACGCCTTAGATTGCCTAATAATCCACGAATCCCGCCTCTCAGACCTCCCGTATTTAATGCAAAAACTCGGCGAAGCAGGCTGCACCATCTACGCAGATCCAGATGCTTACAGCGCACTATCTCCAGACTACCCTGCCAAACTAGTCCAGGAAGCAAAAAAAGAACATTTCGGCACTGAATTCTTGTCACTCAAAATGTCCATCAAAACCGTCTTCTCAGTCGAAGAAGCAGTCGACCACATCACAAAATACTCTTCAAAACACTCCGAAGCCATAATCTCAGAAGACCAAACCTCCACAGAATTCTTCCTCAAAAACGTAGACGCCTCATCCGTCTACCACAACACATCCACAGCCTTCACCGACGGCGCCCAATTCGGCCTCGGCGCAGAAATCGGCATATCAACCCAAAAACTCCACGCCCGCGGCCCAATGTCCTTACGTGAAATCACCAGCTACAAATGGCTGATACACGGTGACGGGCAGGTGCGGCCGGTTTAACGACTCTCAGCAGACCTATATGCACGTGCTGTTGACGCAGGTCTTCCTCTCCGCGGTCTTCTTGGCCCAGGAGCTGGTCTTGGTGGTGTCGGACTACCCTTACTCGCAGTAACAGCTGCAACCTGTGCTGTTGTTGGCGCAGCTAATGCAGACCTTGCTGCCGTTTTTGCAGCCACTGCTGCCGCAGGTGGACTCGGTTGAAGAGGCTGTCTCAGAGTACTTCTTTGCACGGATGGACCAGTAGTAGGAAGCGTAGCCTCAACCACAGGTTCATCAGTCATTTTTTCAACAGGCCCTGACGAATCAACCCTGGACGCATTTAAAGCTTTAAAACGCGCTATCGCTAAAGGTCTAATAAGACCTCGAGCCCTTTCACTACCAAGTCCTTGCCTATCCCACTCATCTAAATTAGCTACTAATTTCTCAAGATGCACGGAACTTAATCTTGCTATTCTAGCTTGCACTGCTCCTTCATTTCCACCTTCAGCAGTTTTCCTCAAAGCTTTCGAGGCCTTTTTCCATTCCATATCTTTTGGTTTCCCCATAAAAATAAATTAAGAAGTACACGAGACCCAAACATAACTTGACACACACCTACCTGTCAACTTAAGATCGGTCCTTAGCACTAATTTGTTACTTTGAGCATCAGAAAAACACTTGATCACTGGCCAATTGTCGAAAACCTAGCACCGGAAACACCTCCTTCAGCTGCAGAACTCGTTGAATTGAGAGTTTTAGTTGACAAAAAGCTAGCTGAATTACACAGAGAAGTAACAGAACAGGTAAACCGACAAAACACAACCATTTCTAGGATACTCCACCAAAGAGTCGAGCACTTTGACACAACTCCCTTCCTAGACACGGTAATGGCCCCTTATAGACTACTCCAAGACCAACTAGAAGCTGCCGAAACCCCAGAACAGGTAAAAAGATTGATAAAAGCCTATAACCTCAGATGTGCCAAAATGCTGAGTAACGAATTACGAGAAGCCTTAACCGGAGCAAAATTGCCAGACAGCGGAGATTTGTTTATTTCAAACCTCAACGGTCACCACTCAATGGCCTTACAACTCGCCCGTAACGGATCCGCCATTGTTCCTTTTTCAGAAGCATTAGGCACCAAAGAAACTCTCACATACGCCAAGGAACCATTTATGGACAGCACCATTATGCTTCTAGCCGATCCAAAAGAAACCTTCTTGCCAGGAGCACAGCCACATTTTGAACCAAGAGTTATCCCAGAAGCAAAACGCATGACCCCTGCCAAATCAGCCCGATTTTTCCAATTACCAGGCCTAATGCGTTTCATGCACAACGACACCCTAAGAAAAGAACAATTTTTCGGCACTAATCTGGCAATCATTGCGGAATATTTCTGCGAAAACGACGACGCACTACACGCAAACGAAATCACCCCCGCAGACATCAACCGCTGGCTAAGAGAAAAATTTGAAGCCCACAGACCATCCATCCCCACAGCAATGTATCAATGGCTCCGCCTACAAGGCACAGATTTTGCAGAAACCGGAGATCACATTGAACAATATATTTTGGACCAAATCGCAGAAGAAGCTCCTTGGATTTTTGAATCACCAGGAATAACTAGAGCTGATTTCAATATGCGCGGCGGATACTTCTTCTTGTTCACACATCTCCTCACTCACATCACGCCAACAATGACAAACGATTTAGAAAGACGTGAACAAGTAAGAGATTTTGCCCCTGACGCATTCTCCTTAAGCGTTTTTACTGCCAATCCCCTTTACGAACATGTCCCCTTCACACAACTAAGAAGCAGCCTGATGAGGCTCTTAGAAGATCTCAAACAAGAGTACATGTCTCGCCTAGATTCAGACCTAGCCTCAATAGTTAGAGCAGGCCTACACATGGATGCACTCCCATCAAATGGTTGGACCTCAGATAAAGGATTTGAACTATTAGACCCTTTTGCAATCACCTCACTTTCAAAACAAAACCGCGTCACAACACAACGAGAAATGATGATGCACACCATTAATCGTTTACCAATACTCCCCATAGAAGAATTACGCCAATTGGAAAGAGAAGCCTTGGCCCTACCAGACGAACTAGACCCAAAACAATCCCTCCTAGGACTAATACGAGAATCTATTGAAACAAAGGCAGCAGAAATGGCACTCGCTGAAGTAGACACACCAACACTAATCACAATTGCAGACGGTGAAAGGCCCCCAGAAGTAGAAGGGTTAGAAGTCCCAGCTTGGATAGATCCTCAGCTAGTTCTCGGGAAAGGCCGTTTGGAGCCAGCCGCCGAATTAGAAGCTTTAAAAAGATCCTTTGCAAAAGTTAGAGGGCCCGAAGCAACGGTGGGGTTCCTACGTGCACACAGCCACGAAATGCAACCCCTAGACTTAGTAACTCCCTTAGGAGACGGTCGAGATGCAAACCGCGCAATCATTGATGAATTTGGGTGGTCCACAGATATAATGGACTTATTGCAAACCGCAAGTATTTTATCCTTCAGAGGATTTACACCTGATCAAGTTTTTGCAGAAATTAGCACACTTGCAGAAATTGCCATCGCCCACACAAGACCTGAATTGGCCTTCACTGGAATTGAATGGGAACAGGTTGGAGCAACACCAGGTGAAGGAAGGCTCTTAGGGCCCAATTATAGTTGGCTGTTGAACCTATCCGCACGAGGCGCGGATGAAAATGAACTCGTAACTTTCGCTACAGGCAACTCCGCACTACCAAGACTCAAGCTAAAACTATTTACAGATCCCCGCTTCGGATTTTTAAACATAGAAGCTTTAAGACGTGCATCCCTCACACCTGGCACATCTCCAAGTTCTCTTCACATTAATTTCCCCATACCACATGACTTAGAACTCGGCCCCACAGTGGAAAGGTTTTTTGCACCACTAAAGCTCGCGAACTGGTTTGTCCACGGAGGAGACAGAAACCAACGTCAAATCGCACAAGGACGAATCAGCGGTTGGAATCGACATGCATGTTTAGATATACCTGGAACAGCACACCCAGGAGCAAAAGTAGAATTACGAAACTTATGCCTAGAGCCAGACGGTTCCCACTTAGAAGAAATTGAAGAGCTCCACCTGATAGCTTCAGCCGGAATACAAAGAATGCGTGACGCAACACAGGCAGAAACAAGCTCCAGCGGAAAAGTCATGGCAGAAATTTTTGAACAATTCAAAACCGGCGCAGAATCCCTCCGGGCAGACAATCCAGCCGCAGCTGCACAAGCCCGCAAACTCATCAGTGACCATGCAGAAGCAGTTCGCGCAGAACTATCCTTACCACAAATGCCAACACACACCGGCCTCATCATCACCGACGCCTAACCCTCCAACTTCGACTCAATATACTTGTTAAGGCTCATCTGATTTGCCTTCGCTTCAAGTATTAACCGTTGATGTAAAGAAGGTTTAATACGAAGCAAAATTCTTCCGCTAGCTTCAATATCTCCTTCGGGTACAGGGACAGACCTGCCCTTTTTTCTCAACTCCACCATACTAGACTCAATAGCAAATTCAATTCCTTCCTCCACCTCCTCCAAAGAATTCCCATAAACAAAAATATTCCCAAAAGCCGGTATGATCGCTTCATACGCAGGTTCATCCTCCGTACCA
Source organism: uncultured Candidatus Peribacteria bacterium (assembly GCA_964529435.1). GTDB lineage: Bacteria > Patescibacteriota > Gracilibacteria > UBA1369 > 2-02-FULL-48-14 > CAZGUT01. The sequence continues at coordinate 111,717 of CAZGUT010000001.1, read as the reverse complement.
TAATTCGTCAATAAAAATGCATATCGATACTTCATGACACAATGATATCATATCCGCTATCACTTTCATAATTTTTTGCGACGTCGCAAAAACCCAACCTGTGCCCCCCTTCATCAACACAAAAAATCCCCGGGGATTTTTTTGACTCCAGGTTGAAATTTTGCCATAATCATACACCTCTAAAAACCTGCGTCTTCATTTAGAAGAAACCTCTTCTTTTGAAGACCGTAGTTAAGAATAAAAATGGGAGGCTCATGAGCCTCCCATTTTTAATTCCAGGTCAAGAAAGAAGAGGTTTCTTCTAAACCAACTCCTTCAGGTCTTTATACCGATCCTCAAACCCAAGATCATGTGCAACCGCCTCGTAAGTAAGGTGTCCACGATAAGTATTCAGCCCACGAGCAAATCGCCCATCATGAGCCAGTGACCGTTTAATCAACTCATCAGCACCTTCCTTCGCAATCATCTTCAAGTACGGCAAAGTAGCATTCGTCAACGCCATTGTAGACTGTCTACTCACCTGCCCTGGCATATTCGCCACAGAACAGAAAACCTTCCCGTAAATCTCATAAATCGGCTCTGAATGCGTCGTCGGCTTAGACCCCCAAATACATCCACCTTGGTCAATCGACACGTCCACAATCACAGTCCCTTCCTTCATATCCTTAATCTGTTGCTCACTCACAACCTCCGGCGCCTTTGCACCTGCAACAAGCACCGCACCAACAACCAAATTCGCCTCACGCAGCGCCTGATCATAATTTTCACCATTCGGCACAATCGCCTCAAAATTCTGCCCAAGATTTGGCCCCAAATACGCCTTCATCTCACGATTCAACTCCTCAACCCGCGCCGGATTAATATCAAATAACTTCACACGACACCCCATCCCAGCAGCAGTCACCGCAGACGCAGTCCCAACATATCCTCCACCAATCACAACAACTCGCGCACTTCCCGTACCTGTAATTTTCCCCATTGTAACTCCACGACCACCATATTTCTTCTGCAAATACTGCGACCCATACTGCACAGCAAGCACACCAGCAACCTGGCTCATCGGCGCAAGCAGCGGCAAACGCCCATGCTCATCCTCCACAGTCTCATACGCAATCGCCGTAATATTGTTATTCACCAACATCTTCGTCAATCGCCTATCCACCCCCGAAAGATGCAAATACGTAAACAATATCTTCCCGGAAAACTGGGCAAGCAACTTATACTCGTCAGGAATCGGCTCCTTCACTTTCACCAAAATATCCACAGCACGAACTATCTCAGCAGGATCACGCATCATCTCCGCACCACACTCAATATATTCACTGTCTGAAAATCCACTGCCAATTCCAGCAGCTTCCTGAACGATCACTCTGTGACCTTCTGCAACAAGTTCGCGGACACCATAAGGCGTAAGTCCAACGCGATTTTCATTGTCTTTTATTTCTTTTAATGTACCGATAATCATGGCGTTAAAAAGGTTATGAAATATAAAAGTAACCAAATATAGCTCACAAAAGCCGTTAAGCACGCAAACTTTCTATTGCGACTTGCCGATTTTCTGCTTTAAAAATATATGACCCAGCAACAAGAATATTTACTCCAGCAGCGATTACCAACTTAGCCGTCTCAGAATTAATTCCTCCATCAACAGATAAAACAAGATCCTCTCTCATAGCTCGCAAGGCTTTAATTTTGTCCACCGCCGACATCATAAATTCCTGCCCACCAAAGCCCGGCTCCACGCTCATCACCAAAACCTCATCCACCTCCCCAATCACATCCTCAAGCACTTCCACACCTGTTCCAGGCTTAATAGACACGCCAGCCTTCACTCCATGACTCTTAATTTTATCCACAAGCCCCACCACATCGTCAGTCGCTTCAACATGAAAAATAATTGTATCCGCACCCGCTTTTACAAAATCCTCAATCAAATCTCCCGGATTCGACACCATCAAATGACAATGCTTTGGCAGCCCAGTCTCAATACATTTCACAACCGGCGCACCAAAACTCAAATTCGGCACAAAATGCCCATCCATCGCATCAATATGCAGCACATCCGCACCCAACTCTTCCACCTCAGCAACATCCTCATTCAGCTTCCCAAAATCCGCTGACAAAATCGACGGCGCCACTAAAATTTTATTCTCCATTTTCAATTGCGGTTATTTTACCAACACGTTTCTCATGACGACCCCCTTCAAACTCAGCGCCAAAAAACGCATCCACAATCTTTTTCGCCATCTCTTCATCAACAACCCTTTCCCCCATCGCAATCACATTCGCATCATTATGTCCCCGCGCAGCCTGCGCAGTAAACTCATTATGCACAGTCGCAGCACGCACGCCTTTGACCTTATGAGCAGCCATCGCAATCCCAATTCCCGTCCCACAAACCAAAACTCCATAAGCCCCCGGATCCCCAGCAACTGCTTCGCCAACTGCCCTCCCAAAATCCGGATAATCCACACTCTCTTCACCATTCGTCCCCAAATCTTCCACTTCAAAACCCTTCCCCTCCAAATAACCCCGCAACATCTCCTTGTATTTATATCCCGCGTGGTCACTCCCGAAGTAAATTTTCATTTTTTTGAATTTATAGTGCTTCAGTCACAGACTTTTTACCATGAACAGAGCGAATCACCCTAGCCAAAAGCGGTGCAATAGTTAAAATCTTCAGCCCTTTGAATTTTTTCTCAGGCGTCACCGGAATCGAATCCGTCACAATCACCTCCTTAAACCCAGTCTTTTTGAACCTAACAACTGCAGGCCCAGACAAAACCGGATGCGTCGCAACCAAATAAACATCAGGATTCGCACCATGTTCCAAAAGCGCTTTATGTGCAGCACAAACAGACCCAGCCGTATCAATCATGTCGTCATAAATAATACATGTCTTCCCTTCAACATCACCAACCACCGACGTAACTTCAGCCACATTGAAATCCGGTCTCTCCTTAGTCAAAACCGCAAGCGGCATATCAAGCATTCTCGCAAGCCGCCCAGCTTCTTTTGCAGCACCAGCATCCGGCGCCACAACCACAGGATCTTTAAGCTTTTTCTTCTTTAAATAATCCGCAAACAACTTCCTGGAATTCAAATTGTCTACTGGGAACGGGAAGAACCCTTGCGTCTGATCACTGTGACAATGCATCAGTACGACATGATCCGCTCCAGCCGCAGCAATTAAATCTGCCATCAATTTAGCACTTATCGACTCACGCGGACTCGCCACACGATCCTGACGCGCATAACCATAATGCGGAATTATCACATGAATCTCCCCCGCAAAAGACCTCTTCAAAGAATCGATCATAATGAAAAGCTCCATATAATCTTCATTCACATGATCTGTCGCCGTCTGAACCAAGAAAACATCAGCTCCTCGCACAGTCTTCGCAGGCTTTGCATAAATCTCATCACAAGCAAATCTCGAGATCTGCATTTCAGAAAGCTCCACACCCAGCTCCTTAGCAATCGCAGCAGCAAGCTGTGGATGAGAAGTCCCCGAGAAGATTTTTAGATTCTTATACTTTGGCATCGTGCGCCTAGATTACTCTATTCTTCCTCAGGAATCAACAGAACCGACGGCCCAAACTCCAAAACACCGCCTTCAAAGTAATCCCAAACCGCATCTTTGTTATGCCTGATCACCTTCACATTCAAGGTTGAATCCGGCAAATCACACTCATGAATCTTCCCTCCATAGATCAGTACAATCTTCCCAAAACTCGCCAGCCCAGCCGCCACACCAAGAATCATCTCCCTCTTATGCGGCAAATGAATATACCTATCCTCATACGCTTTTCTAAACTCCGGAAACGCACTGTCCGGAAAACTCAAATCCAGAACCACCATGTTCTTAATTTTCAGCCCCATCCTCGTAAGTTTTAAATCTATATTCATACTTAAACAGCATTAAAAAGCAATAACACCGCCACCAACAATCCAAGCGTTACAATTATATCAAAACTTGCCACAACAAATATTAACCTCTTTTTTTCTTGCGGCGACTTAAGCCAATTTTCCCACTTAGATTGCAAATACTTTCCTCTCAGAATATTAGTAAGTAAACCAGTTACCCCTATACTCAAGCCGGCATAAAAAGCTATTTCATCATCCAAAAAAGGAGTCTGCACTAACATCAAAAACATAACCATACCCGCCAAAATAGCAGCCGGGAAAAACATTGAGAGCAAAATTATAGCCCCAGGATTTTTAGACATAAGCTTTTTCAAGCCTGGCCAAGCAAGCGCCACCCCAAGAAACGTTCCCAAAATACTCATCGCAGCCGCAGCCCAAGCATGATACAAAGTAATATCTTCCATAATTTTTTAGGTTAAAATATTAATGATTTCCTGCATCTCTGCATCCGAATAAACAACATCATCATACTCCGGCTTCCGCTCCGCAAAAGGCACCCCAGCAGACTTCTTAGTCGGCGCCCAAATACAAGCCGGCTTCCTCTGCGTAATCCTAGCCCGCATATATCCATAAACAATCTCATCATGATCATGCGCATCTCTTAACTTTATAACCTTCCACCCAAAAGCCTCAAATCTATCCTGAATATCAATATCTCTCACATCATTCTCATCAATCACAACGCAAAGCCTATCCAATTTCCTCTCCGCAGCCGTCATAACAGCCTCCCAAGCCCGTCCATGATCCAACTCATAATCCCCCATCAAACAAAAAACATGCTGATTCCGCCTCTCTTTTTTAATCGACTCGGCCATCCCCACAGCATAACAAAGCCCATAAGCATGTTCCTCAGCCGTCACTTCAATCCCAGGCACCCGCCGATCCGGCATCGGCGGCAAAACCTCCGGCAACACATATCCATTTTTCTTCAGCACCGCATACAACCCCGCAACCGCCTCAATCTTGGACATAACAAAATAATCCCGCCCATCCCACTGCGGCTTCTTGGGATCATGCGCAAAAATCTGCCGCCCATTCTCCTCGCCAAAAAAAAGCCCTTCCATCAAATCAATACATGAAAGCACACGCCCACTATGCCCCGTCCCAAAGCGACGAATGAGCTCAAGAGCCTCAAGCCGTAACTCACGCTGTCTTTCATTCATGTGTTCATTATGCACGAAGGAAAACCCGATTCCAAGCTATTACGCCTCCGGCACCCCACGCATTTTCTTCCAATGCTCAACTAAATCAACCTCTTCACCTTCTAGATCAAGTGGATCCAATATTTCTTCCAATTCACCTCCGTCAACAAGAGCCTCTATTTCCCTTCGACAAACCTCAGCTGGATCTTCCCCACCAGCTTCTTCAACCTTTGACAACAAAAACCAACATAAAGCCTCCTCACAATCTTCATAAGACCGGCTTCCTTCTAACACCAAACTATCCACCACGCTACTCCATTGAGCAAAATCAACATCCTTCACCAAATCCCACTTTTCTGCATCAGACAACTGTCCCTCTTTTTGACTTTTCTCATCTCCCTCAAGCACTCTATCCTTCAAAACCGACACCCAAGCAGCCATCTTCGTCTTCTTCTTTTGACCAGAGCCTTCACCTGCCAGCTTCATTAGAGGTATCAAAGGTACCACCATTGCCCCTGCAATTAACGCCCTCGCTGCACCCCTAACTCGTCCCAACCGGTCCACCCCATTAGCTACCACTTCGAACATATCACCCGCAGCCACTGCAAGCCTACTAGGCCTTTCAGCCATGTCAGGCACGCTAGATTCCCCCTTACCCCTAAGTTCACGCTCTTGAGCAGCAACTTCCTTCCCAAAAACAAGTCTGTGATAAGCATATTCAACTTCTTCCGGCAAAACTCGCCAAACCGCATCAACAGCCCCATCAACATTACTCTCTGCCCGCATAAACGCCCTATCCAACCGTGCCCTAGCTTCACCCCTCACAACCTCCAAAGGCCCTTCCCCTTCAAAATACTCCACAACCCTCCCAACTCCCGGGATCGGAAGTAACACATCACGTGCAGTCTCTCTAACAACCATATTTAATTTGATTAAAAACTAAGGCAGCAGTATAGCACTCTCACAGCTCAATCACCAAAGAAAACTCCCCACAATTGGCTAAACCTACTCGGTGGCGGCTCCTCTTCTTTAGGACAATTCTCTGGGGTACAACCCCCTGAACATTCTTCACAGGTAGGTTCCGGCCCTACCTCTTCCGATTTTGGTTCCACTTTCCCCAAAACACTTCTCAAGATACTCCTAATCGACCTTCTCTCACTTCCCACAACAACCGACTGATCAAGTCTCCCAGTTCTTTCCCTTTCGCAAAAAACTAACTCTCTAAGCAACTCTCTTCCTAGTCCAGACATAAAAATCTTAGTTAATCTAAAATAGGCCCATCCTCAGTAACACCTCCCATCCCCGGAGAACCATTCCCCACCCTATGCGTCATCATCCCTAAACCTGTACCTCCACACGCACGATCTCCTCCCGGACTAGAATTAAAACTTTCCACCAAACTTCTAACCACTCCTCTAGCAAGAACAACCGGCCCACCCTCAGCAAAACGATCAGTTCTATCCATATGACGCGCACTAGCACGTAAAACATCTAACATAATATAAAAATTAAAAAATCAGGCCAAGACTATACCACCACCCCGCCATTTTGGCAAGAGAAAGCCCTTAGTTTTACACAACAGCAAAACAAAAACTCAAATTTTTGTCAGGAATTTCCCCGGGGATTTTTTTGACTCTTCTGAGGAATTCTGGCGTAAAAGTGTGCACGCGCACAGATTTTGAGTCGATTTTTGGCTTACACAAGCCATTCTTATTTCAGAACTCAAAACTTCTAAAATAGCCACTTACCACTCACCAAATGCCTACCCCGATCAAACACAAAACCAGCCACTGTCTCAGGCACCTGACTAGCAGCCTTTCCAACTCGTTCAGCTACACCTTTACGTGAAAAGCTCTCTCCATCCAAAGCACCTCCACCTCCTCTTGATCTTTCCCGACAAGCACCATGCTCACAAAGCAATCTTTCAACTTCATTCATTTTTTAAAGGTTAATATCTAAATCACCAAGAAAACGATCAGCCGCACTTTCAACTCCATCTAAGATTCTGTTAGGCACAGCAAAAGGTTTTACTACAGCATCACATGCCCTTCCCCTAAAAGACTCTTCCTCATGTTGATGGCCACCAATAACATGCCAAGCGACAATCCCCATAACATCAGAAACGTCCGCCACACACTGTGCAGCACTACCAGCCACATCGCCAGCCTTACTAAGCAAAGGCTCATCACCTTTGAGTTCATCGAGTGCATCCCCCACTTTCAACGAACCTATATAAGCACACCCAAAAGCAGACACCACAGCAATCCCTGCAGAGGTAACAGCCTTGTCAGCAACTTCATATAATCTTTCTTTCATAATTAACCTAATAAATTTCAGTGCAGAACTATACATCAATCACCCTCCCCCCGCAACTCCTCCATCCCAGCAATCCAAAAATCCCGTTCCTTCACCCCAGGATGCGGAATCGTCAGCCCAGGCAACACAATCTTCTCTCCACCATAAAACAGTATATCAATATCAATCACCCGCGACTTTCCCTCACCCTTCTCACTCATGTCACGCCCTGTCTCCGCCTCAACCTCCTCACACACCTTCAAAAGCTCCATCGCCTCCAAATCCGTCTCACACTCCAAAACCTGATTCAAATAATCCGGCTGCTCCAAACCGCCTAACGGCGTGGTCTCTAATACCTCACTCTGCAAAACCACCAAAACCCCTTTCTTCATCAGCCCATCCTTCGCATTCACCAAATTCATCTCCCTATCTCCCAAATTACTGCCAAGCCCCAAAAAAACCTGCATCATTCCCCGCGATAAGTAACAAAACTACTGGCCGTTTCCCACAACTTCACCTCATACAACACCACCGACCCCAACTCCTCAGCCCCAGCAATCTCATCCCAAATCCACTTCACAATCACCTCCGTCGTCGGATTCTCAAAAAGCTTATTCAAGTCCGCATGATCCAATTTCCCAAGCACCCTCTCCCCAACCAATTCCTTCAAAACACAAAAGTCCATCACCATGTCATCCTCACCAACCGGCCCATCAACCGTCACCCGCAAACGATAAGTATGCCCATGCAAATTCTCACACTTCCCGTGATATTTAGTCAGGAAATGCGCCGCATCAAACGTAAATTCTTTGGAAACTAACATAGGGCTCAAAATCTAACACAAACCAGAACTATTAAAAAGCTAAGCAGCCACTTCAGCAATTGCCAAGTCACTAGCCAATGCTTGAAGTCCAATCAACCGCTCTGGATCATAATCCGTATACACACTACCAAGTTCACTCTCCGCCTCATTCCCTGCAACAAGCACTCTCAACAAAGCATTTCTTTCCTCACCCAGCAAAGCTTTCGCTCCTCCTGGCTGACCTCTTACTTGATCAAGTCTATCATCACGAACTTCAACCTTCTCAAGCAAATAATCAAAGTGACTATTGCCATATTCATCCCTTGGGTTAACTCTAACACTATCCGTTTCATACATAATTAAAAAAATTAAAGATTAAATCAGGAGATCTTTATAAAGCCCCTCAACCCATTCTGTCAATCAAAATCACCCTTCCCCACCAGGAACAGTAAAATGCCTCTTCCCATAATCCGCAAACGCTCGCTGAATATTAATAGCAAATCCCATATTGTCCCCTCCTACATCCTGAATTATTCCTAAATGCTGTTCAGCCCCAGCAAGACATCTACCTCTCGCCCCATACCAAACTAGTCCACCCCTTTCCTCAGCATCCTGAATAGCCCTTTCTGCCTCCTGAACTGTTACCAACATAGCTTCTAATTGCCCCTCAAACACTTCCATCACCTGCGCCAAAACACCTGCAGAAATTCCTTCCAAAACTTGATCCATCACCTCTCTCCCCTCAGAAACACGTTTTTTTGCAAATCTATATATTCCCTCATCCCCAAAATCACCTGCGTCTATCTCTTCTATCAGATAATCAGGCGCCATCCCCAAACTCCACATCTTAATCACACTCCCGTCCGGCATAACTCCCGTAATATCATCCATAGTACAAGCTCCTTCCCTCGCAAAAAGCGCTTCAATCTCTCCCACAACACTCGGATATCGTTCTTCAGCCATAAATATTATTTAAAGAGAAGACATCCTGCCATCTCATCACACAACCGTCAAGTTCCCTTCCACATCATGCACCCGCAAAAAGTCCACTCGCCCCTTCAACAACACACTAGTCGCCAGCGTCCCGTGCTCCCGATCTTCACCCAAAAAACTCTTCCTGCTCGTCCCAACAAGCACCTCACACCCCAGATCATCAAGCTCCTCCACCCGATCAATAATCTCATAACTCGGCTCCGGATCGCCGCTCACAAAAGCCCCCATCCCCGGATCCAAAATCACCTCCTTCACTCCTCGCGCCCGCGCCACCCTAATCCTCTCCTTCAAAAACGCCTTCACCGTACCCATAACATCATCGTACTCAACCTCTTCCTGACTAGTCCTCGGCGTATCATCTTTCGAATAAGCCAAAATCATCGGTACTCCAGCCGCAGCCACTACATCAAAAATCCGCTCATCACCACGCCCCGCCGTCACATCATTCACCATCCCAGCCCCAACTTCAATCGCAGCCTCAGCCACCTCACTTTTCCACGTATCTACAGAAATAATAACCCCAGCCGCATCTTCACCCATCTCATCCAACAAAGTACGAACCGCCCAAACAGCCGGCACAACACGCTTCAATTCTTCCGCTGTACTCACCTCCACCGATCCCGGCCCAGTAGACTCCCCACCAATATCCAAAATCTCCGCCCCTTCATCAATCATCTGCTTCGCCACCCCCACAACTTTCCCCAAATCCACATCACCATCTTCACCATGAAACCGCCCCCCATCAGAAAAACTATCCGGCGTCACATTCAGAATCCCCATAATCTTGGTCTGTTTTGCCATAGAAAATATTATCTAGACCAGAATCTTAGCACTCCTTTTTTATGTGTCAAGCCCCTTCTTCACAAACTCCGTACACCACTCCTCAATCCGCTTCATAACAGACACAACTTCTCCAGTCGCCACCATCCCCCTAATCGCATTCGTTAAAAACACAGCATCAAAATTCTCAAGCTCATCCACCCCCACATCCCTAAACTCCACCTCAACCCCAAGCTCCTCACACGCCTTCAGCACCAAACTCCGTGAAATCCCCGGAAGCATGCCTTCCCCAGGCGTCACCAACTTCTCCTCCTTCACAAAAAACACATTTGTAATGCCTCCTTCTCTTATCCTGCCCTCCTCATCCACCAAAAGCACCTCCCCAAATCCCTCCTTTGCAGCCTCCGCCCTAGCCTCAAGCTGCGCAGCCGTATCCGTCGTTTTCAACTCCGGCCTCTTCCGCTCCAAATGCACCGGCTTCACCCGCCAAACCTCATCATACAAGAACGAACCATGCCACTCCGGAATATCAAAACTTTTCACCTCCACCCCATCACTACTAACCGCAACCCGTAACCGCACATCTTTTTTACCTTCAAACCCCTCCACAATCTCACCCAAATCCGGACATTCCAAACCCAATTCCCCGCAACTCTTCTCCAATCTTTCCTGATGTTCCGACAGCAACACAAATACCCCACAAAAATTCCTCATTGTTTCGTAAACACCAACGCTAGCCATAAAACATTCGTTAAACCTTGCCAAGGTTATACCGTTATGCTTAAATATACAACCCTAACAAACATTCTCATGCTTAGCACCTCCCCACAACAACCTACCGCCCCTGAAATAAGACACATAGTTGAAGGAGAAACCGGTGCATATCTAAAACCACATGAAAATATTGTATGGGGATTAGCAAAGAAACTTTTAGCAAGCATTCAAGCAAGTCTAGAAGCTGGAGAACCTCTCCGGTACTGTGGCCGCACCCTCCATACACCAGCTGACCTAGAAAAAGCTGGCATAACATGGCATACAATCATGGATCTTGTCTGCGCTACACAAAGAGCAAGAAGAGACCGCTTGGCTCCAATAGCCCATCAAGTTACAGATGCTTCTTGGTGGAACCCCAGAGAAGAGACTTTCACAGGAACTTTGCTTTTAAATACAGTAGACGGCCATTCACACAGACACAGCTTCATAACGAATTCATGGGAGGACACCATAAGTACCAGCTTACCACCAAGATGTTCAGGCTCAGGACATTGGACATGCATAGGCAGAAACATACGTGCCAAATTCAGCATGTGGGATCCACCTGGCGTAGCTGATTATGAAAACCGACTAATGCAAAGAGCATGCGTACTACCAAGACCCGGAACCAAACAAGACGCTTTTGCACAAGCAGTATGTTTCCTGGAACAATGTGCAATACAAGCAGATTGTCTTCCTGAAGGTCTACCCATCGATCGTACCGAAATAGCCCGCGGTCTACCTCAAAGAGAACCCACCACAATAACAGCTGTCAAACAAGCATTAGAACCACAACCAGTAAGACGCATATCAATATCATTATATTAGTTCTCCCCCCACAACCCGCCTGAAAGTAGCAGCCTTATCTTTGGTTTCCTGATATTCCATCGCTGCATCACTGTCCGCCACAATCCCACCACCAGCACCAAACGCAACCCGCCCATCAACCACCTGCGGCGTCCTTATCATAATATTGAAATCCGCGTTCCCATTCAGCGACACATACCCTGCACTCCCACAATAAGCCCCCCAAGAAAAACTCACCAATCGATCAATAATTTCCATTGTCCGCTTCTTTGGACAACCCACAATTGAACCACCCGGAAACACCGCCTTAACCATATCCGCCACACCTTTCCCTTCCGCTAATTCCGCCTCAATCACACTGTAGGTATGCCAAACATTTTTTAACTCCATCAACGCCTGATGCTCAAGCACCTTCACCGACCCCACCTTCGCCACACGCCCCAAATCATTCCGCATCAAATCCACAATCATCGTCAACTCCGCATAACTCTTTTCATCACGAAGCAAAAACTGCGGATCCTCGTCATGAGCCACCGTCCCTTTCACCGGCTCAGACCTCATCACCCCATTCCGCAAACTCACAATCCTCTCCGGCGAATTCGAACAAACAGCCCAAGGCCCCTTCGGCCCCTCATCCCCTTCAGCAAAAAAACACATCGCAGCCGGATTCACTTGAAACATCCGTGCATAAAGCCCAAAAGGATCCCCCTCAAAATCCGCAGAAAACTGCTGCGCAAAATTCACCTGATAAGTCTCCCCATCCTTGAGCAATTTCTTCACCTCACCAATCCCATACTCATATTCTTCCCACGTAATATTTGAGCCAATCTCCCCAACTTTAAACTCTGGAACCTCAAAATCTGTGCGCGCGCACAAATCCATTTCAAAGCCACCAAAACACTTCACCTTCCCATCTGGAGAAACAGCCACACCCCTATCACAATATCTCCACCACATCTTCGGCAGGGGACACACATGCCGCGACTTTATCCCCATCCATTCAACACCCTGGTTGTAGGTCATAAACCCAACCCATCCACCACAAAAAGGTGGCTCATGCAAGCCCTCCACACCTGTAACACCCTCCCTAGGGAGGAATTCCATCTTTCTCAAAAAATCCAAATCATCATCCACTTCAGGCTGCACCTCCGCCGGCAAACAAATAAAACTCCATCCCTTCCCACTCTGCAACAAAACCGGCTGCAAATGCCGCAACTTCTGAAACAAAGAAAAAATCAGTTCACTAGTTTCCATTCTAAACAATCAAAGAAGCCACGGTAAATTACACCTATTCACCTGCATCCTGCAACAATTCTTGCACTATTTGAGCAACACTAGGATCCCCCTGAGACACCTCTCCCTTGTTATAGGCACGCACACTACTGTCCCCAACAGCAAGAAGACCTATCTGAATATTTTCAAGAACTTCCCCCGTATGAGCTGTAAACAAGGCTATTTTTCTAATTCCAGCCTGCCAAGCCAGTACTACAACCTCCACCCCACTTCTCCCATCCAAAGCACCATCTGTCAAAACCACATCTATCTCCGAAGCCGCCCTATCTTGCAAAAAACAAATCGCACTAATCCCATCCGGCTGACCAATAACTTCATGGTCCCCACCCTCCAAAGGTCTTCGCACTGCTGCAACAAAATCTGGAGCACCTCCAACACAATAAATTTTAGCCATCCCAAAAACATTAAAAACTAAGACGCCACCCTACCCCAACTCCTCCTCATTGTAAACATGCTCGTACTCGCTCTTGTGGTACTCATGCAATTCGTCGTCCTTAAAAAACCGCGGCACCTCCTTATCAGAAGTCTCCACACTATCCGACGCATGAATCACATTACAACTCACACTCATCGCAAAATCCCCACGAATCGTCCCCGCATCCGCATCCCGCGCCTTGGTAATCCCAGTAATAAACCGCACCGCAGCAATCGCCTCAAGCCCCTCCCAACACATCACAACCACCGGCGTACTCTTCATAAAATTCGCCACCCCCGGAAAAAACGGCTTATCCGAAATATGCGCATAATGCTCCCTGAGCAGCGCCTCATCCAGCGTCATCATCTTCAGCCCAATCAGTTTCAGCCCCTTCCTCTCAAACCTCTCCATAATCCTCCCAATCAGCCCACGCTGAATCGCGTCCGGCTTAATAATTACAAGTGTCTTTTCCATAGCCATAGTTTTTAATTAACGATTAAAAGCGTAGACAGCTTGCACCAAACCAGAGGGCTTGTCAAAGACTTGCTCAAAAAGCTGTTTTGTGCTATAATTAACAGATTAATTTTACAAAATGATCACCGACGAGGAAACTCTCAAAATGAAACGAAAAATCCTAACGGACATCGCTAACCTGTACGAAAAGCTACTCAAAGCAAATAAGCTGACAGAACAGGAAGCTGATGAAATCCTCGCATATGTAAAAGAAAAACTCGCCCCCCTGGACAAAGCAAATAGATTCTCAAGCGCAGTTTTCGATTTCTGCAAACGCTTCCCCGCCTTCAAATCAATCGAGAAAAAAGTCAAATTTGCCCGCACAGAACTCCTCCACAAAGTCGGCCAGGAATGCATCGAAAACCTCATGGAAGACAAAGTCGAAGACTGGGAAAAGCTCATCGAAGCCCTCCAAAACGTAGACGAAAACACTCTGGGCAGATGGACAAAAGAACTGCCCCCAGACTGCAAAATCCCTTTCTTCGAAAAAGTCACAGCAAATAACCAGCAAACAAATGCCATTTGAACTATCAAACTTCGGAGATGCAATCAAAGAAAAAGCAACTAAAGCAACTGAAGCTATTACAGGCGCAGCCGACGCAGGAAAAGAAGCTTTAACTTCAGGAGGAGAAGCCTTAGCTGCAGGAGGAGAAGCTCTAGCTGAATCAGCAATAAAAAAAGTCGATGAAATGCGCAAAGCATCCCGAGCTGAAGACAGAAGGGAAAATTGGAACAAGGCACTTAACCTAACACGTGAAACCCCCAACGAAGAAAACACAGACTTCATTCTCAACGTCCTAGAAAAAAGCCAAAGCCAAGACCTTTTGGAGTCCTATGTCTACGTTCTAGGTTTAGAAAGAACTGCAATTAGAGGAATCGATGTGGAACAAAGAACTCGCCTCAACAATGTAGCCCACAAAATCTACGAAAACACAGAAGACCGAGCTGAAGCAATGCACACATTTAAAAGTCTCAATCAAAAATTCCCAAACGTCGCAAAAGAAAATTATTTTAAAGCTCGTGCTTTCATAGGAGCACAACCAAAAATCAAAGACGATTTTTCCCTGCCCTCATGTGCTACCGGCATTTCTGACACCTACCAAAGACGATTATCCGAGCTACTTATTGATAAGGGAGGCACCCGTCTTCAATTCGCCAAAAGCTTCCCTACAGCAGAAACTCTCACGCCAGAAAATCTAGATAGTCTCGTCAAAGGCATCGTCGACACAACACCAATAGGAACAACTTGCGCAGATCTAGAAACAAACCCTTTCGGCCTAGGACTAGGCATGGGGATCCTATCAAACCGAAATCTTTCCGGTAAACAACTAAACGACCTTGCCGTACACCTCATAAACAAAATTGAATTCAACCCAGACAGAGAGCCAAATGGCACACAAGATTTCACTCAATTAACAAACATCCTCCATAGATTCGCCAAGCACCCAAACCTAGCATCAACAACAGCCGAATCATTAAGATTCATCTTCAACAACAAAGTACCGCATAGAACAACAAAAGCCCTAGAAGACGCAAAAGAAGCAGCAGAATCCCGCGAAGAAGATGAAAGATTCTACGCAGAACAAGAACGATCACAAAACATCTCCTAAAACTTCAACACCTCCTCAAACCGCCCCTTATCATCATAAGGGCCTATTACCGCTAACTGCAGTGCCTCATCAGTCAGCAAATTCCCAGCCACGCGCTTCACATCCTCAGCCGTAACCTCATCAATCCCTTTCGCAATATCCGCATAAGTCTTGATGTCATCATAAAGCAACTCGTACTTCGCCAGCATCTGCGCTAAATTCTCTCCGTCCTCCAAAGCCAAGGTCAACTTCCCCTTCAAAAACTCCTTCCCTTTCACAAGCTCACCCTCCGGCACTTCCACATAACGGATCTTGTCGTACTCCTCAATAATTGCCTTCACCGCATCATCAATCCGACTCGTATCCACCCCAGCCCGCGTATAAAGCGACCCGGTATCCAAATAATTCTCAGTCCCTGTCGAAATATAATAAGCCAATCCCTTCGCCTCACGCACCGCCATAAACATCCGCGAACTCATATTGCCACCCAAAATCGCGGCCAACACCTTCAGTACATAATGATCCTTGGCCTGATGCCGCAAGCCACGCACACCACAAACCAAATGTGCCTGCTCAGTCTTTTTAGTCTGCAAATTCACCTTCTCACCAAACGCCTTCTCCCCTTCAAACGGAACCATCTGCCGCCCCCGCATCTTTTCCTCCAGTGCAAAATATTTCTCCGCAAGCGAAACCATCTCATCATGCTTCACCGCCCCCGACAAACAAAGCACCATATTCCCCGGCACATAAAGCGCCTCCTTGTACTCCACAAAATCCTCCCGCTTAAAACTGCGAATATTTTCCTTCGTCCCAATCTCATCCCATCCCAGCGGCTGATCCCCAAACATCGCCTTCTCAAAATTCCACGCCACCTGATACATCGGCGTATCCTGATACATATTGTACTCCTCCAAAATCACCCCTCGCTCTTTTTCAATCTCCTCCTCCGCCAAATTCGCATGCAACATCATGTCAGACAAGACATCCATCGCCAGCGTCACCTGCTCCGCCGCAACCTTCACATAATAACCCGCATACTCCTTCCCCGTAAACGCATTGAATTCGCCACCCACACTGTCAATTGCCTCAGCAACCGCCTTGGCATTCTTGTACTTCTTCGCTCCCTTAAAAAACATATGCTCCAAAAAATGCGATAGTCCATTAATTTCCTTACTCTCCCACCGCGACCCCGCCTTCACCAACACCAACGCCGTCACCGCCTTAGTCCCTTCAATCGTCTCCGTCACTACTCTAAGCCCATTAGCTAAAGTTGTTTTCCTATGCATAAACCTTTTTATTGCGCAGTGATGCTATCAGAAGCTACTATATGAGTCCATAAAAAAAGCCATGGCAAGATCTACAGAACTAAGCAGAATTTCAATCATTTTTATCGGGATTTTCGCGGTCACGCTGCTTATTTTTCTGCGACTGTTTTATCTACAAGTCATCGCTCACTCTTACTACGAAGAAATTGCCCAGCGCGAACAACAAGGCTACACCACCCTCCCCGCACGTCGTGGTGAAATCCTGATTGAGGATTACCATTCCGGCGAAGTTTATAAAATCGGAACCAACACAACTCTCAACATGATCTACGCAGATCCAACTTTGATTGAAGATCCAGAATATATCTCAGAAACCATGGCTCCTTTCCTCTTCGACTTGGAAATGGAACAAGAATTGGATGAAGTCCGTTACGAAGAAGAATATGAAGCCATTCTCTTACTTGAAAATGAAGTCCTGCGTGAAGAGGCTTTTGAAAAATTAGCTTACAAAACAGATGAAGAACTTTTTGAGGATTTTGAAGACGACCTCACAGACACCTTGGCACAAAAAACCCGTGACGTAATTCTGATTGCTGAAGATCTAGATCCAGAAACCCAAACCGAACTCAAAGCTTTAGACTTAAATGGATTTGAACTCACAGAAAACGGGAATTATTACGCCTACCCAGACGAAATCTCCAATGAAAGTTCAGCCGCCAAAGACCTTGCAGACGTTTTCAACACAGACAAAGAAAGCCTTGAGCTCATTCTTCTTGGAAAAAATCGTTTCGTCGTCCTCAAAAGAAAACTCGACCCAGAAATCTCCAGCCAAATAGAAACAATTCTTGAAGACGACCGCCAACTTGAAGAACCAATTTTCCTCGGCATCCGGATGAAAGAAGAATATTTCCGCTTCTACCCAGAGGAAGAACTTGCCGCCCAAATTCTCGGTTACGTGAATTCAGCCGGAGACGGCCAATACGGAATTGAAGGCACTTTTGACGAAGACCTCAAAGGAGTGGACGGCGTTTTCACTTCCCAAATTGATGCTTACGGAAATCAAATTACAGTCGGTGAATCCATCATTGAGCAAGCTCAAGACGGCGCAAATGTAACGCTCACAATTGACCGCGCAATCCAACTCCAAGTTGAACGCTACATCGCAGCCGGTGTTGAAGAATTCGACGCAGACAGTGGGCAAACAATCGTTATCGACCCAGACACCGGCGCAATCCTGGCCATGGCCCAATATCCCACTTTCAACCCAAACACTTACGGTGAAGTTTTTGAATTAGTTGAAATAGAACTCACCGAAGAAGAACGTGAAGACATCTATATCACCGGCAGTGAAGAAGAACCCATTTACTGGCATTACATCCAAGTCGACCCAGACGTCCGCATTGAAATTTTCCCAGATGAAGAAGAACCAGACAAGTACTGGGCTTATGAAAACGACGTCGGCCCAGAAGTCTACAAAAACAAAACCATCCAAGAAGTTTACGAGCCCGGTTCAGTTTTCAAACCACTTTCAATGGCTGCCGCAGTGAACGCAGAAGAAGTTACTCCAAATACAACTCACGTTTGCTCAGGCCCAATTGGCGTGGACATGAACGTACTCACCGGCGAATACGACTTCCACATCCACACCTTTGATGAAGCCTACCACGGCATTGAAACCATGACTCAAGTCCTGGAAAACTCCTGCAACATCGGGATGAGTTACATTGCCCAAACCCTGGGCCCTTCACTTTTTTATTCGTACATAAAAGCCTTTGGCCTAACCACCCGCACTGACGTCGGCATAGATGATGAAGTCACCGGAAACGTTGAACATTCAGACAACTGGACAGAATCCGAGCTCGTCACAAAAGCCTTTGGTCAGGGTATTTCCATGACACCACTCCAACTCATCCAAGCCTACACAACCCTAGCAAATGGCGGCACACTCATGCAGCCTTACCTCGTGAAAAAAGTCGAATACGCAGACGGCTCAATTGAAGAGTTCGGGCCAACGGTCCTCCAACAAGTCGTCTCGGAAGACACATCTCAAACCATCACTGCAATGATGGCCGCAGTAGCTGAAAGTTATATCGGCCTTAATCTAGATAATCACTATTACGCCGGCAAATCCGGTACCGCCCAAACTTACAAATGGGGTAAAGCACTTTCCGGCCCCGGAACCACAATCGGTTCCTTCGCTGGCTTCGGCCCAATCGACGAACCCCAATTCCTCGTCTTAGTAAAACTTGACCATCCCCGCACCAACGAATGGGGCGCAGAAACCGCCGGCGAGGTATTCAAAAACATCATCACTTACCTTTACGACTACTACAACCTCCCACCGGACAAATAATTAATCTTCCTCCTCAAAATCCTTCCCCAAATGATCATATGCTTCCTGCGAAGCAAGCCATTCTTCTTGAAGCTCATCCCATTCTTCCCTAGCACTCTCATCTCCAGCATCTAGCCTTTTCTTCAATTCCTTCTCCCTATCTTCAAGCTCTTTTTGTTTAGCATCAAAAGTCCCTTCCAAATCACCCACAAGCTCATCCAAAAGGCCACTCCGCCCTAACGACAAATCACCAATATCATCCTTCAAAGAATCAAAATCCTCTCGAAATTTTTCATCCAATTCCTCATTCTCCTCATCCTTATAACTTTCCTCTAGAACTTCTGGATCAGCCATTTTTATTTTTGTTAAATTTTATCTGTTAATTATAACAGAAATTCACGTTTTTCTCAAGAACGAATACCCAATTATGCTATCATCACCACAACTAATATTCACACACAACCATGAAAAAACTCATCCCACTCCTAATCACCCTACTCCTCCTTACCGCCTGCAACTCCAGCGACATCCCTGAACCCGTCACCTCCGGCGAATACAAAAAACTCCAAACAACCATAGACGTAGATGTTGTCCATGACGGTTCCAGCAACGCCTACACCTGTACTGGAAGCGGTGCCTTCATGTTCGACTTCTACTTCCCAACCAATGAAGTCGTAAACGGCGGCGCAGACGCAGTCGCACAAGAAAGTTACTTTCAATTAACAGGTTACGAATGTACAGATTATTCACCCGGACAAGCCCTGGCAAGCTGCGTCGTAACACTACCTGAAAGCTCATATATGTCCTGGCCCGTCACCGCAGAAGCAAACTTACTTTTCTCACCAAACACCGGCGCCTATAACTTCGGAACATGGATTGTATCAGACCTATCCGTAGAAAGACCTTCTTCATCACAACTGACCCTCCATCCAACCACACAATGCCTTGGCCCACCCGCAACAACCGCTGACCCAGGCACTCTCAGCCAAATCTTCTCCGTATTTTTAGAAGGCTCCGGTGGCAATTTAGAAGGATTTTCCATCCCTCTCGGAGACGACCTCGTAGACATCTGGTCAATAGATGACATTGAAACTGAAATCCTAATGCACCTGGGCAATTCCGCAAACTTAGTTACCGCCAACACTGTCAGCAACGTCTGGGAACTGCCATAAAGCCCAGTTCTAAGGCAAAGGCCTTGTATCATCCCCCACCTTCAGAACTTCAATAGACTCTTGCGGAGGCACCTGAGAATCTCCCCTCTCTCCGTATCCCTTTGGCAAAGCCCCAGTAGTTCCTTCCGGGACTTTTCTAGGTCCCTTGGCTTCTTCCATAAGCTCCCATGTAGACGTATATCCATCATCACCATCCATATTATAAACATCGTCCCTCACCACAGTAGGTTCTCCATCTTCAAAAACAACCCTAGCCGCCTCTTGAGACACAGCAGATCCGGGATCTGTATCTAACCTATGTTCAACCCAAGGTCTAAATAAATTCCCCATCGTCAAACCCGTAGAACTTGGGACTGTACGCATAAAACCAGCCTGAACATCAGTAAAATTGGCTTCATCAAAACCTTCGTCCTCAACAATCCCCGTTACAATCTCTTCTTGATCAGCTTCATCAATAACAGGCCTAGCAACACCAATAACATTTGAAACCTCCGTAGGAACCACAAAAGCAGAATCCGAACCTGGTTCACCCATAGGTATTTCATCATACTGACCTAAATCTTCAGCTGGCGCCCCCATAAGATAAATTTATTAATTCTATCTCAGTATTATACTATAAAACTGCCCGTTAGGCAAGTTGGCCGCCCCTTCTATTGAACCAGATTCACCTTCCCACTAGCAATAATATGGTTTTGATAATAAAGTTCCGCTTTAAACCCCCCAAACAAGCCAGCAGGCAACTGATTTTCACCATCTAGAGGATCATGAACATAAACAGCCCCATCAGAACACTCTCTCGCCTCAACTGTACGCCCCTGCAAAAATACTCTGTCCTCAAATAAACCTGGTAATGGTTCAACAACCCACTTCACAGCAAATTCATCTCCTTTTTCTGCAAAGCCAGTGACATTCGCAACAAAGACCGGCGTATTACCCGCATCAGCATGCCAATATCCACCATCGGAAGTTAAAAGCGCATTTGGCAAACCACACTCCGAGACATCTTCTTCAAGAGCAAAACCAATATCTTCATAATTCAAAGGTGTTATAGCCCCACCAGCTTTATGCTCCAAATAATAAACTTCAGCTGCTTCAACATCCTCATCCAAAACATAATCACTCCACAAATCAATCTCAGCAATACAAGTGTCATCATATTCCGATCCCGGATAAACTTCAGTCACTGTCAAAAGAAAACTATCAAAATCCACATCTGGCATCTCAAAAAACTGCATCTCATACTCATCCTCAAACTCAAACGTAGTTGTATAAGCACCAGCTCCACCATAAGAAAGCACCAGTGTCTTTACTCGATTATTTTTATAAAAAATCTCTTCATCACGAGCAAAACCAGGAACAATCCCCACCGTCATCCCAGCCACAGACTCATCAAAAAGAATCTGTAATGTATCAGCATAAGGCCCCTCTCCTTCCCCAGAAGAACACCACGCAGTTGAATAATCCTGATCCAAAACATTCGCTGCAACATAATCAAAACCATACCCTGTATTATCCTCAAGAACCTCACCCACAGATTCAACAAAAGTCCCATCCCGCGTAGACCCAGCTGCCACCTCTTCCACAATTTCTTCTTCAACATCCTCTTTAACCTCAAGATCTAGTACTTCTCCTCCACAAGCACTAAAAAAAAGTAACAACAAAACCAGACTCAAGAATATTTTTTTCATAGTAAAAAGTTAAGACCCAAAAAGTATATCACACCCCTGAAGGTATTGACATTTCTTGAAAAAATGAGATAATATCCCCATGAAAACCCCAAGCCTACCAACAACACTATTAGGCATCGGCCTGGCCATGTCAGCTTGTCGCAATGAATTAGACACAACGGACACAGCAGATACTGCATATCCAGCAGATACAAAATTCGAAGAAGTTGCCTGCCCTAGCCCATCTGATGAGCCCAGGTATCTTACCTGGAGCCTTTATGATGAAAGAGTTGAATCCATCGGCGCCACACACTTAGTAATTTCAACCAGACCCGAATATTTAATTGGACTCGTAGAATACTTAAACCAATTCGAAACAGATATCAAAATCGTTATAAACCTCCGTTCAAGCCTCGACGAATTCGCCCCAGATGGAACATTCCTGCCAGAGAATTATGTTCAACTTGTTGAAAGCTTTGGGGAAATACCCAACCTGCAAGACTACGTCATCGATAACATAGAAGAAGATGAAGAATCAGAAAAACTAGAAAAAATTGCTGGTTGGATGCTAGACGACGACATTGGGCTTTACCATATAGGTGGCGCTCCAACCAGAGAAGATTTCGAAGACCTTATCATCCCCGCTATCGATAGCACTTTTGGAATTGATCCAAGCACATCCCCATCCTTCACATATTTTCTCCGAGACGATCTAGATAACGACGGAAACGATTTAGAGGCCCACGGCATAGAATTGCCCTTTGAAGATGACAGGGTAGTAATCTATGTGCAATACACCCGCCTCAAAGATCCAAACCCCCAAGATTGGCTCCGCCTGCAAGCTCAAGCCGCAACAATTATAGAAACTGATGCAGACGGAAGAGAAAAAACCACTTATGTGCCCTTTGTTATTGGGTTCAATTTGGATTTCGCAAACGAAGAATCTACAGGGGCCAGTTCTGCCGCAGAATACGGTACAATCGACTCACACACCCCAGGTCGTTACTTAGCTAGACCTGAAGACATCGACGAATACGCAGCAGCAGCCACTGAAGTATGCCCTGGCCACCTTTGGCGCGGCGTTTGGGGCCTAACCGAAAGCGAACCAAGTTACGAAGAAATAACAGAATACATATTCGACCCCGAATCAGGATACATCGAGACACTTTACAACTTTGGACACGTAGAATAAGCCATAAGTGGCAGGGCCTCATTGACGATTTTAGAACTTTAGACTTCTTCAAGTCCATATCCAGTTTACAGGATTTACAGGTTGGCATCGAAAAGACCATCAACAAGCTACGGCCAAACTCTCTTTTACGCCCCGCTTGTATTACTCAAATTTCTTAAACAAAACTATGTCACCAACTCAATAAGTCCATCTTCGAGCCATTTCAAGTAAGCACTATCACTCTCTGAATCTCCAAAAGAAAGCCCTAGTAACTCAGCAATCTTATCTTGTGGATTAAGCGAAGTATCATCCAAAATCTCTCTAGCTGCAGGAAATAACTCAAAATCTCCCTTTGGACGACCATAGAGAAGTGAACAATATGATTCGGTAACACTATCAGCAGCAGAATCACTCAAAACAAAACCCCAAACCGCTTGCAGCACCTCTCTTTTCGCTTCTGGTGTATAAGTCTCTTCTGATTCAAAATAGGTTCTAACAAACCTATTAAGCGTCTTCTTCAAATCTTTATGTTTCTCTCTGGCTTTCTCAAGCCCTTCAAGGGTTTTAATATGACGATCATCTAGGGCAGTTCCTTTAACCCTTTTCTTTAATTCTTTTAATCTTCGTTTGCTAGCTAAATCTTTCAAGCCTTTGGTCACACTCACTACTGTTCTTAAAACGTCAACGGTAGCCTTAAATGGGCCTTCCCCAGAACCCGACGGAAGACCTGGCATGGGATTTAAAGTAGACATAGTTTTTGGTTATTTATATAGCCTACACAAAATAACATAAGCCTTGTTACTTAAGCAAAAAACACCTCAACCTAAACATACCCCCATTTTGAAATACCCCCACCTCAGCAGGAAGTTTAATAGTGGCAGGGCCAGCAGGAATCGAACCCGCACTAAAGGTTTTGGAGACCTTTGTACTACCATTATACGATGGCCCTACGCCCAAGGATTGTAGCTAAGGTTCTCTTTTCCCGCAAGAAAAGCCTAATACAAAGAGCGCCCTTGACAGAATCAGCTAAGCACTGTTTAATTTACCCCCTTAACCTTTCCCATGACCAAACGAAGAAGAGATTCCCAAGCCACCGCGCTCTTAGAACGCATGGCGGCTGTTGAAGATGTCTTCCACAGTGCCGCCGAGAGCTGCTCAACAGAAACACCCTGCCCTTCCGACGCAATAGTTGGAGAAATCAATATCTTTCCACGCGGAAGAGAAAGTGGATTTGGCACAAAAACAATAGATACAATTCGCGCATTCGCAGCAAACGCCGCACTAACCATATATGGCAGTGCACACGACAATCCCGTTCCTCCCACTGAAGACCTAAGCCAAGCTGCATATATAACTTTAGCCACAGAAACAGAAACCGCTGATGAAGAGATTCTCGACTTCAGAACAAGCTTTTCAGCAACTGGAGTAATCGATGAAGATATCAGACCCATCGCACTCCGTGAAGACTCCCCCGTTGACGTAACCGTAATCTGGAACTAATCCACTCTCGGCACATCTTTCCTCCTGTACTTCCAGTAATACTTCGCAGCATCCCAAACGTGAATCCGCACAATCTTCTTTTTGAAAAAATCCATCACACCCCCAGCTGAAAGCCGCTCGTCATTGTGCAATGCCTGCGTATCACCAACAAAATGCACCTCCAGCCCTTTTGACCAAGCCTCCCGACAAATATCCACATCAGACATAAACAAAAAATACCGCTCATCATTCGGCCCAAGCTTCTCCCAAGACCCCCGACTAAACATCTGAAACGCACCCGTCAGCCAATCCACCGCCTCATTTTTATCCACATCCTTATCCCACATCAAATACCGCCTCATCCTCCCACGAAAAATCCGCCGCAAAAAAGTTCGCTTAATTAACAGATCAATCCACCTCGGAAACACCCGGAAATTATCCTGCACTTCCCCATCCGGATACACAAGCCGCGGCCCACAAATCCCAACTTTTTTATTCGACTTCATATATTCCATCAGCACACGAAACGTATCCTTCTCCACCTCAATATCCGGATTCAAAATACACAAAAACTTCCCCTTCGCCTGCTTAAACCCATAATTATTCCCTTGCGGATAGCCCTTGTTTTTAATCTCAAAATACCGCAAATCAAAATCCAAATTCGCATCCATCGGAATCTCCGCATTCGCACCTTTGTAGCCATTATTCACAACCAAAACCTCCGTCCCTTCCGGCAAATCCGCCCGCCGCAGCGCCTGCAAATTAGCCGTAACTTCCTTCGGCACCCCATGATGCAAAATAACTATTGAAAGATCCATCATTTGAAATAACTTAACATTACCTTCGACGAAACACGTCGCACGCTACGCGTTCCCCTGACAAAAAGCAAGGATTTCACCCCTGCAAAAAATACCCGCGGATGCCTAAACAACATATAAATCCCCTTCAAAATTTCATACCCCAAAACCCGTACTAGTACGGAAATTCCATAGCCCCACACCAGATTATTCTTCAGCAACAGTAGATGATTTTTATACGACTCCTCCACAGCCCGCACACTCTTCTTTTTCCCCTTCGCCACCGTCCGCGCATGCCAGCCCCAAACCTCTGGGAAAATCATAATCTTCTCCCCAAGCCACCTCAGCCGGTACGACAAATCAATATCTTCCTTGTACATCCACATCTTCTCGTCAAACAGCGGATCCACCACTCCAGTCCGAATCAAAAACACCGCACCAGAAATCCCAAATGCCTCACCCAGCACATCATCATACTGCCCTTTGTCCACTTCCCCACAACCCCGATCATAAAAATGATGTCGCTTCTCCGCCATAATCCCAACCGTATCAATTTTTTCCGTCCGCCGATGATTCGCAAGATCCCAATAATGCAATTTCCCAGCACACATCGTAATCGACTTGTCCGCCTCCATTCTCTTCAAAAATTTCTTCACCGTCGACACATCCAAAAACACATCACTCGTGTAAACCAAAAAATAATCATGCCCTGAATTCGCCTTCAAAATCTCATTGTACGACCGCCCATAGCCAATATTCCCATCCTTATGCCGCATATATTTGAACTTCGAAAATTCTTTTTTCACATAACTCTTCACTTCATCATTACGCGCCGTATCAAGCACAACAACATCCGCCGGCAAAACCCGCCGAAGCTCTTCGACAACAGGCAAACTCTCCCGCAAAAATGGGAGATCATTGAAAGTATTTACGCCAATCAGAACCTTGTGCATCAGTTTGAAATCATGAGAAATCCGCCAAATCTTCCTTCATAACTATTTGTGTTTCCAGCCGCAATTCCACCCATAAACCCTTCCAAAAATTCTTCAAAGTCGACACTGCCTTCATCAACACCCAAACTCAGCTGCTCACGCAATGCCCTCAATGAAGCAAAGAACGACGCCAAATTTTGTGTGTCCACAAGTACCAATCCTTCATCAATATCTTCCACTTGATCCTTCAAAGCATTATAAAGTGAACTGTCTCCAATGCTTTCCCCATCCTCTTCCCAAACAAGCGCAGTCGTCACAAGTAAACGATCATCCAAAATCCCATAAGCTAATGAAATTTCACTTGAAGTCACAAGTGCCGGCAATGGCGAATCTCCTTCACGATCAAGCTCAGTCAAATCAATCCGCAGCGCATCAAACTCCTCATCCATAATTTCAACAAGAGTCTTATTCACGGCCCCAGGCAGTGCCGCATCCAAAACCATGGTCAAACCACTCACCTGTTGATCAAGCTGATCTAAAAAGTCCCCAGCCGCCTCCTCATCACTACTAACATCTGCATAAATTGTCACACCCGGCATAACACCCAATCCATTCTGATGCAGCGCAATCGCGTAACCTTTATCCAAAAAGCTCAGTATTTCCTCCTCAAAATCCATCGCAAAGTAAGCCCGGAAAAAGTCACTCAAACTTTCATAAGTCGCGGACTCACCCGCAACCGCATTTTTATACTCAAAGGTCTGCTGCAAACCATAAGATTCCAGATACCCCATCAAACCATCAGACGGAATCTCCTCAAAAAGATAAGGCTCCGCACGCGGGATTGAATCAAAGGAAAGTCCAGCTTCCTCCGCAGCATCTTTATCCGCTTTCACCAAAACATCGAATGCAAGCCCCTTTTCATCTGCACGCACAACCAGTGCCTGTCTTTCAGTCACAGCCGGCAAACTACCAATCCCAAGCCCAGCCGGCAATTCAATATCTTCACCAAACACACCCGGGAAAATCATCGCATACAGCACATAATCTGACCCAATTTCCTCCAAAGCCTCCTGATACTCGTCCGCAGCCCACAAGCTCGTATCTTCATCCTGCTCAGTCATCCCAACCAAATTCTCCGGCTCATTCGTCAAAAATAATAAATCCTCATACACAGTCGCATAAAAGCCCCCATCCTCATCAACATAAGCATCCAAACTACTCAAATTCTTAAACTCCAGCTCCTCCGCCTCCACAAGCTTATCCAAAACAGCAGTCATGGCATCCGCATCCGCAAGCGTCACAACAGAAAACACCTCATACTCATCCCCTCCCGGCCGACTCCCAAAAACCAGTCTGAACTGCTCCCCAAAAGCGGGTAGCAAGTCATCATCATAATCCAAATCCAAGCCTTCAAACTGCGTGTCCAAACTCTCTGAGACAGTCCTGGAAACACGGCCTTCATCACCAAGCCCAGCCTCCATCGTCGCAACAGCCGCAAACTGCTCATCATTCTGCAACGAATAAGAATACATCACCCCAACGTCACTCGGCATAAATGCTTCCGGCACAAACCCCTCACCACTTGAATGCACACCGAATTCTTTGGCCTCACCACAAGCACTCAACAGAAGAGAAAGCCCCAAAACTGAAACAAGAAAATATTTAATAGTTTTTTGCATAGCGTATAGATAAAAATCGCTGCTAAAACTATCATGAAAGCGCTTGCAAAGAAAGCTTTGCAGGCATACCATTGACAATGTCTTCTAACGCCATTCTCATGCTAGAAACAATCAATAAAAAATTTCTCGCGGTCCTTTTACTATTAACATCCTGCACCTCCTCTCTCGTTTCTTACGACGACACTGTTTACTCCCTCAACCGATACGTAGATTTGGTAAACGCCGGCTACGACGCCGTCTATTACCTCAGCGACGATCTTTATTATTATGAAGTCGATGTAGAAAATTACGATGCCCTCGCAGCACTTGGCCAAGGCCCCAGCTTCACTTGCTCTTTTTATATCGCAGACAAAGATCTCCTTTATGAAGACGTAATGAATCCCAGCGCAAATCTAACAGAAGAAGAACAAACATCTCTCACTACAAAAGCCCAAGCCCTTTATGACGTGTTAAATACTCTCGAATCATCTTGTTTGGAACTTGAAACTTACGTCTACTACGAAGATTATATCGTCGACCTTTTCGCCGGCTCAGATCAAATTCTAGAATCCATCTACTCAAGCTCAGACACCTACCAAACCGCACACAATGATCTTCTGGACACCGTTGATGATCTTTTCGACAAATACGAAACTTTTGAAGTAGACACCAGCGATCCCGTCAGCCTCAGCCTCAGCTACATGCGTGAAAGCATAGACCTCGCAGAAGAAGGCCTCGACTTGATTGAAAACATGTACACCATAGAAGATTTCAGCCAAGTTCAAGAACTCAGCATCCTTTACGGCGAACTTGAAGCCATGCTCACAAACCACGTCATTAACAAACCAGCGTTAACTGATGAATACGCAAGCCTCTACTACGACTACTATTACATCGACCTGGAAGAAACTTACCTGCCAACCCTCAAACAAGCCATGCTGGACTGCAGCAATGAAGATCTGGAATCCCTTGATTACAGCTACAGCTACCTCGTCGATTATTACAACCTCCTCACAGACGACTACAACTACTTCCTGGACAATTCCGGATACTAAAATCTGGAGCCACCACCGAGAATTGAACTTGCCCTTGCTAGTTAAAAATAGCATCAGGTAAAAAGCCCAAAAACTTATCCGCTTTCTTAAAATCCACCCCCCAGTAATTCACACCCAAACGAAGTGCTGCATAATAAGCCTCCCTCTCAACAAAATAGTGCTCTTCTGTAGCCAACAGATACATTTCTGGACCAAGTTGACCAGCTAAAAACCACTTCTCACATAAACGTGCAATACGTCCATTTCCATCAGAAAAAGGATGGATCAAAGCTAAGGACAAATGTATCCAGGAAGCCCAAAAAAACACATGTGGGACTGAAAGATTTTCTTTAGCCAAAAAACGAATATGTTTAAACAATTGCTTCATTTCTTGCTCTACTAAGCTCCACTCCACAGCCAAATATTCCATTCCACGACTAGAAAAGACACCTACCGACTCTTTCCTATAAGTTCCTCGCCTCCCCTTATTCACAAACTCTCTACTCAACATAGCATGCACTTTCAACACGTTTTTTTCACTTAAAACATGGTTTTTTGTAAATTCATAAGCAGCAACCAGATCTTCAATTTCTTGTGCTTCTTTTGGGCGATGTTTCTTCACACTCATTCTACTATTCAAAAAAGAATTTAAATTAAGGGAATTCCCCTCAATATTCGAGGAGTAAACAGCAGAAGCTTCCAACATAAATTGAAAATCTGGGTGTTTTCCTCCAAGCTGCAATTTATCTTCAAAAATCCTTGCAAAACGCTTTAAATACTTTGGAAGCAAAACTCCCTCAAAAAAAACTATGCTTTCAAGAACACGACTTTCTTTTTCAGAATTAACCAAAACATACTTAACATGTGGTACACTACCTTCTTTTTCTATTTCATTATCCTTCAAAAGCACATTTAAATGCCTATGCAAAGCCTGACGACTGATGCCAAGCTTTTCAGCAAGAACAGAAGGCGAAGTAACACCTTCGCCTATTAAATCTAGAATTTTTTCCCTCGCCTTAGACATATTTAGTTTACAGTAAATCTACATGTCTAGTTTACAGTAACTTCAATGAAAAGTACAGCAAAATGGAGCCACCACGGGGATTTGAACCCCGGACCTCCGCCTTACCATGGCGGCGCTCTACCACTGAGCTATGGTGGCCCGTTTCCTGCCCGCAAATTTAAGCAGAATCCCCAAACTTTTTAAAGAGCTTCTTCTTCTTTCTCCTAAAAGGCTCTCTCTTAGGGGGAAAGTATCCTGACGAACTACCGTAGTTAAGGATAAATCTTTTCGGATCATGCATCCGGAAAGATTTATACCCAGGTAGGAGTTGGGATATTTTCCCCCTAAAACAAAGACCACGATGCCGTGTGTCCTGGACACTCAACTGTGGGATACACAGCCTGGGCAAGCCCAGGAAGAACATCTGGTAGAACTCACGAACACCGTCGACCTTGTTGACGGAATTCTACTCCGCCAACACTCAAAAGTCAATTTGATTTTTCCCTATTCCTCGTAATCAAAGGCGTAATAAGACCTTCTGGCAATCACCGCAACCTCAGCCCGAGTGATATTTTCTTCAGGCTTGAATTCCCCATCACTGTATCCTTCAACAATATGATTCTGTGAAGCCAAGATCACCGCATAAGCAAACCAGTCATCAGTGTCCACATCCGAGAATTCAATATCCCCAGACGTGTAGCCCCAAAGCTCTTCATCGTAAATCCTCATTGTCATCACAACAGCCTCCGCCCGATTAATGTAGTCATTCGGCTTAAACGTCCCGTCATCATAGCCCTCCACATATCCTTCATTCGTAGCATATGCAACATAAGGATAATACCAACTCTCAGCACTAACATCGCTGTAAGAAACATCATCATAATCGTCCACATCTTCCCCCCTGTTCAAAAGCATAACCTTCAAAAACTCAGCCCGTGTAATCTCTTCATTTGGGTAAAAGTAACTATAACTTCGCCCACTAACAGCCCCAGCATTGTACAGAATACAAATCGCAGTCCCTGCCCAGTGCCCAGTTGTATCTACAAATGGATCACTACAAGCCTGTCCATAATCCGGCGCATCCGCAAGATAATCATCTTCATCGAGTGGATCCGTCCCCGTTGCGACCTCAGTACCGTCATACACACCATCCCCATCTGTATCTAACTCATTTGGATCAGTTTCATAATCCATCACCTCGTCATAATCCGTCAGCCCATCATCATCACTATCTGAATCATTCGGATCCGTGTAATAAGCATTTTCCTCCTCATCATCAGTCAGCCCATCTCCATCTGTATCCGCATCCTCCACATCATCATCTGAACTATCCAGTGGATCACGCCCCCCATCTACCTCATCCCCATCATTTTCACCACCACCATCAGTATCCGCAATTAGTGCCTCTGTTGTATAAACATTCACCTCCTCCCCATCAGAAAGTCCGTCGTTATCTGTGTCCG
The DNA here is from genome assembly GCA_964529435.1 of uncultured Candidatus Peribacteria bacterium. Classification (GTDB taxonomy): domain Bacteria; phylum Patescibacteriota; class Gracilibacteria; order UBA1369; family 2-02-FULL-48-14; genus CAZGUT01. The sequence goes on along the minus strand of CAZGUT010000001.1, from coordinate 80,435 downwards.
CATCAGCATCATCCGTCCCATAAGTCACTTCTTCTTCATCACTCAAACCATCACCATCACTATCAGTCCCATCATCAGTATCATCATCAGACGCATCATTCGGATCCGTCCCATTGGTCACCTCATTCCCATCCGTAATCCCTCCATCATCACTGTCATCATCAAGCGGATCTGTAGAATAAGTGTTCACCTCCTCTCCATCTAACAGCCCATCATCATCACTGTCATCGTCATCCGGATCTGTCCCCAAAGTCGCCTCTTCATCATTAGTCAGCCCATCATCATCCGAATCATTATCCTCCAGCACAAAAGTATCCGCAACTTGGTCATCATCATGCCATGTCCTTTCATAAGAAAACTCACCCGTAAACTCTTCATAACCATCCGCTACCACCATAATCCCCGCACTTGTATCAGCAAGCGGAACCGGACATCCATAGTCACCACTGCCAATCTCGATACACTCCGTCCCATAACTATCACCAGCCGTCACAGTCGCACCCGTAACTCCATCCCCGTCTTCATTATCCACAGTCGCCAAATAAGCAACTAACATCTCAACCTCGGTCTCTTCCTGCGCATCCGTATAATAATCCCGGTCCGGCAAACTCGTCTGCCCCATTACATGCCCATCAATATAAGTATAAGCATAAGAAGTACTCCCATCTTCACCATAAGGAACCGCACAGTAAGCAAGCCCATCATTAATGTCACAATCCAAACTACTAGAACCCACATCCGCAGACTCAATATCCAAAGCCCCTCCAACCGAATTAACAACATTCAAGACATGTGAATACTGCATCCCCGAGGTATCATCAAAAAACCATCCATCCCTGTCCTTGCCCAAATTAACATCCACTCCTTGAATCGTCACATAACCTTCCGCAGATATACTATAATCATACTCAGGCTCAGCACCTATTGGCGCATGCAAGGCCAAATAATAAGTCCCTTCATCCTCCTCATCATCATTAAAATCATAAATATAACCATCCGCATCCGTCTGAGACCTTTCAGCAGTAACAAAAAAGAAGCCCGGTATAGTATTCGCCTCTAATCCTGTCACAGGCTCATCCAACTCATTAAAAAGCTCTATCATCAAATTGTAATCAATAATCGCCGCATTGTTCGCATACGCAATATTGTAATAATCCGCAGTAATTCTCAAGCGAACATAATAATAAGCATCAGACCCATTAACCTCCACTTCAACCCAATCACTCGGCCTATCATCCCACGTCAAAGAAAAGCTTTCCCCAGTCGTAACATCATTCACCAAATCACTATCCCACCAAACCGGCTCCTCAACTATTTCTATCCACTCACCACTCCCATTACTACTCCAATACTCCACTACATAAGAACCATATTCCGCAGGCGTAGACATGTCTAAAACAAAACCATCGAACTTTTCTTCAAACCCAACATACAAAATTGAGCCTTCACTCTGCCCCACCGTCACATCTCCACTGCCAGGCCCTGAACTTTCTGCATCTTCTGTTTCATCATCCCAGCCACCAACAGAATGATATTTCATAACCGCATCCGCAAAATAATTCGCAGGAAGAAGCCCATGAGGCGTGTCATCATCATAAGGCGTATAAAAAGTCTGCCAATTCTCAATCTCAAATCCAAAAGTCACCGGCACCATCGTCACCAACAAGGCAACAACAGCAATTAAAGAAATAAGTCGTTTCATAAAATGGAGGGTTAAAATTAATTCGCAAAAAGTCTATCACGAATCCTAAACCACCACCAGAATTGTAGACTGAAGCCAATATGTCGCAGTAGACACGACTGTCCAGATCAGTGAATACCCAATAATGCTTTCCAAGAAATATAAGTCAACAATCACAAAACCAATAAAATAAGGCATTCCTTTCTGAAGAAATTTCAAATATGTCATGTGGTACTGCCGCGGTATAAAAATCGCCAAAAACTTAGACCCATCCAATGGCGGAAAAGGCAACATATTAAATATGAAAAGAACCAAACTCAGCGTCATCACCGCCTCACAAAACCCACGTACCAACATCATCTCTTCCGTCACCGGCAAATAAGAAAGCGGAATTGCCGCAAGCACAGCCAAAACCAAATTCGCAGCCGGCCCAGCAAACGCCACCACAGCCTGATCCCTCATCGGATTTTTAAAATTCATCGGATTCACCGGCACAGGCTTCCCCCAACCAATCCCCGCAACAAAAAGCATAATCGTCCCAAAGAAATCCAAATGCCTCACAGGATTCAAACTCACCCTTCCTGCACGTGCCGCCGTTGGATCTCCCAAACGCTGTGCGACCCACGCATGAGCAAACTCATGGAAGGTCAAAATCATGACCAAAGCGACCAAATATGAAATCGACAAAAACATGACTGCAGTGTAACAGGAAAAATCCCCTTGCCAAATCCCATTTCTTCCCTTAAAATCCCCCCGCACCTGATTTTAAAGCTGAAACGTAGTGGAAGCTTGCCGAGGGATTACTACCCGAGGCTAACACGCCGATAGGCGTAACAATTCCTATGTCAAAGGTTTGTCAACTTACCGGAGCAAGACCAAAGTCTGGACACAACGTGTCTCATTCGAACAGAAAAACGAAAAGACGTTTTATCCCGAATTTGTTGACCAAAAAACTTTATGACGAAAAAACCGGTGTTTACGTCCGCGTAAAAATGACAGCTCGTGCACTTAGAACCCTTGCAAAAAACCCAAAAAAGTATGCAGATCAGGTTCACGCACTTGCAAAAAAGAGCTTGAAGAAACAACAAAAATAAAATAAACTGGTTGCGTGCTCGGAATAAGCAACCAAAAAGAGCTCCATTCCTAAAAAGGGGCTTTTTTTGGTGCCCCAGATCCGGAGCGTCAGCGAAGGATCGCCGCGCGCTTATTACGCGCGGCTAACTTGCCGAAGGCAAAACCTTTCTGCTACCTTAACAGCCGCATCACGGAGAGGTCGCATAGTGGCTTAGTGCGCTCGCTTGGAAAGCGGGTAGGCTCGCAAGGGTCTCGAGGGTTCGAATCCCTCCCTCTCCGCCAACACCTAACCCACACCCCATGCCCAAAAACACCAAATACGCAGGCTTCTGGATCAGAGCCCTCGCATTTCTCATCGACTCTTTTATCCTAGGCGCCATCGCATACGCCATCTTCGGCAACCAATGCCCAGAAACAGGCTTCTGCGTCAGCTACCACAACTGGGAAACAATCATCCCAGCCGCTTACGTAATAGGATTCTGGATCTGGAAATCAGCCACCCCAGGAAAACTCTTACTAAAGCTCAAGATCACAAACGCAGACAACAAGCCACTAACCCCAAAAGATGCCATCCTTCGCTTTGTCGGATACATCCCTAGCGCAGTAGTCATCTTCTTTGGCTTCATTTGGATCGGCCTAGACCCAGAAAAACAAGGCTGGCACGATAAAATCGCCAAAACCCACGTGATCAAAGGCTAAACTATTCCAACAACTTAAACCCCTCCAACACCGCATCATAAACAAAATCCACCAAAGATGCGTGATCGCTTTGCAACTGTGATTTTCGCAAACAATCATAATAAACCTGTTTTTTCTTCTGACTAACAATCCCCGGCGCTAAATTCTGTTTAAGCAACATAGCCGTCATTATTAAACGCCCAACACGACCATTCCCATCTGAAAAAGGGTGAATTTGTTCAAATCGACTATGAACTTTTGCCACATGCTCAATTGTTTTCTTTTTTGAACGATTGATATCCCGAACCAATTTCTTCATTAAATCCGGCACCTTAAGATAATTCGCCGTTGGAACATTCGCCCCAACTATTCGCACACCATGATTACGATAAAACCCTGCGTCGTCTCTAACCCCATTCATCAAAGCACTGTGCATTTTCAGAATCAGCCCCTCATCAATTTTACCCTTTGGTCTCGCAAGATATTGCAACAAAAATTGCAGTGCTGTCTGATGATTTTTCACTTCCAACTGTTCAATAAAGCTCTTATTCGACAAAGCCACATCGTGAAAAAGAATACTTGCGGTTTCAGCCTCAGTAAGAGTACTACCTTCAATTTTGTTTGAATTATATGTCAAAGCCAGCATGAAACTATCGTAAATGTCCGGCCTGTCTATAATCACCTTTAACAGATTTTTATGTTTCCGCATCTTCTCAATAATTAATTCCTGTTTAGCTTTCAATGGAGTCCTCGGCACTACTTTTTGACCTGTATATTTCGTAAATAACTTATCAATCTTTTCCTGCGCTTTTGGACGAGGTACAGATTTCCCATTAATCCAACTATTAATCGTCACAAAAGAAACCCCGAGCTCCTCAGCCAATTTTTCTTGAGCAAGCCCTGACAATTGTTGAATAAGTTGTAATTTTTGAACAGTTTTCATCGCACTACAGTATAGCAAACTTTATAAAGTTAGTCAAAACAAGGCCCCCTATAAAGTTTGACCCGCCACCCCTCACAAACCAAAAACCCCCACCTCAAAGGCAAGGGTCTTTTTTCTGAACAGAAGAAAATCTGAAACTATTCAGTAACTTCTTCCTCAGCCGGTTCTTCTTCCACAACAACTTCGTCTTCAACAACTACATCATCTTCCTCAGCAGTCACATCATCCTCTTCCACCTCAACAGGCATACAGCCAGCAAAGACAAGAGCTAGAACACCGAACATTGCGAGAAACTTTTTCATAATATGAAATTTAAGTAATAAATTCTGGCAACATTTTATGGAACAGCCCCCAACCTGTAAACAGATTAGGATTGCGAGACCAGAAAAATTGACGGCTGCTATTCCTGTAGACTATGCTGCAGACATGCAAAAAATCCTCATAAAAAATCGTAAGGCAAAACGCGATTTCGAAGTCCTGGAGCGGTATTCCGCCGGTATCGCCCTACTCGGCCACGAAGTCAAATCACTCAAAAATGGCGGCGGAAATTTCACCGGAGCCTTCATTTCGTTAAAAAACGAGGAAGCCTTCCTCAAAGGTTTCAATATCGCCCTCTACGAAAAAGCCTCAATAGAAGACTACAACCCTACCAGACCCCGAAAACTCCTCCTCCGCAAAGCCCAACTTTTAAAATTAACTAGCGCATTAAACACACAAGGTGTAACTTTAATCCCCCTCACATGTGGCTTAGACAAGGGCAAAATCAAGATTGAAATCGCCCTCGCACGCGGAAAAAAACAATACGACAAACGCGAATCCATCAAAAAACGCCACGTAGAAAGGAGAATTAAAAACATCACATAAATGCCAGACATCCAATCCACACTCATAAAAGAGCTCCACAAATACGCAAAAAACAATCAATTCCAAAGAGCAGTCATCGGTCTTTCAGGAGGCCTGGATAGCACCGTTGCACTTTGCATTGCCATCCGTGCTTTCGGCGCAAAAAACATAACCGCCCTGATTCTCCCGGAAATCGGCCTCACATCAAACGACGATATCGAGCACGCCAAAGCACTCGCGGAACATTTTGGCTGCCCATATCATTATCAACCAATCAATAATTTCCTCGTGGACTACAGCTTTGTGACTTGGGACAAAACCGAATCCGCAAATCAAAACCTCAAAGCCCGTGCCCGCAGCTCACTTCTTCGTCATTACGCGGAAGCACATAACGCTCTTCTCATCGGCACAGCAAACAAAAGCGACTTACTCCTCGGCTACGGCAGCCTAGAAGGCGAATTCTCCGGTGATCTCCATCTCTTTGGCGACTGCTACAAAACAGACGTCATTGAAATGGCTAAAAACCTTGAACTACCAAAAGAGCTCTTAGAAAAACCCCATTCCCGCTGCCTCAAACCACACCAAAAAGACCTTGAAGATCTCGGTGCCCCCTGGTCAAAAATCGACGACATCCTCGGCCAATTAATAGAAGGCGCAGACCCAGAAAGCCTAATTGAAAAAGGCCTGGACTCACTCGTCGTCCACCGCGTCTCCCGCTACATCCAACAAAACAAAGGCCGCTTCGACCACCTACAAATCATCAACCTCGGCCGCCTCACAGAATCCATCAAAAAAGCCCAAGCCGCTGAGGCATCAAGCTTGAACTGACGGCTCCTCATCAAACAACTCTGGATGAGCTGCAACAAAAGCTTGCTGTTTTTCCACAGCTTGCTCTTGCAAATTTTCAGGCAAATACCCAGTCGGATCTATAAAATCTCCTCCCCCTCCTCCTTTTCTAATACCAAAATGCAAATGTGCACCAGTCGAACGCCCACTAGAACCGATTTTCCCAATTGTCATTCCTTCCGCAATCTCCACCCCAGCTTCTGGACCCGGATCCTGCAAATGACAAAAAACAGCCACATCCCCATCTGGCAAAGTCATCCGCACATAATGCCCACTGGCATCATCATAGCCCGCACTTTCAATAACACCATCCGTAGTTGAAACTATTGGCGTACCCTCAGGCAAACCACCCAAATCAACACCTCCATGATCTTTCACTCCACCCTGCGTTGGATGCACTCTCAAGCCATACGGTGAAGTAACTCGTGGTGTCACACCACTACTAATTTCAAAAGAAAAAACTGGCGCATCAGGATTTATAAGCTCAAACGTATTTTCCGTCTCTTTTTCCTTCTCCTTAACCTTCTCTTTCTTCTTATCCCACAATCCTCCCCACCACTCTTTGAGTCCTTCCCAGCCCATGCCAAAAAGCACACCAATTCCCTGAAATGTGCCACCAAAATCTATATTTCCAAGATTCCCAAAAAATCCTGCATCCTCATCCCAACCCTCTCCCTTCGCAGGCTCAAAGGCCGCCGAAAGCATTGTTTTCTTTTCATCCCACCAACTCACCTCTCCTTCCTCCGCTTCCGCCTCCTCTTCTTCCTCCGGCTCTTCTGCATCAGCATCTCCATCCGTATCAGTATCCAAATCCGCCTCCGGATCCGTGCCTTCTTCCTCACCATCAAGCTCCCCCTTCAAATCCTCCCGCTTCTCCCGAGAATCATCTTTAACCCCTTCCTCCACATCCGCAACCAAATCCACGGCCTCTTCACGCGCCTCAGCAGTCGGATCAACTCCTTCCTGCAAAGCCTCCGGATTGTTCTTTTCTTCTTCAGCCATAATTTAAGTAAGTAATGGTTCACTCTCGCCTAATATCCCACTATAACTATCCGCTACAGCTTGCACTCTACCAGATATTCGCCCAATCAAAAGCGAATAATTCTCACAATCATCCTCTCCGCCGACACTCACATCAAAAGCATCAAAGGTCTGATTCCGATACGTCCACGGCACTTTAAACCGTCCACCCCCTGCCCTAAAAGCCTGCAAACGCTTCCATCCAGTAGGCCCTTCATGATGCGCCTCATAAATCTGCGCCACCGCATCTGACGCATTCAAATCTATCCCCAACAAATCTGCATTATTCCGACAATACCAAGCAATCGCAAAAATCCCCGCCTTTGGATCAAAAGGCCCAGCCGCAATAAATGGCGCCGTATGTACAAACTTCCGACCCTTTTCAATAAATTCATCCCACGTCCCTGGAATAAACTGTCCCAACCCAGAAGCACCACTCTTCTTGTTTTTTGCACTCGGTTCAAAATTCGATTCCAACTTCGCAATCGCAAAAATCATATGTTCAGGAACACCAAAAGCTCCTGCCGCCTCCTTCACATATTCCTTCCAATCCGGTTTAGTCTCCAAAACATCCTTCAGTGAATCCCCTGCACGCTGAATCATTGATGCAGAATACTCAAACGCATCTGACACAGCCGGCACAGGATTAATCTCACCAACACTTCTCAGATCCTCCTCCACATGCTCCTTCACCTCCGCAACATCCTTAGACTTAACACCAAGCCAACTCTTCAATTTATCCCAAATCCCCACAGTCCCCCCTACAAACCATCCTTTAATACTCGCCCAAAGCCCCTTCCTTTCACCCCTTTTTCTCTCCTTATAACTTTCCCTCACATCCCCGGCCAACCCCGCAAGTTGCTCTCTTTTGCTCGCAAGCGTTTCCACACCTGACTCCGATTCTGGATTTCTTCGAGACATAATTTAGGCATATTAATCTGTTAATTATAGCAGAAAATAGAGGATTTTTCCACCAATATCTGCTATGATCGCCTGGATCTCAAAAAACCATAAAAATGCTAAACCAAAACATCTTTCGTGCTTACGACATCCGCGGTATCGCACATACCCCCACATCAGATCAAAAACCCGACCTCACACCTGAAACAACAGAACTGATTGGAAAAGGCGCAGGAACCTATTTCAAGCGTAATTTCGGCACAAAAATCGCAGTAGCCCACGACTGCCGACTCAGCAACCCAGAACTCAGCGACGCATTTATTAAAGGTCTCAGATCTACAGGTTGCGACGTAACGCTAATTGGCATGGTACCAACCCCCATGCTTTACTTTGCCGTCTGCAAATTCGGCTTTGACGGTGGTGCAGCAATCACAGCCAGCCACAACCCAAAAGAATATAACGGTGTAAAAGTAGTCAGCCGCGACGCTCACTCAATCTGCGGAGATGAACTGCAAGAAGTCTACAAGCTAATCCAAAACCAAGATTTCGAAACCGGCGAAGGCTCCCTAGAAGAATTAGACATTTTCCCAGCCTACACCGCTGACCTCTCTTCAATTATCAAACTCGAAAAGCCTCTAAAAATAGTAGTAGACAGTGGAAATGGTGCAGCAGGCCCATACGTAAAAACTTTTTTCCAAGCTCTGGGCTGTGAAGTAATTGAACTTTATAGCGAACCAGATGGCTCCTTCCCAAACCACCCAGCAAACCCAGAAGAATTAGAGAACATGCAGGATCTAATCTCAGAAGTAAAAGCCCAAAACGCAGATCTCGGCATCGGCTTTGACGGAGACGGAGACCGCGTCGGGGTCGTGGATGAAAAAGGCCAGCACTACAGTGCAGATCTCTTGCTCCTCCTCCTAGCCCGTGACCTTCTGACCCGCCAGCCCGGCTCCAAAATCATATTCGATGTAAAAGTCTCTCAAGTCCTCATCGACGACATCCGCAAACACGGCGGCGAACCTATAATGCAAAAAACCGGCCACTCATTCATTGAAAGCAAAATGCGTGAAATCCAAGCTCCACTCGGTGGCGAAATCAGCGGCCACATGTTCTTTGCAGAGAATTATTACGGCTTCGACGACGCCTTCCTCGCCGCAGGAAAACTCCTGGAAATCCTTTCAAAATCCCAAAAACCATTCTCAGAGCTTTTCACAAACCTCCCAAAAACATCCTGCACACCAGAAATCAAATCTGCCTGCCCAGATGACAAAAAATTCGCCATCGTAGACCAAATCTCAGACGCCTTCACCGCAGACTACGACTGCATCACAATTGACGGCGTCCGCATCAATTTTGACGACAAATCCTGGGGCGCAGTCCGCTGCAGCAACACCTCCCCAAACCTGACAATCCGCTTTGAAGCCCCAAATCCCAAGCGCCTCCGTGAAATTATTGATATAATGCTCGAGGAGCTCAAAAAGTACCCTGAAATCGACCTCTGGTGGGCTGAAAAAGACTTCACTAACTAAAGCATGGAACTTACTGTCGGAATCATTCTCGCAATAGCACTAATCATCTTTCTCTCATACAGTTTTCTCATGATCAAACACGCAGCCCGTTTCCGCTATCTCAGCTCACGCACAGTTTATCTAACTGTAGCTTACGTCGCCATCTGCACCACACTCATCCTCCTCTCCATCGCGACTTACCTAGCCCTCGTCTTTAATTAAAATTTCTAGGCTAATCCAAAAGACCTCACCAGAACCTCACCCCCTCGTCAAGCACCCCACCAGGTTTACGACCCTCCCCGGGGAGGATTTTTACTGAAGAAAGGGTACAAATGACCTTGAGCGTTCCGTAAATGTCCCTTGGAACGCGATGGGTTATTTGTATCTCTTCTCCCTAATTAAACAAGCCACTCTCAGTCGTAAAAATCGGCATGTCTCCCGACGGCGGATCGTATTCAATGACCAAAGAACTATAGATCCCATTATCCAAACCATACGTAGACAGTTCTTCACCCTCTTCACAAAGCTCCCACGTACCCTCAATCGGTACACCAGACCCATCCAACTCCTTACAACCTCTAAACTGCCGCAACTTGTTCAAGTCATACTCAACCGCCAAGGTTTCCGTTGTCGTCCCACCACTTCCATCCGGATAACTCGGATCATCAGAACCACCAGCCGTATTCCTAGACATCAATGATCCCTTCAAATAAATCTGATTCAACAGCGCCTCTATTCTCACATCCTCACTAGACCACTGCGGCACACCTTCACTGTTATAGCTCGATGCCTTACTAAACAAACTTCCATCCGCATATATGTTCGCATAAACATCCGTCACTTCATGTCCCAAATAAACATGGCCCCCATCACCACCATACTCCAAGGAAATTATACCCAACTTCCCACCAGTGATATCGTCCTCAATATAAACATCACCACCCAGCGTAACCAAGGTCGCATCCTCAAAGCTACCTCCTCCACCGGTCACATACACATCCCCTTCGGCATAAAAAAGCGTGTCATCCATCAGGGATGCAATTGTACTTAAACTCCCCACATCACTTATATCAAGTGTGCCACCCGTCATACCTTCTTGCCCATAAGTCAGTCTCACTACCTGTTCATAAAGCTTATCCCGCAAATCACTCACATCTATTGCTCCCAAAATTGAATAATCCTCCTCATCCGCATAAGCCTCAAAAAGCGTCTCCCCACTGAAGTCCCCAGCATCGATTGTAGAATTTATCGCACCAATCACAAGCATTTCTTCCGGATCATCATGCCTATCCAGAAGCGGCAAGTAAGCCGTGTAGTAACAAGCATAACTTCCAAACTCAAGATTATGACCACCAGTCATAAAATCACAAACCGCTTGTTCCGCAGTAGGCTCAGAAAGCGCATTGTTCGGCGAACCACAACCATCACAATCTAACTGCCCATATCCCATATCATAATTTTCACCGTAGCCACCCGCAGGCGTTCCGCTCGTACGATCAATCCAATTGTAGCTATCAAGCCCAGTGTCATCATCAGCATCCGCCAACAAATAAAGATCACTGTCCATTGGGTCTAATGGCTCAGAGTCTGCATCCAGCCAATAAATAACATTCAAGTTTGCAGTTGTAGATCCATACGCAGCTTTATATTCATCAGAATAATCATAAACCGTCGCCTGCGTAACCAAATTCATTTCCTTCGCCTTATCCTCAGAAATCGTCGTATACTCCGCCCCATCATAAACCGCAACAAACTTTTCAACCTGATATCTCGGCCTATAACTAAGCTCCTCACCACCATCAAACTCATAAACATAAGTAGGCGTTTGCCCAGGAACTGAATCCTCTGACAAACTCAAATCAAGCTCCGCATCTTTATAAGCATCATCCAATTCAATATCCAACAGCACTTCTTCAATCACGTACTGATTTCTGTCAGTTTCCCTGGCAAAATAAACATCATCTTTAGTAAAAGTAGAGCCACCACAAGTCGTACCCGTTGGCCATGGATTGTCATAAATATACTTACATCCATCCCTATCCACATAGTTTATATCCATCTTCAACATATTCGACGTAGGCGCACCTGAATACACAAACATATTAAAGCTTGTAGACCCATCTTTCTCTGTCATCACACAATAATCCTGCCCATCGCTACATCCAGCAGGCCCATTATAAGTCGTTTCCTTGACCGCATCCTCTTTATTTATAACCTGATCCATATAAATCTTAGAATCACTTGTCTCCTCCACTTTAATGCCAAGATTCTTCACATAACTTTCATCCAAATACTGATCCGCCACACGGTCATAAAACCGAACACGCACACGCCAGTATTCATGCCCATCATGAAGCGGCGCCGTCTCCCTTGTCACTTCATCCGGAACAAGTCCATCATCACTAAGAACATCTACTTCCACTTCTACACTCTTCGGCGCCAATTCCATTTCAAGCTCCTTGAAAGCCATAAGCCCTTCCCCAGACGTAGTTTCCAAATAATCACTCCACGCAAACCCAGAAATTTCACCTGTCGACGTATCCGTCCTCACCCTCATTGAACGACACCTCGCTTCCGTATACCCATCCGGACAATCCCAGTCAAACCATACCCATTTTTCTTCCGTAGTTAAACCAGCTGCAGTCAACTTTGCATAGCCACTCCAATATCCAGTCGTCGTATCAACACGGACATGATTTGAAGAATCAGAACTCCACGCAAAATCCATGTACCCCAAAGTCGAATGATAAGCATTTGAGCTCCTGATAGAATCCTCATAAAAATATCCATTTGCACCAACACAACCCTGCTCAACATCATCTACATAATCCAACAACACCTTACCATTGCCAAAACGCTCATCATTTGAATCTCCCATCACAAAACCACAATCATCACCAGATTCAAAACCATCTCCTGGCGTATCCTCCGCCCAATCCTCAACCGTCACACTCGGCATTAACCAATCTGGAAGGGTCCAGGCTTGAAGCATGCTTGGATTAAAAGCAAAAACCACAGTGAGCACAATCAGGACACCTGAAAATACTGCTAGGAAAGATCGTTGATAATTTTTCATTTGGCATGGATAAAAGACTACTCCCGCAGTCTATCAAAGAGCCCTTTTATAAGCTACTTTTTCTTCTTCCCGCGCTTATTTTTTTCTTGCGCTTTCATTTCCACTGCCTCCTCCGTGCTCTTTGGCTTCTCCCAAACCGCAAACTTACATTTTGGAAATTTATTACATCCATAAAAAGTCTTACCTCCTTTCCGCGTATGCCTTTCCACAAGACTACCGCCACATTCCGGGCACTTAACATCAATAAATTTCACAATGCTTTCTGTCGTCTTACAATCCGGATATTTAGCACACGCCAAATACTGCCCAAAACGACCCGTCTTCACCTCCATTTTCTCCCCACATTTTTTACATTTCCGACCTGCAAATTTCCGTTCCAAGTCCTTTATCTCCTTCTCTTTTTCCTCATCGACTTCACCTGTCTTTTCATCCAATGGCTTAGCCTCCTTACATTCCGGAAACCCAGTACAAGACAAAAACTTTCCAAAACGACCAAACTTAATCACCATCGGCTTCCCACATTCATCACAAACCTCATCCGTCTTTTGATCTATCACATCTTCTTTTTTCACCTTCTCCATTTTCTCCTCAACTTGATCATGAAAAGGCTCATAAAACTCCGCGACCTCCTCCTGCCACTTCTCTTCTCCGTCCTCAATTTCATCCAACATATCTTCCATCCTCACAGTAAATTTATAATCCAAAATCTTTGGAAAATGCTTCACCAAAAAGTCATTCACAATGCAACCAATTTCCGTCGGGATCAGATGTTTTTCCTCCTTCTCAATATACCCACGGTGCTGAACAGTCGAAATCGTCGGTGCATAAGTTGAAGGCCGCCCAATCCCTTCTGCCTCTAATTTCTTAACCAAGCTCGCCTCCGTATATCGCGGCGGTGGTTTCGTAAAGTGCTGATTAGATTCGAGTTTCTTACATTCCGGATGCTCACCTTTTTTAAGTTCAGGCAAAAATCTCTCACTATTGTCCTCTTCCTCCTCTTTATGATCCCGCCCTTCCAAATAAACTTCAATAAATCCAGCAAACTTCACAGTTTGCCCAGTCGCTCTAAACATATAATCTTCAGCCTCAATATCCACAGAAACTCTGTCCAGCCTAGCCTGCGCCATCTGACACGCAATTGCACGCTTCCAAATCAAATCATAAAGCCGGTACTCATCCTTTTCCAAATGCGACTTCACATCATCCGGCTTCAAAGCTAAATCCGTCGGCCGAATTGCCTCATGAGCCTCTTGCGCACCCTTCTTACCTTTATAAAAACGCGGCTTATCCAATGCATATTTTTTCCCAAACTCATTCTCAATAACTTTCTTCGCCTGCTTCTGCGCAACCTTTGAAATATTCACAGAATCCGTTCTCATATAAGTAATCAGACCATGATCCCCATGCTTCAAATCCGCACCTTCATAAAGCCTCTGCGCCAACATCATCGTCTTCTTCACTGAAAAGCCCAGCTTCCGCGCCGCCTCCTGCTGCAGTGTCGACGTAATAAATGGCGGCGCCGGATTCCTCTTTATCTCCTTCTTTTCAACTCGCGTCACCTCATATTTCGCCCCCTTCAAATCCGCCAGCACTTTCTTCGCTCCTTTGTTATCCCCAATTTTTATCTCCTTACCTTTATATTTCACCAATTTCGCCTCAAACAATTCCCTCTCTTTCTCCTTTTTTTTATCTTTTTCACCTCCGCTCTGCTCCGGTGTGAACTCACCCAAAATCGACCAATACTCTTCTGGCTTAAAAGCTTCAATCTCCCTTTCCCTTTCAACTATCAACCTCACAGCCACACTCTGAACTCTCCCTGCAGATAACCCATATTTAATTTTTTTCCAAAGCAATGGCGACAAGGAATAACCAACCAGCCTATCCAAAATCCTCCGTGCCTGCTGCGAGTTCACCAAATTCATATCAATCTTCCGCGGACTCTCCATCGCCTCCAAAATCGCCGGCTTAGTAATCTCATGAAAAACAATTCTTTTAATCTCATCCGGCTGCAGCTTCAGCGCCTCAACCAAATGCCACCCAATCGCCTCTCCTTCACGATCTTCATCAGTCGCAATCCAAACTTGCGTATCCTTCCCCATTTTGGCCTTCAAACCCTTGATCACTTTCAACTTGTCCTTCTGCACCAAATATTTCGGCGCAAAATTTTTCTTCGTGTCAATCCCCATCTTCGACTTCGGCAAATCCCGCACATGCCCCATTGAGGCCATCACGGTATAATCCTTCCCCAAAAATTTGGTGATCGATTTGATTTTCCCAGGTGACTCAACAATAACAAGATTCTTTGCGGCCATAAGCGTGTGTTTAAAAAACGAACGTTAACGCAGGTACCATAGAAAGTTCCACGCACAATTGTCAAGCACCAGAACCTTTTCCCCCGAGAATAAACATCTCCCCTCACCTATAAAGCCACACCTGCTGATCTATCCATTTTTTACAAGCTTCCTCCACACACCCAACATCCAACCCATCCATACCACCCAACTCGTCCCCCCGCCTAATCCGCCACTCCTCCAATGGCCCCTCTTCTCCTTCAATCAACCCCAAATGTGCCAGTCGCTCATGTTCCTTACAAAGGAAAGCCATCCTGTCTGGATCATGCACTTTTTCCAAAACAAACCTCTGCGTATGATGCAAAATCTCACCCTTTTTGCAGCACCCCGGAAAAGCACATTTCCCGCCATTCTTGCTTTTAACATATTTCTTAATCTTCACCGGCACATACCTAGACTTCGCTTTAACAGATTCAGGCCTCCCTTCATCACTCATCCCTTCATCGTCCATCCTCCCTCCCTCATCACCCCCACACTCCACAAAATCCAAAAATTTCTCCATCATCTCATTCAAATCCCCCTGCTTCTTCAATCGATCCACCAAATCCACCCGTAATTTCACCGTAACTTTTACTTCCTTCTTCTCTTTCATTCCGACACGCTCATCGCCAACATTCTCACCTCCCATCTCACCAGAAATCCTCCATTCGTCAACACGCCCATCAGGTTCAACACCCTCCCCGGGGAGGATTTCTTCTCTGTAATTTTTCACATAAGTCTCCAAAGTATGCTTCCCCATAGCCATCGCCTTACTAGCCCAAAACCCCTCAGTTTGTTCAGTAGCAATCACAGCCACAGGCCTAACTCTCTGCAATCCCTTCTCCACAGCAACCTTCTGTAATTCTGGCTTATCCTCAATCCTCTTCAAAACACGTAAAGCCTCATCCACACACCGTCTACTCATACCAGCTTTTTTCGCCGCATACTCATAAACACTACTAAACCTTTTCGCCTTCCAAACTTCATACTTAACAATTTCGGGCAATAAAAGTTCACATTTCCGCCTCCACCCCAAAGCCTTCCCACCATATTCACCAAAACGACTATCCAAATTGTTTATTCTTTCTTTATAGGCTTTACCATTGCTTCTAAAATTATTATCGTTTATTTTTGTAGAATTTTTCATAGCGATTTAGGTTAAAAAACTATTTAAAACTACCTACATTCTAACCTGTCCATCAGGTTAAATCCACCCAAAAAACCCAAGAAACCGCTAAAACAAGCCATTTCAACATGACAAATCACCAAACCCTTGCGTGGTGAGGGTCTGCTCACCCCTCCACTTCGCCTAACTAACTCCCATACGTCCGAACCATCACCCCACCGCACTGTTCACGCACCACACCATTAAAACCAATCCCGGAAACCACACCACAACCTGCCCAACCCAGCAAGCCCTTTTCCCTGAACAATCCCCCCTTTTCCTTGTCCTCAAGCCACTTACGCCTATAATAAACCGCGATTAATCCACTAACCCACGCCATTATGACTAAAGGTGATTTAGTAGCCATTGCTGCCACTAAAGCTGGCATCACTAAAAAGGCTGCAGCTATTGCTTTAGACGCAGTTCTCGAATCCATCACCGCTAACCTTTCAAAAGGTGAAAGCGTAACAATCACTGGATTCGGTACTTTCCGCATCTCCAAGAGAGCGGCTCGTGCAGGTGTAAACCCACGAAACCCACAGGAAAAAATCCAAATTCCTGCAATGACTCTTCCTGCTTTCAAAGCTGGAAAGACTCTCAAAGACGCAGTTAGATAACAGACCGCAGGCCACGCCGCTAGGCGTTTGACCCCTACAAAAAAGAGCAAACAAACAAAACCCCGCTCCCCTCTTTATGCGGGGTTTTTGGCTAGAACTTAGACGCACTATGCCACACTAATTTTTTAAATACTCCTGCCTCAACTCCCTCTAAACCTAATCTCATCTGTGTCCAAATACCGCCTTGTACAGCTCTTTCAAATCGAGCCATTTCCATCCTATCTATCAAATCAGGTACCATATTTTCTTCACAAGCAGCCTCCAATAAAGAAAGCATCCCTTCAACCTCTGCAACAAAACGTTCTCTTAGCTCACGCTTCTTCCCTCCCATCACAATTCCTGGATACCACACAACTCTTTCAGCAGCCTCAGCATCACCCAAAGCTGCCTTATAGAGAAGTTCTACCACATGCTTTTGTTGCCCCGTACTCAATGTCGAAAATATTGTTTCTCCCTCCGGAACCTCCCCAACCATACAAACATTGGGTCCATTTGGCACAACGTGAAATCGCCTTTCAACACCACCCTCTCTAAGAGAAGCCCACGCAAAAGGAATCCTCTTAGGGCCCATCCGCGTAGAACTAACCGTCCACTGACCATCTGGAGCCTCTTCCCCAAAGCACCTGTGCACTTCCTCAGCAAAACTTCCTCTTACAGGCCCAACCTCTCCATGAGAACCTCTTTCAAGACCCAAAGCATTCGCAAGAGAACGAAGGAAATTAATATCAACACCTGGTATTTCAGCCATAATTAAACTTTTAATGTGCCTCACCATACCAAATTCCAAGATTAAGTCAACCTCGCACCTTCCCTTCCCTCCCAATCTATTCTCTGCTACAATCCCCCCAGCAAATTTTTCATATGAAAGATAAACTCGACCAGATCAAAAAAGAGGTACTGGCAGCTATAAAAGCCGCCAAATCCCTCTCAGACCTCCAAGAGGTTCAAAACAAGTTCTTCGGAAAAAAAGGCACCCTAACCTTGATTTCAAAAGAACTCGGTAAAGCCAAACCTGAAGACCGACCAAAACTCGGCCAACTTCTCAACACAACAAAAAACGAACTAACCCTGCTTTTCGAGAAAAAACAGACCGTCCTAAAACAAACTGAAATGAATGCTGCGCTAGAAGATGAATGGGTAGATATCACCGCCCCCGGCCTCAAGAAAAGAATCGGACACATCCACCCCTTGTCCCAAGTCCAACGTGAGGTTGAAGAAATTTTCTCAAGCATGGGCTTCGCAATCAAGGACGGCCCAGAAGTAGAAAGTGAATATTTTAGTTTCGAAGGCCTAAACATCCCTGAACACCACCCAGCAAGAGACATGCAAGACACTTATTATATAGATAAAACCGCAGATAAAGACTACGGACACTTAGTGCTCCGTCCGCACACTTCACCTGTCCAAGTTCGAACAATGCAAGAGGAAGGTGCGCCACTCAGAATCATCGTCCCAGGACGAGTTTTCCGTTATGAAGCAACTGACGCCTCCCACGACACAACTTTTTACCAAGTGGAAGGCCTCTTAGTCGACAAAGAAATTTCCCTCTCACATCTGAAAGGCACCATGGAAGAATTCCTAACTCGTCTTTTCAATGAAAAATGTACAGTACGATTCCGCCCCGGTTATTTCCCATTTGTAGAACCCGGACTCGAACTAGATTTTGGCTGCCTAATCTGCGACCAAAAAGGCTGCAAAGCCTGCAAAAACACCGGCTGGATCGAATTCATGGGCGCAGGAATGGTTCATCCAAATGTACTCCGCGCAGGAGGCATTGACCCAGAAGAATATCAAGGTTGGGCATTCGGCTTCGGCCTCACTCGCCTTGTCATGATGCGCTACCGCATCCCAGACATCCGCCTACTCTTCGGCGGAGACGTTCGTTTCTTAAATCAATTCTAAATGTTTGTTTCACTCAACTGGCTTCGCGACTTTGTAGACCTGCCGAAAGACCTCGACACCGAGGAGCTCGGCAAGTTACTAACCGTACGTTCCGCAGAGGTGGAAACCGTTGTTGACCAAGGGAAAGCTTATGACGGCGTAGTTATTGGTGAAATTCTTGAAATTGAAAAACATCCAGACGCAGACAAATTGAATGTCGCACAAGTAGACATCGGCAAAAAGAAACCACTCCAGCTTGTTTTCGGAGACATGGCAAAACAAAAAGTGGGCAACCGACTGCCCGTTGCTGTTGCACCATGCAAACTGCCAACAGGACTAGAAATTGAACCAAAAAAACTGCGCGGTGTTAAAACCGGTGGAATGCTCTGCCTTGATCAAGAACTCGGATTAAAAGAAG
This sequence comes from uncultured Candidatus Peribacteria bacterium, assembly GCA_964529435.1. Classification (GTDB taxonomy): domain Bacteria; phylum Patescibacteriota; class Gracilibacteria; order UBA1369; family 2-02-FULL-48-14; genus CAZGUT01. Next base: position 61,455 of record CAZGUT010000001.1, on the reverse strand, counting down.
ACGGCGTCAGCATAACTTACTTCCCAGATGTAAAACCCGGAACTCCACTAGCAAAAGCCATGGACCTCGACGACACCATAATTGAATTCGACAACAAAACTCTGACACACCGCCCAGACCTCTGGGGACACATTGGAATTGCCCGTGAAATCGCAGCAATAACAGGTTCAGATTTTAAAATCCCACCTGCAAAACCAAAAGTGCCAAAAACCGGAGATGAGCCAAATATCCAAGTAAACAACCCGGAACTCTGCCCTCGCTACATGGGAGTAATAATCCGCGGCATAAAAGTGGAAGAATCCCCAGATTGGCTCAAAAAACGCCTGCTCGCAACTGACCACAGCGTAATCTCAAACATCGTTGATGTCACAAATTACGTGCTCGAGGAAGTAGGCCAGCCAATGCACGCCTTCGACCTCCGCATGATCGAAGGAGGAATTATCGTCCGCACCGCAAACAAGAATGAAAAAATCACAACCCTAGACGGAGAAGAAAAAGCTCTGGAAGAAAACATGCTTTTAATCGCAGACAAAAAGAAAGCAATTGCGGTTGCCGGAGTCATGGGTGGCGAATACAGCGGAATCCAGGACGACACAGTGGACATCCTGCTTGAATCCGCAAATTTTGACGCAATATCAGTCCGCCGAACCAGTACAAAAATCGGCCTCCGAACAGATTCCGTCCAACGATTCGAAAAGAGTCTAGACCCAAACCAATGTGAACATGCACTTCTCCGCGCAATAGAACTAATCCTAGAAATCTGCCCTGGCGCAAAAGTCGGTGCAATCGTTGACGCAGCTTGTTTTGACGAATCAGAACTTTTAATCCCAGTAAATGTTCAGCGCATCCAAAGAAAAATTGGCTTAGACATCCCAGCGCCAGAAATGGCAAATTATTTGAATCGATTAAACTTTGAAGTCCAAGGAAAAGTGGAGGAAAGCACACAAGATTTCACCGTGAAAATCCCAAGCTTCCGCGCAACAAAAGACGTGGATATTGAAGATGACATTGTAGAAGAAGTAGCCAGAATGTACGGCTACGAAAACATCCCAGCTGTAGTCCCAGAGCTCCCCGCAAAAGCCCCTGCATACAACGCAGAACGTCGCCACAAACATGACGCACGTGAAATTTTTGCACACGCCCTCGGCTACACAGAATCTTACAATTACTCCTTCTACAGCCTCAAAACAATGGCCCTTTACGGCCTGGATGAAGACACGCACATAAAATTAGCAAATTACCTTTCTGAAGACCAAAGCCACCTGAGAACAACACTCACTCCAAACCTAGTCCGCAGCTTGCGTGAAGCAGTCAAACATGAACAAAACCCAGCTCTTTTCGAGCTCGGCAGAACCTACACAGAATTCGGCGAATTCATGCCAAAGGAAGAAAAACGCATCGGAGCTGCCCGTGAATTCAGCAAAAAAGAAAAGAATCCTTTCGCCCACATCAAAGGCGACTTAGAACAATTCTTAGATCAATTCGGCATTACCGGCACTCTAGAATTCAAATGTGATGAAAATCCGCCTAGCGCTGTGCACCCATACCAAAACGCAAAAGTCATCTTCCGCGGAAAAGCAATTGGTAATGTTTTCACACTCCACCCATACGTCGCAGAACAGGAAGATTTCGACGGAAAAGTTGCTGCATTTGAACTAGATTTTGCAACCATCAGTGAAGCCCGCAAAACCGAACAGACATATCAAGCCGAATCCAAATTTCCAAAAGTAGAATTCGACATCTCAATGCTTTTAGATAAAAAAGTCAGCGCAGCAGAAATCGAAAAAGTCATCAAAAAATCACTCGGCAAAGAACTCCGCAAAGTCGAACTTTTCGACTCATACGAAGGCGACAAAATCGAAAAAGATAAAAAGAGCCTGGCTTACCGCCTCACACTTCAATCTTTTGACCGAACACTCACAAGCGAAGATCTAGAAAAATCTCAAAAAGCAACTTGGGCCGCCCTAGAAAAATTAGGCGCAACCATTAGAGGGAAATAACCACCATCCATGAGAAAAGTCAGAAAATGGACTAGAAAAAAAATCCGCACCGGCTGGGAGCGCCTTCGCCCCCGCCCTTATATGAGCAAATTCCAGAAAACAATCCGTGTGATCACAACCACAGCAATCGTCGGCGTACTCGCCTTCGCTGCACTGCTCTTTTTCTACACAATTTATCTCCTCGTCGTACTGCCAAATCCATCCGAGCTCCGCGACATGAACATGACAGAATCAACACTCATCATGGACCGCGAAGGCGGCCTGCTCTACGCAATCCACGGTGAAGAAAACCGCGAATCTCTCGAAGCCCTAGACGAAATCTCACCCTGGCTCATCGACGCAACAATGGCAATCGAAGACGACAGTTTTTACCATCACATCGGAATAGATATCCCCGCCCTCATCAAAGCCGTCCTCTCAGAATTCGGCATTGGAACCCCGCGCGGCGGATCAACAATCACCCAGCAATTCGTCAAAAACACCTTCCTCAGCCCAGAACGCAGCTACAAACGTAAATTCCAAGAAATCCTGCTTTCCCTCCTCGTCGAACTCAAATTCAGCAAAGACGAAATCCTACTCATGTACTTAAACGTCATCCCATACGGAAGCAACGCATACGGAATTGAACTCGCCGCAGACCGCTACTTTGAAAAAGACGCCGTAGATTTATCCCTCGCTGAATCCGCAGTCCTAGCCAGCATCCCAAAGGCACCAACCCGTTATTCGCCATACGGAAACTACAGAAACACCGTCCTCAGTTTTGAACTAACGGAAGATTCTCTCGGCGACCGCGTTATCACCGGCGAAGAAGACTTGGAATATGACGAATACACCCGCGGCCTAATTGGAACAACTTTTGAAATGCCAGACGGCAGCACTTTTTACATTAAAGGCCGCAGCGACCTCGTACTAGACCGCATGGAAGAATTAAACATGATCACAGACGACGATGTAGAAGGAGCACTCGCAGACATCCAAGCCATTGAATTTGGTGAATACCGCGACTCAATTGAAGCCCCTCATTTTGTACTTTGGATAAAACAAATGCTTGAAGACAAATTCGGTTCTGCAGTCGTTGAACAAGGAGGTCTAAAAATCACCACAACCCTAGATCCAGATTTCCAAGAAGCAGCTGAAACCGCCATCGCAGACCGCAAAGAACACAACGCAGACAACTACGACGCAAACAACGCAGCCATGGTTTCAGTCCACCCACAAACCGGGCAAATCCTGGCAATGGTTGGTTCCGCAGATTACTTCGACGACGAAATCGACGGCCAAGTAAATATGATCACCGGACTCCGCCAACCCGGATCCTCATTCAAACCTTTCGTTTATGCCCTCGCCTTTCTTAATCAATACACTCCAGCAACCGTCCTTTATGACGTTGCAACCAACATCGGCGGAGACACCCCAAGCAACTACGACGGCGAATTCTGGGGCCCAATGACAATCCGTCACGCCCTTGCTCAATCACGAAACATCCCTGCCGCAAAAGCATATTTCCTCGCCGGCCAGGAAGACGAAATAGTCCCTTTCCTCAAACCATTTGGCTTTGAGTCGATCGACGAAGAAGGCGGCTACGGATGGCCACTTGCACTTGGAACAGCTGAAGTCACTCCACTAGAACTCGCGGAAGGATACATGGTTTTAGCAAATGGAGGTGTCCATTTAGAACCAACCGCAATCCTTAAAATTGAAAATGCAGACGGCGAAGTCCTAGAACAATGGGAAGAAAAAGACATAGAAAAAACTGAAGTCCTCGACCCACAAGCCGCATATCTCCTCAACGATATCCTTTCTGACCCATCAGACAACCTCGGCCCTTCAACCAGACTAGACACAATAGACAACGCAGCCAAAACCGGAACCTCAAATAAAAAACTCTCCAGCGGAAACATTTTGCCAAACAATGCTTGGCTCGCAGCTTACACACCTTCCCTCGTCACAATTACTTGGGCAGGTAACGCAGACGGCTCAACAATGAATGCTTACGGTAGTGGGTACGCCGCAGCCGCACCAATTTGGAAATCTTATATCTCCGCCGTCCTAGACAGACTGGAACCAACAAATTGGAACCGCCCAACAGAAATCAAAGAAATGGCAATCAGCCTCGCCAGCGGAAAACTCCCAAGCGACGAAACGCCTTCAGACATGATTGCAACTGAAATTTTCGCGAGCTACGCCGTACCAACAGAAATTGATGCCTCTTACATCACTGTCCTCATTGAAACCATCACAGATCGCCTAGCCACCCTGTACTCACCATCTGACGCCGTGGAAGAAATCACTTACCGCATCCACCGTTCCTTCCTCGCAGACAGATGGCCAAACTGGCAAACAGGAATTGACGAATGGGCGGAGAAAGAAGGCGAAGACCAACCCCCAACTGAATCCGCAGAAGACATCCATAATTCCAGCACCGCATCCAGTCCACCAGACATTACAATCACAAGCCCATTAAGCCTCTCAGCCGTCTCCACTGACGAACGCACCGTTGAAATTGAAGTAGAAGTCCTAGACACAGGAAACGGCCTCACTGAGGTCGAATATATCGTTAATGACCAAGTCCAATACCACGCTTACGACGACCCATACACCGGCACAATCCGCATCCCAACCAGCGCCTCTGACGGCACAATTCTTGAAGTCACCGCCCGCGCCGTTGACCAATTCGGCTACAGCGCCTCAAGCACCATCCAACTTCGCATTGGCGAGGAGGTTGATGAAGAAGAAGAAAACTAAGCTGCCTCCTCCGCCTCTTCCACAACTCTCAAAGCTCCTCTTTTTTCAGGCCCCTCAACTACATAACCCGCCTCCACAACCTCAGCCATTGCCCTCTCTATAGCAAGATCAAGCTCCTCATCAGTTGCTGGTCTTTGTTCACCATCCATAATATTTAGTTAAATTTCCAGCCCACAATCTGCAAAAGAACACTCTAAAAATCAAACTTAAATCCTCCCTAGGAAGGATCCCAAACCTGTTGAGTCTCTTGACTACAGCAGGAAATTCTGATGAGAAAGTGTGCACGTGCACAGATGACTGTTAATAAAAAGTTGATGAAAAGGGAAGAAATCAGTAAAATCAAGCCTTAGCACTAAGCAAATTCTATGACTCGACCCTCACCAGAACCACACGAACTAGCTTCTTCGGCTTCTTATCTTAACTATCTAGACAGAACACATGAACCCCTATCAACAAAAACTATTCTCGCAATAACAGCAGCTGTATTGCTTTCCGTTGGCGGCCTCATAGATTTCATCCAAGCCTCTGCCAAAGCCGATGCCGTTTGCCCCGAAATACACACAACTCAATGTGACCCCTTCCCCCACCTACTCAGCATAAGAGCGGGCACATGGGTAGTAGATCAATTCAAATAACCCCAAAATGGAACGTCCCAACCCCTTAAACATTCCCTTATACGGCTCCATAGCATTTGCAGTTGCTTTTCTCGCACACACAACAATTGACCGCTCCCTAGCAAGCCTTCGCGCACACCTAAACAGCGTCACCCTCTCCGTTGAAACCGTAGAGCCATGTCTGGCTGAATCCAACCTCGAACGAGACATGACCGTCCAGCCACACACACATCCCGCCTTCGAAGACTTAACATCCTGCCTAAGAGACAACACGCCCTCCCTACCACCCAAAATTCTCTCCGTCCAAATAGCTTCAAACGGAACCACATACAAAATAAAACCAGACATACCACCACCACAAGTCTGCCCTTACAGCAACCGCGTTCACTGCCGATAAACCCTCCCCACCAACAACCCACTCCCAACCCCAAGCTCCACAGCACTAAGCCCGTCCTCCGCACGCAGCCGCTCCAAAAACCCCGCCATCTCCCCCCGATGGCTTTTCACATTGTCCACAACAATCATCCCACCAGCCCGCATCCGCGGAAATACAACATCAAAATACGCCTCATGCTCCTCCTTCGTCGCATCAAAAAACACAAAATCCAGCTCCTCCGGCACCTCATCCAGCACCTCCGGCGCATGCCCTTTCACCTGCACCACCTTATCTCCCAGCCCAGCCTCCGCAATATTCCCACGAGCTTTCTCATGCCGCTCCGCATGCGACTCCACAGTCCACAACTTCCCGCCGTCCAAAGCCGCCCCCATCCAAATCGCACTGTACCCAACTGAAGTCCCAATCTCCAAAGCCCTCTCCGGGCAAACAACCCGAACCAACCACCACAACATTCGCCCAGTCTCCGGCCCAACAATCCAATAGTTCGCCTTCTCATTTTCCCTTTCAATTCGACTCAAAACTTCACGCATTTTTCAAAATGTTTAGCAATTTCATAAACGCCTTCCCCCTGTGACTAATCTCATTCTTTTCCGCTTCACTCAGCGCCGCATAAACCTTTCCGTGTCCCTCAGGCCTAAACACACTCGACAGTGGAATCCCCGGCTTTACCGGCACTTCAAGGTCGCCCGTAATCTCTCCACACGTCTCTCCAAAAACCACGACTTCCTCACTCTTGCCATCTGCAGAAACCAAAGCCGCCGCACAAATAAATTTCGCCGCACGATTCTCCTCCTCAGCCATCCTCTCCATAAAATGCGCAAGCCACTCCTCATCCGACGCCTCATGCCCAGCACCCCAACGCCGCGTCTTCACCCCAAGCTCATCCGCAAGCGCCTCAATAAAAATCCCACTGTCATCTGCAACCGTCAACATCCCCGCCCGTTCAGCAAAAAATCTCGCCTTACCCAATGCATTTTCATCAAAAGTCTCACCATCCTCCTCAAAATCCCCCTCAATCCCCAAGCTATCCGGAGAATGAAAAATCGCATCAAGAGCACTCAGCATCTCCTGAATCTCCAGAAATTTCCCCGGATTTTTAGTAGCTATTAAAATGTCCATGGCACCAGTGTACAATACCCCCGATGACAAAAAAAGCCTTCAGCTTCAGCACAATCGGAATCGCAATCACTTTAGCCTTAGCCCTAATCGCAGAACTTTGGCGCTTCAACGGCATCTTATTAATCGACCTCTGGACGCCCATCTTCACATTTGCCTGGCTCGCAAACAAATTCTTCAAGCACAAATTTTTTGCGACGTCGCAAAAACCCAACCTGAAACTCCCCCTCATCGCCTTCCCAGCAGGCCTCTTTGTCCTAATCGGCTTCGCCTCTCTACTCATCCACTCCGCAGACCTCTCCACAACAGAATTCATCGAATCGACCTTCTACTGCATCCGCTGGATCTCAATGTTCATCCTGGGACTCATCGTTATCCACGAGCCCAAACGCCAAAAAGTCATAATCCTCTGGCTCGTCTTCGCATTCGCCCTAGCACTTTCAATCGCGGGCTTCATCCAAATGCACTTCCTCCCCGTCTTCCATAACACAACTTATGAACTCGACCTCGGCTGGGATCCACACACCGGCCGCCTCCTCTCAACCTGGTTCGACCCCAACTTCGTCGGCGGCTTCCTAGCCTTCACCATCACCCTCCTCACCGGCACCGCACTCCACAAAGCCGCCTGGCGAAAATACCTCATACCAATCGGCATCGTCCTCCTCATCGCCTTGGCACTCACACTTTCCCGCAGCTCTTACCTCGCCCTACTCACCGGACTTTTCATCCTCGGCCTACTCAAATCCCGCAAACTCCTCGCAGGCGCAATCGTCGTCCTCATCATCGCAACCATCACCATCACACCTGTCCAAAATCGCGTAGAAAGCCTCATCCAGAGCGCAGAATCCGTTTTCACAGAAGACTACACCATCCCAGACCAATCCTCTCGCCTACGCTTTGAATCCTGGCAAATCGGCTGGGAACTTTTCACCGACAAACCAATCCTCGGCCACGGATACAATCGCTACAAACACGCAGCCCTCGACACAAAACTCATCACAGACCTAGAAAAACACTCCTCCTCCGGCTCAGACTCCAGCCTCCTCACAATCCTCGCAACCACAGGAATCATCGGCTTCATACCTTTCTTCACCGTCTACATAATCCTCGCCCTCACCGCCTGGCGCTACCGCAAACACGCCTACGCAGCCGCCTTCTTCGGCGCACTGATCGGCGTGTTCATCCATAGCATATTCGTCAACTCCCTACTCTTCCCACTTTTCATGGTTCCATTTTGGCTTGCTGCCGGATTACTCCCAATTAAGGAGTATACGTCCCGCCACTAGCATTAACGAGCCACGTGTCTAAATACGTTTGGAATAAAGTATCACCAGGCCCAAACAGCCCAGTTGGTGTTCCTGACGAATCAAGATAACCAGTAACTATTCCGTACAAGTGAGCGGTGTTCACATAATCTGAATACCAATCTGCAGGGTCAACGTCCGTGAACCCAGCATCATAAGTTGAGTCGATCGCACTCTCACCCAAGAAAGCCAAAACTATAATTTTAGCCGCTGCTGCCCTATTCACCAAATCATCAACTCCAAAAGTCCCTGTCCCGTACCCATCACTATCCGCATACCCATCAATCAACCCATCGTTATATAGTGCTTCAATAGCACCACAGTATTCATGGTCAGTAGGCACATCAACAAACACACCCGTACACGTATCCAAACCTATCCCCATCGCCTCCACAACATCACTAGAAAAAGATCCTCGCGTCACCTCTTCATCAATCAATTCCTCCCAACAGTTATTCGTCTCATCAGACTCATCCACCACATCATTCGGATCTATACACGCCTCAACAAGAACACCCACCTCTGTCATCTGCGGCTGCAGTAGAGAATTCCCCCACTCATCCAAAAAGCCTGTCTCGCTCAAAGTCGTCCAGCTGTAAGTCCATTCAATAGCCCCATCAATGTAAACAAAAGTGTGCCCATCAGTAGGCGTCACAGCCCTATTATGCAAGTTCTCCTGCACAATAGTCATCTTCCCTTCATCATCCATATAAATGTCCGTAATCGCCAAATCCGGCTTCAAATGCCTAGCCGAAGAAAGTGGAGAAAGCGGAGAAAGCGGACTAATCCGCGGCCCAAATGAAAATCTTCCCTGAAGACCATCACTGCCAATAATATAGGCTCCTGTCATAAGAAGCACCAAAACTACAAGTCCACCTGCAAGGACTTTCTTAGTAAAAAATGTCTTTTTTGCCATAGCGTAGAGGTTTTTAGCGAATAAATAACACGCCTATCCAATCACGAAATTCATCCGAAAGCAAACCAATGGTATAACTAGACCATGCGCAAAATCTTATTTTTCGTTCTCCTCCTACTCCTACCCCTCATAATCAACCCTGTCACAGGGGAAATCGAACAATTCAAGGTTTTTGCACTAAGCGCAACTGCAATACTTCTTTGGCTCACCCAACCCACCTTCAAAAGTAAACAAAAGGCACTACTAACAGCCCTCATGCTTTTCACCGCCACAATCTGCCTCTCCACATTCCTAGCCCAAGACACACTCTTGTCACTCTGGGGCTCAGAACACCGATACCTCGGCGCATTCACCTGGCTAATGGCAATTTCACTGGCCATCTCCATCCCAAAAACCAAAATTTCTCTTCTCAAAATCCTAGCCACCTCCGGCACCATCACCACAATCATAGCTTTCACAATCGACTCAGGCTTCGACCGCCTCTCCGGAACTCTCGGAAACCCAAACGTCCTCGGCAAACTCCTACTCTTCACAGCAATAATCAGCTTCGGCCTCTACCTCCTGAAAAAAAGACCTATCTGGCTGCTTTTCTCACTAATCCAAACCATCGGCCTCATTGCGACAGAAAACCGCGCATCCCTAATCGTCCTCTTCATAATCCTAGCCATAACAATATTCAAACACATTAAATCAAAACCTAAACGCATAATCGCCTTCACTTCACTAATCGCCACAATCACAACAATCTCAGCCTTCATGTGGAACCGCATAACAGATCTACAAACCATCACAACCCGATTGGAACTCTACTCAGCCAGCCTCAAAGCAATCATCCAAAAACCCTTCCTCGGCTACGGCTTTGACCACACAGAATATTTTCTAGACCTCCCAGATTTCACCCTAGCACCAGACCGCGCCCATCAATTTTTCCTCGACACCGCACTCAGCACCGGACTCATCGGCACAGCACTTCTCACATTCATAATCATCACTACATTAATACTTCTATTCAAATCCAAACTCCAAATCCACAAAATCTACGGCCTCGCTCTGCTCGGCCTATTCCTCTCCACCCAAGTCAGCTTTTTCACAACCGTCCACTTAGTCCTGCTCTTCATAGGAGTTGGCCTTGTACTCAAAACAGAATGAAATTCTAGTTTTGAGCCTTCCCCCCTAGTTTTCGCCCTTAAAAAAATATGATATAAAGATCCCCCAGCCAATAACCAATAATCATGTATTCAGTAGCTCAACTCAAACCAGGCATCGCAATCATACTCAACGGCGAGCCATACGTAGTCACAAAATCCGAATTCTCCAAACAAGCCCGCCAAGGCGGAACTAACAAAACCACTCTCCGTAATTTAAAAACCGGCGCAAACATCCAACAAACCTTCGGCGGAAACGACAAAGCAGAACCCGCAGACCTCCAAAAAGCACGCTGCCAATTCTTATACGACGACGGCTCCGCCTGCCACTTCATGCACAACGAGACTTACGAACAATTCGAGCTCTCAGACGAACTCCTCGGAGACAGCAAAAATTACCTCCTTGAAGGCGGCGAAGCAAATGTCCAGTTTTTTGAAAGCCAACCCATCGGCGTAGAACTACCACCAAAAGTCGTTCTGGAAGTTACAGATACTCAGCCAGGCGTAAAAGGCGACACAGCATCCGGCGGCAGCAAACCCGCCACTCTCCAAACCGGCATCACAATTTCCGTCCCCTTGTTCATCAACATCGGCGACAAAATCCGGATCAATACGGTTGAAGGAACTTATGTAGAGCGGGCTTAACGCTCCCTTCTCTTTGCTCGTGCTCGTGGACGCATTCTTTCTCCTTGAAAGCCAACTGAGCAAGCACTTGAACCAGATGGCTCAAAAGGTACATGCTCTTCAAGCATGTCAGCAGACGGCCTACAATCCCAAAAATCCGGTGTAGTCAAATCCGCCGCCCTCACAATATTTACAGCACCTCTACGTCCATCAATAAGAAAACCTACTTCTCCATCCGTTGGTTTTTTTAGCTTACGCCCCTTGAACCTTGCATCTAACACTTCGTTATCTGGCAACACCCGCTTCCCCTCACCCTCATCAAAAACTATTATCCCCGGCCCTGTAGCACTCGGAAAGATAATTGGACCTCCACCTGGACCTTTACTTGCTCCTTCTGACATAATTAATTTTTGTTATTAATAAATTGGCAGCCAATTCTATGCATGAATCTGCCGTATGTCAAGATTTGTTTTCTCAACGCTGTCTTGCACCACCCATACCCCATCCTCCTGAACCCACAGAACTACAGCTCGCAGACCTTCTGATCTCCTCATCCAATTCCGCCAAACCAGGTACTGCAACAAAAATACTTACTGGCCTTCTCTCCCCTTGATCCGCAAGACTAGGTAAATCAGCCTCAACTCCACTCCCATCATCCTTTGCATTCTCAAGTTCAGCATCCGCAGCCTTGAGTGTAGCCTCAAGATCTCCCATCACATCAGCAAGAGTAGCTCTCGCCTCTAATCTAGGAAGCCCACCAGCTTGAACAGCCGCCCTCGGCCGCCTTATAACATTCCCTCTCCTTGTTTCAAGTCCTTCCATTTTAAAATATGTTAAAAATTAAGCGATCGCCAACTTTATACACGAAAGCAACGCACGTCAAGGCCCTTTCACCAAAGGGTTCTGCAAACCTTTTTCCGATGAACCTCCCACAGATCAGCTCTCCGTGGCCTTTTCCTGGTTTTCCCGCCTTTCCCTCCTCTCTTCGACCCCCCATACCTCTTCCTTTCTCAACAGAAGTATGTATCCCACGATCACTCCATCTGCTCCCACCCAAAACCTTTTCTATTTCTCTCCTCGCTTTTGCCTGCTCAGCTTTTCCAATAACATCTTCTATCCCTCCCGTCACAACTACCCTATCAGCTAAAGCCGCCTCAGCTTCCTCATCACCAATCTCTCTCCATTCAAGACCGTCCCTCACTTCTCTAAGGGCATCTTCAATAATATCTCCAAAAGGCGTTCTCTCCATAAAAATTATTATTAACCAAGCCAGAATCTTAAAACAACTCCCTCAAAACGTCAATAGCTCGCTCCTGGTCAATAAAAAATGGACTCGTCGCAATGGTTATAAAATCCGCCTCCCGTGCATGCACCAGAACAAATCTTTTCGCCTTTTCAAAATCAATATATCCCATCTCCGGAGCAAAAAAATCCAGATCCAAATTCAAAATCTTATTCCCTCGCCCCAGAAAACTCATGTCCTCCAAATCCGCCTCCCCAGTTACAAACTGCACATCACCAATCAACCCAGACTCCATCGCCGGCGGCAAATAATTCCCAACATTCAGCACCTCATTCGTATACCGAAAGACATCCCCATCAAACTTCTCCGCCGGCTCCCGCATATCCTTGTGTTGATCCACGTGAACAAGCACCGCACCTTTCTCAATCAGCCCTTTCTCCAATGCCTCCCACCAGAAGTAAAACGCATGATTATGATTGTCGACGACCATCGTCGGCACCCCACCCAAATCCATCCGCACAAAACTCTTCAAGCCCACACAACTCCGCATTTCGCCACCCTCATCCTCGTCCTCAAAAACCACTTCATCACCAATCTGCACATCCTCCAACCCACCATCAATCACAGCCGGCACATAAAGCCGTCGCCCTTCACGATAAGAAAACGTATTATTACCCCTATTCCCGGTTAAATAAAAACTCTGATTATACATCTATTTTTTTACGAGACTCTTTAATCTCCCCACGCCGCCTCTTCGCCTCCAGCATCTTCTCCTTAGCCTTCCGCGACCGCCGCTTCTTCTGCTTCCGAATCTTAAATTTCTTCTTCGCCACATCAGACTCTTTCCCCAGCACCACAGCTTCAATCTTCAAAATCAGCAACTTATACCCAGACAGCCTGTTCCGCCCCCGCTCCCGATGCTTCTGACACCTCACCTCAATCCCTGTCGGCAAATGCTTCAACCACACACAACTATTGGTCTTGTTCACCTTCTGTCCCCCAGCTCCACTCCCAAGAATAAACTTCTCCTCAACATCCTCAGCAAAAACTTTCAACCTCTCAGCTTTTTTGTGAATTTCCGGGGAAAGTTCTACTGGGAACATACTATCTTAAGACTACTCACTCAAAAGTGTACACTTTTGAGTACGCCTTTGTGTACACCTTTTTCCGAGCCCCGCGACCCCCCTGCTTTGAACGCAAGGGCTATTTAAATCAATACCCTTTGTTCTCTATCAAAGTCTCCAGAAACTCCGTCGGGAACAAAGGCTTTTTCTCCGCCAAAGCCTGATGATACAACACCGTCGACGGCGTCAATGCCGGCGTAGTATTCACTTCAATCACAATAATGTCCCCCGTCTTCGCAAACATAAACATATCAATCCGGCAGTAATCCTCAATCCCAACCCGCTCCGCCACAAGCTCCGCCGCTTTTTTCGCCCGCCGCACAGCTCCCGCCTTCACATACTTCTCCGGCGGCGGCGTCATATTCACACCCGTACCACCTTGAAATTTCTCTTCAACACTCAACACTTCCCCCTCCGCAACAGTCAAACTCGGCGAAAGCGCATGATATTTTCCTCCAACCTCCAAAACCCCCATCGTCACTTCAATCCACCCCTTTTTCTCCGTCCATTTCAGCTTATTCCCCTTCACCCGAACCTTGTCGACCTCAATAAACTCCTCAAACAAAACCTCCTTCATCTTCTCCGGCGGCATCTCCACAATCCCCCTCTGATTTTTAAAAGTCCCTTCTTTGACAAACTGCACTCCTTCCTGCGCAAGCTCTACATATTTTCTCAAATCATCCTCACCAAACAGCCGAACTATCCCAGCGCTGCACCCCTCATCCACAGGCTTAACAATCACCGCCCGCGAATCTAATAGTTTCTGTAGCTCCTCCCACCCCAACTTAAACCCATCCAGTTCAGATTTCACCTTCGACGCCGAATAAACACCATCCTTTTCAAGCCCTCGCAACTTCTCCCCAGTTTTATACTTGTCCATACAAAGCTCCGACGTCCTCTCCCCCGACCCATTATATTTCACCCCAGCATCATCCAACATTTTCTGTAAAACTCCATTTTCCCCAATGCCACCATGCAGCCCAATAAACACAAATTCACCAGTCTCCGCAGCCTCCTCAATAAATTTCTCCAAACTCATTTTCCGCGGCAAAAAGAATGGCTCCGTCACATCTTCATCACCCAAAGCCAGCCGCAACCGCACCTTCTCCTCCAAAAACGCAAGTCGCTCTTCATCCTCCTTCGCACTCAAGCAATTTTCAAAAATCTCCTCCACCGTATGATTCAATGTCAGCGCATAAGGAATCTCCCAAACGTTCCCATCCAAACCAAGCAAATACGGCCTCGGTGCATATTTTTTGCTCCGCCGCAACTTCAACCAAGCATTCGTCCCACTCATCAATGAAACTTGCCTCTCAGACGTCTCCCCGCCAAAAATCACCCGCACAGCTTTTTTCTTCTCTTTTTTTATTTCGCCTCCGCTCCGCTGCGGCGTGGGCATCTCAATCTTATACCTCCGCGCCGCCTGCTTCACAATGTATCTAAGCAAATCCCTGTGACTAAAGCCAATCCTCGCCGTCTGCTGAAAAAGAAAACTATTCTGCTCCATCCCACTAATCGGATTAAAGTCCGAAAACCACAAATTCCCGTCCGGCATCAACCACCCATCAAAACGCGCAAAATCCCGCATCCCCAGCACCCGAAAAAGCTGCGCCGCCTGCACCTGAATCCGTTCAATCGTCTCATTATCAAACCTGGGCGGACAATGATATCTCACCTGATTCGACGGCAAATATTTCCGCCGATAATCAAAAAGCTTCCCCTCCTCATAATCCATCTCCATCTCCGTCGGCAAAATCGCCACCGGCATATCAAACTCATTCTGCAAAATAATCACCGTAAATTCCGTCCCTTCACAAAACGGCTCAATCACCACTCGCGTATCCATTCGTTTTGAAAACAAAACCCGCACACTCTCCAACGCCTCCTCAGGCGTACTTACAGAAATCACCCCAATACTAGACCCCCCCGTCGCCGGCTTCACAACCGCTCTTTTCACTTTATGTTTTTTAAAAAACGACTGAATAATTTCTTCATGATCCTCATGATAAATCTTCAAAACACAACTCGGCAGTGTATAAAAGCCCTTCTCACGAATAAACTCATTCGCCTCAAATTTATCAAAACATCTTTTACAAGCCCCAACTTCAGACCCAACATAGGGCACCCCATACTTTTCCAAAAGCCTCTGAATCCCACCATCCTCACCAAACTGCCCATGCATCACCGGAAACGCCATATCCACACTTTTCAACAATTTCCCAAGCGCCGTCTTGCTCAAAAACTTAGCTGTCTTCTTCAGTTTAAAATCAAAATCCGACGGCGTATTCGAATAAAGCTGCGAACAAGAAATACTGTACGCATTCCGCTTGTGATCAAAATATATCGGAACGATTTCTATCCCATCCCCACCCAAATGATCCATAACACTACGCGCAGAGTTCAAGGATATCCCCCTCTCAGCCGACGGCCCACCACAAACCAATGCAATTTTCATGATTTTTTGCAGAAAAATTTCGCCCGCATTTTAACCCGTTATATAAAAAAAGCAAGCTCATCTACACAAAAACTCAATCCTTTCTTGCAGAGCTTGCCAATCTCCCACCTTCAACTCTTCAACGTACAAGCTCCCAGCCGATCCGCATCAGAAGCATCTGGTTTATCCAAGGCACACCTAATCGCTGTATAAGAGTCATCAATAACCCTTTCTCCCTCATGAAATTCACACCGCCTACACGTCTGAGTTAAAAACGTTTCATCAACCATCGGCACAAGCGTTTCCCCTTCCTGCAACTGTTTTCGCGCCTCCTGAATAGACATTGAACCCATAACTTTAATTTTTAGTAAGCTAAAGGCAAGCATTAAACCTCACCATCACCCTTCTGTCAACCCCTCACTTCTTCAACATCAAAATCATAGCCGCAAAAAGCCCCAACGCCACCTTCTTTTCCTCCGCACTCCCACCACTCAATTTGAAATCATACAAATGCTTCCACCACCCATGCTTAGCAAAAATCTCAGCCACCAGCTCTCCACCCGGCTTCATCACCTTATACTCATACTTCGGGTTATAAAACATCTCCAAAAAACTATCCATAAACCTCTTCCCCAAAGAATCCCCTTCCGTTTTCAACACCAAAAACTCCGCCCCGCCCGGATCCGTCACCTTCCACCTCTCAGATCCAAGTTTTATCGCCGTCTTAAGAACATTCCAATGAATGTTCGCCAAATGCTTCTGCCCCCCAACAACATCAAAAACCTCCCAAATCATCCCAAGCTTCCCCTTCCGCTTACACTCAAGAATCATCTGCGACTTACTTTCATCCGTATAAACCTGCAAATGCCCACCCCACGTCATCTTAAAAAACAAGCCCGGCTGCCCACTGTCCACATTCACCGTCTTCCGCGACATCGGCGAAAACACAGTAGTAAACCAATTCCGTTCTGAGTGAAGATTTTTAGGTAAATCCATAAGTAAAAGTTAAGGTAGCCACATTCTACCGCCTCGCACTACAAAACCAAAGTCTGGCATTAGTTTGAACGATTTCTATTCCAGTCCAAAACTGCTGCTTCCCACTCAGGAAACAAAGAAACGAGAAAGCCCAAACACCCCAATTGTTTTCGATAAGCTTTCAGCGCAGCAAAGTCCGCTTAAATAACAAGGTAGAACTTCCAAGCTGTGTCACCCTTTACAAAACCCACCCCACGTGATGAAATTAAATAAATCAATAATTCAATAAAATGAAGCCCACAAGAACCCCTCGAAAAAAGAAATTCTCCATCAAAGATTTAAAAACTTGGTCTTTCCACAGTAAAGACCCCAAAGAAAAAAATCTCGCAGGCAAAATCGACTCCGTAATCTACAAAACCTAAAAAATCCCCCTATCTACCTGCCCAAACCTATCCAGTTTAAAACTTCTATCCCTCCACAAAACAGCTCTTACCCCTTCACGAGTACCCTTTAAATATTCAACCAAGTCCAAGGCATAAGGGTCGTACCCACCTCGCTCAAGACGCTGCACCGCAAGCTCGGTAATTCCCCCCCGGTCTCTCCTTTCAAGCGCATCCCGCAACTCTTCCAACTTTCTTAATTGGTCAATAAAATCCATGCTCGGCAAACTCACTCCTGCATCAACACTGACGGCTCTTTTTATGTCCCGCTCCACTCTATCCAAAAGCACCCCCCTTACCTCACCTAAAAGTCGACTTTTCATATATCAATTGTAAATTTTGGTGGAGATGGCGGGACTCGAACCCGCGTCCAAAAAGGAAGAGGCATACCGTCTACTTTCATAGTCAGCTCTGTTTACACGCAAGCCATAAAGAGCCAACAAAAGCAACATGCGCGGGTCTTCAAATTTCGGTCGGCCGCCGGAACACCAGCAACAACTCCCCTACACCTCAAAATATTACATCCAGATTAGCCTCTGAGGCCTCAGCTAAAAGGACGGGATCGCGCACAAAGGGGCGATCAGCAACTTAGGCCATTACAGGCACAAGAGCAGGCACGGATGCCTGTTCCATAGCAAGAGCAGCTCTAAGTCTAGAAAGTGGATTAGCACTTATATTTGTCATGACGGATTGAGGTGGGACATGACAACCACCTGAAAGCAAGCAAACGACTTCAAATCTTTCTGTCGAAACCTGTACATCCCCACTGTCAAAGAGCCAGAATATTCTAACACTAATCCCCGCCCCCGTCAACACACCTCTTTACAAACCCCTATTTTGCACCATGCCTGACCGGCGCCGGTCACGAAGCCTTCATCCCAAGATTCTGTAAACCTCTACACTACAAAATCCTTCAGCAAAACAACATTCCCTTCCTTCTTGGTCATCCGATAATATCTTTCGTCCGCAGTAACAAACAGACACCCCTGCGCCAGAGCAATCGCATGATAAAAGGCATCATAAAAAGAAATTTTCGGGTGCTTTTGCGTCAGATCAAAAGCCAAACCAGCAAGTTCAACACTCAATGCAAATTCCACAAACCCCATTTTTCGAAGATCAGACAAAAACGTAAGTGTTTTCCCAGGGGCCTTCCTACACAAAACATTACATAGCTCCGAAAAACAGTGCCCTGGAACAAACACCTTCAGCTCGCCCTTTCTTATCCCTTCACGTAAAGACATAGCTTCTTCAAAAAACTTTTCTCCCCTCAGAGCCCACTTAACAAGAACTGAAGCGTCAACAACAATTTTCTTTTTATTCTCTTCCATAGTTTTTTAGTTCTATAAATTCTTCTGTAGTTATTGAAACAGGGTTTTCTTCCCTAAGCCTGTCCATGCTTTCACAAGCCAAAGTTCTTGCAAGAAGATCTAGTGCCTCCTCAAGCACTTCATTCACAAAATCACTTCGCTCCCCTTGAGGGACATACTGTTTGATCTTCAGAATTATTTTCTCATCAAGCATAAAGTTGACTTTTTTCCTGGAGCCTTTTGTCTTAAACTTATGCATAATTCGTGGGGTAAAAACGTTACACCCTAATCTTACCCCATCGCCACCCCAAAGTCAACTCTCCACCTCCGTCCCCGGCATATTCTTCACCTTCTTGCCAAGCGCAATAAGACTCTTTTTCAACTCCTCAACCCAGTTCAGCCCAAGATCTTTAAAGCTAATCTTCAGCTTGCTCCCAGAAATCACCCACTTCTCGTTCCGCGCCAACAAGGACGCAATATTCTCCGGCTTCACCTTGCTAGACATGGTCAAAATTATCTGCCGATCCTCCTGCGAATGCACGTTCTCCGCCTTTACATTCGTCAGCCCAGCCTTCTTGGCATGCATTTTAATGTCCAAAACCCTAAACAAATTCGCCACCTCCTCAGGCATTTTCCCGTAGTCCTCAACCAACTCGCCTTTCAATTCCATCAAATAAACCCCTGTATCCGCAGACGCCAACTTTTGATAAACGGAAATCTTTTCCTTGGAACTAACAATATACTCATCCGGAATATAGGCCGGCAGCGGAATTTCAATTGTCACCTCCGGAATCTCCTCTCCCTTCTCAACCTTCTTCCCCCGCTTAATATTATCCACCGCCTGATTCAACATCCGAATAAAATG
Organism: uncultured Candidatus Peribacteria bacterium; assembly: GCA_964529435.1. Lineage (GTDB taxonomy): Bacteria > Patescibacteriota > Gracilibacteria > UBA1369 > 2-02-FULL-48-14 > CAZGUT01. Next base: position 42,206 of record CAZGUT010000001.1, on the reverse strand, counting down.
GCTCACACCAACAACGTGAATGGCCCCAGACTGATTCGCCCCCAAAATATCTCCCGCCCCACGAATCTCTAAATCCTTCATCGCAATCTGGAACCCGGCACCCAGCTCACTCGCCTCAACAATCGCCCGCAGCCTCTTCTTCGCGTCCAGCGGTAGCCTCTTCATGTGATACAAAAAGTATGAATAAGCCTGAATTTTTGAACGACCAACACGCCCACGCAACTGATAAAGCTGCGCCAATCCAAACTTCTCCGCTTGATTCACAATCAGCGTATTCGCATTCGACAAATCAATCCCGTTTTCAATAATAGTCGAGCTCACAAGCACATCAAATTCGCCACTTTTAAAGGCTATCACGCGTTTTTCCAGCTCATCCGGCTTCAGCTTCCCATGCGTCACAATGATGCGCGCTTTCGGGATTAATGACCGCAACTTTTCCGCCATATCATCAATGGTCTGCACACGATTGTGCAAAAAATATGTCTGCCCACCACGCTCAAGCTCCCGCTCAATAACCTGCTTAATCAGCCCGAGTGAAAAGCGCCTAACCTCAGTTACAATTGGCCGCCGCCCCGGCGGCGGCGTAGTAATTGTTGTAATGTCCCGCAGCCCATGCAGACTAATATTCAAGGTCCGCGGAATCGGCGTCGCAGTAAGCGTCAAGATATCAACCTCCTGCCTAAACTCCTTCAATTTCTCCTTCTGCTTCACCCCAAACCTCTGCTCCTCATCAATCACCACCAGCCCCAAATCCTTAAACTTCACATCGTCCTGCAAAAGCCGGTGGGTCCCAATAATCACATCTATCTCGCCCTTCTCCAGCCGCTTCAAAATCTTCTTTTGCTCAGACGCCGTCCTAAACCGGCTCAACATCTCAATCCGAACATGATGCCCATCCATCCTCTTCATAAAAGACTTAAAATGCTGGTCCACCAAAATCGTAATCGGCGCAACAATTGCAACCTGCTTCTTGTCCTGCACCGCCTTAAACGCCGCACGCATCGCCACTTCCGTCTTCCCAAAACCAACATCCCCACAAACAAGCCTGTCCATCGGCTTCTTCTTTTCCATGTCTCTTTTAACATCGATTATCGCCCTCAGCTGCCCCGGCGTCTCCTCATACGGAAAGTTCTTTTCAAACCTCCCCATTTCTTTGCTATCAGCACTGAACTTAAACCCTCTCGCGTGCTCACGCTCCGCATAAAGCTGCAACAATTCCTGCGCAATTTTTTCCGTTTCCTTTTTCACCCGACTTTGAACTGTGCTCCACTCCGCACTTCCAAGCCTTGTCAGCTTTGGAATCCTGTCCCCGGCACCAATAAATTTAGACACCTTGTCCGCCTGGTCAATCGGCACAAAAAGCTTGTCATTCTCCGCATAACCAATCTTCAAATACTCACGCGTAACTTCATCAATAGTCCTTTTGTCGAGCCCCAAAAACTGCCCAATCCCATGGTCACTGTGAACCACATAATCCCCAAGCTTCAGCCCGGTCAAAAAGTCCAACTGCACCCTCTGCCTGTCCGGCGACTTGCCCTCTCCCTCCGTAAATCCAACCACTTTCCTGTCTGAAACCACTAGCAATTTAACCTGCGGATTCTGAAAAGCTTCCGGGAACACATCGTCCTTTTTCATCTTAAAAACCACCACCTGCTTAGGCTGAATTCTCATCCCCTTCTTCCATTCCACATGCGCAATATTTTTGTCGTCAAAAATCTCCGTGTAGTTTTCCGGGTGCTTTGTAAACAAGAAAACAACCCAGTCGGTATTCATTTTCTCCCGTATGTCCGTCGCAAAATCCAGTGGATTGTGATACTTCAAAACCGACAAATAATGGAGGTGATGATGATACGGCGTCTCCTCCATAAATGACCGATACTCCAAATATCGCGCCTGCGGATCACGCGCCTTCATGTTCTTTTCAAACTCCGCAATTTCCGCGTCCGGCAGCTCAACCTCGTCGTCAATAACCAACGACCCCTTCCTGAAATAAGTGAGTAGCGGCGTATTCCAGTTCCCAACATTGAGGGGGTAAAGATCAAGCACATCAAGCTCATGAACGTCTTTTTTCTCCGCCTGATCAAAAACAGAAATTTTCTCCACAACGTCAAAACCAAGCTCCAGCCTCACCGGAAAATCACTGTTAACAGGCCAAATTGTAAGCATGTCCCCGTGCCGAAAATACTGCCCCTTCTCAACATACGCGTCCATAGAAGCCTCATACCCAATCTCTATCAAGTCCTCAAAAAACTGCACTGCATCAATCTCATCACCCCCTTTTATCTTCATGGTTTTTTCAGAAATCTCCACAGCGCTCGGATACGGCCTAAACAAATCTTTATACGTCACTGTGTAAAAACTCGGCCGCTCTTTATCCAAAATCAACGCAATCATCTCCATCACACGTACCCTGTTTTCACGCTCAATTTTCTTGTCGTGCACAGGGTTCTCTTCAAAATCAAAGTCATGCACAGAAGTGTCCCCCCAAAGAGAAACAGACCTCGCCACATGCTCCTTGTGCTGATAATCACTACAAACCCAAAGCACATTGTGAAGCCCCTCAGATTCGCGCATCAAATCCGCCACCAAAAAAGACTTGGAGGAAAAGTTACCACCTCCAGAAATCGACGTATATCCCTGCTGATCAAACTGCTCAATAACCTTCAGGTTCTGCCCATGTGGGAAGAGCGTGATCAGATGTTTACAATCTTTCACCTTGTTTTTCCGATTTTTAAATAGCTGTTAAACCTTGAGCGGCATGATGATGTGTAGTGTCCCGCTCGGCTTTACGGGAACCACCTTAACAGGCGAAAGCCCATCATTCAAGCTAAAATTCACCTGGTCGTCCCCGAGGTGCCCCAGCACGTCCAGCAAATACTGAACATTAAGTGCCGCCTCAAGCTCATCTCCTTCTGTCTCCGCCTCAAGCTCAACCTGTCCCTGCCCCACCTGCGTCTCATCACTAAAAATCACAATCTTGCCACCACCAATCTTAACTTTAACATTATTATTATTATCTCTAACGATTACAGAAACCTTCTTTAGCCCCAAGGTCATTTCCTCAACACCCAACTTCGCCGTCGTCTTGTTCTCCTTCGGCAATATTTTGTCATAATCTGGATAATTCCCCTCAATCAACCTGGAAAGCAACTCAACCCCATCAACCTTAAATTTAATCTGGCTCTTCGTCACCTTCACCTCTAGCTCCTTCTCCTCTGTCGCCGAAAGCACCTTCGCAAGCTCATGCGCCGTCTTCGCCGGCAAAATAAATGAAATGTCCAAACCAACATCTTTTTCAAGCTCAACGGTCTTCTCGCTCAAACGATAACTATCCGTCGCCGCAAACTTCATCTCCTTCCCCTTAATCTGCCAGAAAATCCCGGTCAGCACCGGCCTAGAAATATTCGTGGATGCAGCAAACACAACCTGTTCAATCGCACTGCTCAACCTCTTCGTCGGCAACACAAAAGTATCCGGCTTATCCAGCTTCGGCAGCAGCGGAAATTCCTCACTAGAAATCCCCTTCATCTTCGTGTCCGACCCCTTCGTTTTAACCTCAAGAGTCGTCCCATTAATCACAGACAAATCCACCTTCCCTTCACTCAAAAGCGCAACATAACTGGTCAACGCCTTCGCCGGAACAGTCAGCGTCCCCTCATTCTCCACATCCGCCTCAAAAGACGCACTCATCGCAACCTCCAAATTCGTCGCACTCAGAAAAACCTTCTTCCCTTCCGCTTTCAGTAAAATATTATTCAACACCGGCAATGTATTGTTCGGACTCACCGCACGATTAACAATCGACAACGCAGTGGTAAGATCCTCTTGGGAGCAAGTAAGTTTCATGGGTTTTGGCTAAGGAAAATCGCCTATATGGAATCAAATTTCCGAGCCCCTGTCCATAGGCTTTTTGTGGCATAATCTGGCCCTTTCCCCGCCCCAGAACTACAAAATAATTTTACTATTAAAACACTTGATATATACTCCCCACAATTCAACATTAAAACCAAAAAATATGACCGAGCGCATTAAACCCGTAGATGTTCCTGAAGCATGGAAAAGGTGTGAAATTACAGGTTTAACGGGTGTGCTCAAACAGGTTGGTATTAGTGGAATTAGTATATGTGCAAATTGCGGTGTAAACGTTAATGTAAGCCCCGACGAAACAAGTATGACTCTCAAACTTCCTGAACATTTAACCGAGCCATTCCCTCCCTTTGCAGACACCTTGACAATGATCCAGGCCTTAGAGCCAACCGCAGAAATAGTATTCTATTAACAGCACTTTCCCACACACCCCTTCCAGCCTATATAAAAAAGAGGATATATATAAAAAATAAGTAGTGGTTATAGTACCCCCTTGCCAACCCAACAAAACCTACGCACAACAACCACCAATATAGACAACAAAGACAAAAAAACACCAAACTTTTTCAGGTTATCCACACACCGATGTGCAAAACCCAAACCTGTTATTTAGCAAACCTGTGCAAAACCCGTTCAAAACCAGAAGACAGAGTGTAAAACCCGTGCACACTCCACCCCCATCACCCACAAAACCACCCCCCGCCCCACACAAAATCACACTCTTTTCCACAAAAAAACCCCCTCCCCCACAAAAACCCAAAACACACTTATCAACAATCATTGCACATGAATCACCGCCGGCGCAATCAACGGCCGCCTATTTAATTTCTTCAAAATAAATCCAGACACCGCACTTCGCACAAAGTTCTCATAATCTGCGGCAGAAGCCCGAGGATCTTTTTTCTGTAACTTGTACACAGCTGCCTTCGCACACTTCTCAACCTCTTTCACCGTCTTGGCCACCTCTTTTTGGTACACAAATCCGTGCGTACTCACCAGCGGCATCCCAATCAATTTCCCCTTTCGCATTTTTAAAAGAATATTAACAATCCCGTTCTGGGCCATTGCCTCACGCTCTTTTAACACATGCGAGCTGAGATCACCCTTCCCATGCCCATCAATAACGACATACTGAACCTCAATATCCTCCTGCTTAAATGCAACCTTCCCCTTTCTGAGCTCAATCACATTTCCATTGTCCATAAGATGCACATTTTTATCACTAATCCCAACGTGCGGAGCCAACTCAGCATGCGCTTTCCGCATGTAATAACTCCCGTGCACAGGAACCAAATGCTTAGGCCGCACAAGGCTCATCATCATCTTCAGATCCTCCTGCTGACCATGCCCGGTTGTATGCACATCCATAATTCCATGATGCACAATCTTCGCGCCCAGCCGCGCAAGTCCATCAACCAAAAACGCAATCGCCTTCTCATTCCCAATAATCGGCGAGGCAGAAACCACAACGGTATCCCCTTCTTTAATTTTAATCTGGGCATGCGTATCTGACGCCATCCGCGACAAAGCAGCCATCGGCTCACCCTGACTTCCAGTCGTCAAAACCAAAACCTTCCTATCCGGAAAATCCTTAGCCTGCTTAATGCTTTTTATGACACCGTCTGGCGCCTTCAAAAATCCAAGCTCCTTCGCAATCTGAGAATTATTCTCAATGCTCCGCCCAGAAAAGAAAACCTTCCGGTCATAATGCCTAGCAATATCAACAATCTGCTGCATCCGCCCAATCAACGAAGCAAAACAAGCAATAACAACCCGCCCGTCAGCTTCCTTAATCGCCCGATCCAAACTCTCAGCAACCACCCGCTCAGACATAGTATGCCCAGGCTTGGTCGCATTCGTGCTATCAGAAAACATAATATCAACACCACGTTTCCCAATCTCGGTAATCTTTCCAATGTCCGCTTCAACACCGTCAGCCGGCGTAAAATCAAATTTGAAATCCCCGGTATGCACAATCCGCCCCTCAGGCGTCTGAATGGTTAGCCCAAGAGCATCCGGAATCGAATGATTAACCCGGAAAAAGTCCACGGCAAAAGCCCCAAAATTATAAGTCCGAGCCACATCAATGACCTTAATCTTAGCCTGCTTCAAACCTTTATGCTTCGCCAAATGCTGCTTAATCAGCCCAGCAGTCAGCTTAGACGCATAAACCGTCGGAAACCCGAGCTCCGGCAAAACATATGGAAGCGCACCAATATGATCCAAATGACCGTGAGTAATCACAATCCCCTTGATCCGCGCCTTCCGCTTCACCAAATACTGAATATCCGGAATCACATAATCCACCCCAAACAACTCGTCCTCAGGAAACTCAAACCCCATATCAACGACCAAAATGTCTTTCTCATGCTCCAAAACCATGGAGTTCTTCCCCACCTCTTCAAGGCCACCAATCGGAATAATCCGCGTCACCCCTCGATGAACCGGCAAACCAGTCCGTTTTTGCTTCGGCTTCACGCCTTTTCTCTTATTATTTTTGTTCGGCCTTCCTCTTTTTTTCTTATGCAAAGACCGCGATGGCTTATTAGCCCCGCCTTGAACGGCATCTTTCAGCCATTCAGATAGTTTATCTACTTTCTTCATATTTTATCTTTTTTTACGATTAATTTATCTTCTTCCCCCAATTCTGTCTGCCACGCCTAAAGTATAACACACCCTCCCAGATTAAGTAAAGCCCGCCAACCTATTGACAAAGCGCCACCAAAATGGTAAAGTCACCCCTTAAATTCGTCTTCTAACCTGAAAAAATGAGACTTCGCCAAGCACTAATTCCAGCCCTCCTGACAGCAACACCCACACTTACAGGTTGTGGCTGCGTAGACACAGCAGAAGACCTAACTGTAGATGCTGCAACGGGCTTAATAGACTTAATCTGGGGGGATGGCTCAGAAGACACAACAGCCTCTGAAGACGCCATCAAGAAAGCACGCGACAAAGTCAAAACAGACCTAGAAGAGGAAGCCAAAGAGATAGAAGAAGCAAGACGGGCGATAGCAGACGCTCGCGTCAAAGCAGCTGAAGAAAGAACAGCACTGAGAGTCTCCGGGGAAGGCCCCATTGTAGACTGCACAGAAGCCACGGACGAACTCGCAGCTATAGACAAAGCCTTAAAACTTGCCCTCCCAGCCTCACAATCAGCTTTTGATAATCTGGCTGGGGACTACTCTTTTGGCCTAGCCCCGCTTCTGGACGTAACCCTCCCCTTTAAGTGTGCAGACAACGGGGAAAGGAGAATCCAGTACACAGGTTCAGGAGCACTTGACGAACAAGAATTAATTGCAAGGCTAACATATGTGCCTGAACGAGGAACGGGTGTAACTGCCATCGTTCTCACAACACTCGGGATGGAAATTCTTGAAGAATCACCTTGCCAACTAGTAGGCATAACCGGCGCACTCGGAGCATGTCAGCACTTCTCAGACGGCAACCCAAGCTGCAGTAGCTTTACCGGACCAAGCGCACACGACGGATACCCAGGCGGCACTTACGGAATGCTCGCAGAAAGCATTGAAAGCACATGCCTAAGCCTAGAATCTCAAGGCAAACTAAGCCCAACAGGAGAAAAGCCAACAGATCAGCTAGTCACAGAAAGAGAAATTCTAGGCGGACATGAAGGGGTAGGAACATATATCTTCCCGAACGGAAAAATGGTTGGAGAATGGACAAAAGAAGGCATCTTCACAGGAAACTTAACCTACCAAGAAGGCAGCTTAACAATAACAATCACAAACGGCATCTTCGCCAAAAAAGAACTTGGCAAAATGCCAAACCCAATCAAAGCAGAAACAGCATCAATGACAGAAACAGCACGGCAATGGACGTTCACTGGAGAAATCGAAGGAGGAATTTACAACGGCACGTTAAGCCCAAACCTACCAGCGCCAGCAGACCAAATTGTCGGCCCACTAAACTGGGACATCAACGAACCACACAAAAGACCAACACGCGTGAGAAACACAGCTGCATCCGTTACCTATGAAAGCAACGCAACCGTAACAGACCACAGAGACTTTGTTCTCAGTGGCCCAAGAGAGTGGCAACCAAACGGAAACGTCACTTTAACCTGGCCAGACAACAGCCTCTTTGAAATGAAATTTGTAAACGGACTCCCAGACAATACGGCCAAGGGGAAATACACAACGGCAACCGGCACAGAATATGTAGTAAGCCCACTTGCCACCCCAGGAACCGAACTCAAATGGGAAGCTCACATTGTGGGCACGCCGGCAGGAGCAACAAAAAAGACGCTCATTTTCGACCCAACAGACTTTTCAATAAGCTTCAGCTAAGCCTCTCCTTCATCTTCCCCATGAACTCTTCAGGGATGGCTTTCAGCAAAAGCAACATCACCCCGTAAACCACAGCACCAATCACACTTAGTAAAAGCACGTTCAAATTCTGCAAGCCCCACAGTTCATAAGTCGGTTCTCTCAAATAATAAACCGCCACCCCCATCACACCAGTCGCCAAAAGAGTCTTAAAAAAGGTCACAAAATCCAGGCTATATTTCAAATATCTCCTCGCCACCAACCACGCAATTAACAGGATATAAGCCTCCGTCCCCACACTCGCAAACGCCGCTCCCCGGAACCCAAACATCGGAATCAAAATAAAATTCCCCACAACATTCAAAATCGCCGCTGAACCATTAATCCAAAGCAAATGCGACTGCTTATTCACAGAAACCAAAGAATAGGTGAACAAGGAATTCAAAAAGGCAAAGAACATCGCAAAAACCAAAATCTGCAGTGCAATATCAGACCCGTAAACCCCCTCATCCAGTCGACTTAAAAACTCCGGCTGCGTAATCAAAAAGATAATCGGATAGGCCAAAATAAAAATCCCCGCAACAATCGGCATCCCAATCATGAAGAGAAAGTCAAAAGACAGCTTCAAAATCCGCCCAACTTTTGCACTACCATCCTTCACAGCCTTAGACAGCACCGGCAATACGCTATTCATAAAATAAACCGGAATTACAGATAGAATCTCCAAAATCCGCATCGGCGGCCCATAAAAACCAAGCTCCTCAGGCCCCCGCATGAACAGGATCATAATGCTATCAATCCGGAAATAAATCATATTCAAAATTAGTGCCAAACCATAAGGCACAGACGTAAACATAATCTCCTTCCAATAAATCTTATCAAAAGACGGCCTTATCCGCGCATACTTCAAGGCATACCTAAACGTAAACAGGAACGCAAAAAGATTCCCAACAACCCCAGCCATAATCAACTGATAAAAGGCCTGCGCACTCGGATCACCAACATAAAAATAAAAGATCACAGCAAGCATCCAAGCAAGCCCAATCAACTTCCCACCAACAAGCCCAAACGTGGCGTACTGCATCTTCAGCTCAACCTGCAAAACACTAGAAACCGTCCCATGCATAATGGACAAAAACACCGCCATCGACGCAATTGCCACACCACCCGGGATAAACGAATCAGTATATTGCGGCAGCAAAAACACAGCAATCACCGCCAGCGCCATCATCACGGTGGCAAGCGCCATCCTCATCCCCAAAATATTCCCAACCACAAAATTTCTGTCTCGCTCCCCCTTCCCCATCTCACGCACCGCAATTGTAAAAAGCCCCAAATCCGCCGCTATCCCAAAAAACGCCAAAAACTCCCAAACCCCAGTGTACATTCCATATCCCTCAACACTCAAAAACCCAGAAATCGCCTTCAAAATCACAACACTAGCAGCAGCCATAACCGCACGCCCAGCAACCTGAACAGCAGTATTTCCGAGAATTTTCTTTGCAGTACTCATAAGCGCGACCATTTTAACCATCTCAGCGAACAAATGCCAACTTATCGAACCAGAACAAAAAGCTTGACGACACACGCACATTGTGCTTTAATGGCAGACCAGCTTAAAATTTAACCTCAAATAATGTCAGAAGATATAAAAAGACCTTGCGTATTCGACCCTCTCTCCCACTGTAGTCCCATTCAATGTCTTGGGGTTCAAACAGCCGCAGCAAATGCCGCTAGAGAAGACCTAAGAAGAACACTCAGGTGGGCCCTAGAGGGGAAAGACGAAGGGGAAACAGAAAAAGCGCTAGAAAATTTTGATTTACAACAGCCCCAATCCCCTGAAAATGTAGAAAAGAAGCTACGAGCTGATAGAGGAAAACGCATAGCTTATGAAGCCCCATATGGAATATGGATGGGACTAGAGAACTTCAAAAGATGTGCGCGTCAAAGAACTCTTGAGTTGGGAACCGTTAAGGGCCTCTAAAAAACGATCATAAGCCACCCGACAACAAGGCTCAAAAATTTGCCCAAACTCATTCTGGGCAGTATATTTTTCGCATGCAAGAAATCAAAGAACGTCTCGCCCTTCTCCAGAGCGAAACTAAAAAATCGATTGAGAACCTAGATCTTCCCAAAAAGAAGGAGGAACTAAAGGAACTCGAATCTCAAATGAGCGCAGAAGGCTTTTGGCAGGACAATAGCGAAGCGGTTGTCCTTTCTCAAAAAGCAGGAGACCTAAAAAACACAATCGAAGCCTGGGAAAAACTCGAACAGGACATCCAAGACCTAATCGAATTAACAGAAATGATTGACCCAGCAACAGATCCAGACAGCTTCGCTCAACTCCAAAAAGACACAGACCAGGCTGAAAAAACACACGACCACCTCAACATTGAACTCTATCTCTCCGGCTCTTACGACAAATCCTCAGCCATCATTTCTTTCCACGCAGGCACCGGCGGCAAAGACGCCCAGGATTTTGCAGAAATGCTGGAACGCATGTACCTCCGCTTCTGTGAAAAACGCGACTGGAAAACCACCCAATTAGACCACACCCCCGCTGAAGAAGCCGGCATCAAATCAGCCTCTTATCATGTCCAAGGCCCCTTCGCATATGGCTACCTCAAGCACGAAAACGGAGTCCACCGCCTTGTCCGGCTTTCACCCTTCAACTCCGGCAACACCCGTGAAACGTCTTTCGCCCTGGTGGAAATCACCCCAGACATTGAAGAGTCAGCCTTGGAGGTCAACGAAGAAGACCTCAAATGGGACGTCTTCAAATCAGGCGGAGCCGGCGGCCAAAGCGTAAACACTGCAGATTCAGCAGTCAGACTCACCCACAAACCCACAAATCTCGTAGTTACCTGCCAAAACGAACGCAGCCAACTCCAAAACAAACAACAAGCCCTCAAACTTCTCAAATCCAAACTTATTGCCCTCCAGGAAAAACATCACCTGGAAACCATCAACGAAATCCGCGGTGAACACACCCAGCATTCCTGGGGAAACCAAATCCGGTCTTACGTCCTCCACCCCTACCAGATGGTGAAAGACCACCGCACAGACCACGAGTGCAACAAAGTAGACGACGTCCTAGACGGTGACCTCGACGAATTCATAGAAGCCTCACTAAGATCCCAAAAATGACCCTCAAAGTAGAAACAGGCACAGAAAACAAAACCCTTCGAACAAAATCGAAGCCAGTTCGCGCAATCACCGGCGAGCTCCGCTCTTTCACTCTGGACATGATCAAAACCATGGAAGCTGAAAACGGAATCGGTCTTGCAGCACCACAGGTTGGCCGCAACATCCGCCTCATCATCTGCAAACTCAACCCAACAGAAAAAAACGAAGTCATAATCCCAATGGCAAACCCCCAAATCATCCAAGCCTCAGACGAAATGGCAGAAGATGAAGAAGGCTGCCTCAGCATCCCCGAAACCTGGGGCCAAGTCAGCCGCCACAAAACCATCCTCCTCCGTTACACAGACATCAAAGGAAATGAAATGACCCTAGAGCTCACAGACTTCAACGCACGCATCATCCAGCACGAAATCGACCATCTAGATGGCATCCTATTCACGGACAAGGCCGTAGACATCACCCACGACCCCAAGTCAAAAGACGGCCCAACAATTTGACAGCTTCGCCAAAAGCACTTTCATTTACTCACGTGAGTAACTTTTAACCTGTAATTTTTACCATTAACCAAACCCACTTCACAAACCTATATATCCACCACCAGCCCTTCCGATAGACAAAGACCTGCGCCTTTTCATAATCCACCCGCTCACCACCAAACCGAGTCTTAAACTGCGTCACCCCAGCCAACGCATGCTTCTTATCCCCCACCGGCGCAACACCCAAAAAATCATAACTGCTACACCCATCTTTCTTAGCCTCCTGCATCGCAAACCACTGCAATGCATAAGGCGCCATTTTCCGCCGACTCTTCCCTGAAGACGCCCCAAAATAATAAGTCGCTCTATCACCAAAATGACTCACCAAAACACCGCCAACCATCATCTTGTCCGCATAGGCCACATAAAACCTCGCCTTCTCTCCCAACTCATCCAAAAAAACCTCATAAAACTCCCTCTCATGTAAACTAAACCCATCCCTCTCAGCAGTCTCCTTCAAAAGATCATAAAAATCACCCAAATCCTCCCCTTCACGAACATAAACCCCAGCCTTCTCAGCCTTTTTAATGTTGTACCTTCCCTTCTGTTTCATCTGCTTCAAAACATCTCCCTCCAAATCCACGACTAAAGTATTTCGCGGCAAATAACACTCTTTCACCTCCTTACCGCCAAAATCCATCTCACCAGCCGGATAATTCGGCTCAATCCTCAAAAACACATCACCCTCCTTCCGAGCAAGATTCTCACACGCCCCCTTCAAAAGCCGCCACACCCGTTCACTTCCCTCATCTGGCAAAAGCGGCCCACCAGGGCACCAAAGCCAATATTTCCCATGCCCCATATGCTGCCTTACCAGCAGCATCGAAGCCACAATCCGCCCCTTATCCTCTACCACAAACACAAAAAACGCATTCCTACCCGGGATCGTAATCTGCAATTCGCCCCACGCCCAACTCTGCTCAATCGACCCATATTTATGCCCAACAACAAACCTCTCCAACTCATCCACCCGTTCTGGCTTCAAGAATTCAACTTCCATGCCGCCATTCTAGCACCAAGCCATCTTGAGAAAAACAGAAAACGGAACTAACAACCCCCAGCCCCATTCCACCTTATCGGCACAAGATCACCTTGAGGAGGCATAGTTAAAGCTACAACAAGCCCGCGGCTAGGCGGAGCAAGAGGACCACCTTCTTCGTATGCTACTGGTTCAGGAGAGCTAATACTTACATCTAACACCCCCTCTACCATTACAGAATCTACACTGAAAAAACGAGCAAAATTCGGGTCTGCAACCTGAACAAGTTGTGCCAACTGTTCCCGCAAGGCAGCTTCAATCTGCCCAAAAAACTGCAACCTTCGATGCCCTCGTTTCTCAACCTCTGTCTTAGCTAAATCAACCTGTCCAAGCTTACAGCACCCAGAGAAAGGAACTACAACCGTACAGTTCCCCTCAATACCACTAAAAAATCTGGAAGCAGCGTCATCCTCCCCTTTGAAAGAATTTTGAAGCTCTGTAGTTGTGGCTGTAGCAATATCCTCAACAACGTTATCCAAATGTCTCTCTGGCCGGCAAAAAACAGGCTCAGGGCTAGTAGCCTCTCCTTTAAGAAAATCTGCAACAGAACAAGCTACCGGTTGAGCACTACTGCTAAATCCAGGGATAGAAGGTCCTTCCGGTTCAGGGATAGAAGTTCCTTCCGGCAACAAAACAGCCCGGCTGCCAACAGGAGAAAGAACAAAAGGAAAAGAATCAGAACCAGGACGGTCAGTAATCCGGCCGTCCCTTAGAAGATGAACAACTCTTGCCCGGGGGCCAAGCCCATCTAATTGTCTAAAAACTTCAGCTGTCACAGCAGCATCACTCGCTCTCGCTTCATGCGGAGGAACCCCCTCCAAAACAAGCTTATGAGAATTAGGAGTCGGCCTATTAGTAAGTCTATCCATAAATTAAACTGGTTAAACCTCTACTTCTGCATCCTCTGCCGAATAAACGCAGGAATGTCGTATTCGCTAGCATCCTCGCCGGTAGGCATTTGAGGTGTGCTTGGCCGTGGCTCTTCATCCTCAACGTGATGAGGTGTAGGAGCCGGAGCAGGCCTCTCCGGAGAAATAGCACTCGCACCAGCCGGTCTGAATTCACCCAGTGGACGCGCAATATTCACGCCACGCCTGTGGTCTTCAAAGCCAGTCGCCACAACAGTAATCTTAATTTCACCAGTGTAGGAATCATTAATCACGCTACCAAAAATGATGTTCGCCTCAGGGTCAGCCGCCTCAGTAATAATTCGCGCAGCTTCATCAACCTCAAACATAGAAAGGTCGCTTCCGCCAGTAATGTTGAACAAAATTCCCTTCGCACCTTGAATATCCATTTCAAGAAGTGGACTTTCAATTGCAGCACGAGCCGCCTCAGTCGCCCTATTTTCACCTGTACCGTAACCAATTCCCATCAACGCAGAACCAGCATTTTCCATAATCGCCTTCACATCCGCGAAGTCCACATTAATCATCCCATGCACAGTAATCAGATCTGAAATACCCTGCACACCTTGTCTCAAAACATCATCCACAACCGTAAACGCCTCAGTCAGAGGAGTCTTCTTGTCGATCAACGACAAAATCTTGTCATTCGGGATTGTAATCAGCGTATCAACCTTGTTCTTCAAGTTCTCAAGACCTTCATCTGCCTGCGTCTTCCTTCGATGCCCTTCAAAACCAAAGGGCTTTGTCACAACACCAACAGTTAGTATCCCAAGATCCCGAGCAACCTCAGCAATCACCGGGCTCGCTCCTGTTCCAGTTCCACCACCAAGACCACAAGTGATAAACACCATATCAGCTCCATCCAGTGCCTGCTTCAACTCCTCAGAAGATTCTTCAGAAGCTTGTCGCCCAATTTCCGGACTACTTCCAGCACCAAGACCACGCGTAGTAGCCTTTCCAATGTTAATTTTACTGCTCGCCTCACTGTGGTAAAGAGCCTGAGCATCCGTGTTCACGGCAATAAACTCAATGCCTTTAATGTTGGACTTGATCATACGGTTCAGAGCATTACCTCCTCCTCCACCAACACCAACAACTTTGATCCGAGCTACCGGAGAAACATCCGGAGTCACCTCAAAGTTCCGGCGCTTAGCACCGCTTGAAGAGAAAAGATTTTTAAGGCTGTCATCCTGACCGGAGTCATCGCCTTTGGCTTTTTTATCGTCTGCCATAATAATAAGGGTTATTTTAGGGGAAATTAAAAAAATCTAAGGAAGCAATCCACGGAACCAATTCTTCAAACTCTGGGCCATCTTGTCGATATTCATGCCCTTCAAATCAATCTTCAATCCGTATCCATCACCTTGAAATCTGGAACCCCAGATCACAAGACCAATCACAGTTGCATAAGCCGGATCCTCAATCTTATCAACAACGCCCTCATAATTCGTCGGGAATCCAATCTGCACCGGCAAATTCAAAATCTCACGAGCCACATCAAGCGCACCCGGCATCTTCACAGCCGCACCAGTCAAAATGGCACCAGCCGGCAACATCCCATCACGTTGAACTTTGGAAAGCTCATCCTTCACCATTAAAAACACCTCATGATATCGCGCCTGCACAACCTCAGAAAGCTGCTTCTTGGAAACAATTTGCGTATCAATTTTTGAAAGCAACGACAAATCAATCGTTTCCCTGTCATGCACGTCTTCAGGAACACAAGTCCCATACTCAATCTTAATTTTCTCTGCAGTATCGATTGAAGTCCTAAGACCAATCGCAATGTCATTTGTCACATTCTCACCTCCAATTGGAAGCGACGCTGTATGAAGCACAGTCCCCTCTTCAAACACAGACAGGTTTGTTCCTCCACACCCAACGTCAATCACAACAACACCAAGCTCTTTCTGCCTCTTGGTTAATACAGCCTCACTTGCAGCAAGACCACTTGGGATAATGTCATTAATATCTACTCCAGCCTGATGCACACACTTCTCAACATTTTTCACAGTTGGCACTAACCCAGTCACAAGATGCGCAAGCACCTCAAGCCGAATCCCAGTCATACCAACCGGATATTTAATTCCAGTTTGTTCATCAACAGTAAAGCTCTTTGGAATAATCCGCAAAATCCTTCTATTGCTAGGAATTGAAACAGCCTGAGCTGCCTCCAAAACTCTATCCACATCATCCTCAATAATCTCATTCCCACTATGCGAAATCGCAATCACACCCTTGCTGTCCTGCGAAGCGATATGATCACCACCAATTCCCAAGAACACGTGATGGATTGGTTCACCAGCCATCCTCTCTGCATCCTCAAGAGCCGATGAAATATTCGAAACCGCTTCCTCAACATCAATAATATTCCCCTTCCTAAGTCCTCCACTCGGGGCAACTCCTACACCAATAATGTTGGGCAGATGACTACCCTCTTCCAGAATTGCAACCGCAACCCTAATTTTAGAATTTCCGATATCAAGACCGGCGATAACCTTATGTTTTGCCATAGAATTATTATTTTTTGTAAGCCGACTCTACCCCAAAGCCCTTCAGGACTGCAAGCCTTTTATAAAAAGAAACATGGCTTTCCTTAGCCAAAAAACACACCTTGTTCAAATTTTGTACTCAGCATTTTACTCTTAAAATCGTCAAAATCCCGCCTCCCCCACAATCTGGATTTTCCGCTTGCTAAAGCCAAAAAATGTGTACAAAGAAAAGATCACAACCACATTGCAGAAAGGTCCAGCCCAACCACCAAACCCCACCGAACAAAAAAATTATGCAGCTAACCTAGACCGGAAGCAGAGCTCATCTATACCAGACTTAACAAGTCCACTCTCCAAACTTTCTGGAGTCGCCGGACATAAAACATACCACGGCCTCTGAAAAGCAATCGACCCATGATCACCACGGGCAAAAACTTCATTCGCCTCGACTCTATCAAAAGTTTTAAAACGTCTCGTTAGCCTACAACTTGGATCAGGCATAAAAATGGTCTTGTCTGCCACAAGATGTCTTCTTGGCGTAGGGGTTATATTTAACTCACCACGAAGCATCCCAAGATTGTGCAAACACGCATACATAGCGTGGACAGCATCCAAACGAGCAGCAGCACTTGTAACAGGCCCCTCTTCAAGTGCCGCCACGGGGGCACTACCTTTGCCATACAAAGCGCCAATAGGTATTCCACGCTGAACCCTTGGTAAGCCACTAATCATTGTTTTAGCACTCACCCCTCTTACCAAAGCCTCCACATCCCCTTTTATATCTATAAGCCCAGGATCAGGATCCGAAGAGTTTATCATTTCGTGTACGTCTAGCGCAGCATCAAAGCCCCTAACAACCCTCACAAGCTCCTGAGCTCTTTCAACTTCATAACTACCACTACTTCTCATCTCCAACACCTTTTTAGGAAGCCTATTCATGTCGTCGTCAAGACAACGCAAAGCACGACGCTTTTGCCTGGAAGCAGCTGAGTCAAAATCCTCCAAATCAAAAACTTGCCGAGCCCCCTCTAGATGGACCACCACAAAATCTACAGAACCACACGACAACCATTTCCCCAAAGTATCAGTTGAAAGATGATGTGCCAGAGGAGAATCCCCAACAATTTCACCCGCATGTACGTGAGAAGTAACACCAAAAACCGGCCCAGGCTTCCCCGAATCCACTCTTAAAACGCCTTTCACTCCATGTCTCGTCGAATCAGAAGTAAACTTAAAACCATCACGTATATCACGCAAACTAGGAGCCTCAGGCACGAGTTCTTGCAAGGTCGGAGCTGTATTAATGGAATTTCTCATAATAAACAAATAAAAAACCTCTGGCTTCCCAGAGGTATAGATTGAAACTTAATCTGTCATACGGCTAACGCCAAAACCTCTGGGTGTTAAGATACCACCAAGAGTTTTGCCACGCCTGAGCCGAACAAGATAGATTATTTGACAACATCAAGTTAGATTATGTAATCGGAATTATAACGCAGCACACCCCTCATGTCAAGATAGGGTTTTTTAAAAGCAAAATGGCTTTCTTAAGCCAAAAAGCAGCACTAAACTTACGCCCGGGCGTAAGTTCTTATGTGGAATGTACTCAACTAAAACAAACTCCCCTGCATCTCCTCAGCCCGCTTCTTCTCCCAACCTTTATTCAGCCTCTCCACACGCCCAATATGCGTCCGGAACGCAAGCTCTTCAAAAAGCCCACGAACCCTCTCAATATCAAGATCATGCATCTCACACTTCCGTAAATCAAAATCCAAATCCCCATCCTCAGTCAAAATCGTAGCCACACTCTTGCTCATCCGCGCGTCTTCCTCATGGTCCCGCAAAAGCCCCTGAATTCTCGCCGGCTCCACTTCATCTAGCCGCTCATAAATCGCCTCCAAACTATCAAATTTCTCTAACAAAGCAACCGCCGTCTTCTCCCCTATCCCAGGAACACCCGGAATATTGTCACTCGAATCACCCCGCAGCCCCTTATAATCCGTCACCTGCTCAGGCCAAACCCCAACCTTACTCTTCACCGCTATCCGGTCGTAAACCTTCACCTCTGTGTAGCCTTTAATCGGGGTCACTACCACCGTATTCCCCCGCACAAGCTGCAGCGCATCCTGATCCCCGGTCACAATTACCGTCCGCACGTCATCAGGCCCATCCTCCAGCTTCTGCGCCACAATTCCCAAATAATCATCCGCTTCCAACCCAGCCTTCTCAAAAATCGGCACATTAAGCGCCTCCAGCACACTCCTCACCACCGGAAACTGCGAAACAAGATCATCCTCCGTTTTCTTCCGCGTCGCCTTGTATTCGCCAAAAGCCTCATGCCTAAAAGTCGGCCCCTTCATATCAAAAGCCACCGCCAGATACTCCGGCTTCTCCTTCTCCAAAATCCCCAGCAAAATCGACGTAAACCCATGCACCGCATTCGTCATCTGCCCCGACGGCGCATGCAGAGTCTTCGGCAAGGCATGATAAGACCGATGCACAATTGCATTCCCATCAATGATCACAAACTTCTTCATGCACGCAGTTTAGCGGAAACCCCAAGCAACTCAAACCGATTAATAACCAAGTGCCTTTAAAATAGCTACCGTCCACTCTCCAAGAGGCAATTCATCCCTAATCACAGGCCCTTTAGGAAGATCAGTATGCTCTCGTCTAAGAATATCAATCATTATAGGTGATATCTTAAAGCCTCCATCAACCTCCTGAATGGCATGAACATTTTCCCGAGTAAGCCAAACACCAGGTCTCTTTTTATTAACAACAACACGGTGATCCATCAAAAAAGCCACAGCATCTACCGCCCTAGAAAAAACCTTACCATCCAGCTCTCCAAAAGGAACCGGCCTCTCAGCTTTCTCACGTGCCACTTCAGCTCCCCTCTCTGCAGCCTCCGCCATCCGCATTTGATCTAATGGTTTCACCCATGGTGCATCTCCATCCATCTTTCAAAAATTAAGAGCCCCCATTAAACCACCCCCCTTGCCAAACCACAAGCCCATTTCATACCTGACCAGCGCCGGTCACCTGCACAACATTCCCTCATCCTGGCAAGCCCATGGGGCTGGAAAAAACAGGGAAAATCAGGTATAATAACTCAATCGCCAGGCCAATAGTGAAACGCTTGGCCCCTTACAAAAAAGATTCACGTATGGCAAAAACCAAAACAAAAACACTTCCCAAGATCGCCCCGATCAAACTCAAGATCCGTATCCCCCACGTGGTACTGGATACGCGGAACGCTGACCCAAAACTCCTTCAAGGAATGGCAGCGGGGCTTCAAGATGCAGACGCACGCATGCGCGTCGTCGGAGACGGAGTCAAAACCCTTCCCCACGCCTTCTCACTAGAAGAAGCACTTGAGGAAGCGCACATCTGGGTCGTCCTTTCAAACAAACTCCCGGAAGAATTCTCTGAAATCCTCAGCCGCGGAATTGTCCCGGTCATGCTCGCCGACCTCAACCCAAACGCAGAAAACTACGAAGCCGCAAAAGAAAAAGGAAACGCCTTCCTCTTCCCCAAACTCACCAAATGGCACGTCTATGGATCCCTAATCCGCGCACTGGAAAACTTCCAATTCAGCTACGACTGGGAAAACCTAAGACAACACGGCAAAGAACTCCTCTAATCCAAAGAATCAAGCCCGCCACCTCCACTTCCTCCGGAGGTGATATTTGAAATAAGATCAAAAATCTCACCAAGATTTATGTACTCAATCACATTCAGCCCAAGCGCCTTCCCCACAAAACCAACAATCACCACAGCAAGCAGCGTCACCACAAGCCCGATAATCGCATAACGAATAGTTGAAACCGCCTGCTTAATCTTATCCTCCTGTCCGCCAGACAAAATAAATGAAATCCCTCCAAAGAAAATAAACACAACACTCAGAAACCCAGCCACAATAATCGCATAAGCAATTGCGCGATTAATAATCTCAACTGCATCATAACTCTGCGCAACATCCAAAACAGAACCGTCGGAGACAGCAAGAACTAAAGAATCTAACATAAGAGTAAGGGTTTAAGTCGTTATAAGGAACGAACCCATACTACATGAGGTCATCATCAGCCTCAACCTCTGGTGTAGCTTCCGCTTCAGCCTCTTCAGCTGGAGCTTCTTCAACTGCTGGCTCTTCAACTGATTCCTCAGCAGGTGCTTCTTCAGTAGGTGCAGCAACCGGTGCAGCCCCAAAATCATCGCCTTCTGGCTCAATAATTTTAAGATTGTAACGAGCATCCACTTTGGATCCCATCATTCGCAAAAGCACACGTAGCGACTTCGCAGTCTGCCCGCTTTTACCAATAATTTTGCCCATGTCCTCTTTATTCACCTTAAGGGTGATAAGAACACCGAGATCATCTGTAGTTTGCACTACTTCAACATCATCCGGATGGCTAACAATTTGTTTAACGATGTACTCGATAAAATCTCGAGCAGCACTCTCTGTGGGGTCAAGTGTAGTCATTTTATGTAAAAATAAAGGATAAAATAAAATTGAAATAAAAACTATTCAGCCTTTTCTTCCTCAGTAGGCTTTTCCTCTTCCTTAGGTTCCTCCGCTTTTTCTTCAACCGGCGCCTCTTCTTTCTTTTCTTCTTCTACAGGCTCCTCAGCAGGAGCTTCTTCTTCCTTCGCAGGCTCTTCCTCTGACTTAGGCTCTTCAGCCTTTTCCTCAACCGGTGCTTCCTCCTCTTGCGCTACCTCTTCTTTGTCCTCTGATTTACTCACGTGAGTAACTTCCTCGGCTTTTTCTTCAGCAGGAGCTTCTTCTTCCTTCGCAGGTTCCTCGGCTTTTTCTTCAGCAGGAGCTTCTTCACCCTCTTCAGCCTTTTCTTCAGCTTCCTTCTTCTTCGCCCGCTTCTTATCACGCGGTGCAAGATACTCATCCATGCCATCCACACCATTCGTCTTCAAAAGCGACGCAACAGTATCCGACGGCTTTGCCCCAACACTTATCCAATGCTTAATTCGCCCTTCATCAAACTCAAGTTTTTTACTTTCACCAGGATTATAAAATCCTACAACCTCAAGGCACTTCCCTTGGATGGGAGCACTATGTTCAGCCACAACCAATCGGTATGCAGCTTGATTTTTTCTACCTGTACGGCTAAGTCGAATTACGAGCAAGGCAAACGGGTTAAAAGTAATTTGCTACCCGATTTTAGTGATGATCTCTGGAAAGTCAAGCAGAAAGCGAAGATTCACCCCTCAACCACCGTCCGAATATCATCCACCCACTCTTTCTCCAAATCCAAATTCAACTTCATAATCAAATCATGCCGGTGCACATAAACCCGCTGTGCCCAAACACTATCCGGCACCGCAAGATACAGCGTCCCGCCTTTAAAAAACTTCGGCCGTACATAATCCAAAGTCTCCGCCCCAATCATTCCAGGTGCAAGATCCCGAAACCGAGCACAAATCCGTGCCGCCCTCGCCTGCCGCGTCATCTTATACTTGGCAATCGCCCGGGGAATCAAATCTGAAAAATGTGTAAAATCACCCATTATTTTTTCTTAGCCAGTACCTCATCATACACCTCCAAAGTTTTCACCGCCATCTTCTCCCAAGAAAACTTCCGACTATGCTCAAGCCCTCTCTCCCGCAAATCCGCCCACAACTCCTCATCCAGCCACAATTTCCGCATCGCATTCGCCATGTCTTCAGGATCATAAGGATCGAAGAAAATGGCATTCTCCTCACCACAAATCTCCGGAATACAAGAAACTCTGGATGCAATCACCGGTGTTCCACATCGCATTGCCTCGAGTGGTGGCAGCCCAAACCCCTCATACAAAGAAGGAAACACATACATCTTCGCCGCCTGATACAGCGCAGTTAGCTCATCCTCCGGCACCAAGCCAGCAAAAATCACTTTATGCTCAAGCCCAAGCTCCTGCACAGTCCGCTTCACTTCTGGATAGTACGGATTCTCCTCACCAGTAATCACAAGCTGTGGATCAAAACCCTCATCCTCGCAAAGCAGCCCAAACGCCTTAATCATATTCACCAAATTCTTATGACTACGCCATACCCCTGTGTAAAGCATAAACTCCTTATTTATATTGTATTTTTTAATCAAATCCATCAGCGCATCCCTGTCCTCACGCGGCCCAAAATTCTCCCCCACCCCCTCATAAATCACCTCAATCCGCGACGAATCCACCTTCACAATCTCCATCAAATCTTTCTTTGTGTTTTTCGACACCGCAATTATCCGCTTTGCATGCTTAACCACATTCCTAATCACTAAATTATAAGCCGTTCTAAAAAACCAAGAATTCATCTTCTTCCCAGGATAAAACGATAGCGTCAAATCATGAATTGTCACCAATGCCGGCCCCCGATACAAAATCGGAGCATTAAAATGCGTAAAATGCATCAAGTCCAACTTAGCCCGCCAAATCTTCCACAAAAACCTCACCTGCTCCGCAAAAGAATAATGCCTAGCATTCACCAAAACCTTCCGCACCCGTTTATTCGGCACCTCAAAATTCTCATATTCCGGATGGTTCATAAAAATTACATACTCATTTTTCTTGTCGACTTTCAAAAGCTGATTCACCAATTCATAAACATATCTCCCTATTCCGGTAAACTCACTGCTATACATCCGAGCATCAATACCAATCCGCATGTGCAAAAGTTAAGCGAGCGGCATTGTAGCATAAAACTATTGCGCGCCACTAAGCCTTTTGATAAAGTTCACCCGCTATCGCGGAGTGGTAGCTCAGTTGGTTAGAGCGCCTGCCTGTCACGCAGGAGGTCGCGGGTTCGAGTCCCGTCCATTCCGCCAGCACTTGAAACAGAATGAAATTCTAGTTTCAAGCCTTTACCAAAAAACACCCCCTACATCATCGCCTTCTCCAGCAAAGTCACATAATCCTCCTCGCCCGTCTCTTCCTCCATAACCCGTGGCTCAACAGGAGAAGGAACTGGAGCCTGCACAAAACCCCCCTCCCGCTGTTCAGCCTGCGGCCAATAAGTCTGCTTCACTTTATTAATTTTCTTAAACTGATAATCCGGTCGTGGCACCAAAGTAATATCCACAGCAGCATGTGTCCCAGACAAAATAATCGTCAGCGTCCCAAAATTCAGAATATTCTCAAAAATCCCATTCTGCACCTTTCTAATATCCTGAATCTTTGAAAGATCCACAGAATTCTTCGAATCGCGAAAAAAAACAGACTTGTCTACCCCCACAACCCTGTAATTCGTGATCAAAACCGTATACAAAAAGTAATGAAAAATCGCCAAAAACTGACGATGAATCAGGTACGTTATAACAATGTGGGAGGTCACAACAAGAACATCCACAAAAAGAGTCTGCCGGGTTAAAAGAAGAAAATAACGAACCCCCAAAACCAGTAGACACATCAAAAGCACCAAGGCAAGTAGCCTCGGCAAGATCGCAATCCAGTGCTTCCGGAAGAAACAGAGCACAAGCTCGTCTTCAAACTGACCTTTGAAATTTCGTCGATGAGGCATAAGGGGTATTAAAAGTTAAAATCAGCCGGGTCCGGTAATCATAGAAATTGAAAAAAGAACGCCGATTGCGGCGCTCAATGTAATCATGAAAATGTAAGCAGAAACAATATATCTGAGCCTCACAAAGCGGAGCAATAAAGTGTAGACAGATTCGTCAAATCTGTATTTATTTATGTACGCGTAAAGCCGTCGCACTGTGACCGCACAGAGCGCTAAAGAGACAATTTGCAGGAGTATTAGACCAAAAAAAACCACCATATATCTCCGTTAATTTCTCCCCCTCTAGGAGTTCGATCATTGTACCCCGAATTGTCCAAAATGTCTACTCGGCAAAGGGCTTGATAAAAAACAACAAAACTCCTCACTCCAAAAATCAGCAAAAACAAAACGACAGAAACCAAACGGCAGCGGTCGAATGGCAGGGGTAAAATGGCAGGGCAAATATCAAAAAAGCGGACTGAAGGGTGAGTAGGCCCTCACCACAGAGTTTGTCACGTCAAAATCGCCCAAAACAGGTTATTTAACCTGGCACTAACCTGTTCAACAGGTTAAAATATAGACAACAAACTACAAACTTCATAACCCCAAACAAATGAATTCAACAACAGCAACTCCACCCACAACAACTCCACCCACTTTCCCAAAAACAAGCAAAACTAAATTCGCAAATCTTTCAGATAGTGAACTCTACACCCTTTGTAAAAAATATGGATCTTTGGCTAGACAAGCTCGTCGTAAATTTGCAGGCTTGCTGTTAGAGGTTTACAAAAGGCGTCTATACAAAAGACGCGGCTATACATCAATCCACGAATTTGCAGCAAAACAAGCAGGTATGAACCAAACAACGGTAAATACCATTCTCAGAATTGCCAAAAAACTCCAAAACAAACCCGCTTTAAAAGAACTACTAGAATCAGGTGCTCAAGGGTGGAGCAAAATAGAAAAAGTCGCTTACATTGCCACTCCAGAAACCGACAAATTTTGGGCAGATAAAGTGAAAACACTCTGCTGTAGAGCATTGGAGGCGTACATAAGAGAATGCAGAAGACTTCACATAGAAAAACATGATTTGGCACGGAAAAATTCCATCACGCCTAATATCACCAAAAGCAATTTCATTAACAGGGCAGTCGACAACGGAGCGGCCGACAACTTTACAAAAAGCCAAAACCACGACTTGTTTACTCACGTGAGTAACTCTCAACCTGAAAAATTGACCGAACTACAAAACACAAAACCTTACGTTGCACAAAAAATAAACACAATCTTCTTCAAAATCACACCAGAACTCGAATTCAAGTTTCGCCTGTTTAAACAGCAACTAGAGAAACAAAAAAAAGAAACACTCTCCTTCGCAGAAGTACTAGAAACCTTACTTGAAAAAGCCTCAATCTAAACTTACCAAATCTTAGTCCAGAAGTATCCAGAGTCCTACTTCACAACTTTTCCATCCAAATAAACAACAACTTCTTTTTGTGTCTGCAGTCGGTGCGGCGTGCCCTCAACCGTCACAGTTTTATCCAAATCACCATGCTCACGAGTCTGGTTTTCTGCCATTGTAAACAGCTCCAACTTTGCTTGCGCAATCTCCTCTTTCAAAAACTGAACCTGCTCACGACGCTCAGCATATTCCACATTGTCCTCAAGCAAACTCTTCAAATGCTCATCCTTCAAACCCTTAGCCTGCTTTCGCAAATCCTTCAATGAAAGCAAAATCTCCTCCAGCTCCATCGGCACATCACTCTCAATTTCTTTCATGAGCCTCTTCAGCTCCTTAAGCTCAGCCTGCTTGCCTTGCACAGCCTGAATAAAACCTTGAATAGTATTGTCTGACATAAAATTTTGGTTAAAATCCGCAGGAACATTATCAAGTTCCAACTAAGAAGTGTATATTAATTTTCGAACTAACCCTTGCGAATGTCTGAATTTCTTACACCAACACTTTATGCACTCCTCGCCGGCACAGCCACACTTTTCGGTCTGGCCCTCACACTTTTCGCCAAAAATTTCGTTAAAAAATACTCATTCGCAATCGTAAGCCTCGCAGCCGGCGTCCTCCTTGGCACAGGCTTTCTCCACATTCTCCCAGAAGCAGAAATGCTAATACATCAAGATGCTTACTTATGGCTACTTGGAGGTTTCGGAGTTTTTTATATTTTCGAATCCCTACTCGGCGCCCACTGCTGCGACGAATCTTCACACGGCCACAACCACGTCCTCGGCTCAATGGCAGCAATCGGCATCCTCTTCCATTCATTTTTAGATGGTGTCGCGATTGCAGTTGGCTTTGCAGTAGATCCAACACTTGGTCTCATAACAGCGGTTGCAGTTTTAGTCCACGAATTCCCGGAAGGAATCTTCTCTCTAAGCATCCTTCTTCACTCTGGGATGAAAAGAAAAAAAGCAATTTGGGTCGCAGTTTTAATCGCCTTAGCAACACCACTCGGCGCAATCTGCACTCTGTTGTTTTTCCCAAATCTCGGCGAAAACACCCTCGGCATTCTACTCGCAATCACAGCCGGATCCTTCTTCTACATCGCTGCAGCCGACCTAGTCCCAGAAAGCCACAGGTCCAGATCCCTCACCACAGGCGCTTTCGTGGTTTTAGGAATCTTAATAATGTTAACAATCAGTACCATAACCGGCGGTCATGAACACCTTGAACACAACAGCCATCTCTAGCAAAACCGGCGACGACGGCACGACATCTCTCCACGGAGAGCGAATTCATAAATCCCATCCAACAGTTCATTTTATTGGCAGCCTAGACGAACTAAACGCACACATTGGACTTCTTCGCAGTAAAGATAAAGAAAAAGTAATCCCAAATCTCAAACAAATCCAAAAAGATCTTCTCTCGATTGGCGCAAACAAAGAACCAAATCTCAAACGCCTAGAACAAGAACTAGCTCAGCTCGAATCAAAACTACCTCCACTCAAAAATTTCATCCTGCCAGGTGGCTCAGAACTCGCTGCTCAGGCACACGTCACCAGAACAATTGCGCGCCTTGCGGAACGCTTAGCCCATCCCCCATCCCCTTATCTCAATCGCCTCTCAGACTATCTATTTTTAGCTGCCAGAAAATACAACATCGCAAGCCAAACTCCCGAAGAACACTGGAAAAGTCCATCCTAAATATGATACAATCAACCATCGCTTCCTAACCCTTCATTCTATGAGAGTACACAGGCGGATCAAAAACCTCACTGACCCCGAAAAGGAACAGTTTGAGGAGTATTTGCAACAGAAGCTAAAAAAGCTTACGACCATTGTCACAGCCCATTATCCAGATGAAGACACGACCACCCTGGACGTCGGCATTGAAAAAATCAAACAGTTCAAACGCGTGGTTTTCAAATTCAGCTACAACCTAGACTTACCAAAAACCCGTCCCCTCGCGGCCCGCGGCGCAAAACACACCGTAACGGAATGTATGGATGAAGCAACATCAAGCCTTGAAAGCAGTATGAAAAAATATTTCAAAAAAGGCCGAGAGAAAAAACGACTCAAGCAAGTAGCCTAGCCCATCGGCCTCTTGCCAAACGCTCGTTCTATCCCATACCTGACCGGCGCCGGTCACGGAGCCTGGTTTTAACATTTGTGTCAAACCTTAAATTGACGAAACCGAGGAAAAGGCGTATAAAAAGCCTCAGTAAACGAAAATATGGGACAAAGGGAAATCTTAACAGGCCAATTTACCACTGCCCTTGAACAAGGAAGAATAGGCGAGTTATATCGTTTAGTTGGAGAGTACTGGAGGCAACATATAGAAACACTAGATGAGCCAGGAGAAGAAATTACTTGGATGCAGAACGACATAATAGCTCAACTCACAAGAGCAATGGCAGACGATTTTGAGGACTCTGGTGGTAGTACAAATAGCGTTTCACGTGAAGATTTTCACATTGTAAGGCGACTAGAAATAGGCAGAGATCCAAATCTCCTGCAATTCAGATTCCATCAACTGCAAAGACATTTTGCAAGGCTCTCTAGATCAAAACTTAAAGAACCTATGAAACAACTGAGAACAGTCACAGAGGAACTACTAATATTTTGGAGAACGTATGGCAGCTCAACAGACTGGAAGCAAAAACTCCAACTTAAAAAACTAGCTAGAAACACTCTCGGTTGGCTACAGGCAGACGGCTTTACAGATGACACTCCAGGCGCAGCCCCTCTCTCCCGGGAAGACCGTCAACTCCTCCAGCGCCTCGCCGCTGGCAATTTTGAAGCAGCTTTATCTTAGTCCCGCCTTCTGCTACAATCCCCCTGCTTAATCCTACAAATGAAAATCAAGAATCTTTTTATCCGGATGACTATATATGCGCTTGCGGCTGCAATCCTCGGGCTTTTTGCCGGCTTACTGCTCGGCCTGCTGATTCACTGGATAATGATAGGAATTCTTCCAGAAGAAGGAATAATAGACGAATCAGAAGACTTCTTTTTGATGGCGCCGTTCTTTGGAATGGCATTTGGATCAATCATTGGCTCCGTTCTTGGCGGACTTGTAGGCATAAAAAAATAATCACAAAACAAATGTCTATTTGGCTCATCATCGGTTTAATCGTTGCAGCGACTGCAGGTACTACTGCCGGTTACATTTTCCCAACCACAAAAACGGGAGAAAGCCTCATTAGCGAAGAGAAAAAACTGGAAGAAGCAAAAGAAAAAGCAGCAGAAATTCGGGCAGAAGCAAAAGAAAAAGGTGAACAAATGAAAGAAGCTTTTGAGCGAGAAGAAAAATCAATGCACGCTAGCATTGACCGGCTCAAAAGCTCAATCGAACAAAAAGAAGACATTCTCAAACGTCGTGAAGACCGGAACAAAAGCTACGAAAGCAATCAAAAAGGCATAAAAACAGAAATCAAAAACGCACGTAGCTCATACGAAGAAATAGCTCAAAAAATAATTGATCAGCTCACAAAAACAAGCAAACTTACTCGAGAACAAGCACTTAAGCAAGCCCGCGAAGAGCTGAAAAACGTCATCACGGAAAACAAAGAAATCCGCCAAAACGCAGAACTGGAAGAATATGAAGAAGACATTATGCGTCACGCAACAGCTGTCGTGCAGCTTGTGGTACAACGCCTTGGGGTTCAAAGCTCAGTAGATAAAAACACTACCAGCATCGTCGTCTCAAACGACAAATTCAAAGGAGCGCTGGTCGGTAAAAACGGAAAGAACATCACCTACTTGGAAAGCCTGCTTCCTGTGTCTGTGATTTTCAATCTAGGTGGAGACCCAAAAAACATTCACGTTGGAGGCGTGAACTTGCTACGCCGATACATTGCAAAACGAGCAATTGAAAAAATGCAAAAGCTGTCTCGCAAAACCAACAAAATCAACCACGCAATGATCAAAAAAACGGTTGAAGAATCAGAAAAAGAAATCATGTCAGAGTGCAATAAAAAAGGAAGATGGGCAGTGAAAGAAGCTGGGCTGAACCTCAAAGAGATGGATCCAAAACTGGTGAACCTTATGGGCCGGCTTTACTACCGAACCAGTTACGGGCAGAACGTCCTCTTCCACACAATTGAAATGACACATGCAGCCAGAGTGATTGCGGAACTTATTGGTTCAGATGTTGAAACCGCCGTCAAAGCAACCTTCTTCCATGACCTTGGTAAGGCAATTGATCACGACATTGGAGGTGCACATGATGAACTTTCCAAAGAACTACTAGAAAAATTCGGATACCCAGAAGAAATTGCATACGCAGCTTACGTCCACCACGACAAAGCCCCCTGCAAAAGCCCAGCAGACTTCATTGTCAAAGCTGCAGACGGGATTTCAGGAAGTCGGCCAGGGGCCCGGCAAGAATCAATCATCCAATACTTTGAGCGCATGAAACAACTTGAAGAAACCGCACAATCTTTTGAAGGAGTGAACAAAGTCTTCACAATGTCAGCCGGCCGTGAAGTGCGCGTAATAGTGAATAAAGACCAAATCGACGACGGAAAAATGCCAGGAATGGCGGAAGGCATCGCAGACAAAATCGCGGAAGAAGTTTCCTTCCCTGGTACGATTAAGGTAAACTTGATCCGCCTTACAAAATCCGTGGATTATGCACGGGACACTCGGAACAGGACAACGTCCTAATTCTGAGCTTTCCCTCCTAACACTAACTCCTATGTCAAAAGACGAAGAACAACCGAAAAAGAAAAAATCCACCCTGGATAAAATTGTCATGGGTGCGATTATCGGGACTGCAATTGGATCCGCGATTGGCGTAACAATGGCACCACAAAAAGGAAAAGAAACGCGCAAAGCTCTCAAAGAACATTCAGGAGAAGCCGGCAAGCTGACAAAAGAAACAGCCACTGGCTTCTGGAAATTGGCAAAAAATCTCTTTCGCTCAAGTCGCAAGAAAAAAGCCAAAAGCGACATGAAAGAGATCCCAAATGAAATGGAAATAATCCCGCCAGAATATGTCGACCGAGATTGAAACCCTGCTGCTGATAATGGTAGTGGTGTGGACGATGGGTATGATTTTTCGTGCCCTGAAGCTACCCCTGCTTCTTGGTGAGCTACTTGCCGGGCTTATTTTTGGTCCCGCCTTGCTTAACCTTTTCCACGAAACAGAAATGATCAAAATCCTAGCCGAGCTCGGAATCTTCTTCCTGATGCTTCACGCCGGCCTGGAAACAGAACCAAAACAATTAATGAAGGCCTCAAAACTCGGCCTGGCAATTGCAGCCGCCGGCGTAGCCCTTCCCTTTGGCTTAGGATTTTTTGTAGCAGAATTATTCGGCGCAACAACAATCCAATCAGTCTTTGTTGGTATGGGCCTTTCCATCACAGCCATCTCCGTAACTGTAAAGCTTTTCAAAGACCTCAAATACCAAAACAAAGAAATCAAAAACCTGGTAATGGTTGCAGCAGTCGCAGACGACATCATCGCCTTCGTCCTAGTCTCCGTTGTTCTCACAGTCGCAACCGCAGGCTCAATCACCGCAATGGAAATTGGCTTCCTACTTCTCAAACTCTTAGCCTTCTTCGGAGTTATTTTTCTCCTCGGTAAAAAAGTCTTCGTTCACTTCTTTGAAAAATTCTTCAATGCGACTGGCGGCAAAGCCTTCACCCTAACATTAATCTTTGGATTCCTGTTTGGATTTATTGCTGAAAAACTCGGCATCCATTTCGTTATCGGCGCATACATGGCCGGCCTCTTTGTGAAAGAAGAACTCATCAACCAACACATTTATAGAAAAATCGAAGACCGTCTCTTCGGTCTCAGCTACAGCTTCCTAGGCCCAATATTCTTTGTCTCACTTGGTTTCCATGTAGACTTTGCCTTCCTCAAAGACACAACCCAACTAGCCTTCCTCGGCTCCATCCTAGCCGCCGCAATAATCGGAAAAGTTGTCGGTGCAGGTCTAGTCGCACGTTTCTTTGGCAAAAGCCGCCGACAATCTGCAATCATCGGATTCGCCATGAATGGCCGCGGCGCAGTAGAACTCATTCTAGCCAGCATCGGGCTAAGCTACGGAATAATTACAGAAGAAATTTTCTCAATCCTCGTCTTCATGGCATTTTTCACAACCTTTATTACGCCAATAGTGCTAAAATTACTCCTGCCAACACACACAAAGCGAAGCGGAGTGTGCTAGCCAACCCTCGACGCGGGAGCGTCTCAACAAAAGCCTAAAACAGCGCAGCTCACATGAAAAAGCCAATAATCCAAGTTCTAATTGCTGGAGCCCTAGCCGTTTTAGCAATCTCAGTAACCGCTTTTGCACACCATGTTTCCAAGCTTCCAGAGCAAGCATTTATCAACAAACTCTCCATCCCACAACTCGAACTCTCTTCAACAGGCTGTGACGACTTCACCTGCGTTCTCATAGAAATTAAATCTCAAACCCAAAATTTCTTAGACAAGGAAATCACTTGGACTTCAGAACGCGGAGACATCGTCTTAACCCCAAACGACCTAAACATAACCCCCCAAACGGAAAAAATAGAAACTATTCTTAACAATTTCATGATTGGCACAAGCAAACAGGAAAAACTCATGATTTATCTCTTCGGCGGTAAAATCTCTTATGACTTAAAAACCGACGAAACCCTACTCAAAGCAGCTTTCGCAGATTCCAACATCGAACAAGGAACCAAATCCGCCACTTACTACTACTCAAACGGCCAAGTCCAAATCGACCCAGAACAAATCGGTTACGGAATAGACACCACCACCCTCTCAGAACAAATCCAAGACTACTGGCTCGAATTCCAGACCCCAGAAACCGCCCCCCTCCCCCTCCTCACATCTGAACCAGAAATCCGCAATGAAACCTTAGAATCACTCCTCTCCCAAGCCCAAGAAACCGCCGCCCTCTCCATCACCCTTCTCGGCGAATGGGGCGCAACATGGGATCTCAACCTCTGGGAACACATAGATCTAATCCTCCCCGGCGAAGAACAAAACTTCGTAATTGACCCAACACCCCTCAACACATACATAGACACTGAACTGTCTGAAACCGTAGAAGAAGAACCAGAACCAGTCACAATCACAGAAAACGAATACGGCAATTACCTCTTTGATGGCAGCGCAAGATTTGGGAAATCCATCCTCCGCGACGAATTCCTCACCCTCCTCCAAAACGCAATCGCCAACTCAGACGATTCAGACATAACAATCCCAATTGAAACCACAATGCCAGAAGTCACCGTTCCAGAATCCCTCTCTGAACGCGGCATCACAGACCTCCTAGAATTTGGCTACACCTCTTTTTCTGGCTCACCATACAACCGCATCTACAACATTGGCGTGGGCATGGACATTTTCAACAGCACAATCATCCCCCAAGGCGAAGAATTCTCTTTCACAGCCCTACTCGGCCCAGTGGACGGCGCCCACGGCTGGCGTGAAGAACTTGTAATCAAAGGTGACGAAACCAAACCAGAATACGGCGGCGGCCTCTGCCAAGTCTCATCCACCATGTACCGCGCAGCACTCTACGTTGGCCTCCCAATCACTTACCGCCAAGAACACTCATACGCAGTTTCATATTACGCCTACCCCAACGGCTACGGCCTAGATGCAACCGTATACCAGCCCCTGCCCGACCTCCGCTTCATTAACGACACGCCCGGAGACATCCTTGTCCAAGGCTACACAGACGGAGCCCTGGCATACTTTGTCATGTACGGAACAAACGACGGCCGCTCTGTTCAAATGGAAGGCCCAAGCTACCACAGCTACGTCTCTCCCGGTGAAGCAGTAACCATCTACACTGACGAACTAGAACCAGGAGTCCGCGAATTTGAAGAATACGCCCACACCGGCTTCCAAGTTGAATGGTACCGCACCATCACTTACGGCGACGGCACCCCCGGCGAACGCGAAAACATCCACACCTACTACGAAGCCCGCCCCGAAAAATGGCTGGAAGGTAATCCAGAAGAAGAAAAAGTCGAAGAGACCTTAGAAGAGGACTAATTCTCATCCAAAACCTCTTTTGCAGCAGATCCAGAATCCCCGCCTTCTAATCTAGTCAAAACCCCATCTAACTCATTTAAAAACGCAGCAGCTTCCGTAAGATCTAGCGCACTTCTAGCCCGAATGGTACCAAATTCAGCTGCCTTTAAGGAGACAATAAGTTGAGAAGTTTGTGTATCTCTAGTAATAGTTACGATGCAAAACCGATTTGGATATGAATCTATTTTTATTTCCCACCCGTCTGGGAAAGGAAGTTCACCATGAGTGGGATAAGAACATATCCATCTTTCTGCGAATATATCAAGATTGTCTCTAGTAGGATGGAAATAATTTACCAATCGATTTAGAGGAGCAAGCTGATCCCGCCCCAGCTTATCTGGCCCAGGTTCTTTGTCAGTATCATCTCTCTGAAGATCAACCATTTTTAAATAGTTAAAGATAATTCCACCCTGTAATTATAACACATTGCCCCTAAAAAGGCAAATATCTATTCCAACACACTCTGACACGCCTCAGTAGCAATAAGTTCTCCAAGATGCCCTGGATATTGCCCTCCAGCATAATCTTGCAAAAAGTCTAAATTTAAAGAAGCAGGAATTTGATCCTCCTCATTCAAAGCTTCAGAAGGTACCCTAATCCATAAAGGAGCCCTAGTCCCATCTTTACAACGACCAGGCTTACAAGCATATACATCCCGAAGATCATAAGCTGCTTCCCCATCGGGCGTAACAACAGCCCTCAAAACACCAGGCGCCATAATCATATACTGCCAGCAAAAACCAGTATCAGTATTTATGGGCTCTGCCGTGCCATCAGTTCTTTCACAAACAGTAAGCTGTCGAGCAATCGGTGTAGCATCAGCGGCACGACCAAATGGATCTCCTTCTAAATCAAAATCTAATTTCAAGGCCAAGTCAGGCGTAAGAGTGAGACCATAACCAGAACCCTCTCCACTAGCATAAGTAACCCGGCCACCATCCCCACCTTCAAGAGCCAAGGCATGAGCACATTTAACAGCAGTATCTTCAGCAGCTATAACTCCCAGAGAAGCCTGCCACTCCTGTGCGACAGGCGCCTGCACCTCCGGCATCTGCGTTCCCGCACATCCTGCCAATTCAAAAGCCGCAAGAGTCAACAAAGGTCTAGGTAAAGCCATAATTCAGGGTTTTAAAAACTAAGACCCCAGCCTATAACAAATCCAAGACCTCGTCAAACACCATCTTTATTCTGCATTTTCTCTTCTCGTGAGAGCAGCATCAAGATTTCCGTTTTCATCAAAAAAAGTTTTCTTGCCATCAACATCACTAATATAAACAGTTCTACTTTCCCCACGGGTCGCATCATAGAAATGGTTTTCTTGCACAACATGGAGGAAATTTGAACCCCGTTTCACATAATATTCTGACCCACCACTAAGAGATCCCCACAAATTATTGCCGTCAGGGTTCGAATTGTAATAAATATTCTCACCATCTCTTTCATATGTGCGTCCAGAAGAAGTACTGATAGTATCTCCGTTGCTCATCTCTAACACATTATACTGTTCTAGCTCTGCATAAATTGAACGAGCACTCATAGTTCGTACATCCAAAGGGAAACCAACACGCTCAGCGTAAGCATTAGCTCTAGCGATGGGAAGATTGTTTCCTTTCCAGATAGAATCTGGCAGACCCTCCACAACAGACAAAAATTCAGCTGCTGTTGCAAAGTACTCCCCTTCTTCTCCATCAGGGGTTACGATAAGGTCACCACTTTTCAAATCAGGGCCATAATTCATTCCTGTAAGTTGAGATAAATATTGATCAGCCTCTTCTCTGCTCGCAAAACCAGCTTCCCCAGCGGCCTTTTCGTGATCAAAACACATATTTCCATACGCCAAATTAAAATAAGACTTAATGTCATCGCGCTTTCTCAAGACTTCAGACTGTGGCAGTCTATCTGGTGTAGCTTCTGCAGCTTCACCGGCATCAAGTGTTTCAGTAGGTCCGCCCATGTGGTAAAATTTAATTAAGTAATCCACGAATTATACCACATTTTACCCGCAAAGACAATGCCTAACATACCTGCTGTCATCAAACATGAAGCACAAAAAATAAAGAAAAAAGCCAAAAAAGAAAAACGAGCAAAAGCAGAGAAAAAAAGCAGAAAACAAGAAAACCCAGATAAATTCTTGGAAGAGAGCCTAAAAGAAACAGAAAGCTAACCCCTCCCCCTCACCCCCTTCAACATCTTCTTAACTTCTTTGTTATACGGCTCTTTCTCCAAAATCTTCTCAAGAACTATAGCAGCCTCTTCAAACATCTCCAGCCGCTCATAATACTCCGCCAATAACATCTTCAAGCCAGTATCTTTTGGTTTCTTCCGCGCGGCGAGCTCAAAATATTTCAAGGCCTTATCATCATCTCCAAGCTCATAATAAACCTGTGCCAAACTCTGAAGCCGCGCTCCCCGCCGATTATCCATGGCAATGGCATTCTCATAAGCCTCCGCAGCCTCAACCAAACGCTGCTGCTGATACAGCGCAGCCCCCAAATTACTGAAATACACTGGATCCTTCTTCAAATTCACCAACTTGGAAAAGAACAATTCCGCCTGCCCAAAATCCTCCTTCTTCATATACAACATCCCCAATTTATGATGCGCATCCAAATGCCCTTCATCAAGATCAACCACCGCCAAAAACAAAGGCTCCGCTGCATCCAAATCCCCACGACTAAAATGCGTATCCGCCTCCAAAAACGCCTTCCGTGCACCCCGTACTTTAACAGGTTCATCCTCCGGTGCCGACTCCATTTCTTCAGCCTCCTCCAAAAGCTCTTCCTCCATCTTTTCCGCTGCCTCCTCTTCCGCCAAATTATCCTGAAAAGCCAAATCTTGCCGCGTCAAACGCAGTCGTCTTAAAAACATCAAAACCAAAACCGAGAACGAAGCAATAAGTAGTATCCAAGCAAACATAATTTAAGGTGCAAAGGGTAAAAGTAGATTTTCCAGAAGCAGTTTTTTATTCACATTCCGGTCAAGGTCCTGCTTCACGACCTCAATAGTATCCATGACTCGCGTAAAATCCAAATGTTCAAGCACTACCGGGCTTTGCCCAGCCAAAGCAAAAGTCCTCACGCGGTGCAAAAGTATATCAAGTAATTCCTGCAAAAGCTCGCTCTTTTCATATTTCCGAACCATCGCAAAAACCCCATGCTCATTCGGATCCTCCAAAAACCGATTCACCGCCTGATACATTTCCTGATGCGCCTCAAAATACTCACTATCCTCCAACAAACGTTTCAACTTCCCAGGCCGGCCCATCGCAAACATCACAAGCTGCTCCTCATAAACATTCCCGGCACATTCCCCACGCAAAAGCTTGTCACTAACCGTGTGAAAATCCGTCACCCGCGCCCTGGAACGAATTGTCGGAATAATATCCTCCTCCTTATTCGCCGTCAGAAAAAACACAACCCCTTCATGCGGCTCCTCTAAAGTCTTCAACAGTGCATTCATAGCTTCAATTTTCATTCGCCCAATATTTTCAATGACGACAATTAAATAAGGCCGACGATGAGTCTGACTTGTCCTCTCAATAATCTCCGCCCGGACAGTCTTAATTGGCAAGGTCTCCCCGTCGTCCAAAAAAATCAGAGTATCTGCATCAGCCCCCTCCAAAATCTGTTTCTTCAGAATCACATCACCTTCAGCGCCTTGCATGGAAATCGCCAAATTCAGTGCCGCCTTAGTTTTCCCCACATGCCTCGGCCCAACAAAAAGCTGACAATGATGCAGCCTCCCAGACTCCACTTCCGCCTTCAACCCCTCAAAAATTTTCTGATGTCCAATAAGCATTTTAAAGTCGACTTAACCAATAAGGCTCCTGCCTAACAAGCAAATGTCTCGCCTGTTCCGGCTCTTTCATACAAACTTTCACCAAATGTTCCATTCTCACATTATTCTGCGACCCCTTAGCAAGCACAGTATCTCCCCTCTCCAACATGCCCTCCAAAAAGGCACCAGCCTCTTTAGAATTTCGGAACACATGAATAACAGAAGTAGACATTCCTTCACGCCGTGCGCCCTCAGCCAAACTCTTTGCATGTCTCCCAACCGCTATTAACACATCAGCAGTCCGCGCAGCCAATTTCCCAACCTTCAAATGTGCACTTTCAGTCAGCTCGCCAAGCTCATTCATAGTTCCCAATGCAGCAATTTTTCGCCCATCAAAAAGCCCCAACACCTCAAGCGCCGCCTCCATACTGTGCGGTGAAGCATTATAAGAACTATCAATAATCATCGCTCCATCCTTTCCATCAATTTTGTTCATCCGCCCCGGCGGCAACCTAAACTCCTTCAGTGCCATATCAATTGTTTTCCAAGGCAGCCCATGAATAAATGCCACCGCAATTGCCGCAAGCGCAATCGTCACATGACACGACCCCAAAACATTTGGCAAATGCACAACCTTCTCCTTCCCTTCATAAACCAAAACAAACTTAAGCCCATCCAAACTAGTCTCCACATCCTTAGCCCACAAATCAGTCCCCTCACTTGTCCCAACCGTCACAATCCCTGCTGGCAATTTCCCATCAAGCTGTTTCACAAAATTATCATCCGTATTCAAAACAACCCAACCATCCTCAGGCACCGCATAACAAGCCTTGGACTTCTCCTCAAAAATCGCCTGCCGATTCGCAAACTGCCCCTTATCCATATGCTCCTCCTTCACATTCAAAAATACCATCACATCCGGCCTGATCACCGTCAAAATCTCATCCATATCCCCCGGCCTGTCCACACCCATTTCAAGCACAAGCGACTCATACATCTCCGGCTTTCTCAAACTTTTCCTTACCCCCCGCCACAAAATCCCAATCCACTTCCCCACTGACGCACACCCAGATTTCTCACCAAGCACAGCAAGCACGGTCCCAAACTCCGTATTCAAATTTTTCTCACTCTTCCGCACCTCCAACCTTCTCGCCAAAACATCATAAATAACCTCTTTCCCGCCTGTCTTCCCAGCACTACCCGTGATGCCCACAATCCGCGGCCCCACGCGCTTAAGCTCACGTCTCGCAAGGAAACGCAGCACTTCCAGCACCCACTTTCGCAAAATGGCTTTCATAAGCGGTTTTTACGGAAACAAAGTCTACCACTACTTCACCTTCTTCACAATCTCCGCAAAAACTTCAGGCTCATGAATCGCAATATCACTCAGCACCTTCCGGTCTAGACCAATCTGTTTTTCATGCATCGCATTAATAAAGCGACTGTAATTAATACCGTTAGCTCGACAAGCAGCATTCAGTCGCGCAATCCATAACCGGCGAAACTCCCGTTTCTTAGTCCGACGATGAGTGTACGAATGCATGCCCGCTTTCATAACCGCATTCTTTGCCTGACGGAAAAGACGGCTACGCAGCCCACGATATCCTTTAGCAGCTTTCAGCACTTTGTTGTGCCTTCGCCGCTGAACGGTTCCACGTTTCACACGTGCCATAAGGATGGGGGTTAAAAAGTAATCGCGACCATAGGCGGGGCACGCCACGGGTCAACGAAAGAATTAATTAAGTAATTTCTTCAAATTCTTTGCATCTCCTTTTGCAGCAACAAACTTGCCACCACCAAGATTCTTCTGCCTCTTGTTCTTCGGATATAAACGATGACTATGCGCAGCTTTCTGCAACCGAACCTTTCCAGACCCAGTTTTCTTTGCACGTTTCTTCGCGCCGCTGTGTGTTTTTTGCTTCATTTTTTAAGCTATTTAAGTGGTGAAAGTATCATTAGCAGGTTGTAACCCTGTCTTTTTGGCTCCTGATCAACCTTTGCAATATCTTTGAGCTGCTCCTTTATATACTCCATTTTCTCAACTGCCAAGTCAAAATGTGTAATTTCTCTCCCACGGAATATCAACTGCACCTTCAACGAGTTCCCTTCTTCAATGAATTTCCTCGCTCTTTTCATCTTCACTTCCAGGTCATGCACATCAGTTCGCAGACTAACTCGCACACCTTTCACCTCATGTTTTTTCTGCTTAGCCTTATGTTTCCGCTCCTGCTTCTTCATTCGGTACAAATACTTCCCATAATCCATCAGCCGACACACCGGCGGCGTCGCATTCGGCGCCACTTCAACCAGATCCACATCATTCTCCTTAGCAAGGCTCATGGCTTTCTCAACCCCAACAATTCCCATCTGTTCCTCCTCCATACCAATCAGACGAACAGTCTTTGATCTAATCATTCCATTTTTGCGGAATTTCTTTGCGATGGACTTGGGGGCTACAAAATAAATACCTCTTTTCTAAAGGCGAAAAGATTTTAGGTGTTTTACAGGTGAAAGTCAAGAAGCTTAGTACCTAACCGTGTCACTCCAGAAGGTTGTACTAGCCACAGCGCCACACCACTTCACAGTTTCATTGCTGTCATTCCACCAAAAATCTCCATCAGCATCAGCAGTCCCAAGGTCGATTGAAAACGCCAAAGGATCATCCACCCCAGCATCTTCATCAAGCAAAGTAGCCGTATCTATTTCCAAAGTAAAAGTCTCAGTAGTACCCCTTGCTATCTCAATATCCGAAGAAGGAATAAACTCTACACTCGCATTAGAATCATCAATAAAAACCACAGTTCCTGTTGCAACAACACTTCCACTAACTTTTAAATAAGCTTCAATACTTGCACCAGTATCAAAATCAGCATCTGAAACCATATCAACTGTCACTTGCTCCACAAGAAGCTCCTCTTCATTATCAACTGTTACATCGAAAACAAATGCGTCATCATTAGCACTTACAGACCGATTCCCAGTTGGCGAACTAGATGAAAGTGCCAAAGTTGGCTTAGTTTCATAGACGTGCATGTAGTTAACATTCGCATGCTCAGCAGAATCTAATTCACCAGAATAAGTGTCCCCAGAATTTTGATCAGTAGCCTCATACGTTCCAAGCAAAATCTGAAATTCATCTCCAGCCACAGCCCCACTAGACATAGTATTCGTTTCAACATAGACAGTTAAATCAGCAGTGTCATCTTCGGCCACAAAAAGATCTAAACCAGAAAAAGCAGCAGTATCTCCCGCAAAGTAAGTTTCATCCTCTTCAACATCCCCATCAGAATTTTCATAGGAAATAATTACAGACCTTATGTTATTTGCTACAGCAGAATCTACAAGCAACTCTAACTCTCCAACAACAAACTCAGAACCATTTGAAGCGAATCTATATTTAGAAACTTCAACATCATCACCATCGGCAACAACAATATCTTCAAGAGGAGTATCTGCAGAAACAGAAACATCCAAAGTACCAGGGCCTACAACAGTAGCGTAAACAAGCTGATCAGCATTAGCATCACCAGAAACATTCATAATGTTCCCATCTGCATCCACTGCCGTAACATCCTCTGCATCCACAATTCCAAAAGCAAGATTTTCACCATCTCCATCTGCATGAGCATCATCACTAATATCACCCGCGACATATAAAATTTCAGTGCCACCCGCCTCAATAGTCCAATCCAAATCAGAAAACACAACTGTACTATCTGACGAATTCAAACTTTCATATCCAATCCGACCTCCACTCACGTCCTCCAAACGAACATTAGTAGGAACATAATCACTTAAAGTAGTCCCATGTGTACCGGAATTATCAGTTACAAAATCACTTGCATCACCATCGTCATCAAGCCAACCTTGAACATTAATCTCCGTCACGCTGCAGTCTGAAGAACTTTCACACTGAAACACCATCCCAGTAAAATTAACATCTTCTTCTCCTGCAGCATATTCTGTACTACCTGCAACAGGAACTGAAGCTAAGGAAATAATCAATTCCCCTTCTACATCTGTATCAGTATCTGCATCTGTGTCCGCATCAGTATCCGCGTCTGTGTCTGTGTCAGTATCAGTGTCCGCATCTGCGTCCGTATCAGTATCCGTTTCACCGGTATCCCCAGAATCTAAAGTATCAAGAACACACTCTGCCGTATCATCAGAACACTCTTTCTGTTCTGGACATTCATGACAAGAAGCTGTTGATAAAGCCAAACTCGCCATTAATGGAAGTAAATCAGATCTACGCATGGTTTAGGGGTAATCAATATAAAGTACAAAAACCTAGCACCAATCCGGACTGCTTGTCAATCCAATGCCAAAAGCCAAAAATTCAGGTTTTCGTCAGGACAAAAACCACTAACTTCACATATAATTCTTTTATGCACATAAAAAGATTTCTAGAATGGATTGGCCTGAAGGAAAGGCTACATGCCAAAATTCAAAAAGCCCCTTATGTTAACGAAGGAGAAATTTGGTGGGCAAGTATTGGTGAAAATGTTGGATTTGAAATTAATGGTAAAAGTAATTTATTTACAAGGCCTGTAATTATATATCGAAAATTAACTCATGCATATTACCTAGTTGTTCCAGCTACAACAAAACATAGAACTGGGAATTGGTACATTCAATATAGACAGGGTGGAATTGATGCAATAGCGTGCTTACAGCATGTCCGGACGATTGACTATCGTAGATTAAAATCAAAAATAGGGGAGTTAGATCGTTTGGATTTCGAAAAAATCAAAGAAGGATTTAAGAAATTGTACGTATAAAAATTATCCCCCGCCATGGCGGGGGTCGTGGGAAAGTCCCAAAAGCAACTAAATTATACCTTTGCTAAGCGGTAAAAGTCAATTACACTCACCCCACTATGACAACTATTGTAAGACGCAAAACCCGAACCTGCAAAATTGGCGATTTATGTATCGGAAGCGATCACCCAATCGTCATCCAAACAATGGCCACGGCAAACACTGAAGATGTAGACGCTCTTATCAAAGAAATCAAAACGATTGAAGACACAGCCTGCCAACTCATCCGAATAGCCATTCCAAATGAAGCAGCCGCAAAAGCAATCCCAGAAATCAAAGCCCGAACCGCGCTCCCAATCGTCGCAGACATCCACTTCAATCCAGATCTAGCCATCTCAGCCCTTAA